>NZ_QRCB01000016.1 GCF_009833095.1 Nitrosomonas sp. JL21
GCAGTAATTTGGCGCGGATGACGGCGCCGACTTCTTCATGCCAGATATCCGGCGAATTGATGTTGAACGAATAATTCCAGCTCAGCACATCACTGAAATTCTGCGTGATGGTATTGCTGATATCGATGCGGTTCGAATCGCGAGTCAATGTGATGCGCGTGGCATGAGAGTGGGGATTCATCGAGGTGGCACGCAGGGTTACGCTGACAGGGCCGATGTTTTCGACCGCCAGACTGCCGCCGATGCCGCCCAGGTCGTTGATCGTCTTGCCATCGATCGTGCGGACGAATTGACGATTACCGCGTTTTTTGTCGATCAGGCTCGTGATTGCGCCGGTGTTCGACACGGTGATGCGGTAAAAATCGTTCTCCAGAATATTGCCATTGAGTGTCGCAGCATTCTGAAAAGTAGTAGTGCCTGCGCCATTCCTGATTTCAAATACTTTATACCCGACCGACGGCACATCCTTGGCAAGAATCCTCAGATGGGGCTTGCCATTTACGGTGAGATACTGTGAAGGCACTTGCGCTCCCGTCGAGACATCGACCACATGCACGATGGCTTTATTGCCGACGGGAAAATCGGCGTAATCGGTGCGCGCCCAACTCAGGCTATTGAATACATAGAAGCGCGGGTTGGCGCCGTTCTTGGCGATCATGCCGCCAAGCTGATTGCTGGCATCGTCGTACAATGTATCGACGTAGGAAGTAATTTCGCCTTCGATCTTGCGCTGCCATTCTGCACGGGCATTGCGCGTGACTCGTCCATCGGCAGTCCAGTTATGTTCGTAATACAGGCCGAAATTGAGCATGGCCTTATTGCGTGCTTCGATGCGGCTATCCATGAACGTAGGGTCCTGCAGCGAAACCAGTGTCGCCATCGCATCCGCGCTGCGGAGTTTTTCGATCGCGCGTTTGACCCGCGCGGAGACTTCCGACATCGATGCGGAATAGAGTTCCCATTCATTGCCGTAGCTGGCTGCAAAAGTTTCCAGATCGGCGCCATGGTCGGCTTCGAAATGCGTGAAGAAGTCGAGCTGATTCGAGACGATGACCTTGCGATTGGCATTGGTCAAGTCTTTCGCGGTCGTTACGAATAGGTTATCAATGGTTTTTAGGTCATCTTCGCCTTTTCCGAAGATGCCGATCACCGGGAAAGGATAACGGTTCTTGAATGTTGCGTTGTTTTCGACGAAATTGATCGCGGCATGGGGGTTGCGTCCTTCGGCATAACCACCGATCAGACTATGATTGAGAAAGACTGAATTCCATTTCATCAGCACGCGACTGCCATCACGACCGCCTGCGTAATAAATTTCACGATCGCGGTTGCTCAGGTGAGGGACATGCGATGCGCAATTGCACACGCCTTTCCATGAATATTTGGCGCCCGATCCTGCCCACAGCGACGATAAGCCATATGGCAGGGTTTGGTTCTCCATCGCGATCGCAATCGGAAAATCGACGTCATAGGCACGCTGAATCTGGCCGGGATAGTACATGCCGCGCAGCACGGCTTCTGCCGGGGTACCGCCGTTGGACAGCACCAGCGCGTTCAACGGCATGCTGAAATGACCGCTCTTGATCCGATTGATCAATCGCTGGAATTGGACCGGGGTGCGGTTCTTCTGATAAACCCACATCCAGAAACTGCCATCCGCATTCCAGCGGGCTTGATGATGAGTGGGATTTGTTTTGGTGGTTGCGTCGATCTGGTTGAGGTAATAATCGGTCATGTTCAGAAAAGCATTTTCATATTCGGTCTCATCTCCTCTCCACATGTAATCGGTATGATCATCCGGAGCGAGATAGATGTGCTTTCCTGCCCAGGCAGCGGATATCGTCGATATGAGCAAAATCATGATGGAGGTGATTAACAGGCTGTTCTTCATAGGAAACCTCGGATGGGTGAGATTAAAAAGACCAAGGGGGGGCTTGGCGTGCATTCGGTAATACGCATTGAGGAGAGGCAATATTAATTTCTAAGAAAAATGCCGAAGCTTCGATGAAACGCAGAAAATAGGGTTAATTCTCACATGGCGCGACGGTATTCGGATTGATGAGGCGACGGCTGGTTTAGTTGATGACTGAATGGCGGCAAAGGTGTTACGAAGAATGCAAAAAACTGTTCCGATAAGAAATGGCTGTGCAGCGCGCAAAACTTGGCTAGTTTTTTACATGCTGCGATCAGGAGTGTACGTTTACGGCGGAACGGCGGACTGTTTTTTTAGAACAGTCCGTGATGGTTCCGTGCTTGCAAGAATTTTCTGACTTGGAGCTTAAGGTTGTGAACGTGATTATAACCACACCATCAATCCCATTTCCAGGGGATGCGTCAGCGATGGGTGATAAGGATAGATACGGATGAAGTACTCCTGTTTGCCGCAGAGTTCCGGAATCAGCTTGAGTTCGAACACATGTTCATCACCATCCTGAACACCCGTGAATTCAAACCGGAAGTGGTTGAAATTGCATAACCGGGTGGTTTTGAACTGACGGCATATCAGCAATTCAACGGCGACATCGCTCGGTTGCAGATGATTCAGTTTGGCAGCCACTTTGAAATGCAGTGCCTGATTGAACTGAATCTGTTCGCGCGGAGAGTCGAGGCGGCGCAATGTGATGCCGTGCCATGCGGCTCTTATTTTTGCCTTCCAGGCTGCAACCTTTCTTGCCTCGGCAAAATTGTCGGCAGCGTACAACGCGCCCTTATTGCTGGCGGAACGATAGAATTTTTGAACATATTCGTCCACCATGCGGGTAGCGTTATAGCGCGGCAGTATCGACAACATTGAGTGTTTCGCCATTTTCACCCAGGCGGGTGAATAGCCAAGCTTGCCGTGACTGTAATACAACGGAATGACCTGGTCTTGCAGGATTTCATATAACGCGCGGCTTTCTTCCTTGTCACGCAGTGTGCTATCCATGTTTTCCGGTCCCGGCTTGATGGCCCAGCCGTTCTTGCCGTCATACCCTTCTCCCCACCAACCGTCCAGTACGCTGAGGTTGATGGCGCCATTGATGCCGGCCTTCATGCCTGAAGTGCCGCTTGCTTCGAGCGGATAAATCGGGTTGTTGAGCCAGACATCGACCCCCGCGACGAGACGTCTGGCTAACCGCAGATCGTAGCCTTCGACCAGCAGGAGGCGTCCCTCGAATTCGGGATAATGCGCGATTTCGCTGATCTGCCTGATCAGATCCTGACCCGGAACATCCGCAGGATGGGCTTTGCCGGCAAAAATCAACAATACCGGGCGCTCCTGATCCAAAACGATGCGGCGCAACCAGTCGATATTATCGAACAGCATCGTCGCGCGTTTATAGGTGGCGAAGCGCCGTGCGAATCCCAATGTCAGGATATTCGGATTGATCGGGTCGACGAACCGCAGCAGCCGGTCCAGATGCGCTTCCGAGCCATGGTTGCGGGCGTTCTGGTCGGTAACGCGGGAACGGATGCCATGAAACATCTGCGACTTCAACGATTGCCGCACGCTCCAGAACAAATGATCGGGAATCGCATCGATGCGCGACCAATAGTCGGTATCGCACATCTTGTTGCGCCATTCATGGCCCAGATAGCGGTCAAACAGATCAGACCATTCCTGCGCCAGGAAGGTCGGCACATGGACGCCATTGGTAATGTAGGTGATCGGGTTTTCTTCGGGTTCGATCTGCGGCCATAATTCTCCGCAGATATTGGCGGAGACGCTGCCATGGATCTTGCTGACACCGTTATGGGTGCGCGAACCGTGAATCGCCAGCGCGGTCATATTGAAGTCCGCGCTGCCGGGAGCATGACCCAGCGCCATGAATTCTTCATAGGTAATGTTCATGCGGCGGTAGAAGCTTTCAAAATAGGTATGCATCATATCGGGACTGAAATGATCGTGCCCGGCTGGGACGGCGGTATGCGTTGTGAACACCGTGGTCACCGCGACATTCTCGAGGGCGCTGGCAAAATCCAATCCTTGTTGCACCAGATCATGGATGCGCTCGAGAATCATGAATGCGGCGTGACCTTCATTGATGTGCCATATGGTCGGTTTGATGCCAAGCGCCTGCAATGCCCGCACTCCACCCATGCCCAGCAGGATTTCCTGTTCAATGCGCATGACTTTGTCGCCGCCATACAAATTGTGGGTGATATAGCGGTCCTGCGGGGAATTTTCCGGCAAATCGCTGTCGAGCAGAAACAACGTCACATGTCCAATTTTTGCTTGCCAGATTTTTGCAATCACGGTGCGTTGCGGCAACGCCACCTCAACGGTCAGATTACCGCCGTCCTTGCTCAATACCGGCGTCACCGGAAGATCTTCAAAATCGGCGATGGTGTAGGTGACTTGCTGATTGCCCTGGCTATCGATGATTTGCGAGAAATACCCCTGACGGTACAACAGGCCGATCGCTACGAACGGCAAATGCAGGTCGCTGGCCGCCTTGCAATGATCGCCGGCGAGAATGCCCAGTCCGCCGGAATAAATCGGTAGGCTTTCGTGAAAACCGAATTCGAAGCAGAAATACGCAACCTGATCCTCGGTGCTCAATCCATTGCCATCATGCTGCGGGGATGCGGCTTCATGGTAGGAATCATAGGTCGACAGTATGCTGTTATAAGTGGCAAGAAATACCCGGTCTTCGGTAGCCTTCAGCAATGCGGATTCATCGACGCGCTTCAGGAATGCCTTGGGGTTGTGGCCGACTGCTTCCCACAACTGGGGATCCAACCTGGAAAACAGCGCGCGCGTGGCGCGATCCCAACTGTACCAGAGATTATTGGCCAATTCTTCCAGACGCTTCAGGCGCGGAGGAATTTTGGGATTAACGGTAATGGTGTATGCTGTTCGCGGAAACATGGGCACTCCCTGGATGATCGATATACAAAGATTAATGGATTGCTTTTGGCATGAGAATGGGAAACAGATAGGCTTTAATCGCTCTGTTGCAGCAATTGCTGCGCTACGCGCCGGGCGCCAAGCAGGCTGATGTCGGAATTGGTCACGACATGCACGGGAATTTCATTCATCAATGTGGAAAATCGTCCTTTATCGCGGAAAGCGCGCATGAAGCCTCCTGAGCTGATGATATTGATAATTTTCGGTGCAATGCCGCCGGCAATGTAGACGCCGCCACGGCATAATCCCGCCAGCGCGAGATTTCCGGCATAGGCGCCATAAATTTCAGCAAAGATATGCAATGATTTGATTGCGATCGGGTGTTTGTGCGTTTGCGCCAGTGTGGTGATCGTGGCGCCGCTGTCCTCTTTCAGATGGGTCGCTGTCAGGCCGGAGGGAACTGCCTGGTGCAATTGCAGAAAATTGAAGATATGCGTCAGACCGGCGCCCGACAGTAATCGCTCTACCGATACATGGCCCAATTTGATTTGCAATGACTCGAGCAGGCTCATTTGCAATTTATTGGCTGGTGCGAAATCCATGTGCCCGGCTTCGGTGGCCAGCGGAACATAGCGATCCTTGAGCCAGGCCAGCCAGGCTACACCCATGCCGGTGCCGGCGCCGAGAACGACGCGCATGCCGTGCTCGTGCATCTGACCCGACTGTAATTTCAAAAGATCATTCGGCGTCAGCTCCTCGATCGCCAGCGCTGCGGCTTCGAAATCATTGATGAGCTTGACGGTGGAAATTGAAAATTCATTCGAAATATCGACCTCGCAGATATGCCAGGGCAGATTGGTCAAGCTGGCCTGCTGACCCACGATCGGTCCCGCAATTGCAAAACACGCCGCATCGGGTCGAACGGCTACCTGGGATTGTTTCAGAAAATCGCTGAGCAAATCGGAAAAACGCTCATAGGAATGACTGAGGTAGCGTTGCACAAAATGCTGATGAATGCCGCCATCTCTCCTCGTTTCGGCTATTGCCAGAATGGTTTTGGTGCCGCCGATATCACCATAAATAAAGGATTTGTTCAAGTATCTATCGATCCGGAATTGATGAATAATGTGCTCGAAAACCAGAACAACCTAAGTAACGCCATAAAAGCTCAGAAAAACGACTGCGCTTGACCAAGCAGTGGAGGCAGTGAAGTCGCGCTCAGACTGCTCATTTATCGTTCATACACTGTGTTTTCCGCCAGTTTTGCCCCGCTTGACCCTTGCTCGCTGCCATTCATTGAACGGTTCAATTATACATTGCCCCATTTGTTTCCATTGTGTTTTCTCCGGGTTCACTTACAATTCGATCATCCGGATAGTTTGTCCGGTAACGGCATATCGATCTTGAATCATCTCAAGGTGGAATGGCTTATCCATCGTTTCAATACTACATTATTATGGCTGATCCATTGATTATCGCAAAGACAAGCGCTGCCGATCTGACGCTGTTGCCGTCCATGGCGACGCGTCACGGCTGCATTACAGGTGCCACCGGCACAGGCAAAACGGTTACTCTGCAAAAACTGGCTGAAGGTTTCTCTGCTATCGGGGTTCCGGTTTTCATGGCCGACGTCAAGGGTGACCTGACCGGCATCTGCAAGCCGGGGGCGTTATCTGACAAATTGGCGTCGCGCCTCAGCATGCTGCGAATGGATGCGCCGCAATGGCAGGGTTTTCCGGTGACTTTATGGGATGTATTCCAGCAGCAGGGGCATCCGCTGAGGGCAACGATTTCGGATATGGGACCGCTGCTGTTGGCGCGGCTGCTGAATCTGAATGACACCCAGGAAGGCGTATTGACGCTGGTGTTCAAGGTTGCCGATGATCATGGTTTGCTGTTGCTGGACTTGAAAGACTTGCGGGCGTTGCTGCAGTATGTCGGCGATCATGCCAGTACCTTCAAGACCCAGTATGGCGCGGTGTCGGCAGCGTCGATCGGCGCGATTCAGCGCGGTTTGCTGCAGATCGAAGAGCAGGGCGGCAGTCACTTTTTCGGCGAGCCGATGCTGAATGTCGAGGATTTGATGCAAACCGTCGATGGCAAAGGCGTCATCAATATTTTGGCGGCGGATAAGCTGCTGAATTCACCGCGATTGTACAGTACTTACCTATTGTGGATGCTGTCCGAATTATACGAGAATTTGCCGGAAGCCGGCGATCGGGAGAAACCCAAACTGGTGTTCTTCTTCGATGAAGCGCACCTGTTGTTCAGCATGGCATCGCCCGCCCTGCTGGAAAAAATCGAACAGGTGGTCAGATTGATCCGTTCAAAAGGCGTCGGGGTGTATTTCGTGACCCAGAATCCGCTCGATATTCCTGTCAAGGTGCTGGCGCAATTGGGCAATCGTGTACAGCATGCGTTGCGCGCATTCACGCCGCGCGATCAGAAAGCGGTGAATTCAATCGCCGAAACCATGCGGCCGAATCCGAAACTCGATGTCAAGCAAGCAATTCTCGAACTCTCCGTCGGTGAAGCGTTGATCTCGTTTTTAGATACAGAAGGTTCCCCCGGCATCACTGAGCGTGCTTTCATTGTGCCGCCGCTCAGTCAGATTGGGCCGATCAGTAATGAAGAGCGCAGCCAGCTCATCCAGTCATCGATCGTCGCTGGCGTCTACGACCAGGAGATTGATCGTGAAAGCGCGTTTGAATTACTGCAAGCTCGGGCCGGGGGAACCCAGAATGCCAGTGATGAATCTGCGCCCAAGTCGACCGGAATTCTCGATGGCTCGGTTGGAGAAGGTATCCTCGGAGGTCTGGGAGATTTGCTGCTCGGCACGACGGGAAAACGAGGCGGGCATCGCGAAGGCGTCATCGATGCGTTTGCCAAAAGCGCAGCACGGTCGGTGGGCTCATCCATCGCCAAGGAAATTACCCGTGGCCTGCTCGGATCGCTGCTGGGACAGAAACGCCGCTAATGAAGCGTCTTTCTTTAGGATAGGAAAGCTCAGAAAAACGGTTGCGTTCGATCATGTAATGCGTGATCGTTCCACCCTTTTCAAAGCTTTCCTTAGACGTTGTAAGACAACAATAACCTGCAGTACCAGAAAAGTATTATTTTTGGTGAAAGCTGTCTTTCGGGCTGGAAAGCTTTTATAAATCCATTTAGTATTCGACGGTTGAAAATTGACCGGAATGAGTTGCGCAGAAACATGTGTTGATCACTGCTCAAACAATGGGAGATATCGATGCACGAAAGTCCGCCTTATCAACAGTTGTTTGAGGCGGGGCCGCATCCCTATTTGGTCGTGCGGCCGAACAGCGACTTTACCATCGTCGCGGTGAACGCCAAGTATCTGGAAGTAACGGATACTCAGCGCGAGCACATTGTCGGGCGTGGCCTGTTCGAGGTTTTTCCTGACAATCCCCATCAACCGGCAATTCACAGCACCGATGATTTGAGAGCATCATTACACCGGGTCATCAGTGCCAGACATCCGGATGTCATGAGTATCCAGCAATACGATGTTCCCTTGCGCGACGGCAGCGGCCGGTTTGAACTGAAGTACTGGAGTCCGGTGAATACGCCGGTGCTGGATACTGCCGGCAACGTGATCTACATCATTCATCATGTCGAAGACGTGACTGAATTCATTCTCAGTCGCTGCAGCGAAGACCAAAAATTAAGCAAGATCGGAACCGGCACTGAGCGCATGGAAGCGGACATCATGCTTCGTGCCGCTGAGGTTAAAAAAGGGGTCAATACGTTGTTCCTTGAACGTCAACGGGCCAACGAGCAGCTTCGCGAAAGCGAGCGCCGTTTTCAGGCGACGTTCGAGCAAGCCGCTATCGGGATCGCGATTGCTTCGCCGGAAGGGTGCTGGCTGCAGGTCAACCAGGCGCTGTGCGATATCGTCGGTTACCCGCCGCATGAATTGATGTCGATGAGTTTCCAGGATATTACCTACCCGGATGATCTGGAGGCCGATTTGAAGCTCCTGCGGTGTCTGCTCGGCGGTAAAATTGCTACCTATACCCGGGAAAAACGCTATGTTTGCAAGGACAGCACCGTCCTATGGGTAGGTCTTACGGTGTCGCTGGTGCGCAAATCCGATCACTCCCCGGATTACTTCATTGCCTTCGTTCAGAATATTCAAGCGCGCAAGGAGATCGAGGCGCACTTGAACGAAGTCAAACGTATCGCCCATCTCGGTCATTGGACCTGGAATCTCAATACCCATGAACACAAGTGGTCGGAGGAAGTGTTTCAGATTTACGGCCGCAAGCTGGGATTGCCACCCGCAGACGATCAGGAAATGGCGCGTTATTTTACTGCGGCGAGCTGGAATACGCTGATCGCCGCGATGGAAAAATGCCGGCGCGATGGAATCGCGTATCAATGCGATGCGGAAATCATCAGGCCGGATGCCACCTATGGCTGGATCATCGCGCGCGGAGAAGCAGTGCGCGATGCGGACGGGCACATCGTTGCATTACAGGGCACGGTGCAGGATATTACCGAGCGCAAGCAAGCTGAAGTAGCGCTGCAGCACAGCAAGGAACAACTCAAAGTGTTCATTGATTATGCGCCTGCATCGTTGGCGATGTTCGACCGCGATATGCGTTATCTCGCCTGCAGTCAGCGCTGGCGCAACGACTATGCACTGGGGAATGTTGATGTGATTGGATTGCGCCATTATGACGTGTTTCCCGATATCAGTCAGCATTGGAAAGATATCCATCAGCGCTGCCTTGCCGGAGAAGTGATTCGTAATGATGAAGACCGCTTCGAACGGAGCGACGGCACGATATTGTGGTTGCGCTGGGAAGTTCGGCCGTGGCTGGTGGACGCTACCATTGGCGGCATTGTCATTTTTACCGAGGATATCACCCATCTAAAACACGCCGAAGAAACGCTCCAACAGCTCAATGCCACACTGGAGCAGCGCATTGCGGAACGCACCGCGGAACTGAAGGCGTTGAATCAATCATTGGAGAGCTTCGTGTATTCCGTTTCTCATGATTTGAAGGCACCCTTGCGCGGGGTCGAAGGGTACAGCCGATTGCTGGAGGAGGATTGCCGCGATCGGCTGGATGCCGAAGGCCGATTATTCATCAGCAATATCCGTGCGGGTGTTACGCGCATGAATGAGCTGATCGATGATTTGCTGGCCTATTCCCGCATGGAGCGGCGTAAGATCGAACCTAACGTGCTCGATGTGGCCCAGTTGATTCATCAGACGATAGCCGAATGCAGTGCTTCGGTGACGCCTGGAGCGGTTGAGATCATTGCCGATGTGTCTTCGTTCAAGGTGCAGGGCGATCGCGAAGGGTTGGCCCTGGTGCTGCGCAACTTGCTGGAAAACGCGATTAAATTCAGCCAGCATGTGGCGCATCCGCACATAGAATTCGGCGCTTACCAGGCGGGCGAACGGGTAGTGATTCGGATTCGTGATAACGGCATCGGCTTCGATATGAAGTACGCTGAACGCATCTTCGAAATTTTTGAGCGCTTGCACCGGCTCGAGGAGTATCCAGGGACAGGCATTGGCCTGGCGCTGGTGAAAAAAGCGCTGCAGCGAATGAATGGGCGGGTTTGGGCGCAAGGTGCTCCGGGACAAGGCGCGACGTTTTATATTGAATTGCCGCTTGCCAAGACTCCGCCCGATGATGACAGCGACCGGTCGGCATCATGAGTGATCATCCACCCATTCTGCTGGTTGAAGATAATCCGCTGGATGTCGACTTGACATTGCGCGCCTTTCAGCGCTGCAACCTTACTAACCCTATTCTGATCGCACGCGACGGTGAAGAGGCATTGGCGTGGATACCCCGCTGGGAAGCGGGCGAGACGATGCCTCTGTTAATTCTGTTAGATCTCAATATGCCGCGTATCGACGGCTTGACGGTGCTCAGGACATTGAAGACCCATGCGTCGCTGCGCAGCATTCCGATCGTTGTGTTGACGACTTCGCAAGAAGAGCGTGATATTCAAAACGCCTATGACGCAGGCGCCAATTCGTACATTGTCAAACCGGTCGATTTTGACCGTTTTATGGATGTGGCGCGGCAAATAGAGCTTTATTGGTGTGTGATCAATACGTTACCTGGATGACCCTGATGCGCGTTCTATATATCGAGGATTCTGCCAGCGATGCCGATCTGGCGCGGCGCAGGTTGGCGCAAACTGCTCCTGAGATTAAACTGGAATTGGCTGCGACACTGGCTGAAGGGCTGAAGAAACTGACGCCATCAAATGGCTACGATGTACTATTGGTAGATTTATCCCTGCCGGATGGCTCCGGCCTTGAAGCGCTGGCGTATGTGCGCGAACAGCGATTGCCGCTGGCGGTGGTGATTCTGACCGGTTCGGGCGATCAGGATTCCGCAATGGCCGCTTTCAAGGCCAGCGCTGATGACTATCTGGTCAAGCGCGATGATTATCTGGAACGGCTGCCGCGTATATTGCGGCATGCCATGGAACACTTCGGCCATTGCGCGGATCGTAATCAGCCCAACCTGCGCGTGTTGTATATCGAGCACAACCGCTTCGACATCGATCTGCTGCAGCGGCATGTGGCCTTGCACGCACCGCATATTCATTTGACTGCTGCGACCAGCACGCAGGAAGCGCTGTCATTCTTTCCAATGAATTCGATCAAACCGGAAGCGCCATTCGATGTCTTGTTGATCGATTATCGTTTGCCCGGTATGGATGGCCTGGAGTTCATCAAATTGCTGCGCACTGAGCGCAATCTGGATATTCCCATTGTACTGGTGACGGGTCAGGGCAGCGAGATTGTCGTTGCCCGAGCGCTGCAGGGCGAAATCGATGATTATTTGTCGAAGCATGAAGGCTATCTATACGAAATTACCGCCATATTGGAGAAAGTCAAGCATCAGGCGGATCTGGCGCGGGAACGAGTAAGCCTGAAGCAGGCCAGTCTGCGCCTGGATAATTTGCTGGCCGCCAGCCCAACGATACTCTATAACCTTCAGATCGACGGTGATGCCTATCGCCCGGTCTGGGTGAGTGAAAATATCGAGCGCTTGCTCGGCTATACGCAAGCCGAAGCCATGGCCAAGGACTGGTGGGCATCGCATGTGTATCCTGATGACCGTGAGACGGTATTGGCGCAGCAAGCCATGTTGCTGGCCGAGGGGCAAGTGACGCATGATTACCGGTTTTTTCATCGAAATGGTCAGATGGTGTGGATACACGATGAATTGAGGCTGGTGCGCAGCACCGATGGCAGACCGTTGGAGGTGGTGGGTGCCTGGTTGGATATCAGCGATCGCAAGCGGGTCGAGTTGATCCGGCAAGCGCATCAATCGGTATTGAATCTGATCGTGGCCAGCCAACCATTGCCAGTCGTATTGAAGGATATTGCGCAACGGCTGGAAACCATCAATTCCGATATGCTGGTGTCGATCCTGCTGCTGGATAAGCATGGCAGTCGGCTCAGGCACGGCGCCGCGCCGAGTTTGCCGGATGATTACAATAAAGTCGTCGATCAATTAAAGATCGGCGAAGGCGTCGGTTGCTGCGGAACAGCGGCATGGCGCGGTGAGTCGATCATCGTGGCTGATATCGATCATCACCCGTATTGGCAGCCTTTTCTGGAGCATACCCGGCGTGCCGATGTGCATGCCTGCTGGTCGATACCGTTCAAGGATGACAAAGGTAGTGTGCTGGGCACTTTCGCGATATATCACCGCAAACCGTGCGAACCGACGCCGGTTGACCTGGCGCTGATTAACGAGTTCGCTTCCCTCACCGCCCTGGCCGTTCAGAAAGTGCATGCGGCGGAATCATTGAGGCAAGCGGCGGCGGTGTTTGAATCCAGCCGTGAAGGCGTGGTCATTACCGATCTGGAGCCAAGGATCGTGGCCATCAATCGCGCCTATACCGAAATCACTGGTTATACCAAAGATCAGGTGGTCGGAAAAAATCCGAAAGTCATCAAGTCGGGGCGTCATGGCAAATTGTTCTATCAGGCCATGTGGGAGAGCCTTGTCAAGATTGGCTACTGGTCCGGTGAAATCTGGAATCGCCGTAAGAATGGCGAGATTTATCCGCAATGGCTGACCATTACGACCGTCTGTAATGATCGGAACGAACCGTGCAATTATGTCGGCGTATTTACCGACATCACGCAAATGAAACAGTCGGAAGCGCGGCTGGCGCATCTGGCGCACTACGATCCGCTGACCGGATTACCCAACCGGTTGCTGGCGCAGTCACGGTTGCAACATGCCATCGAGCGCGTTCAGCGGCACGATCGGCGCATTGCAACGCTCTATATTGACCTGGATCGCTTCAAGAACGTGAATGACAGTCTCGGCCATCCGATCGGTGATGAGCTGTTGATCATGATGGCTTCCCGCCTGAAGAAGCGGTTGCGGGAGGAAGACACCCTGGCGCGACTGGGCGGCGATGAATTTCTGGTGATACTCGAGGACATCAAGGATTCGAGTGAACCCGCGATGGTCGCGCAGACGTTGATCGATCTGCTGATCATGCCGTTCACTTTACCGAGCGGTCATGAGATCTTCATCAATGCCAGCATCGGCATCAGCCTTTTCCCCGATGACGCCGGCAACGTCACGGAACTCATTCAGCATGCGGATATGGCGATGTATCTGGCCAAGCAGGAAGGGCGAAATACCTACCGCTACCATACCGAAGCGCTGAGCATAGCCGCCAACGAACGCCTGCTGCTGGAAACGCGGTTACGTCAAGCGCTGATGTCTGATGAATTCGTGTTGCATTTTCAGCCGTTGATTAATGCGCGCAGTGGCCACGTCATCGGCGTCGAAGCATTGGTGCGCTGGCAGCCGCCCGGCAAGCCGATGGTACCGCCCGGAAAATTCATCCCGATTGCCGAGGAAACCGGCTTGATCGTTCCGTTGGGAGAATGGGTGTTGCGTACTGCCTGCGCTCAAGGCCGTGCCTGGATCGACGCCGGCCTGCCGGCGCTGATGATCGCGGTCAATCTGTCGGTTCGGCAGTTCCGCTCCGAGAATGTGGTCGAATTGACACGGCGAGTACTGGCAGAGACCAGGCTCCCTGCCGCATGCCTGGAACTGGAATTGACCGAAAGCATGTTCATGGAACAGGCCGAACAATCGATAGAAACGCTGAAAACCCTCAAATCTCTGGGCGTGCATTTGGCAATCGACGATTTTGGCACCGGTTATTCGTCGCTCACGTATCTGAAGCGTTTCCCCATCGACAAATTGAAAATCGACCAAAGTTTCGTACATGGTTTGGCGAGCGATCCGAATGACCGGGAAATCGCAGCGACCATCATCGCCATGGCGCGCAGCCTCAAACTCAATGTGCTGGCGGAAGGGGTCGAATCCGAGCAACAATTGGATTTTCTGAATCGGCATGGATGCGATTTTTACCAGGGTTATTTGTTTCACCGGCCGGTACCGGCGCATGAGCTTGAAGCATGGCTGCGGGAATATAATGATGGCAATCAAGCTTTCCCTGAAAGCGAAGCAGATGATTGAACAAGGAGCAGTCTGAGCGTGCGGGATAATCAGATCCATGCGTAGAGGAGCGAAGATGTAATGATGCGATCAGTTTCTACTCTTTATTATGTGCACGATCCGATGTGCAGTTGGTGTTATGCGTTTGGCCAAAGTTGGCGTACGTTGCAGCAGGACTTGCCTGCCGGTGTTCAGGTTGTGTATCTGCTGGGTGGATTGGCGCCGGATACGACTGAGCCGATGCCGGCATCGACGCAAGAGATGATTCAGCAGGCATGGCGACGCATTGAACAGACCGTGCCTGGCGTGCGGTTCAATTGGAATTTCTGGTCGCACACGACGCCGCTGCGTTCGACCTATCCGGCGTGCCGGGCAGTGCTGGCCGCCAAGAAACAACGCGCGCAAGCCGAGCCGGAAATGATCGAGGCCATACAGAAAGCCTACTACCAACGGGCGATGAATCCTTCCTTAGCGGAAACACTGCAGGCCTGCGCACAAGAAATTGGATTGGACGTGCAGGCATTTAGCGAGGATTCAGCCAGCCCGGCCATTGAACAGGCATTGCAGCGCGATATTCAGCAGGCACGCAGCCTGGATGTCTACTCCTATCCGTCGTTGCGATTGGTTCACGCGGGGGCGGTGTTTCCGATCGCAGTCGATTATCTCGATCATCACGCCATGCTGAAGGAAATCGAACATATTATCGGAGCTTCGACCGGCTCGTAAATTCTGAAAGATCGCCAGCGAGAATCCAGCAAGCATGGTCAAGCGTCGTCATTTTCCCGGCGGGCTAGTGAATTTCCTTGGCCAATGCATGCAAATCAACGGCCCAGTTTCTGAGCTTGTCGCGCGCGTGCTGGCGCTGCTTTGGAGTGGTGCTGTTGTGCAGATCGGCGACGAAGCCGCAGTTATAATCCGTCAATTTCATTTGATACGCCCGGTACTCGGCATTGGGAGAATGTTCCAGTTGCCGGGCGAGCTTGTGCAGCACTGTTTCAGCATCGGTTTCTGCCGGATCTGAAATCAATCGCCGCAACTGCTGCACAGTTTCGCCTTGGCGGCGCTGGCGTTCACTGAGCCAGGCTTCCGGATCGAACGGGGACGCGCTGATAGTGGCGGTAATCAGGCGCTTCTGCGCATCATTCATATCGCCATACAAACTCTCAAAGCGTTTGACCGTGCGTTTGATGGATGCCTTATGGCGGGATTCAAGCGTGGGTTGTAAGTAGTCGTCACGGAATTCCTCGTTGTTTTTGGCATAGCGCCGCTCGAGATGCTGCAGTTGCGCTTCGCTCAGGCGCCGCGTCAGTGGCGCGCCGAGTTGCACGGCGTGATTGAGTGCCGGCGCGAGAACGGTACGCATGGTGTCGTACCAATCACAGATTTCACCGGATGTGACCGTGCCGTTGATGTGCTCGCTCATTTCAGATAAGTGCGCTGCATATTGCGGCAATTGTGTGCTGCGATGCCAGTCGAACCAGTGGCGTATCGCTTCCTTGGCCTGCGGAATTTGCTCGTGCTCGAAGTCGAGATAGCCGTCCAGCCACCACCACGCCAATTGCGGGCCTTGGTGGTAACTCATGCGCAGCATGCTGCAACTGCCCAGCAGCATGAGCAGAACGATCAGCAAACCTCGCGACGGTGATATCCGCAGAATGTGAGTCATTGCATCAGGTACTCCAGAAGATTTTTTTGAGGGCCCCGATAAAACCGCCATGATCTGATTGCGCAGGTACGGTTTTGTCGATCAGAAGATGTTCCATTACTCCTTGGTAAATCTTAGAGAGTTTTTCCAGATCCTCGAGTTCCACATGTTCGTTCAATTTATGTATGGTGGCGTTGCGCGGGCCGAATTCGATGACTTGAGGGCAGATATCTGCAATGAAGCGGCCGTCGGACGTGCCGCCGGAAGTCGATAATTGCGGCTCGATGGCCGTAACCGTGACGATCGCGTCATGCAACGCCTCCGCCAGCTCAGCTTTTGGGGTGAGAAAAGGCTTGCCGGACAATTCCCATTGCAAATCATAGTCCAGCCCATGCCGATCCAAAATGTCGTGCACGCGAGATTGCAGCGATTCGACCGTGCTGGCGGTCGAAAAACGGAAGTTGAACAGCAGGTGCAATGTTCCTGGAATCACATTGGTGGCGCCCGTTCCGGCATTGATATTCGACACATGCCACGTGGTTGGCGGAAAATACTCATTGCCGTGATCCCATTCAGTTTGCGCCAGTTCCGCAATGGCCGGAGCCGCGAGGTGGATGGGATTCTTTGCCAGATGAGGATAAGCGATATGGCCTTGCACGCCGCGGATGGTCAGATTGCCGGAGAGTGAGCCGCGACGGCCGTTTTTGATCGTGTCGCCGAATTTTTCGGAGCAGGTGGGTTCGCCGACGATGCAGAAATCGATCATTTCGCCACGCGCCTTGAGTGTTTCCACGACTTTGACCGTGCCGTCGACTGCAATCCCTTCCTCATCCGACGTAATCAGCAGCGCGATCGATCCCTGGTGCTGCGCGTGCTGCATCAGAAAAGCGTCGATGGCCGTGATGAATGCCGCCAGCGATGATTTCATATCCGCCGCGCCGCGTCCAAATAAGCGACCATCACGAATCGTCGGAATGAACGGATCGCTATCCCAGTGCTCCAGCGGCCCGGTCGGCACGACATCGGTATGTCCGGCAAAGCAGAGCACCGGTGCGGTCGTGCCACGGCGCGCCCAGAGATTGTCAACCTCATCAAAGTGCATTTTTTCAATATGAAAACCGTGTTTTTCCAGATGGCTGATGAGAATGTCCTGGCAGCCGTCGTCTGAAGGGGTAAGCGAACGGCGCGAAATCAGGGTTTGGGCAAGGGTTAAGGTATCATCGGACATTGTTTTATTCCTGAATTGAATGAGTTAAAGGATGTGAACGAATAAGTGTATGAATTACACAACATTGTCTCCATGAAACTTTGGCGTTAATGTAGGGAATTATGCGGTTATCATGTACATTTGAAGCTGCACATCGACTCAGCAGAGATTGAATTCTACACGTCTGATTAGGGTCTTGCACAATCTGCAGTGATGCGCGCCGGGTGGTTGGGCTTAACGTAATATGAGGAAAATTACCATGCTAGAGTTTCTTTTCTATGTCATCTTAGTGTTAATTGCCGTTGTTGCGTTAGTTTTAGCAGTGCCTGTAGTTCGTCGCTTCGTGGTGACGAACCGGATATTGAAAATTTTCCGCACCATGCTTCCGCAGATTTCCCAGACCGAACAGGAAGCGCTGGATGCCGGCACGGTCTGGTGGGAAGGCGATCTGTTCAGCGGCAAGCCGGACTGGAAGAAATTGCTGGCTTATCCCAAACCGCAATTGACCACCGAAGAACAAGCGTTTCTCGACGGCCCGGTTGAGCAATTATGCGCGATGCTGGATGAATGGAAAATTACGCACGAACTGAAGGATCTGCCGCCGGAAGTCTGGCAATTCATCAAGGATAATGGCTTTTTCGGCCTGATCATTCCGAAGCAATATGGCGGCTATGGCTTTTCGGCGCTGGCGCATTCAGCGGTGGTGATGAAAATCGGCTCGCGTAGCGGCACGGCGGCAGTGACGGTGATGGTGCCGAATTCGCTCGGACCGGCTGAGTTATTGTTGCATTATGGCACCGACCAGCAGAAAGAATATTATTTGCCGCGCCTGGCCAAGGGGCTGGAAGTGCCTTGTTTTGCACTAACCTCGCCGGACGCCGGTTCGGACGCCGGGGCGATGCCCGATTTTGCGATCGTGTGCCGCGGCGAACATGAGGGTCGATCCGATGTGCTCGGCATGCGGGTGACGTGGAACAAGCGCTATATCACACTCGGCCCGGTGGCGACGATTCTGGGGCTGGCGTTCAAGCTGTATGATCCGGACCATCTGCTGGGCAAGGAAGATGAACTGGGCATCACGCTGGCGCTGATCCCCACCAAAACTCCCGGCGTCAATATCGGGCGGCGCCATTATCCCCTCAATGGTGCGTTCCAGAATGGCCCGAATTCCGGCAATGAGGTATTCATTCCGATGGAATGGATCATCGGCGGGCAGGAAGGGGTTGGGCAAGGGTGGCGCATGCTGATGAATTGTCTGGCTGCCGGGCGATCGATTTCATTGCCGGCCACCAGCGTTGGCGCGGCCAAACTGGCGGCGCGAACCAGCAGCGCCTATAGCCGGGTGCGCACGCAATTCAAAACGCCGATTGGTCATTTCGAAGGTATTGAGGAAGCGCTGGCGCGCATCGGCGGCAACACCTACATGATGGAAGCGGCGCGCGTGATGACTGCCGGCGCGGTGGATCTGGGCGAAAAGCCGTCGGTGGTGTCGGCGATCGTCAAATACCATCTGACCGAGCGGGGCCGCCAAGCGGTCAACGATGCGATGGACATCCACGGCGGCAAGGGAATCTGTATCGGGCCGAGCAATTATCTGGGACGCACCTATCAACAGATTCCGGTGAGCATCACAGTGGAAGGGGCGAATATTTTGACGCGCAATATGATCATCTTCGGCCAGGG
The DNA here is from genome assembly GCF_009833095.1 of Nitrosomonas sp. JL21. Lineage (GTDB taxonomy): Bacteria > Pseudomonadota > Gammaproteobacteria > Burkholderiales > Nitrosomonadaceae > Nitrosomonas. The sequence continues at coordinate 18,864 of NZ_QRCB01000016.1, forward strand.
AGCGATTCGTTGTCATCCTTATCTGTTGAAGGAAGTGAATGCCGCGCATGACGTCAACCTGGAGCGCGCGTCGATCGCCTTTGATGAGGCCATCGTCGGGCATGTGAAGTTTACCGCGCGCAATACCTTCAACAGCCTGGTGTATGCGCTGTTCGGCAACTATATCCAAGACAATGCGCCGGAAAATTGCGCGCCGGAAACCGTCGATTATTATCGCCAATTAACGCGTTTCTCTGCCAGTTTCGCCTTTATTGCGGATATCGGTTTGATGCGGCTGGGCGGTTCTCTCAAGCGCAAAGAACGTTTGTCAGCGCGTCTTGGAGACATCTTGAGCATGCTTTATCTGTGCTCAGCGACGTTGAAGCGGTTTGAGGATGACGGTCGACCCAGTTCGGATCTGCCCTTGCTGCATTGGGCTATGCAAGATGCCCTATATCGCCTGCAGCAGGCATTGGACGAATTCCTCAGTAACTTCCCGGCTCACCCCGTGTTTGTCTGGGTGCTCAGAGCATGGATGTTTCCATTGGGAAAACGCTGCAATCCCCCGACCGATCGTGTCGCACATGAGGTAGCCCGGCTGATGATGACGCCAGGAGCTGTGCGGGATCGATTGACCACGGGAATTTATGTTCCTGTCACCAATGACGAACCGCTGGCGGATCTAGAACTGGCGTTGCAATGCGCAATTGAATGCGAGCCGATTGAAGCCCGGTTACGGGAAGCGGCCAAATCGCGGCTCATTTCCGGCAGAGGCGACGAAAAGATTGCACAGGCTTTGCAGCACAAGCTCATTACCCAGCCGGAGGCGGATTTGCTGGGACGATTGAAAGAATTGCGCAATAAAGTGGTTAAAGTAGATGATTTCGCCAAGGACTTTGGTGCTGAAAGTGTGAGTCCCAGCCCTCAGGCGGTATCGAGCGGCCCTACCATTCGCCATACTCGAGTGGATGACGGCAATGCCGATCAGGACGTCGACGGAAATGCTGCGCTCGCGAGCCATGCTGAATTGAGGGATCTGCTGCACAGGCGCGGTGTTCACGAAGAAAATATTCATGAGGGTGAAAGCGTCATCGAAAGCAACCGCTCCGGCGAAGCCGCGCTGGATAAATCTACCGAATCAGTCACCGGTGAAAAGGTAATGTAATTGAAAGCCCGGAGTTGCGGGTAGTGGAAAAAATTAGGGGAACTCTGAAAAACTTCCGTGCTTGTCCAGTTGGCGTTGAAGTCATGTTTAAAATGCTCGCGTATCGTTCAACCGGGCTTTTTGTCTGATTTCATCTTGCTCGGGTATGGGGCGTTTCTTTTTTCAGAGTTTCACCCAGAGAAAAAAAGAGTTAGAGGACATCGCATCATGCACGTAGAACAGAACGCACCATTGCTGGACATCATCACCGTAGATCAAGCGCAAACGCTTGACGGCCTTTTCCAGGAGCGCGTTCAGCGGTCGCCGCACAAGGCTGCCTATCACTATTTCAACACCACCTGCGAGGAATGGAGCAGCTATACCTGGGAGCAGATGAATCAAGCCGTTGCCCGCTGGCAGGCGGGACTGGCGAAGGAATCGTTGATGCCGGGCGATCGCGTGGCGGTGATGATGAGGAACTGCCCGGAATGGGTCATGTTCGAGCAAGCCGCGCTGGGCCTGGGATTGGTGGTGATTCCGCTGTATACCGATGACCGGGTCGAGAATGCGGCGTATGTGATCAATGATGCCAATGTCAAATTATTGTTGCTGGAAGGCGTGCATCAATGGCATCAGTTCACTGCAATCCGGGATCAGATTCAAGGATTGCAACGGGTTGTCCTGCTCCGCTCATTTGAAAACAGCGATATGAATCTGCGCGATGACGTCGTGGTATCGGCTTGGGAATGGCTGCCGGCGCATGGTGGCGAAGTCAGCCATATCACGCGTGATCCGCACAGCATGGCCACCATCATTTATACCTCCGGCACCTCAGGCCGTCCCAAGGGTGTAATGCTCAGCCATCACAATATCCTCAGCAATGCGTTCAGTTGTTTGCAGGTGATAGCAGTATCGCCGGACGATATGTTTCTGTCGTTCCTGCCGTTGTCGCACACGTTTGAACGCACTTCGGGTTATTACATCCCCATGATGGCGAGGGCGGAGATTGCCTACGCGCGTTCGATCCAGCAATTGCAGGAAGACTTGGCTACGATCCGGCCGACATTGCTGATTTCGGTTCCCAGAATCTATGAACGGGTATATGCCGGCATACGCACAAAACTCGCCGAAGGTCCGAGCTTCTCGCGCTGGTTGTTCAATTTTGCGGTGGAAGTTGGGTATAGCCGGTTTGAGTGTGAGCAGCGGCGGGGTTATCGAAAATTATCCTTCATTCTGTGGCCGATACTGGAAAAACTGGTGGCGCGCAAGGTCATGAATAAACTGGGCGGCCGGTTGCGGTTCGTCATGAGCGGCGGCGCAGCGCTTTCGGCGGAAGTTTCGCGCATTTTCATCGGTCTGGGATTGCCCATCCTGCAGGGATACGGCATGACCGAGAGCAGTCCGGTCGCCTGTGCCAACCGATTGAATGATAACCTGCCGGCCAGCGTCGGCCTGCCGATTCCCGGCGTCGAGGTCAAATTGGGCGAGAATAATGCGCTGCTGATTCGCGGTCCGAACGTGATGCTCGGCTATTGGAATAACCCAGATGCCACCAAAGCCGTCATTTCAGCGGATGGATGGCTCAATTCCGGAGATATCGCCGCCATCGATGAACAAGGTCATGTCACCATTACCGGCCGGGTCAAGGAAATCATTGTTCTGTCGACCGGCGAAAAAGTGCCGCCCGGCGATATGGAAGCCGCCATTCTGCGCGATCTGCTCTTCGAACAGGTGATGCTGATCGGGGAATCACGTCCGTTCTTGAGTGTTCTGGCCGTGCTGAATGCAGCCAGGCGGCAAGAATTCATGACGCATTACGGTCTGGATGGCCACCTTGAGAATGATAAGACCCGCCAGCAGACTGAAGAGATTTTGCTTGAAAAAATCACCCGCCAAACCAGCGGCTTTCCCGGCTATGCCAAAATCCGCCGCGTCGCCGTCGTCGACGAGCCGTGGACGATTGAAAACGGCCTGCTGACCCCGACCTTGAAACTGAAACGCAACAAAGTGCTTGAAAAGCATCAGGCGGACATCGACCGGCTTTACACTGGGCATTAAAAAAGCTTTTTTCTCTTATTCTTTTTCTCGGCAAGCTTTAAAAATACCATTGAATGCAGTAGTTTTTCAGAGTCTTGCACAAGCGGGTCTGAAATGGCATTTTTTGATTTCCCCGCTTGCCGAATTCATGGCTATCAACAGAACTATCTGATTGTCATCAGAGTTTTTCTGACATAACATGGGCTCTGTCATTTTCCAAAATGGCAGAATATTCAATACTTCTTTCCAGTCGCTTGATCGATAAATCCTTCTTAAGGAGTTTTGGCATGGCAATACCAATAGTCAATTTATCCAGTCTCGATGGCATAGATGGTTTTCGCTTGGATGGAGAGACACAATATGATTTTTCGGGCCTGGTTAGTACTGCCGGAGATGTGAATGGCGATGGTTTTGATGATGTGATTATCGGTGCTTTTGGGTCTGATCAGAACGCGCTCGGCTCGGGTTCGAGTTATGTGGTATTTGGGAATGCGGGCGGATTTAACGCCAGCATGAACCTGTCTGATCTCGATGGCAATAATGGTTTTCGATTGGATGGAGAGGGAATAAATCACTTGTTGGGCACTTCAATTAGCAATGCGGGGGATGTGAATGGTGATGGTTTCGATGATGTGATTGTGAGTGCTCCTGGTGCCGATTCAAACGGCTACGATTCGGGTTCGAGTTACGTGGTTTTTGGTAAAGAATCTGGATTCGGTGCTGTAATTAATTTATCGAGTCTCAATGGCACAAATGGTTTTCGTTTGGATGGGGCGGCAAAATATGATGAAGCGGGTTTTTTAGTCAGTAATGCGGGGGACGTGAATGGTGATGGTTTTGATGATGTGATTGTGAGTGCTCCCCGTGCCGATTCAAACGGCTACGACTCGGGTTCGAGTTATGTGGTTTTTGGTAAAGAATCCGGATTCAGTGCTGCAATGAATTTATCGAGTATCGATGGCAATAATGGTTTCCGATTGGATGGAAATGCATATGATTATGTCGGTCTCTCGGTTAGCACTGCCGGTGATGTAAATGGTGATGGCCTTGATGATGTGATTGTGGGTGTCTATAAAGCTGATCTAAACGGTGCTGGGTCGGGTTCGAGTTACGTGGTTTTTGGTAAAGAATCTGGATTCAGTGCTGTAATGGATCTGTCGAGTATCGATGGCACAAATGGTTTCCGGTTGGATGGAACGACACATGATAGTGCGGGCTTGCCGGTCAGTACTGCGGGGGATATAAATGGCGATGGATTCGATGATGTGATTGTCGGTGCTTGGAGCGCTGAAACGGATGGCAACTTACTGGGTTCGAATTACATTGTATTTGGTAAAGCATCTGGATTTGATGCTGCAATGGATTTATCGAGTCTCGATGGCAACAATGGTTTTAGGTTAAATGAAAATAATAATTTTGGCTCTATAAGCTCGGTTAGCAACGCTGGAGACGTCAACGGAGATGGTATTGATGACTTCATTGTTGGCGTTTCTGGTGCTGAGCCGAACGGCCATTGGTCGGGTTCAAGTTACGTAGTGTTTGGCAAAACTTCTGGATTTAACGCTAGCATGGCTCTCTCGAATCTTTCGAGTATCGACGGCTTTCGTTTGGATGGGGCAGAAGATGATTTATCGGGCGGCTCAGTCAGCAGTGCGGGGGATGTTAATAGAGATGGATTTGATGATCTGATTATCGGTGCTAATGGTGCCGATCCGAATGGTGAAAGGTCAGGTTCCAGCTATATCGTTTTTGGTCGCAGTGACTTTGGTGATGGAGGATTTCCTGTCGTAGGCACGCCTGAAAATGATCAACTCGAAGGCACATCAGCGGCAGAGCATTTCAAAGCAGGTGATGGTAATGATCGCATGATCGGCCGTGGCGGCGCGGATGAGTTTCATGGCGAAGCAGGCAATGATTATATCCAGGTGTTGGATCTCGGCTTTGGCTTGGTGGATGGCGGTAGCGGCAATGACGTCTTACATACGGATGGCAAAGACCTGAACCTGGACTTGACTGGTTACCGTGGCAAAATCCGAGGCATCGAAACCATCGACCTGTCCGGTCAGGGCGACAATATGTTGACCCTGACTGAAGCGGAACTGAAAGAGTTGTCGGATACCACCGATACGCTCAAAGTCCACGGTAATGCCGGAGATCAAGTGATTCTCGAAGGTAACTGGATCGATGGGGGCGGTGAGGGCACTTATCACACTTATATGCAAGGTGATGCAGTAGCATTGGTCGAAAGCGGGATTTTGGTGATGCCCAAAACAATAATTAATTTATCCAGTCTCGATGGCAGTAACGGTTTCCGTTTGGATGGATCGGCAGCAGTTGATGAATCCGGCAGATCGGTCAGCAAAGCAGGGGACATCAACGGCGATGGTTTTGATGATGTGATTGTCGGTGCTCCTGGAGCTTCCGGGATTTATGATCTTTCCTCTGGATCTGCTTTTGTAGTGTTTGGCGCGGCCGCGGGTTTTGAAGCTTCTCTGGATTTATCCTTACTGGATGGAAAAAATGGTTTTCGAGTGGATGGTGAAGATGAGTTTAATTGGTTGGGTAACTCGGTCAGCTCTGCTGGTGACGTCAATGGCGATGGTTTTGATGATGTGATTTTAGGTGCCAACACTGATTTAAATGGCTATTCTTCAGGATCCAGTTATGTGTTATTCGGCAAAGCTTCCGGTTTCGACGCTACATTGAGTCTTCCTTCGCTGGATGGCGGCAACGGTTTTCGTCTGGATGGTGAAGCAGGTGATTACGCCAACACGGTCAGCGATGCAGGCGATGTCAACGGCGATGGTTTTGGTGACCTAATTATCGGCGCAGTTGGAGCTAGTTCGAATGGTGTGAGATCCGGTTCTACTTATGTGGTATTCGGGCGCGCTTCGGGTTTTGATGCCAAGCTGAATTTATCCAATCTTGATGGCCATAACGGTTTTCGTTTGGATGGAGAGTTGACAGATGGTTCTAATTCTTACAATGGGGATTATTCCGGTGAATCTGTCAGCAATGCGGGCGACGTCAACGGTGATGGTTTTGATGATGTGATTATCGGTGCTTCTGGTGCCGACCCAAATGGCGATAATTCAGGTAATAGTTATGTAGTATTTGGCAAGGCTTCAGGCTTCAGTGCTGAGATGGATTTAGCCAATCTTGATGGTAAAAATGGGTTCCGCTTGGATGGCGCTTCGGCTGGCGACAGTTCGGGTAAGTCTGTCAGCAGTGCGGGTGATGTCAACGGTGACGGTTTTGATGATGTGGTTATCGGTACTTTTGGTGGTGATTCAAATGACGAGCATTCTCACTCCAGTTATGTTGTGTTCGGGCGCGCTTCGGGTTTTAGCGCTGCGATGGATTTAGCCGGTCTCGATGGCAGTAATGGTTTCCGTTTGGATGGTGAAGTCGAAACTGATTGGGCAGGCAGATCGGTGAGTACTGCCGGAGACGTCAACGGCGATGGATTCGATGATGTAATTGTCGGTACTCCAAATGCTTATACCGGCGGCTCCAGTTACGTCGTATTTGGCAAAGCTTCCGGTTTTAGCGATGTGGTGGATTTAACCAATCTTGATAGCGATAGCGGTTTTCGGATAGATGGAGAGTCAGGGATTGATATGTCGAGTTCCTCCGTCAGCACTGCCGGGGATATTAACGGCGATGGTTTAGACGATTTGATCGTTGGTGCGAGCCATGCTGATTGGAACGACTTTCAATCCGGTTCGAGTTACATTATCTTTGGCAGAAAAAACTCAGGAAGTGTTAACGTTATTGAGGGTACATCCGAAGATGATCAACTCAAAGGCACATCAGCGGCAGAGCATTTCAAAGCAGGTGATGGCAATGACCGCATGATCGGCCGAGGTGGTGCGGATGAGTTTTACGGTGAAGCAGGTAATGATTATATCCAGGTAACGGATCTGGGTTTCGGATTGGTCGATGGCGGCGCGGGCAACGATGTTCTGCATACCGACGGCAAAGAACTGGATCTGGACTTGACTGATTACCCCGAGAAGATTCAAGGCATCGAAACCATCTGTTTGTATGGCCGCGGTGACAATACATTGACATTGACCGGCGCGGAACTGAAGCAGTTGTCGGATACCACCAATACCCTCAAAGTCCACGGTAATGCCGGAGATCAGGTCATTCTGGAAGGTAATTGGATCGATGGTGGCAGTCACGGTTTTTATCATACTTATACACAAGATGATGCGATGCTGCTGGTCGGCATGAATATGACGGCGGTGTTTGTCTGATCTCTTGCGATTAACTATTGATGGTTAACTTCAAGCACTGGCATTAAAGGAGACTTAATCATGGCAATATCCACAATTAAATTATCCAGCCTCGATGGTATCAACGGTTTTCGTTTGGATGGGGTGAGAGAACAAGATTATGCGGGTCAGGAAGTAAGCAATGCCGGGGATGTGAATGGTGATGGATTTGATGATGTGATTGTGGGTGCTCCCGGAGCTGATCTGAGCGGTGATTCGTCGGGTTCCAGTTATGTTGTATTTGGTAAATCCGCAGGATTCGATGCGAAGATGGATCTGAGTACTCTTGATGGCATGAACGGTTTTCGTTTGGATGGGATAACAGCACAAGATGAGTCGGGAATTTCGGTTAGCGGTGCCGGAGATGTGAATGGAGATGGTTTTGATGATGTGATAATCGGGGCTGATAACGCTGATCCGAACGGCTATTCATCAGGCTCCAGTTATGTGGTATTTGGTAAAACCTCAGGATTTGACGCAAGTATGGAATTGTCGAGCCTTGACGGTAGCAATGGTTTCCGTTTGGATGGAGTAGCGGCAAAGGACTTTTCTGGTAATTCTGTGAGTAACGCCGGGGATGTGAATGGCGATGGATTTGATGATGTGTTTGTGGGTACTAATACAGAAAATCCTAAAGGCGGCAACTTAGGTTTTAGTTACGTGGTGTTTGGTAAAGCCTCAGGATTTGACGCCAGTATGGATCTTTCTATTCTTGACGGCACGAATGGTTTTCGTTTGAATGGGGAGGCAGCATATGATAAGTCAGGCGCGTCGGGCAACAATGCCGGAGATGTGAATGGAGATGGCTTTGATGACTTGATTATTAGTGCTTCCTGGGCGGACCCAAATGGCTCTTTCTCGGGTTCGAGCTATGTGGTATTTGGAAAAGGATCTGGATTTAGCGCTAGCATGGAGTTGTTTACTCTTGACGGAAGTAACGGTTTTCGTTTGGATGGATCAGCAGAATTTGATCATTCAGGTTCGTCCGTTAGTACTGCCGGAGATGTGAATGGAGATGGCTTTGATGACTTGATTGTCGGTGCTCCTTGGGCTGAATCAAACGGCCCTTCCTCGGGTTCGAGTTATGTGATATTTGGTAAAGCCTCAGGTTTCAATGCCACAATGGATTTTTCAGTCCTTGATGGCAATAATGGTTTTCGTTTGGATGGAATCAGATTCCATAGTGCGGGTTCTTCGGTCAGCAGTGCCGGAGATGTGAATGGGGATGGTTTTGATGATGTGATAATCGGGGCTGATAACGCTGATCCGAACGGCTATTCATCAGGTTCCAGTTACGTGGTATTTGGTAAAGCCTCCGGTTTCAATCCCGCCATCGATTTATCCAGCTTGGATCGAGACGATGGTTTTCGTTTGGATGGCGTAACAGCATGGGATTCTTCCGGTTGGTCGGTGAGTACTGCCGGGGATGCGAATGGCGACGGCTTCGATGACTTGATTGTAGCTGCTCGCGGAGCTGATCCGAATGGAGAGGAGTCAGGATCCAGTTACGTTATCTTTGGTCGTAGAGATTTTCGTTTTGGAATCTTCCCAGAAATCGTAGGTTCACCTGAAGATGATCAACTCAAAGGTACTTCAGCGGCAGAGCATTTCATAGCAGGCGATGGTAATGATCATATCTTTGGATTTGGTGGAGCAGATGTGTTTCATGGCGATTCAGGCAATGATGATATCGACGTTTCGGATCTCACCTTTAGTTTAGTTGACGGTGGCAATGGTATCGATGTACTTAACCTGGACGGCAAGGGCTTGAATTTAGACCTGACCGATTTCAAGGAGAAAATTCAAGGGATCGAAACCATCAACCTATCTGGCTCGGACAAAAACACATTGACGCTGACTGGAGCGGAATTGAAGGATTTGTCGGATACCTCTGATACTCTTAAAGTTCAGGGCAATGCCGGGGATCGAGTTATTCTGGAAGGCAATTGGGTGGATGGGGGCCTTCAGGGCTTTTATCACGTCTACAGGCAAGACGATGTCGTCATATCGGTTGAAAACCAAGTTTCAATCACAGAGATGACTACCATTAATTTATCCAGTCTTGATGGCAATAATGGTTTTCGACTGGAAGGTGCAGCGGAGTATGATGGTTTTGGCCATTCAGTCAGTACCGCCGGGGATATGAATGGCGATGGATTTGAAGATGTGATTGTTAGCCGTTCAGTGGGTTCCAGTTACGTAGTTTTTGGTAAATCTTCTGGCCTTGACACCGCGATAGATGTATCCACCCTCAATGGAAATAATGGTTTCAGTTTGGATGGAGGAAAATTCTATCTCTTGGGAAACGTGGTCAGTAATGCCGGGGATGTGAATGGTGATGGATTTGATGATGTAATAGTGGGTGCCTGGCAGGCTTCGAGGTCATACACATCTGGTGCCAGTTTTGTAGTATTTGGAAAAGCATCGGGGTTTAGCGCCAGCATGAACCTGTCGAATCTCGATGGCAATAACGGTTTCCGATTGGATGGGGTAGCGTCATATGAAGGGTTATATGGCTACCTGGGCTTCTCGGTGAGTACTGCTGGGGATGTGAACGGTGATGGTTTTGATGACTTGATTGTCGGAGCTCCCGGAATGGATCCAAATGGCAGTTCATCAGGTTCCAGTTATGTGGTTTTTGGTAAATCATCCGGATTTGACGCCAGCATAGAAGTATCGAGTCTCGACGGCACGAATGGTTTTCGTTTAGATGGGATAGCAGCACAAGATAATTCGGGAATTTCGGTTAGCGGTGCCGGAGATGTGAATGGTGATGGATTTGATGATGTGATTGTGGGTGCTCATGGAGCTGATCCAAGGGGCTCTTACTCGGGTTCCAGTTATGTGGTTTTTGGGAAAGAGACTGGATTTAACGCCAGTATGAATCTGTCGAGTCTCGATGGCAAAAATGGTTTTCGCTTGGATGGTGAAGCAATAGATGATTTCTTAGGGAGGTCGGTGAGTACCGCCGGGGATGTGAATGGTGACGGATTCGGTGACGTGATTATTGGCGCAACTGGGGCTGACAAACAGGGGGATTTTTCGGGTTCAAGTTATGTAGTGTTTGGCAAAGCTTCAGGATTTAATGACAAAATCAATTTGTCCAGTCTTGATGGCACGAATGGTTTTCGACTGGATGGAGAAACGGAAGATGATTTCTTGGGCTCATCAGTCAGTACTGCTGGGGATGTGAATGGGGATGGATTCGATGATCTGATTGTGGGTGCCTGGGGAGCTGATCCGAATGGCGGGAAATCAGGTTCCAGTTATGTAGTGTTTGGCAGAGCCTCTGCCTTTAATGCTCTAATCGATTTATCAAGCCTGGAGAGAGGCTATGGTTTTCGCATAGATGGGGAAACGGCAGATGATTACTCGGGCGATTCGGTAAGTACCGCCGGGGATGTAAATGGCGATGGGTTTGATGATTTAATTGTCGGTGCTTTTCGAGCTGATTCGAATGGTTATGGATCTGGCTCCAGCTATATCATCTTTGGCCGCAGCGACTTTGGCGGTGAAGGAATTCCCGAAATCCTTGGCACACCTGGAGATGATCAGCTCAAAGGCACATCAGCGGCAGAGCTTTTCAAAGCAGGCGATGGCAATGATCGCATGATCGGTCGTGGCGGCGCGGATGAGTTTTACGGTGAAGCAGGTAATGATTATATTCAGGTAATCGATCTGAGTTTCGGATTGGTCGATGGCGGCGCGGGCAACGATGTTCTGCATACCGACGGTGCAGATCTGAATCTGGACTTGACCGATTACCTCGATAAGATCCAAGGCATCGAAACCATCTGCCTGTATGGCCGCGGCGACAATACGTTGACGCTGACGGGTGCGGAACTGAAAGCGTTATCGGATACCACCGATACCCTCAAAGTCCACGGCAATGCCGGCGATCAAGTGATTCTGGAAGGCAATTGGATCGATGGTGGCAGTCACGGTTTTTATCATACTTATACCCAAGATGATGCGGTGCTGCTGGTGGGCATAAATATGACAGCGGTGTTTGCGTAGTGAATTTTTAAGAAATACCGGAACTGGCACCCGTATTCGGCGGTACCAGTATTAGAATTGGGTTCAACAAGCTAATTTACTTCCTATCAGGCGCGCTTGTTGAATCGTTCGTTTCATTTGATGATGTCGTGCCTCCATGATCAGTTTCAATCACTCTGTTCGTCATATCGCGACTGGGTGTCAGCTCGATGTTGTCCTCAGCTTAACCAATGACGTTGCAGTTGCATGGTCTCATCTTGTTCCGCTTTTTATATTTCCCATGCGTCTAGGTGGCAGTTTGGCACCTGTCTGCAACCTCGAAGCGACAGGTAATTACTGGATATACATAAATATTATCAGTTGCTTATTGATTTCATCTTATTAAAGGTAGATCTGCGCTGGCTGATTGTCAGTCAATTTATTGCAGCGTAGACTTCATTCATGAATCGATGAGAACCGTGGAGAAAGTATTTCTTTCTCGATTCTCGCGCATGCCTGTTTAAAGAAAAGGAGTTTTATCAATATGGCAATTTCAACAATTAATGTGGCCACCCTGGATGGCACCAATGGATTTCGCATCGATGGAGAAGGCGTGGATTTTTTCTCCGGAGTATCCGTCAGCAGCGCCGGGGATATCAATGGTGACGGACTTGATGATGTGATGGTGGGTGCGCTGCGCAGTTATTATTTTAGCTATCACGATGGCCGCAGTTATGTGGTGTTTGGTCAGAATTCAGGTTTCGACGCTGTGATCGATCTTGCCAGTTTGGACGGCACGGATGGTTTCCGCATGATTGAAAGCAGAGCCCCGTATCTGGTCAGCGATGCCGGAGATGTCAATGGCGACGGCTTTGACGATGCTCTCATTGGGGTTGAGGGTTCATATGGCGTCTATAACAGCAGCGAAGGTGCTGCGTATGTGGTTTTTGGCAAGGCGGGCGGTTTTGCCGCCGACCTCGATCTATCCACGCTGGATGGTAAGAATGGCTTCAGCATGGACGGTACCGGAAAAGTCAATGTTACGGTCAGCAGTGCCGGTGATGTCAATGGCGACGGTGTCGATGATGTGATCGTGGGTGCTCGAACCGCCAGTTATGTGGTGTTTGGCAAGACTTCCGGTTTCGATGCGGGGTTGGATTTATCCGGGCTCGATGGAAATGATGGTTTCCGGCTGGAAGGAGGGGGCGCCGAAGTGAGCGGTGCCGGAGATATCAATGGCGATGGTTTTGACGATGTGATGGTGACGGTCGGTGCCGATGCTTATGGAGCAGATCAAAACACCGGCTATGTGGTGTTTGGGAAAGCTAGCGGCTTTAACTCCACGCTCGATTTGGCCAGCCTGGACGGTAGCGACGGGTTCAGTTTCAGTGACGGAAAATCCAATCCACAACCGAATTCGGTCAGCAATATCGGCGACATCAATGGCGATGGCCTGGATGACATTGTGTTTGGCACCCAGGCGTTTTATGACGAAGCCTCTCATACCGATTATGAGAGTGCGATGTATGTTCTGTTCGGGCGAACCGCCGGATTTTCGTCAGAAGTCGATTTATCCCATCTTGATGGCAGCAATGGCTTTCGTATCGATGGCGCTGAGAGCGAACAGTACTATGGGGTATCGGTAGACGGAGCGGGTGATGTCAACGGCGACGGTTTCGACGATGTGATCGTGGGCACGGATCAAACCGCGTATGTCGTATTCGGGAAAGCTTCCAGTTTCGACGCCACGCTCGATTTAACCATGCTGACCAGTGAGATGGGTTTCACTGTAACGGCCATTCCGGGGCGCACGTTCTTTAGCAGCGTCAGCAGCGCCGGGGACGTGAACAACGACGGCTTCGATGACCTGATCATTGGCGCGCCTTTCGATAACTTGGAACATTTTGAAGGTTCGAGTTATGTGGTATTTGGCCGCAGCGATTTTGGC
>NZ_QRCB01000017.1 GCF_009833095.1 Nitrosomonas sp. JL21
TCAAATTTACTCTTTGCCATGATCCGTTCCTTTTACGCACAATTTTTCAATTACTTCTTATTGATTATCGCTTCTGCTACATTTTTTGGTGCTTCAGAGTAATGTTTGAATTCCATGGAGTAAGTCGCTCTACCCTGTGTTGCTGATCTCAGTGCAGTGGAATAGCCAAACATTTCTGCGAGCGGCACTTCCGCACGAATGACTTTTAAACCAGGAATATCTTCCATTCCTTGTATCATTCCTCGCCTTGATGACAGATCACCTACTACATTTCCCATGAAATCTTCGGGAGTTTCCACTTCTACAGCCATCATTGGCTCCAAAAGTACCGGATTTGCTTTACGCATTCCGTCTTTGAATGCAATAGAAGCAGCCATTTTGAATGCATTCTCATTAGAATCCACGTCATGATATGAACCATCAAATAGCGTGACTTTCACATCGACAACTGGATAACCAGCAAGCACCCCACTCGGCAGAGTTTCCAGCAAACCTTTCTCAACCGCAGGAATATATTCTCGCGGTACTGCACCACCCTTAATTTCGTCAACGAACTCAAAACCCTTCCCAGCCTCATTAGGCTCCATTTTGAGCCAAACATGACCATACTGACCGCGTCCGCCGGATTGTTTTACAAACTTACCTTCTATTTCAACCGGTTTTCTTATGGCTTCTCGATAGGCAACTTGAGGGGCTCCCACATTAGCTTCCACACCAAACTCACGCTTCATCCGATCGACAATAATTTCTAAATGCAACTCACCCATTCCAGAAATGATGGTTTGACCAGACTCCTCATCAGTTCGGACTCTAAATGAAGGATCTTCCTGAGCAAGTCTATTCAAAGCTATGCCCATTTTTTCCTGATCTAACTTTGTTTTTGGCTCGACTGCAACATGGATTACCGGCTCAGGAAAATCCATTCTTTCCAGCGTAATGATTTTTTGAGGATCACACAAGGTATCGCCCGTCACGACATCCTTCAAACCAACAGCAGCAGCAATATCTCCTGCCCGAACTTCCTTGATCTCATCGCGCTGATTGGCATGCATTTGCAACAACCTTCCGATTCTCTCTTTTTTTCCTTTAACCGGATTGTAAATAGTATCACCCGAAGTAACGACGCCAGAATAAACTCTGAAAAAGATCAATTGACCGACATAGGGATCGGTTGCAATCTTGAATGCCAAAGCAGAAAATGGTTCGTTATCGTCTGCTTTACGTTTATCAGGCTCACCATTCTCTTTTTCGCCCTCAATAGCCAATATATCTGTGGGCGATGGCATAAAATCAATCACTGCATCCAGCATCGCTTGCACACCTTTGTTTTTAAAGGCAGTGCCGCACATCATAGGGACTATTTCGTTATTGATAGTTCGTGTACGTAGACCATTCTTGATATCAGCAATTTCCAAATCGCCATCTTCAAGATATTTATTCATCAGTTCTTCGTTAGCTTCCGCTGCTGATTCCAGCATTTTTTCGCGCCATTCTCGAGCATCGTTCACAAGATTTGAAGGAACATCGCGTTCTTCAAATTTCATACCGCGACTTTCATCATCCCAATATATTGCCTTCATTTTGATCAAATCGATAACGCCTTCGAATTTATCTTCAGCACCAATTGGCAATTGGATAGGAATGGGTGCAGCTTTGAGTCGGGCTTTAATTTGTTCGTAAACGCGCATAAAATTAGCCCCGGATCGATCCATCTTATTAACGAAAGCTAGTCGCGGAACTCGATATTTATTTGCTTGCCTCCAAACCGTTTCGGTCTGAGGCTGCACTCCACCTACCGCACAAAATACCGTACAGGCTCCATCTAACACACGTAACGAACGCTCCACTTCAATCGTAAAATCCACGTGCCCCGGCGTATCGATAATATTAATTCGATGCTCCGGATAATTTCCGGCCATACCTTTCCAGAAACATGTCGTAGCAGCCGAGGTAATGGTAATACCTCTTTCTTGTTCCTGCTCCATCCAATCCATCGTGGCCGCACCATCATGCACCTCTCCAAGCTTGTGAGATACGCCTGTATAAAAAAGTACGCGCTCTGTCGTCGTTGTTTTACCGGCATCAATATGCGCCATGATGCCGATATTTCGATAACGTTCTATGGGTGTTTTTCTTGCCACGGTTTATTGCCTTACGTAGATTTCAATTAAAATTACTAATCGATGAAACCAGAATTTATCAGAATCTGAAATGCGAAAATGCCTTATTAGATTCTGCCATTCTGTGCACTTCTTCTCTTTTTTTAACTGCCCCGCCGCGACCCTCGGCTGCTTCACTTAACTCACCCGCCAATCGAGCATCCATCGATTTTTCGCTTCTTTTTCTAGCAGCATCACGCAACCATCTCATCGCCAATGCATTACGCCGAACTGATCTTACTTCAACCGGCACCTGATAATTAGCCCCACCCACACGACGACTTTTTACCTCTACAATGGGCCTGACGTTCGTTAATGCTTGCGTAAACACTTCCAAAGGGTCACCGCCAGTTTTCTTCTGTATATGTTCCAGAGCACCATAAATGATTCGTTCTGCGACTGATTTTTTACCCCGAGTCATCAGCACATTAACAAATTTTGCCAACTCTACATTGTGATATTTTGGATCTGGCAATATTTCTCGCTTTGGAACTTCTCTACGTCTAGGCATTGTGCAACCTCATAGTTTACTTCTTGTTATCCGATATTCTAGTTCTTATGCATTCTTGGGCTTCTTAGATCCATATTTAGATCTCGCTTGTTTGCGATCCTTAACACCGGCAGTATCTAAACTACCTCGAATCGTGTGATAGCGCACGCCAGGCAAATCCTTAACCCGGCCACCACGAATAAGAATCACCGAGTGCTCCTGAAGATTATGTCCTTCACCGCCAATATAACTGGAAACTTCGAACCCATTGGTCAATCGAACCCTGGCGACTTTACGCAATGCCGAGTTTGGCTTTTTAGGGGTCGTAGTGTATACCCTGGTACACACTCCTCTTTTTTGTGGGCAATTCTCCAATGCAGGCACATTGCTTTTAATACGCTTAGCAACACGCGGCTTTCGAACTAACTGACTTATTGTCGGCATTTCTATGTCCTAAAAAACGGGAACGACGCTTGCCGTCCACACTTAAACACTTACATTTATTTGTATTGAAATCGATGCTCAATTATCGCTGCCGCCCCGGATCAACGTAGCTTAATACGCAATGATGCGACAAAAAAGAGAGCGGATTCTAGGTGGTTTATCCATGCATGTCAAGACAAACATCGATCCTGATAAGTGATGCACAACCTCCGCATTCCTTTCCTCAATTTTTTTAATCCCGAAAATTCTGAAACTGCAACGGAAAATCATTTATGGATTTTTTTACATATTGAATCGCTTCTTGCAGCACATCTTTCTTGGTGCCGGTCACCCGGACAGTTTCTCCTTGAATGCTAGCCTGTGCCCTCAGTTTGCTATCTTTAAGAATTCTGACGATTTTCTTGGCCAAATCAGCATCCAGTCCAGTTTTGACAGTCACTACTTGTTTGATTTTATTTCCACTGATTTTTTCAATCTGACCTTTGTCCAAACAACGCACATCAATCGAGCGTTTAGTCAGTTTGGTTCGCATAATGTCCAAGATTTGCTCTAATTTGAAGTCATCATCAGCAAACACTGTCAATTGAAGATCGGTTTGCTCCACGCGCACATCAGAGCCTTTAAAATCGAAGCGAGTGCTTATTTCTTTGTTGACTTGATCAACCGCATTTCTAACTTCCTGCTTGTCAACTTCTGAAACAATGTCAAATGATGGCATGATTAATTTCAATTCCCGTCGCACAAAGCATGATCATTTAGTTGCAGGCTTATTCTTGCTGGCATTCGCCGCGATACGCAATCTGAGCGCATTGAGTTTTATAAATCCTGCTGCATCTGCTTGATTATATGCACCCGCATCTTCCTCAAAGGTAGCAATATGAGGATCAAACAGAGAATTGGTAGCTGAGTCTCTCCCTACGACGATGACGTTACCCTTGTATAATTTTAGCCGCACCCAGCCATTGACCTTTTCTTGTGAAGCATCAATCATGGCTTGCAGCATTTTTCGCTCAGGACTCCACCAGTAACCATTATAAATTAGCGCAGCGTAACGCGGCATCAATTCATCCTTCAAATGCGCCACTTCTCGATCCAATGTGATCGACTCAATAGCTCGATGAGCTCGCAATAAGATGGTGCCTCCAGGTGTCTCATAGCATCCTCTCGATTTCATTCCGACATACCGATTCTCGACCAGATCCAGTCGACCAATACCGTGCTTACCACCCAATTGATTCAGCTTTGCCAGCATGTCTGCAGGCGATAACGAATTACCGTTCAAAGATACAGCATCGCCGCGTTTGAATTCGATCTCCGCATACTCGGGTTCATCGGGTGCATTTTCCGGTGACACGCTCCAGCGCCACATCGATTCCTCTGGTTCCATCGCGGGATCTTCGAGGATACGGCCTTCATAGGAAATATGCAGAAGATTGGCATCCATGCTGTAAGGCGAACCTGCTTTCTTTTTCATCTCGACTGGGATCCCATGCCGTTCAGCGTATTGCAGCAATTTCTCTCGAGAGGTCAAGTCCCACTCACGCCACGGCGCGATCACATGAATATTCGGTTGCAGAGCATAATAACCCAGCTCGAAGCGCACTTGGTCGTTTCCTTTACCGGTCGCACCATGTGAAACCGCATCGGCATGAGTTTCTTGCGCAATCTCGATCTGCCTTTTCGCAATTAATGGTCGCGCGATGCTCGTACCAAGCAGATATTCCCCTTCATAAATGGTATTGGCCCGAAACATGGGAAATACGAAGTCTCGCACGAACTCCTCGCGCAGATCATCAATATAGATTTCCTTGACGCCCAATTGCTTGGCCTTCGCGCGAGCCGGCTCAACCTCTTCACCCTGGCCGATATCAGCAGTAAATGTCACCACCTCACATTGATACGTATCTTGCAGCCATTTCAAAATGACCGACGTGTCCAATCCACCTGAAAAAGCTAACACTACTTTATTGATTTTTTTCATTATTTATTAATATGCTCGCTTAATTATCCTGTCAGCAGTATTACCGCCATTCTCATCAACAACCGGGCTAATTGCCAGCCAATTTACCCAGCAACAAATATTCCATCAATGCCTTTTGAGTATGCAATCGATTTTCTGCTTCATCCCACACGACAGATTGCGGTCCTTCCAACACTTCTGCGCTTACCTCTTCACCACGATGAGCCGGTAGACAGTGCATAAAAAGCGCATCCTTTTTAGCTAATGCCATCATCTCGGCATTGACACAGAATTCAGCAAAATCATTTTTTCTTTGCTCAGTTTCTTCTTCAAACCCCATGCTCGTCCATACATCCGTTGTCACCAGATCCGCACCCATCACAGCTTTGCGAGGACTGGAAAAAATCTCATAATGGGTGGCATCGATCAATCCAATCTGTTCTGGGCAGATATCATAACCGGGTGGAGTTGACACATGAACTTTGAAATCGAAAATTTTCGCAGCCTGCAGCCACGTATTGCACATATTATTGGCATCACCGATCCAAGCCACGATTTTTCCAGAGATGCCGCCCCGATATTCGGTATACGTAAAAATATCGCTCATGATTTGGCAAGGATGATATTTATCGGTCAACCCATTGATGACGGGCACTCGTGAATTTTCGGCAAAACGTTTGATAATGTCATGTTCATACGTCCGTATCATGATGAGATCAACCATGCGGGAAATGACTTTTGCTGCATCTTCAACCGGCTCACCGCGTCCCAATTGAGTATCACGCGTCGATAAATAAATAGCCGCGCCGCCGAGTTGAAGCATGCCTGCCTCAAATGACAGGCGGGTGCGCGTCGAGTTTTTGTCGAATATCATTGCCAACGTGCGATCAGTCAATGGCCAATACTGCCGGTATTGCTTGAATTCGTGCTTTATCCAGCGAGCACGCTCAAAGATGTATTCATATTCCTCACGATTAAAATCAGAGAACTGCAGAAAATGCTTGAATTGCATACGCCCCAATGAGCAGCCAATCGCCCTGCATACCTGTATGCCGGTTATTCAGCTATTCAAAAACTCCTTTATTAACGAACACATCGTATCCACCACCTGCTCGGCCTCGGATTGCTGCATGACGAATGCCGGCAACAGGCGCACTACTTTATCGGATGTCACATTGATCAACAATTTCTTGTTCAATGCCGTCTTGACCAGATCAGTACAGGGAACGGCAAGCTCGATACCAACGATCAAGCCCTGACCTCGAATTTGCACGACACCCGAAATATCGCGCAGTTGATCGTTGAGCCGATCCCGCATGAAGTCTCCCAGTTTCGTGGCATGACTCAATAATTCCTCATCCTGAATCACTGCGAGTGTTTCAAGGGCTGCTGCACAAGCCAGTGGATTGCCGCCAAAGGTAGAGGCGTGATTTCCCGGTTTGAATACGTCAGCGGCAACGCCTCGGGCCAGACACGCACCGATCGCCACGCCGGCTCCCAGCCCCTTAGCCAGAGTCATGACATCCGGCAGAATCTCGCTATGCTGATAGGCAAACCATTTACCGCTCCGGCCGATTCCCGATTGCACTTCGTCGAGCATCAATAACCATTCATATTGATCGCACAGCTTACGCAATTCACGAAGATAATGCGCTTCGGGAATATTCACGCCGCCTTCGCCTTGGAAAGGCTCCACTAAAACTGCAACGATATCTTTATTATTGACCGCGACTTGAGCAATAGCCGCCATATTGTTATAAGGAACACGCACAAAACCTGTCAATAACGGTTCAAAGCCAGCTTGCACCTTGCGATTGCCGCTGGCCGTCAAGGTTGCCATCGTTCTGCCATGAAAGGAACGTTCCATGACAATAATGGTTGGCAGTGCAATTCCTCTATTGTGTCCATGCAAGCGGGCAAGTTTGATCGCCGCTTCATTGGCTTCTGCACCAGAATTGCAAAAGAAGGCTTTGTTCATGCCCGACAATTCAATCAACCGGTCCGCCAGCCGTTCTTGCCTTTCAATATGATACAAGTTGGACGTGTGAATCAGCTTACCGGCCTGTTCACAGATTGCTTTGGTCAAGCGCGGATGACAATGCCCGAGTCCGCACACGGCAACCCCCGACAATGCATCCAGATAGCGTTCCCCCTGATCATCCCACAGCCACACGCCTTCGCCCTTCGTGAACGTGACGGGCAGCCGTGAATAGGTATTCATCAAATTAGACACAACACAACGCTCGCATTTATTTTTAAGTGATTTGAATGAAAATTCTGTTGAGGCTTTTCAGTAGACAATATCAGAATATCAGGAAAATTCAGAATAGGGGCTTATCTTTACTTATTTGATTGGCTTAATCAAGCTTTTTTCTTTAAAGAATTACTGATTACCGCGATAATACCCCACCCAACACTTCAAAGTTAACTGAGAAATTGCATCAACATGTTAGAATGGGCAGCCTTAAATTCATATATTTCCGAGAGAACTCTGAGAAACCTTGCGAGCAACGGCCAGGCCAGGCGAAGTAGGATTCAACTTACTCAATCCAGGCGTGCGGTAAATTGTATTTTCAGTCTGATCCTTGATTCAATCGCGCAGCAAGGCCGGACACAGTTATTTTCAGAGCTCCCTTTTTAAAAAATACCTCTATTCAATAACTTTGTTTCTCCTACGTCATAACCTATGAATCAATTTGCCAAGGAAACTTTGCCCATCAGCCTCGAAGAGGAAATGCGGCGATCCTATCTTGATTATGCGATGAGCGTCATCGTAGGTCGCGCATTGCCAGATGTCCGGGATGGGTTGAAACCCGTGCACCGGCGCGTTCTGTTTGCGATGCATGAGCTTTCCAATGATTGGAACAGGCCTTACAAGAAATCTGCCCGTATCGTCGGTGATGTCATTGGTAAATATCATCCGCATGGCGATACGGCGGTGTATGACACTATCGTCCGCATGGCGCAGGATTTTTCGCTGCGTTATATGCTCATCGACGGGCAGGGAAATTTTGGTTCAGTGGATGGCGATAATGCAGCAGCGATGCGCTACACCGAAATTCGCATGTCGCGCATCGCCCATGAATTACTCGCCGATCTTGACAAGGAAACCGTCGACTTCGGTGCCAACTATGACGATTCCGAAAAAGAGCCGCTCATCCTCCCAGCCAAGATTCCCAATCTGTTGATCAATGGTTCATCGGGTATTGCGGTAGGGATGGCCACTAATATTCCGCCTCACAATCTGAATGAGGTAGTGAACGCTTGCCTTGCTTTGCTCAACAATCCAGACATCACCATCGATGAACTCATCGACTTCATCCCTGCACCGGATTTTCCGACTGCTGGAATTATCTATGGTGTGGCGGGTGTAAGAGATGGCTACCGCACCGGGCGCGGCCGGGTCGTCATGCGGGCGCGGACACATTTCGAGGATATGGAAAAAGGCAGCCGCCAATGCATCGTCATTGACGAACTGCCCTATCAGGTCAACAAAGCCAATCTGCTCATCCGCATCGGTGAACTGGTACGCGACAAGAAAATTGAAGGCATTTCCGATTTACGGGACGAATCCGACAAATCGGGCATGCGTGTCGTCATCGAATTGAAACGTGGCGAAATGCCCGAAGTCATCCTGAACAACCTGTACAAAGAAACTCAAATGCAGGATACGTTCGGTATGAATATGGTCGCCCTGCTGGATGGTCAGCCGCGATTACTGAATTTGAAACAGATATTGGATGCTTTCTTGCGTCACCGGCGCGAAGTAGTGACGCGCCGCACTGTATTTGAACTGAAGAAAGCTCGCGAGCGCGGTCATATTCTGGAGGGGCTGGCAGTCGCGCTTTCCAATGTCGATGAAATCATCGCATTGATAAAAGCCGCACCAACTCCGGCAGATGCCAAAGAAAAGCTCATGGCGAGAACCTGGCATTCCAAGCTGGTCGGGGAAATGCTAGCGCGCGCGATGGCGGATGCTCATGCATTGCGCCCCGAAGGATTGGATGGCACGTTTGGCTTACAGGCACAGGGCTACCGGTTATCCGACGCACAGGCCCAAGCCATTCTGGAATTACGCTTGCAACGTCTGACCGGCCTGGAACAGGAAAAGATCGTCGAGGAATACCGCAACGTCATTGACAGCATCATCGATTTTTTGGACATCCTCGCCAATCCCGGGCGCATTACCGCCATCATTACTGAAGAACTCGAAACCATCAAACAGCAATTCGGCGATCAGCGCCGCAGCGAAATCGTGGTCGACACACAGGATTTGAATGTCGAAGATCTGATTGCACCGGCTGATGTCGTGGTCACACTTTCGCATAGCGGATATATCAAATCGCAATTACTGGATGATTATCGCGCCCAGAAACGCGGAGGCCGAGGCAAATTAGCCACCAGCACCAAGGAAGACGATTTCATCGACAAGCTGTTCATTGCCAACACGCATGACTATATTCTCTGCTTCTCGAGTCTTGGCCGCGTATACTGGATCAAAGTCTATGAAGTGCCCCAGGGGGGCAGGCAGTCACGCGGCAAACCCATCATCAATTGGGTGCAATTGGAAGAAGGTGAAAAAATCAACGCCATCCTGCCCGTCAGAACATTTGATGAAAACCGTTTTGTCTTTATGGCCACGGCATTCGGCACGGTCAAAAAGACACCCTTATCGGAATTTTCCCGTCCGCGCAATAATGGCATTATCGCGATCGGCCTGGACGATGGCGATTATTTGATCGGCGTCGAGCTGACGGAAGGCAAGCATGATGTCATGCTGTTTTCGGATAATGGCAAGGCCATGCGTTTCAGCGAAAATGACGTTCGTCCGATGGGACGGGTGGCCCGCGGCGTGCGGGGTATGAAGCTCGGTTCAGGACAGAAGGTGATTTCAATGCTGGTTGCTGAAAATGAAGATCTTGCCGTCCTGACTGCTACTGAAAACGGTTATGGCAAGCGCACCCCAATCAGTGAATATACTCGCCATAACCGCGGCACACAGGGCATGATTGCAATTATTACCAGTCCTCGCAACGGCAAAGTCGTCACTGCCAAGCTGGTGAAACCGGAAGATGAAATCATGTTGATTACCTCCGGCGGCATCATGATCCGTACCCGGGTCAATGAAGTGCGGGAAATGAGCCGGGCCACACAGGGTGTTACATTGATCAATCTGGATGCCGGCGAGAAACTGGCGGGATTGGAACGAGTCGTGGAAAGCGAGGACAATGACGATGACAGCGACAATTAATGAGCTGATACTTCTGCGGGAAATACATCATGGATCAGATCTACAATTTTAGCGCAGGCCCGGCGGTACTTCCGAAAGAGGTACTGCAGCAAGCACGCGATGAGATGCTGGATTGGCACGGCAGCGGCATGTCGGTGATGGAAATGAGTCATCGCGGCAAGGAATTCATGGCAATCGCTGAAACGATCGAACAGGATCTACGCGAATTGATCGGTATTCCGGATCATTACAAGATCCTTTTTTTGCAAGGCGGCGCTTCCAGTCAATTCTCCATGGTGCCGATGAACCTGCTGCGCGGTAAGCAAAAAGCCGATTACATCAATACCGGTCACTGGTCGACCAAAGCCATCGAAGAAGCCAGCCGGTATTGCATCGTGAATGTCGCGGCAACTTCCGCAGCGGCCAATTTCACCTATATCCCACCCCAGGACGCGTGGCAATTGAGCTCTGATGCCGCCTATGTTCATTACACCAGTAATGAAACCATCGGTGGCGTTGAATTTCATTGGATACCGGATGTTGATCCCAGCAGCGGCATTCCACTGGTAGTAGACATGTCTTCCGACATTTTGTCCCGTCCTTTGGATATCACCCGCTATGGATTGATTTACGCCGGGGCGCAAAAAAATCTCGGCCCGGCGGGTCTGACGCTGGTCATCATCCGTCAGGATTTACTGGGAAAACCGCTGCCAGGCACTCCCACGTTGTACGATTACCAGATTCACGCAAAAAATGATTCGATGTACAACACGCCGCCAACCTATGCCATGTACATCATGGGCCTCGTGCTCGCATGGTTGAAACGGCAAGGCGGATTGACCAGCATGGAACAAACCAATCTGACCAAAGCGAATCTGCTGTATGACTTGCTGGACAGTACCGATTTTTATCGCTGCCCAGTTGCTCGGCCCGACCGCTCCCGCATGAATGTTCCGTTTACGTTGGAAATTCCTGCGTTGGAAGACGAATTCCTTAAACAAGCCCAGGCAATCGGCTTGCTTCAATTGAAAGGACACCGTTCGGTCGGCGGCATGCGAGCCTCGATCTATAATGCCATGCCGATCGAAGGCGTGGAAAAATTGGTCGCATTCATGAAGGAGTTCGCCAACCGCTATGCTTGATCATCCGGCCAAATTCAAGATCCTGACCCTGAATCAGATTTCCTTGCAGGGGTTGAATCGTTTTCACGTCGATGATTTTCAGGTCGGGCATGAGATCGCTGATCCGGACGCCCTATTGGTGCGTTCGTACAATCTACTGGACCGGGACATACCCCTCAGCGTCAAAGCGATTGGGCGCGCCGGCGCTGGAACTAATAATATTCCGGTGCACGCGATGAGTGCCCGGGGCATTCCGGTATTCAATACCCCAGGTGCCAATGCCAATGCCGTGAAAGAACTGGTGCTTGCAGCCATTTTCTTGGCCGCTCGCAATCTCGTTCCCGCTTTGCATTTTGTCGGCACGCTCGAAGGCAATGACGCAGCGCTGAATCAGCAAGCGGAAGAAGGCAAGAAACGTTTCTCCGGCATCGAATTGCCGGGGCGTACGCTGGGAATCATCGGTCTGGGAGAAATCGGCCGACTGGTCGCCAACTCGGCCATCAAACTCGGCATGAAAGTGATCGGTTTCGACCCGAAAATCACCGTCGAGTCGGCCTGGAGCTTATCGGCGGAAGTCAAGAAAGCCCACAGCATGGAGGATCTGCTGCGCCATAGCGAATTCGTCAGCGTGCACGTCCCGCTCTTGGATTCCACTCATCATTTGATCAATGAAAGCTGCATCAAGATCATGAAGCACCATGCTATTCTTCTGAATTTCTCCCGCGGCGCGATCGTTGACGAAGAAGCCGTGCTGGCAGGTATTGCTGCCGGCAAAATCAGAACCTATGTCAGTGATTTTCCAAGCCAGCGGCTGCAACAGCAACGATCCGTGATTACGCTGCCGCATCTTGGCGCTTCGACATCGGAAGCGGAAGAAAACTGCGCCGTCATGGTCGTCAATCAGCTCATCGATTACCTGCAAAATGGCAACATCGTGAATACCGTCAATTTCCCGGATATCGAAATGGAACGCGAATCGCCGTATCGGGTTGCCGTGGCGAATGCCAATGTGCCCAATCTTCTCGGACAGATTTCCACCAGCATGGCGAACGCCGGATTGAATATTCATAACATGATCAATAAATCCCGCGGTGAAATGGCGTTCACGCTGGTCGATGTCGACAGTCCGGTGCAGCAATCGGTATTGAATGAAATTTCGGCAATTTCCGGCGTACTGATGGCGCGCTATTTGCCCTTGCCGAAATAACGTCGCGCTTGTGATGAATTATCGTTAACCAGAATTTCACCCTCCATGCTCGAACAACTCAAACAATTACGCGATCAAATCGATGTCATCGATGACGAGCTTCTTCAATTGATCAGCAAGCGAGCCACACTGGCCCAGGAAATCGGTAAGATCAAGAAAAGCGGCATCGTTTACCGCCCCGAGCGTGAAGCACAGATATTGACGCGTATTCAGGCGCACAATCCTGGTCCGATCAGCAATCAGCACATCGGTCATTTTTTCACTGAAATCATGTCATTGTGCCGTGCCCTGGAAAAACCCATGAGCGTGGCCTACCTGGGCCCCAATGGCACTTTCTCGGAAGAAGCGGCACTGAAACGCTTCGGTAGCGCCATCACTGAAATCGCCTGCGATTCGATCGACGACGTGTTTCGCAATGTTGAGTCCGACACGGCCAGTTATGGCGTTGTGCCGGTTGAAAATTCCTCCGAGGGCGCTGTGGGCAGAACCATGGATCTGCTGCTGCAAACACCGCTCATGATTTGCGGTGAGATTCAATTGCCCGTGCATCAATTCCTGATGGCGCAGCACACCGACCTCACCCGGATCACTAATGTTTCTTCGCATCCGCAATCATTGGCGCAGTGTCACCATTGGTTAAAAGCCAACCTGCCGCATGTTCCTACTACTGCATTCATCAATGCAGCCAGCAATGCCGATGCTGCCCGGCAAGCAGCATCGGATAGTCAAACTGCCGCGATTGCAAGTCGGCGGGCAGCCGAATTGTATGAATTATCGATTTGCGCGGAAAATATCGAGGACGATCCGAACAATACCACGCGTTTCGTCGTGATTGGCAAACAAGAGACGCTGCCTTCCGGTAAGGACAAAACATCGCTGGTCATGGCGACTGATAACCGTTCCGGTGCGATTTACCAATTGCTCGAGCCGCTGGCGCAGCATGGCGTCAGTATGAGCCGGTTGGAATCTCGCCCATCTCGTACCGGACTATGGCAATACGTATTTTTTGTCGACCTTGAAGGACATCAACAGAATGAGCAGGTCGCTGCTGCGCTATCCGGTCTGCGTGACCGAGCGATATTCCTGAAAATATTGGGGTCATATCCAACAGCTTGATCCACGCAACACTCTCCTCATCAATAAGGTTTTCTTTGGCACCTATTTTTCAATCATCAGTTTTTAATCCTATGAATCTTTGCGATTTTGCTCCGGAATATATCCGCTCCATTCAACCCTACCAACCTGGCAAACCCATTTCGGAATTGGCGCGAGAACTGGGTTTGGATGAAACTACCGTCATCAAGCTGGCTTCGAATGAAAATCCCCTTGGCACCAGTCCATTGGCTTTGGATGCGATGATCAATACGCTGCACCAGATCGCATTGTACCCAGACGGCAGCGGCTATGAATTGAAAGCCGCGCTGTCGAAACGCTATGACATCGATCCTGAACAAATCATTCTCGGCAATGGTTCCAACGATGTGCTGGATCTGGCAGCACGCGTGTTTCTGAAGCCCGGCGCAGCGGCGATCTATTCTCAGCACGCGTTTGCCGTCTACCCCTTGGTAGTGCAGATGATCGGCGCGAATGGCATTTCAGTGCCTGCGCGCGATTATGGGCACGACCTGCCGGCGATGCTGGATGCGATCACTCCGGAAACCCGCATCGTGTTTATCGCCAGCCCGAATAATCCAACCGGCACGCTCTCCACTGAAGAAGAACTGTACTGTTTCATGGAGCGCGTCTCGCGCGACGTACTCGTCGTGATGGATGAAGCCTACTATGAGTATCTCCCCGAAGCCAACAAACCGGACAGCATCAAATGGCTGAAGCAATTTCCCAATCTGCTGATCACCCGCACCTTTTCCAAGGTGTATGGCCTTGCCGGCGCCCGCATCGGTTTTGGATTGGCGCACCCGGACGTGGCCAATTTGATGAACCGCGTGCGCCAGCCGTTCAATGTCAGCAGCATCGGTCTGGTAGGCGCACTGGCTGGCCTGCACGATGCCGAATTCGTGCAGAGATCATATGCACTCAACCGTGCCGGCATGCTGCAATTGACTGATGGATTCCGTAAGATGAACATAGAATACATACCGTCGTATGGCAATTTCATCAGTTTCCGCGTCATGGGCGACGCAACCAATACACCCAAAGTCTATCAGAGCCTATTGCGGCAAGGCGTCATCGTGCGGCCTCTGGGCATTTATGAAATGCCTCACCATCTGCGCGTAACGGTCGGCCTGGAATCGCAAAACAGGCGTTTCCTCGAATCGCTTGCTCATGCCCTCGGCGAATTGACCTGAGTCATCCGATGCCGTCAATTCATTAACCCATTTTCGTGTCATCAAAGATCAACATACCATGCCATTCAATAAGGTTGTCATCATCGGTGTCGGTTTGATCGGAGGATCATTTGCCGCAGCGCTTCGCAGAACCGGTCAGGCTCAGCGCATCGTTGGCGTCGGGCGCAGCCAGCGCAATATGGAACATGCGCTGGCCCGGCAAATCATCGACGAAATCGCCAGTGATATCGCATCTGCGGTGCACAATGCCGACCTGATTTTTCTCGCGATGCCGGTAGGTCAAACCGACGACGTGATGATGCGCCTGGCGCCTCATGTGCAAGCCAATACCATCATTACCGATGCCGGCAGCACCAAGCAGGATGTCATTGCCGCAGCCCGCGCGCATCTCTCGCTCCAGAACCGGCATCATTTCGTACCCGGCCACCCCATTGCCGGTGCTGAACACAGCGGCGTACAAGCCGCACGCGCTGACCTGTATCAGAATCGGCACGTCATCCTGACGCCGCTGCCCGAGACTAGTCTCGAGAGCGTCGAGCATATCCGTCAACTATGGCAGGCATGCGGCGCACAGGTCTCGCTGATGGCTGCCGATGAACATGACCGCGTGCTCGCCACCACCAGTCATTTACCCCACGTGCTGGCATTTACGCTGATGAATCATCTCAAACATGGCAATCATGCTGCTGACGATCTGCTGCGTTTCGCTGGCAGCGGTTTTCGCGATTTCACGCGCATCGCCAGCAGTTCCCCGGAAATGTGGCGCGACATTTGCCTGGCCAACCGCGATGCGCTGCTGACACAGATTGAAGCCTATCAGGCCGAATTGCACGCCCTGGCCGAGATTCTGCGAAACAACGATGACGAAGCATTGGAGCGGGCATTTTCGCAAGCCCGGGCGCTCAGAGAGGACTGGCTCAAGCGCACCAATAAGACGAGCGAATCGTGACGCAGTATGGCCCGCCCCTTCTTTATTGTCGGTCAGTAATTTCCGCTTACACAGCTTATGATGCTGATATGAAGGCGCTTCTGTTGGAAATTTCTGGTCATTTAACCATCTTCTTCAGTAACCACAAAGACTTACTGGTTAAAAAATCTGTTATTGTCAGTATATAATTTGAATTTTTTTCTGCTCCAGTACTGACATCCCATGCAAGAACCCAAACCTCCGGTGATAGAACCATTTACTTTTGTTTTCAGTTGGCGGCGTTTATTGGTGCATAGCGCCATCATGGGCGTATGCGTGACCCTGGGTCTGATGACGTGGTACTTCGGCAAGCCGCCCAGCGTGCGTTTCTATGAAACCAAGTCTGAAGAATTGACTACGAAGATAGCACCACATATCGACATGGCGCTGGATGTTCGCAGCTCTGTAGCCGTGAAGGAAAGTCATCCGCTGCAGGTCGAATTGTTCAAAGGCAACGTTTTTTTCAACAGCGCGAGCAATGCGTCCAGTCAGCTTGAAGTCAAAGTCGGCAACGCGCTCATCAAGGACATCGGCACCCGTTTCAGCATTGAAACGCATAAGGATGGCAGCCATCATATCGCAGTTGCCGAAGGCCACATCAAGATCCATGTCGCATCAGGGATCTACCAGATCAATGCACTTGAGCAGGCCGATTTTGATGATATGAAAATCAGCAAGCACATGTTGGCCAGTGAACGAGACGTTGCACCGTGGCTTTACGGTCAGTGAATAGCAGGTTGACACGATCTCTCCTTTAGTTCGCCAACCTTGCGCATCGGTATCCAGAAATGAAAATCCCCTGACAAAAAGCCAGGGGATTTTCTTGAGAACCGTCAGAAAAACTTATTGGTTAAAACTCTTCCCACTCATCACCCCCGCCGCCTGCAGCAACTTTACGGGGTTGCGCAGTTACCGAAGATGAGCTCGCCGTTACACTGATAGCGTTCTTTTTAGTGGATGGTCCACGGTTCGGCAGCTTAGTGACCGAAGTTGGACGATTGCTTCTTTTCACCGGTGTTGCGGTCGAATATCCACTTCCCGTCAATTTAAAGATCGTTACCGCGTGGGTGAGCGCACGTGCCTGTTCCTGCATCGATTCTGCCGCCGCGGCGGCCTGTTCCACCAAGGCCGCATTTTGCTGCGTCACTTCATCCATTTGCGTTACGGCCTGATTGACTTGCTCGATGCCTGAACTCTGCTCCTGCGATGCAGCCGAAATTTCACTCATGATATCGGTCACGCGTTTCACTGCATTGACGATTTCATCCATGGTGGCACCCGCCTCGTCAACCAATTGCGACCCGACTTCCACCTTGCTGACCGAATCATTGATCAATTCCTTGATTTCTTTCGCTGCTGCCGCCGAGCGCTGCGCCAGCGTGCGCACTTCCGTCGCGACCACCGCAAAACCTCGGCCCTGTTCTCCAGCCCGCGCAGCCTCGACAGCGGCATTCAATGCCAAGATATTGGTTTGAAACGCAATGCCATCGATGACACTGATGATGTCGACAATTTTTTTCGAGCTTTCATTGATCGAGCTCATCGTTTGCACCACCTGGCCAACCACCGCGCCGCCTTTTACGGCCACTTCGGATGCGCCGGCTGCGAGCTGATTGGCTTGGCGGGCATTATCGGCATTTTGCCTTACCGTCGAGGTGAGTTCTTCCATCGACGAAGCCGTTTCTTCCAAACTGGAAGCTTGCTCCTCGGTGCGCTGGCTCAGATCCGAATTACCCGACGCAATCTCGCTCGATGCCGTAGCGATCGAATCTGTACCTGTCCGCACTTTACTGACCAAATCGACGAGATTGTCATTCATGATCTTCAAGGCTTGCATTAACTGGCCGGTTTCATTGGTTGAATTGACATCGATTTTACTGGTCAAATCGCCGGATGCGACGGCATTTGCTACTGCAACGGCTTCATTCAGCGTACCGACGATCGCTCTGATCAAGAGATAACCGATAATCACGGCAAAAATAATGCCTAATAGGATGGCTGTCGCGGTAATCATGAGAATGCTCTGATAATTGCTTTGCGCTTCAGCGTATTCCTTGGCGGATTCGGTGCGTTGCAGTTCAAGCAGTTTCAGCAGGGTTCCATGAACTGCATCAAATTTGCCGCTGGCATCGCCCGTCAGGTTAGCAGCCGCAGCATCATAATTTCCCGCCGTTGCCAATGTTATTGTGCGATTGCGTGATTCCACATAACTATTCCATTGCTGACTGAATTTTTCGGCCAAGCCTGCTTCTTCCGTCGTCAAATTCGTGGCCATGAACTTTTTCCAGAAATCCGCCAGTTCGGCATCGCGCTGGCTCGTCATTGCCGTGCGCTCTTTCACAATGTCAGCACTTCTACCATACGCCGACATGGCGGTATTCAGCCGCGCGCGTTGCATGCGATCCAATACCATGCCCAAATCCCCCAAAGGCACAGCCCGGTCTTCATAGACACCTTTAAAAGAATCATTCGTTTGGCTCAAACCATATACGCCAAGGCTACCCACGCCTATCAGCAACAACGATAACGTTCCTATAACCAGCATCAATCGTGACTTTATTGTCATATTATGTAGCATCAGATTCTCCTTTATAATCCTTTCGTAAAATAAATTATTGCTAGTTAACGCTCCCTAGTTACCACTCTGCTCAATCAAACCCATGTCGCCGCTGCTCATCAGTTTTTCGATATCTATCAATATCAGCATCCGCTGATCCACTGTCCCCAAACCGACGATATATTCGGTGTCGATCACTGCGCCAAAATCCGGCGTGGAACGAATATGTTCGTCTTCCAGATTGATGACATCCGATACGCCATCCACCACAATCCCCATTACCCGGCCAGCAACATTCAGTATGATCACTACGGTGAACTGATCATAACTGACGTTTCCCAATCTGAACTTGATCCGCAAATCGACAATCGGCACGATGATGCCTCGCAAATTCACCACGCCTTTGATGAAATCCGGAGCATTGGCGATTTGCGTAATGGAATCGTAGCCCCGAATTTCCTGAACCTTAAGTATTTCAATGCCATATTCTTCAGCCCCCAATCGGAACGTCAAGAATTCATTCATGACTCGACTTGCGCCCTCGCCCGATGTATCGGAAGCTATGCCTACTCCTTGTTCCTGCAACATGACTCATGCTCCTTATAGTTGTTTTAAAAGCATAATTGATCGACACGTTCATGAATCACGCGAATCGACATGCAGACATGCAGACATGCAGACATACGGATACATTGTAGTATCAATTAACTACTTTATAGATTGACGATTAAACTGGTTTTGATATCACTATTTGACGTTATAAGTGGTGCGACTTATGGTTAGCTCATAGACCTCTTCTCATGAGTAATGAAAATTAACGTATTGAAAGGAAGTAAGTTCTTACGGAATATGAATTAATATATTTTGTCGGCTGATTCTTTTTTACCGTTCAGAGAGTATGTTGACATTGCGTAGGAGATTTCCTTCAATAGTTGAACTTGACTGTTGTATCAAGTGTTTCTACTAAATAAACGACTCATTAAAATTTCCATGAGCTCGCATCTACAGCTTCCTTCAGCGGCTCATGCATTCATCAAGGGCAAAACACAACTATAAAAATGGATAGAAACAATTAATTATCAGACAGAGAGGTGCGGAGTTTCACGACATCCCAGGAATCATCTGAGGAGTGTGCATTTCTACTGAAGGATGAAAAGATGATTTCTCTGGGTACTCGTGACAATGATCAACAAAATCGCATTGAAATTACTTTGTGCAGTCGCATATTCTGAGCAGCGACATCGCCGTGCAGCGTAGTCATTTCATAAATCGTTTCGTGCAATTATAGGCATCAGTTTGGTCGAGATATATCTTACTCAGATTTCTGCCCGCTTGATGGTTTTGGATATTTCCTAGATTTCGATTTTGCCGTAACGACATCCTTCGAATCTACCGTAAACGCGGTATTCTTGCGCACGGTTCCAGATATCATTGATGGTCGCCAAGTCGACCGCAGGCACGATACGGTTTTCATAGACGGACTTGAAGCCGATATTTGATTCATGAATGCCCACGAATACCCAAGTTACCGGTACCAATCAGCATGTCACCAAGAGACTGAGCGCGACGATTAACTCGGTTTTAACTGTTATTCCTTTAAGCATTTCCCCTACTCCTCCAGTACATCTCAAAAATTTCTGACCTAATTGATGCTGTGTTCGATCAATCCCATGTTGCTGCTGACCATCAATTTTTCGATATCGATCAATATCAGCATCCGTTCATCCACCGTTCCCAATCCCATGATGTATTCGGTATCGATCACCGACCCCATGCCGGGTGTGGGCCGCATTTGCTCGGCTTCCAGCGTAATCACATCGGATACGCCATCCACCACTATGCCCATCACCCGGCCAGCAACATTCAATATAATGACGACCGTGAATTGATCATAATCCGCTTTTCCCAATCTGAATTTGATACGCATATCAGCGATCGGCACGATAATGCCGCGCAAATTGACCACCCCTTTGATGAAATCCGGAGCATTGGCAATCTGGGTAATCGCATCATAGCCACGGATCTCTTGGACCTTCAGAATCTCAATCCCATATTCCTCGCTACCCAAGCGAAAAGTTAAGAATTCATTCATCGTTCGGCCTGCCGCGGATGCTATCGACTCTGTGTTCTTGCCATCCATCTGTTCCTGAAACATGCTTCCTACTCCTTTACCTGTCAAATTGAAATCCAGCACACCAATGACAATTCTCGAGCACAAAGAAAATGCTGAACTGGTTATGATTACGACCTAAAATAATCGATATTGAGAAGGAACGTTTATTGAGAAGGAACATTTTTTTGGGTATTTCTGAATTAACGCTATCATTTCGATATTACGTCATCAAAATCAGATAGTTCTGATGACATTCAGAAATAATTCCTTTGGAAAATTTCAAGGAAACGAAGCACGACGGGCCAAACGGTGAAGCTCAGTTATGCACGTGCAGCGCATGAACGACCAATGAGTATCTGGAGCGTGATTCAGCGCTGCTTGACCGAGTCTCGTCGTTTTACAGAATTTCTTCTTACGATAGGACAATACCGACATGACTATTCACACCATGAATCATTTCACAGTGCTGAGCAGTGATTTGGAAAGGAGCAAGCAATTCTATATCGATGTGCTTGGATTGCAGGAAGGCTATCGGCCACCGTTCGGGTTTCCCGGCGCATGGCTGTATGCGGGCGGCAATCAAGCGATCTTGCACATCATGGCAAGCAAGCCGATGCCAGCGATAGCAGCCGGTGTCATTGATCATATGGCCTTCACGGCGTCGAATCTACAAGAAACGGTCAATATCTTGAAGCACCACAATATTCCTTATGATTTGCATCGGCTGAAGGGCCTGGAAATATGGCAATTGTTCTGCCATGATCCGGATGGCGCTAAAGTGGAATTGGATTTCCCCGCCGATGAACCGGAGCCACAACAGTAGTTACTCACCGCGGCCTATTTCTTGCAACTGGGATTCTTTCCTGCTGCGCGTGCTTTTTGCATGAGCGCCGTTGCTTCGGGCAAGCGCTTTTGCAAGTCATGAATGCGGGTTTCATGAGAAGGGTGAGTCGACATGAATTCCGCTGGCTGACCTTGGCTTGCTTGCGCCATTTTTTGCCATAACGTTACGCTTTCGGCAGGATTGAACCCGGCTTTTGCCATCAACTCCAGGCCAATTTCATCAGCTTCGCTCTCGTGCAAGCGGCTGAAGGGCATGATCAACCCATATTGGGCACCCACACCCAACAAACCCATCGCGCTTCGCCCCAACTCGGTCTGTGGCGCAGCCACAGCGGCAATCAATGAAATACCCACCTGCGCGCCGACTTTCTGAGATAGCCGCTCATTGCTGTGCTTGGCCAATACATGACCGACTTCGTGACCGATCACCGACGCCAGTTGATCTTGATTATCCACCAAGTCCACCAACCCGGTATGCACGCCGATTTTACTGCCGGGCAAAGCAAAGGCGTTCAGGGTGTTATCCTCAAACACAATCACTTCCCAGTTGCCACCGACCTCGCGCGTTATCGCTGCCGCAATGCAGCGGACAAATTCATTTTCGCGCGTATTCTGACTCATCTTTTTTTCTTTCTTTAATTCAGAAAAAGCCTGCAACCCCATGCCGTCGATCTGATCATCCGGCATGAACGCGACTTGACTTCTGCCGGTAGGCGTCGTCGAGCAGGCCGAAAGGATTAATATTCCTATAAAAAACAATATTCTGGTCATCATAAGTAGTTCCTCGCAAAGAATGAATCAGGGATTTCGTCGTATGGACGAATCGATCAATACAGCAAGCGCTCAAGAAAAAATTCGCTGATCCCGGCTACGCACAGCAGCGCGCGACATCGATCATTTGAAGTATGATATAACGCTTCTGTCCACGCTATAGAGGAGAATCACAGCATGAACGATCACGTCTATAAAATTATCGAAATCGTCGGCACATCGACCAAAAGCAGTGACGATGCCATTCAGCAGGCTATCACGAAATCCGGTAAAACCCTGCGCAATCTGGATTGGTTCGAAGTGATCGATACTCGCGGCCATATTGTTGACGCCAAGATTGCACATTTTCAAGTGAAAATCAAAATCGGCTTCCGCCTCGATTAGGCTGATCCGTATCGCTGGCTGGCAAACGTTGCACAAAGCCAGCGGCGAACGTTCAACCCAAGGAAACGCTGATTCATCGACTGCACGAGCGCATTGCTTCGTGGCGCAGGACGCACTTACCCATCGATTGTGCTGATAGGTCTCCGTGAGTGTGTTCTTCATCTTATTCGCCGCAGTAATCAACGTTTCCGTGATGAACAGCTCTCTTGATAGTTCTTCTGCCGCCGGGAATGGATTGGGGCAAGTTATGGCTTTTCGTTGAGGCTCATTTCGCTCGCAAACGGAAAAATGTGCCATCCTTTCCTGCAATCGGACGATGAAGCAATTTACCGCAATACTTCACGGTATAATTCGCTTTTCACCGTATAAAACAACATTCATGCAAGAAAAATATCATCCCCAGGAAATCGAAAAGAACGCGCAACTGCATTGGGAACACACGGCTGCCTTCAAGGCGGAAGAAATTCCCGGCAAACCCAAATACTACTGCCTGTCGATGTTTCCCTACCCTTCCGGCAAACTGCACATGGGACATGTGCGCAACTACACGATCGGCGACGTATTGTCGCGCTATCGGCGCATGCAGGGGTACAACGTTCTGCAACCGATGGGCTGGGATGCGTTTGGCCTGCCGGCGGAAAATGCAGCCATGCAAAACAACGTATCACCCGCCCAATGGACATACGACAATATCGCTTACATGCGCAAGCAACTGAAAAGCCTGGGATTGAGCATC
The DNA here is from genome assembly GCF_009833095.1 of Nitrosomonas sp. JL21. Lineage (GTDB taxonomy): Bacteria > Pseudomonadota > Gammaproteobacteria > Burkholderiales > Nitrosomonadaceae > Nitrosomonas. The sequence goes on from NZ_QRCB01000017.1 coordinate 23,289, forward strand.
GACTGGGAACGCGAGATCGCAACCTGCGACCCCAGCTATTATCACTGGAATCAATGGCTGTTCTTGCGCATGCTGGAAAAAGGGCTGGCGTATCAAACCACCGGCACGGTGAATTGGGATCCGGTGGATCAGACCGTGTTGGCCAATGAGCAAGTCATCGACGGTTGCGGCTGGCGTACCGGCGCGCCAGTGGAAAAACGCGAAATACCGATGTACTACCTTAAAATCACAGACTATGCGGACGAACTGCTATCGTCATTGGACGCTCTCACCGGCTGGCCCGAACGGGTCAAGACCATGCAAGCCAACTGGATCGGCAAGAGCCACGGCGTCGACATCACATTTCCGGCAGATGCCGAATCGGGCACGCCACAGGATGTGAAAGTATTCACCACTCGCGCCGATACGCTGATGGGCGCGACTTACGTCGCTGTTGCTGCCGAACATCCGATCGCGCTGCACGCCGCAAAGAACGATCCGGCGCTGCAAGCCTTCATACAGGAATGCAAATTGGGCTCCGCCAAGGAAGCCGACCTCGCCACGCAGGAAAAGAAAGGTATGGATACGGGCTTGTTCGTCATCCATCCGCTGACTGGCGGAAAATTGCCGATCTGGGTCGCCAACTATGTGTTGATGGGCTACGGCGAAGGTGCCGTAATGGCAGTCCCGGCACATGACGAACGCGATTTTGAGTTTGCTAAGAAATATAGACTGCTAATTAAACAGGTAATCACAAAAGGTCGAGAAGACGGTTTTGGTGATGGAAGTGGGTATGGAGGCGGAACAGGGTCTGGAGCAGGATCGGAAGATGGTAGTGGACATGGTAATGATGGAATTGATGCACCGTTTTCAACTTCTCAATGGCAAGAATGGTATGGCAACAAGGTGATCGGTATTTGCATTAATTCAGGCAAATACGATGGTTTCGGTTATAGTGCTGCAGTGGACTCCATTGCTGCCGATCTCGCCGCAAAAGGACTGGGCAACAAGCGCGTGCAATACCGTCTGCGTGACTGGGGCATTTCCCGCCAGCGCTACTGGGGCTGTCCGATTCCGCTGATTCATTGTGATGACTGCGGCGTGGTGCCCGTGCCGGACGATCAACTGCCGGTGGTACTGCCACAGAATCTCGTTCCGGACGGTGCCGGCAACCCACTCGCCAAAACGCCGTCATTTTATGAATGCAGTTGCCCGAAATGCGGCAAAGCGGCGCGGAGGGAAACCGATACCATGGATACGTTCGTCGATTCTTCCTGGTATTACGCTCGCTATGCCTGCCCGGATCGGCATGATGCGATGACCGACGAGCGCGCCAATTACTGGCTGCCTGCCGATCAATATATCGGCGGCATCGAGCACGCCATTCTGCATCTGCTGTATTCGCGGTTCTGGAGCAAGGTCATGCGCGACCTCGGCTTGCTGACACTGGATGAGCCATTCACCAATCTGCTGACGCAAGGCATGGTGCTCAATGAAATCTTTTACCGTAAATCGGATGGCGGACGCATCACTTATTTCAATCCCACCGAGGTCATACTTCAGCATGACGAACAGGGCAAGCGCTGTGGCGCGCTCCTTCAATCCGACCATCAGCCGGTCGAATCGGGCGGCATCGGCACGATGTCGAAATCAAAGAATAATGGCGTGGATCCTCAAAAATTGGTGGAAGAATACGGCGCCGACACTGCGCGTCTGTTCATGATGTTCGCCAGCCCGCCGACGCAAACTTTGGAATGGGCCGATGCCGGCGTCGAAGGCGCGTATCGATTCCTCAAACGCTTATGGCGGCAGGTTTACGTTCACCTCCAGGCCGGCAGCGTCAATCTCGACCCGGCACTGCATGCGGCGCTGTCGGCTGAATCCAAAGCGTTGCGCTGCCAATTGCACCAGACTATCGCCAAAGTCAGCGATGATCTGGAGCGGCGCCATACCTTCAATACCGCCATCGCTGCCGTGATGGAATTGATGAATAACCTGGCCAAACTACCGGACGGCGACGCCGCCAACCGCAATCTGATGCAAGAAGCGCTGGAAAATATCGTGCTGCTGTTATCGCCGATCGTTCCGCACGTCTGCCATCAATTATGGCGCGAACTGAAACCGGGTACGGAATTGTCCGACCAGCCATGGCCAAAAGCGGATGACACCGCGATGATTCAAGATGAAATGACGCTGATCGTGCAGGTAAATGGTAAATTACGCGGGCAAATCACTATTGCCAAGAACGCCGGAAAAGAGGCTATCGAGCGGGCGGCATTAAGCGACGGGCATGTGCAGAAATTTATCGACGGGCAGACCGTCAAAAAAATCATTGTCGTACCGGGAAGACTCGTCAATATTGTGGTGTAGCGGCGTCATTAACTCTCAAATGTCTCTCAAGCTATGAATATCAAGCTCAAACAGCGCATCATCCTGCTGCTCATTGTGTCGCTCCTGGCGGCGTGCGGTTTCAAATTGCGCGGCCAAGTCGCGCCTTTGCCGTTCAAGTCGCTGTATATCACCGCCCCGGAAGGGCAGATCATCGGCACCGAGCTGGAGCGCATCATCAGCGCATCCTCCCGGACAAAACTGGCTCCCAGCATGGCAGAAGCCGAAGCGACGCTGGAGATCATGAATGTGGCCACTGAACGAGGAATTCTTTCCTTATCCGGAGGAGGCCGGGTGCGCGATTTCAATTTGATTTATCGCGTCACGTACCGCCTGCTGGATCATCGCGGCGTCGAAATCGTCCCTCCGGCTAACGTTACATTGACACGCATCCTGCCGTTCCTCGATGCGCTGATCCTGGCCAAGGAATCCGAAGAGCGCCTGCTGCAGAAGGATATGCAGACCGATGCCGTTCAGCAGATCCTGTGGCGGCTCTCAACCGTCAAGTTTCCACCTGAAGATGTGGAAAAACCGGCGGAAACGGAAAAATCAACGAAATCTGATTAATGCCGCACATTATTCCCGACATCGTTCTTCAGTATGCGCATCAAGCTCGAACAACTGCCGCAGCATCTAAAAAACCACGCTGCTCCGCTTTATACCTTATTCGGCAATGAACCGCTGCTGATTCTGGAAGCCGCCGATTTGATTCGCAATCATGCGCGCGAGCACGGCTTTACCGAGCGAGCGCTCTTCAGCGTCGATCAGCACTTCGATTGGTCTGAGCTACTGAATGCCGGCAATAATCAATCATTGTTCGCCGACCGGAAAATCATCGATATCCGCATCCCGTCGGGAAAACCCGGCAAAGAAGGCGGCAAGGCCATCGACGGCTACTGTCGCGCATTGCCGCCTGATACGCTGACGCTGGTCACATTGCCGCGCATCGATAAACAAGGCCAAGCCGCAAAATGGTTCAAGGCGCTCGACGAAGCTGGCGTGATGATTCCGGTGTATGCGATTGAACGTGACCAGTTGCCGGCCTGGATCGAACAACGCCTGGCCAGGCAACAACAAAAAGCCGATTCCGCATCACTGCAATTCATCGCCGATCAAGTCGAAGGCAATCTGCTCGCAGCCCATCAGGAAATTCAGAAATTGGCGCTGCTGTACCCCAACGGCGCGCTGACCTTCGATCAGATCAAGAATGTCGTGCTGAACGTCGCACGCTACGACGTGTTTCAGTTATCCGATGCCATGATGGCAGCGGACACTGCGCGCTATGTCCGCGTTCTAACCGGCCTGCAAGGCGAAGGCGTCGCGCCGCTGTTGATTCTCGCCACTCTCGCTGAGCAGATCCGTCAATTGATCGCAATCCGCACCGGCCTCGACCATGGCCAACCGCCCGCGCAACTCCTGCAATCCGCGCGCATCTGGGGCGACCGGCAGAAAATCGCGCTGGCCGCCGCGCGCAGGATCGGCATCCCGTCCCTCACTCAGGGATTGGCGCAGGCTGCGTTGATCGACCGCATGATCAAAGGTGTCGCTCAAGGCGATGTCTGGGATGCGTTATTGCAACTGGGGCTGCGCTTTACGCTTCCTTCATCCGCCGCGCCTGTCAGCATGATTACTCCAACACGATCCGCTGCAACTTTGTGACTTTGGCATCCTGTTCGGTCGATCCGTACAAATCCCAGCTTACTTCCTGCTTGCCCTGATCAGTGTTCTGCACATTGATCAATGCAAAGTTGTTGGTTTTGCAGGGTTCCATCAGCAATTGGAACGCCACGTTCGGATCGCTATTGTCGTCGTCGCGCTGTAAATAGCCGTGATTCTTGACCGCCCATGCCAGCGCTGACGCCTGCAGCCACGGCAAGTCATAAGTAATGGCGCTCGACGTCAACTGATACACCAGCGTGTCGGGATAATGTTTATGCGTGAGACGGAAAGCTGCACCGATGTGCACATCGCCGCTGAGCACATACAGCGATTTGCCATGCGCTTGCGCCGCCTTGAACATCGCATCCAGCAAATCGTCGCGTTCCACCCAGTTGGTCTCATGCTCCCATTGATCGCGCATGTCATCCGTGAGCGAGAGAAGATCAAGGTAATTCACGACAAAACTTCTCACATGCACGACCGGCACCGGAGAAATGACGAAAATGGCCGAGGCATTCTTGACCGTATCCGATGCTAACCAGTCCTTGAACCGCTGCATCTGCGCCTGACCGAGGATACGGTCATTGGTCGCACGGGTATAGTCGCGCTGGCCGCGCATGTCCAATACATAAAAGGCCGCCGCGCCCCAGGTGAATGCATAATCGAACTGGCCATCGGGCGTCGTCGGGTTATGGATATGCTCATACTCGTGATACGTCAGCTTTGCCGCTTCGTACATCTGATAAAACAACGACAATTTTTCATCATCGTCTGCCCAGTCCCACCAGGAATCGAGCAGATTCTTTCTCTCCTGGTCGTTATATGAACCCCAGCCGTCCAGAATCTCGTGATCATCCCACATCATATAGGTCGGAAAACGCGACAGCACGCGCCGCAATTGCCGATGCCCCCAATATCCCCGATAAATATCGCGATACCATGAGCGCATCACGTCCACACGATCTTCCGGCCTCACTTCCTTCACGAATTCCTTGCGATTCTGCTTCAACCATTCCCAGATACTGACTTTGGAATTGCCATCCACGTACACCTGATCGCCGACACCGAGAATGAATTCGCCGTCATGCTGATCCAGTTCTTCCCCGAACCGGTCCCACATGTGAATGTTGATCAAATCGAATGAATTCTTCTTATATGGCATATGGCAACTGAATAAACCGAAAGTCATCGACTTTTGGCCTTCACTCTGCGTACGGAAGCGATTGAATCGGCTATCGGGATCGATCTCCCACGCTGATTTTCGAGTGGTCAAATCGAGTGCAAACGCTGCGTAATAATATCGTTGCCCAGGCTTCAAACCAGTGACTTCCCAGACTTCGGTGATATCGTGTGCAAATTCAAGTTTCGAAGCATTGGTGATGGCGGCGGCGGGAAATTCACGCACCATGTCCGGATGAAAAACGTTCCGCAGAACGAAAATTTCCTGGCCGTTCAGGAGCTTTATTTCAGGATTCCAATCGGCCGCCATGTCATTCTCGCCCAATATCGGCTCAGGGTTGATGACCATGCGATAGGTATTTTCCTGATACGCCCGCAACCACAGCTTGGTGCTGGTCGTTGTCGTATGACCCACGATCACTGCGTTCGTGAGCAGCGGATTGATCCAGGGACGATTGCCTCCCCGGTCATAGAAATCAAATGTTTTCATGATGTACGCCTTAGAATGAAAAAAGATCAAGTCGTCGAAATGATGCATTCGAGGCAAACGTGCTACGGACTCGATGAAAAACATGCATCCTGTTGATCAATGAACCTGTCCGGCACCACAGCAGCGTTTTTCAACGGCCTGCAAGCTATTGTAACTGCATATCGGCACCGCGCCAGCAGCTTTTTCCAGGCCACGGCCCGCCGCGGCGCTGTCATCGAAACGCGGTATGCTATAGTTGATCGAGCGGGTCGAAGTATGACCCGCAGTTTCTGCAAAAACCCAATTCTATGAGGACTTATCATGCCAACTCCACTCATTCAACCTTACCTGATGTTCGGCGGCCGCTGTGAAGAGGCGCTGGAATTCTACCGCACTGCACTGGGCGCCCAGATTGACATGCTGATGTATCACAAGGACAGCCCGGAAGCGCCGCCGCCTGGCATGCTGCCGCCGGGATTTGAGAACAAAGTCATGCATGCGAGCTTCCGCATTGGCGACAACGTCCTGATGGCCTCCGATGGCTGCGAAGAAGGTTCACAATTCAACGGTTTTTCGCTGTCCATCGCGGTAGCGACCGAAGCCGAAGCCGATCATTTTTTCAACGCACTAGCGGATGGCGGCCAAGTACAAATGCCGCTGACCAAAACCTTCTGGTCGCCGCGCTTCGGTATGCTCACCGACCGTTTCGGCATCGTCTGGATGGTCAACGTCGTCGGCAACGAACACACTGCATGAATTCCCGTATTCTGGCTATCGTTGTCACCGTAACGATGGTGACAACAACTGGCTGCACCGCCCAGCAACTCTACACCACCGGCCAATCGTGGCAGCGTAACCAATGCACCCGGCTGATGGATCAGCAGGAGCGCGAACGCTGCCTGGCCAATGCAGGTGTTTCTTATGAAACTTATAAGAAGCAGTCTGATCTAGAAAACACGCAAGGAAAGTAACGATCCGATAGCCGGACACTTCCTATTCATAGACCAACCATCAAGGAGACTCTCATGAATCAAAAGGTATACAAAGGCAATTGTTTTTGTGGCGCGGTTGAGTTTACCGTGACCGGTGAGCCGGATGCGATGGGTTATTGTCACTGCGAATCCTGCCGCCATTGGTCGGCCGGCCCGGTCAATGCTTTCACGCTATGGAAACCCGCAGCGCTGCAAATTACGCGCGGCGCGGAAAATATCGGCACCTACAACAAAACGCCGCAAAGTTACCGCAAATGGTGCAAAACATGCGGTGGCCACATTTTTTCCGAGCATCCCGGCTGGAATCTCATCGATGTATTCGCCCCTATCCTGCAGAATTTTTCGTTCCAACCGGCCATTCACGTGCATTATCAGGAATCGGTGTTGCGCATCGCGGATGGACTACCCAAGATGAAAGATGTGCCGAAGGAAATGGGCGGCTCGGGTATCAGCATCGCGGAATAAAAAACCGGTATTCACGTTGAAGAACATGACCCTGAACTTTGAAGCCATGAGCGAACAACAGCTATGGGCGATCGCCGATCCGATCATGGACAACTTGATGGATGCATCAACCCAAGTCGATCACGCCCGGCATGTGCGCGACTTCACCGACCGGCTCAAAGCCATCGTCACGCCGGATTACTTGGCACGCATCTGCCAGCAATACCAAACGGAAAAAGGCTACTTCACCACCCGCACCCCCATCGCCATCCTCCGCCGCCCGGACTCGGCGGCAATCGTATGGAAACAACGCTTCACCAAAGCACCTGGCGAATTCGTCGCGGAAATGGTGCTGGTGCATCGGGACGGCCGGTATTTAGTCGATCATGTGATGGTGTTTTGAATTGTCGCACTTTTCAGTCAGGATCTAACTTCTGTAGATAAAGAAAAATGATTATGATGAAAGCCTAGTTGATTCATTCTCATGAAACAAAAGCAGATTGCACGCAACTTCCCGTGATCGATTTTATCTTTGACGTAATAGTTTTGAGTATCTAATTTTAAATAGTATTTTTTGGAATCGATATGTCGCTTAGAAATTACTTGAACCTGACCGACACCGAGCTAGACAGTTCGGTGTTTAGAATCATGCCCGTTCATAGGTTATTGGAATGTTGTAGTGGTCAACTTACCTGGTTGGAGAGAGAAGTGGTAAGAGGAACCAAGTCTCGAACAAAGGAAATTGATCGATAACATGTTACAGATGATCGCTATCTAACGATACCTAGGAATGCCGCGGCCATGACCTCCGCCGCCACGTCCCTTACCAAATAATATCGCAGCAGCAACAAAGGCAACGACGCCAACGCCGGCAACTACTTTGTTCCAATCAACGACGGTTTTATAGAGATGAAAATCCCCGCGCCAGCGCATGCGTTGCCAGATTTCATCCGGCCCCAGTGCATGGGGTTTTCCGACGGCATCCGGCGTGACGGTAATTTTCTGATCCGCCTGGACCACCACGAATTGCCCAGTATCTTCCCGCGGCATCACTTCGATGGAACCACTGAGCACCATGACATCGGTTTGCTGTTGCGAAACACTGATTTGCAATACTGCATTTTTGGCTTGTATTCTGGCATGCAATGTCTCGATATCGTGCAAACAACTCGATGTATCTCCATAGGCATTGCCGGCATTGAACCTGTCGATGCGTATTAAGCAGGTTGAATCCGATGCTTTGAATTCAATGCGAGCGCCGCTTTGCATCCCCGCACTTATAAACGCATTGTTCTTTACCGGTGCGGAAATTTTTACTCGATCGCCATTCAGCAACACACTTTTGCCCGCTGCATAGAGCGTTCCGATGACGGCATTGCTTGCACTGGCGTTATGATGAAGGCGAAATCCCATATTCTCATCTTGCTCCCAAAAGCCGCTATTTTCAGCAAAATTTCTATCTTGAATGGGCACGGTTTTACAACCGGTCAGCATGATGACAAACAGAAACAATAACCAGGTTTGAATGTGAACGCCCGGCTTACACCGCATGCGAAAGAATGATTTGGTTCTTGTGATGTTCATTTTGCTTTTCCTTTCAATCAAAGGTTCCCTGCAAATTTCCGATGAAATCACTGTACTGCAATCTGTCTGAATCGCTACTGAATGGGAAGAACGTAAAAAATTGTCATTCGCCTTGCTTGCCCTACCATGCTATAAAACCTCTATCTTGTACTATAATTCCCCATCTACTAATCGATAGACTCATACCACTCAGAATTAATCGATGAACACCACAGACATAAAAAGCTACATGCAGTCGGTTGGCCAAGCGGCTCGCGCAGCGTCGCGCTTGATTGCGAAAGCGGATACGGCCACCAAGAACCAGGCGCTCACAGCGATGGCGGCAGCCATCCGGCGCGATGAAGCGCTGCTGCTGAAAGCCAATGCCCAGGATCTGGACAATGCTCGCGCCAAGGGATTGGAAGCCGCGATGATCGACCGCCTGACGTTATCCGCCAAAGGGATCGCGACAATGGCGGAAGGTTTGCTGCAAATCGCCACACTGGCCGATCCGGTCGGCGAAATCAGCGGCTTGAATTACCGGCCGTCCGGCATTCAGGTCGGGAAAATGCGTGTTCCATTGGGCGTGATCGGCATTATCTACGAAGCCCGCCCGAATGTGACCGCCGATGCCGCCGGACTGTGCCTGAAAGCGGGCAACGCCGCCATTCTGCGCGGCGGTTCGGAAGCAATTCATAGCAACCAGGCCATCGCGCGCTGCGTGCAGGAAGGATTGAAATTGGCCGGCTTGCCCGAATCCGCCGTGCAGGTCATTGAAACTACCGATCGCGCCGCAGTCGGTGAATTGATCACGATGAAGGATTTTGTCGATGTGATCGTGCCGCGCGGCGGCAAGGGATTGATCGAACGCATCGCCAACGAAGCGCGCATTCCGGTCATCAAGCATTTAGATGGCGTTTGTCATGTCTACATTGATGATCAGGCGGATGTCGACAAAGCCATAGCCATCGCCGATAACGCTAAAACCCAGCGCTACGGCACTTGTAACACGATGGAAACGCTGCTGATCCACGAAGGCATCGCAACCCAAATATTGCCTGCACTGAGTAAGATTTATTTCGACAAGGGCGTTGAATTGCGCGGCGATGATGCTTCCCGCAGTCTTATCCCACAGATCAAAGCGGCAACTGAACAGGATTGGTACGAAGAGTATTTAGCGCCGATTCTGAGCATACGCATTGTCGCTGGATTGGATCAAGCGATCGATCACATTACCCGCTACGGGTCGCAGCATACCGACGCGATCGTGACCGAAAATTACACCCGCGCGCGGCGTTTTTTGCGCGAAGTCGATTCCAGCTCGGTCATGGTCAATACTACCACCCGCTTCGCGGATGGATTTGAATATGGACTGGGCGCTGAAATAGGCATTTCGACCGACAAGATCCATGCACGCGGCCCGGTCGGGCTGGAAGGATTGACCAGCCAGAAATTTATCGTGCTGGGAGATGGCCAGTTACGGCAATAATTATTTTCTATTCGTTGAGATTACCAGATAGAGAGCGTTCGCGTACCTCGCCCAAAGGATGTTATGACCAAAGTAATTGAAATAAAAGTACCTGACATCGGCGATTTCAACGATGTGCCGGTGATCGAATTATTGGTTGCGCCCGGCGATGCGGTCGAAAAAGAAACGTCGCTGATTACACTGGAAACGGACAAGGCGTCGATGGAAGTGCCGTCTCCGCAACCCGGCGTGGTGCAAGCTCTCAACGTCAAGGTCGGCGATAAAGTGTCGGAAGGTTCGGTGATTCTGACCTTGGCCGTGACCGAACAATCTACTGCGTCAGACTCTGCGCCGCCAAAACCCGATCAGAAGCCAGCCGCTTCAGCAGCGCCCCCTGCGTCCGCCGCAACGCCTGCAACTCAAACCGCGCCGTCATCGCCTGCTCCCGCGGCAGACAAGCATGCGGATGTGGTGGTGCTGGGCGCCGGGCCGGGCGGGTATACCGCGGCTTTTCGCGCTGCCGATCTGGGCAAGCGCGTGATTCTGATTGAGCGTTATCCCACTCTTGGCGGGGTATGTTTGAATGTCGGCTGCATTCCTTCCAAAGCACTGCTGCATGCCGCTAAAGTCATTACCGAAGCTGCCGAGGCACAGCCGCAGGGCATCACGTTCGGTCAACCGCAAATCGACCTCGATCAATTGCGCAGTTGGAAAGAATCCGTCATCGGCAAACTGACCAAGGGCCTCAAGGCATTGGCCAAGCAGCGCAAGGTCGAAATCGTGCAGGGCACGGGAAAATTTGTGACGCCGCGTACGATCCAAGTTGAAACAGCGGATGGACATACGACGGTTTCCTTCGATCATTGCATCATTGCGGCCGGTTCCAGCGCAACCCGGATTCCGGGTTTTCCGTATGACGATCCGCGCCTGATGGATTCGACCGATGCGCTGGAGCTTCGCGACATACCGAACCATCTGCTGATCATCGGCGGGGGCATCATCGGCCTGGAAATGGCGACCGTGTACTCCGCATTGGGCAGTAAGATCAGCGTCGTGGAATGGATGGATCAATTGATCCCAGGCGCTGATCCTGATCTGGTCAAACCGTTGCAGCGCCGCCTGCAGAAGCGCTACCAGGCGATTTATCTGAAAACCAAGGTCACCCGCATCGAAACTCAGGAATCCGGGCTTATGGTTACGTTCGACGGAGACAATGCACCGGCACCGCAGACGTATGATCGAATTCTGGTGGCGGTGGGACGCCGTCCGAATGGCTCCACCCTTGGCGCCGAAGCCATCGGCATACATGTGAATGAACGCGGCTTCATTCCGGTCGATCAACAGATGCGCACCAACCTGCCGCATATCTTCGCCATCGGCGACGTCGTCGGCGATCCTATGTTGGCGCATAAAGCCACGTATGAAGGCAAGCTGGCGGCCGAAGTCATTGCCGGACATAAAGTGGCCTTTGATGCGCGCACGATTCCATCAGTCGCTTATACGGACCCGGAAATCGCCTGGATGGGACTGACTGAGAAGGATGCTCTGCGCCAGGGCATCGAGTTTGAAAAGGTCAATTTTCCCTGGGCCGCTAGTGGCCGGGCCATTTCGATGACGCGCGAGGAAGGACTGACGCAACTGCTGCTCGATAAGCAGACGCGCCGCATACTTGGCGCTGGCGTCGTGGGCGTCAATGCCGGTGAATTGATTGCCGAAACGGTGCTGGCGCTGGAAATGGGCGCGGACACGCAGGATATCGGCTTGACCATCCATCCGCATCCGACGTTATCGGAAACCATTTTCTTCGCGGCTGAAATGGCCGAAGGAACCATTACCGATCTTTTGGCACCAAAGAAATAACTAATTCATTATAAAACCCATTCTGAATATCGACCGACAACACCATTCCATTATTAATGACCTCGAACATGATTCCTATCAAAACCGTTCTACTATCATGTGCAGTAATGTTGACGTTGTTCGGCACAGCGCAGAATTCCTTTGCCACACATACTTCACAGCCGGTGCTGGTCGATCCCAAAACCCAGTTTGTCGTGGGAGAGACTATCCAGTTGCACGGCCGAGTCGATTACAATGAACAGCCTGCGCCAGACGTGCTGCTCAATTTCAAGCTGACGCGCCCGGATGGCGCCGTCGCTGCCGATGAATTCTACCCCAGCAATGAAAAAGGACAATTTGACTTCAAATTCAATACCCAGAACCAACCATCAGGCACGTATCAGCTCACGATCACTTCGCATTGCCTGGAAATTCACCGCTATGCCTGTACCTATAAAAAGGAAACCCTGTCCATTCAGGTCAGCAAGCCGTGAAGCAAGCCGGCTGATGGAATAACTCCTCGATTCACTGGCTCCTATTTCACGGCAACACATCCTAAAATATCGTCTACCTACAACCAAAAAATTACTCATGGGAATTGCGCGCTTCATTGTCTCCACCGGCTGCTGTAACCAAGCGATCGTTCTAGTCCTTCTGCTGTTGCTTTCCGCGTGCGACATGACTCAACAAGAGGCACTGGCCGAGCGGGAAGCGCGAATCCGCGCCAAGGAATCCGAACTGGTCAGCTTATTCGCGGAATTGGTCGAGCAAAAAAAATCCTTGCAACAGCACTCACCCGCTCCTGCGCAGGAAAGTCCTGAACAACCCATCAACCCGGGAGATGCTCCCGATCCTTGTGAGACCCAGACCCGTCCCGCGCCATCAGCCCAGCAGCCTACCGCAAAAACTACGGTGCGGACGATACTGGGCGGCGTCGAAAATGTTTACCTGGATCCTCCCGGCATGGAATTCAGCGCGCGCATCGATACCGGGGCGCAGACGTCATCATTGCACGCGCTCGATATCGTCGAATTTGAACGCGATGGCAAACCCTTTGTAAAATTCAGCATGATCCATCCCGAAACCAAAGAAAAAATTCAGATGACCCGGCGCTTGCGGCGCTATGTGCGGGTCAAGGAACTGGGCAACCGCGAATCGCAGCGGCGTCCCGTGGTCAGGATGCGCGTGGTATTGGCCGACATCGACGAGCGCGTCAACTTCACACTCGAAAACCGCAGCCGGTTCAAGCATCAGGTATTGATCGGCCGCAATCTGCTGCAAGACCTTGCCATCGTCGATGTCAGTCAGAAATACACCACCGCCAAGCCCGACCGACCTGAACCCGGCGGCGCGAAATAATGCATTCCAAACTTAAATTGTATGTGCTGGTCGCGTTGATCATGGCGCTAGGGATAGGCTTGATTGCCTATAAGCACTTCGCGTTGGGATTTCCGTTATTGCCGGATGACAAGAAATCCGTCTGGACGATCGAAGCCAAAATCGATTTCGTTGCGCGCGGTGATCCAGTCATCGTGTCTTTTGCGCTTCCCGCGGAAACACCCACGACGGTCATTATGGAAGAAGATTTTGCGTCATCCGATTATGGGTTCACTGAACTTTCCACTGCGGCAGGGCGGCGCGCTCAATGGAGCAAGCGCGCTGCATCTGGCCATCAAACCGTTTATTATCGTGTCAGTGAGTACGAAACGGATCCGCTCGCTGCTCCTCCGCCTGCTGCGGATTTGCCAACGGAACCTGAAAAACCGGAATTTGACGAAGTCATGAAAACCGCCGCGACGACGCTATTGGATCAGGTGCGCAGCAAATCCGCCAATACCGAAATCTTCACGCGCGAACTGATCACCTCACTCAATTCGGATACACCCAGTCAGACTCAGAATCTATTGCTCAACGAAAAACCGAGTGAAGATTATAAAACCCACCTGATCATCAACTTGCTGGCTTTGGAAGGCATCAGCGCGCGCATCGTGCGCGGGCTCTATCTCGAAGATGGCCGACGCCGCCAATCGCTGACCAATTTCGTCGAGGTGTATATCGGGAACCGATGGTTATTGTTCAATCAGAATACTGGAAAAATCGGCAAACCCGACGATTTTCTGATCTGGCAGCGAGGCGATGAATCGCTGCTGGATGTCGTCGGCGGTAAGAATTCCCAGATCTCATTCTCGATCATCAAAAATGTGCACCCCACCCGCACTCTGGTGCTGCGTGACAGCATGAACAAGGAGGCGGGCATCATCGATTTTTCGATCTACAGCTTGCCGATCGAGCAGCAGAATGCCTTCAAGATGATTTTACTATTGCCCATCGGCGCATTGATCGTGGTCATCATGCGGTTACTGATCGGCATCCGCACATCGGGCACGTTCATGCCTATCCTGATTGCATTGGCATTGATCCAAACGACGTTACTGACGGGCATCGTGATATTTCTGACGGTGGTCGGCACCGGCCTGCTGATCCGCTCGTATTTGTCGCAGCTCAATCTGCTGTTCGTCGCGCGCATTTCAGCCGTGATCATCGTCGTCATTGCGATCATGGCCAGTATCAGCATTCTGAGCAACAAGCTCGGGCTTGATCAGGCGATGACCGTGACATTCTTCCCGATGATCATCCTATCCTGGACGATCGAGCGCATGTCGGTGCTGTGGGAGGAAGACGGGCCCAGAGAAGTGTTCGTTCAGGGTGGTGGCAGCTTGTTGACGGCGATCATCGCGTATCTCTTCATGACCAACCGGACAGTGGAATACCTGACATTCAATTTTCCAGAGCTGATGCTGGTCAATCTCGCGTTGATCCTGATTCTCGGACAATATACCGGCTACCGGTTGTCCGAGTTGTATCGATTCCATTCACTGGAACGACGCAATGTTTCTGGCAAGCCCTGAAAAACTCAGAAGCTTCGGCATCATCGGCATGAACCAGAGAAACGCTGGTTTGATCTCCCGCTATAATCCGCGCCATTTGTTCCCACTGGTCGATAACAAGCTGAAGACCAAATTATTGGCCCAGAAAGCCGGCATCACGGTTCCTCAGTTGCTCGGTACCCTGCACTATCAGCATGACGTCAAATCGCTGAAAGAACTGCTCCGCCCGCACGATCAGTTCGTCATCAAACCCGTCAAGGGCAGCGGCGGCAAAGGTATTCTCGTCATCGTCCGGAATGACCACAATCTCTACTTCAAGCCCAGCGGCGACGCGTTGCAATTGGCTGACATCGAACGCCATGTATCCAATATTCTGAGTGGTCTGCACAGTCTTGGCGGCAAGCCGGATAGCGTGATGATCGAATCGCTGATTCAACTCGATCCGGTATTCTCGGACTACAGCTACCAGGGCATTCCCGATATACGAATCATCGTTTTTCTGGGTTATCCGATCATGGCAATGTTGCGGCTCACTACCCACGCATCGGATGGCAAGGCCAATCTTCATCAAGGCGCGGTCGGTGTCGGTATCGATATCGGCACCGGCCGAGCGCTGCATGCCGTACAATTTGGCCGCACCGTTCTGCATCACCCCGACACGCGCAAAACATTCTCCGATCTGGTGATTCCTCACTGGGACAAGCTGTTGCAACTCGCTGCAGCTTGTTACGACATGACCGGCCTCGGATATCTGGGCGCAGATCTGGTACTGGACCGGGATCAAGGTCCGATGATCATTGAATTGAACGCCCGCCCCGGCCTTGCCATTCAAGTGGCCAACTATGCCGGTCTGGCCCCCCGTGTCGCGATCATAGAAACGCTGAAATCCATCGACCCCAGTCCGGTATCACGCGCCGAATTCAGCAAACAGCAATTCTGCGTGCAAACCGGCCCTCAACCGCCGCGCACCTTGCACACGCGTTCAAGCGACAACGCAGCATAGCGGTCCCGCTCAGTTCGCTTATTTCAGCCACGTCGGCTGCGGAAAGCAATGTGACACTTTGCCGCATCGCGCGTGGCCGAATTCTCGCTGAGAATGGCCGGCGAATGTTGAGATTATCAATGCTCGCCCACTCTGCGATAGCGGTAACGAGATACTGATGCACTGATCTTGCGGGAATCATTGAGAACCAAAGTTTATAAAGATTCTGCGGCCAGTGCTCCCGCCAGTATCGACAATGACATAAATAAAATTTTAGATGGGCACTTTGCGACTGAATATGAATCCTATCCTATTCCTAAACTTAATAAATCCTAACCACAAAAAGGAGAGGTATCATGGCTCGCAACAAGCTCATCTTTTTAGTTTCAAGTACTCTGATATTTTTAATTGGCATAGCCTCTATCGCTGTGGCATCCAATAATCCAATCGAGTCTCAAATTGAAAATAAAAATATCTTACTGGCTCAAGCACAGCAACATTCCCATGAAAAAGAAGCTCTGCATGAGAAACATGACAGACATAAAAAATGGGACAAGCATGGAAAAGAGCCTGATTATGCTCATATGATCATATCCCATACAGACGCACTGAAATTAAGCGATGAGCAATTAGGAAAAATTGTTCGTTTGCATCTAAAGTACGATCAAGAACATAAACAAATTAAACACCAATTGATGAAAAGTGTAAAAAACCTGAAAAGAGAAAGCATGATTCCGAGTACAACGGATGATCAATTACGCAAGCTTGGGAAAGAACTTGCTGAGAGTGCTAATGCAATGATAGAACATCACATTAATGAACGTAGCGCGATTCATGGCGTTTTAACAGAGGAGCAGCGGAAACAGTTGAATTCTCTAAAAATGGACCATGACTCTGATACACATGGCCATAGTCATCACTGATACTGGTTGCTAACTAGATTGATTTTACTCATAGCAGCTCAGATCTGAGCCAGTACAGATAAAGGCTGGCATTCCGCCATCATTAAAACCCATTCACAGAAACAAGTTTTAATGATGGCTGATGAAATCAATCCACTTTATTTTTCATCTCTGAAGACTTGTCCTTAATGGCATCTTTGGCTTCTTCAGTCCGATGTTCCAATTTTTTCTTGGCGCAATCGGTACCTGTTCCGGTACAGGTTTCTTCATCGATACGGTTGATGGCTTTGCTGGCATCCCGCTTCACTTCATTTTTCTGGGCCTCGCTTTTTTCCAGCACGGTTTCAGCCGCATATCCTGTTGAAGCAAACATACCCAGCACAAACAGAATCATTAATATTTTCATGATGATCTCCTCATTGGGGTTAATCTTGAGCATTCTCAAAGAATGAGTTGCCATCATGCACTTTTTCGCCAAACTCATCTGTACGCGAAAGTACATTCGGATAGCGCGCTGATCATGCCCATTCTGAGGAGGAAATGGACTGTTTGGTTTTTTTGAAAGCTTCGTTCAACGCAGATTATTGACGGGCTGGACTCGGTCGGATTGACAGCTTCGAGTAAAACCCAGGTGATAAGACCGGTTCTGTAACTGTTACACAGGTTATTGACATGCATCTGCTGATCGAACGTATTCTGAAGCGAGCAATATAATCAGCAGCCCTGAGCTATCGCAATTCATCCCACATCGTGTTCAGACAGTGAGTGGCGCACCCATGCCAAGCGGCCACTCAACAGTGATTTACGATTCAATCGCCTACATTCACCACCACTTTGTTACGTCCCCGCTGCTTGGCCTGATACAGCGCTTTGTCGGCCGCTTCACTCAGACTGGCGACATCGGGAAAATGCGCCAGGTCGGCGAGACCGCAACTGAAATTCACCGAGAACTCTTCGTCATGGCTCAAATGGATCAAGCGTGAAAACACATTTCTGATTTCATCGATGACCTTGGCTGCGGAGCTGGCATCGGTATCATTCATGATCACGGCGAATTCTTCTCCACCGTAGCGGCCCACGATGTCGGTATCGCGCAGGCGTTGCTTGAGCAATCGCGCCAGGCTCTTCAGCACCCGGTCACCGGCCGCATGTCCATAGGTGTCATTCACTTTCTTGAAGAAATCGATATCGACCATTGCAAACGACAGCGGCGTGTTCAGGCGCGTGGAACGTCCTACTTCACGTGCCAACTCTTCTTTGATCGCCGTGTGATTGAGAAGCCCTGTCAGGCCGTCATGGATCATCAGCGATCGCAATGAGCGCGCGCGCGATACTCGCGCGGTAATGGCTGCGATCAAATGCGCAGGGTCGATCGGCTTGACCAGAAAATCGTCGCCGGACAGGCTTTTTGCTTCGGGTTGGGTATTGAAGTCATTCTCGGTGGACAGGTACACGATCGGCGTGCTGAGGAAACCATCCATCTGTCGGATGACCCGTGCCAGTTCTGTACCGTTGCATTCCGGCATGTACAAATCCATCAGAATGATATCGGGATTGAAATCACTGAGAACCTCCAGCAGCCTCATCGGTTCCGGCAAAGCTTTGACGATCATCTCGGCCTGTTCCAGAATCGCCGTGTGATAGGCAAGCACCGTCGGACTGTCATCCACGATCAATACCCGAAACGGCTCCTGAATTTGCGACGCGGTAATCAAGTCAAGCTGATCGATCAGTTCCGTGGAGTTGATGGGCTTGGTGAAGTAAGCGACCCCTCCGGCGCGCACCGCCCCCAACCTGAACGCCATATCATCATGAACGGAAATAAAAATCACCCGGGCCGGGCAAGGCAATTCCCGCTGAATGGCTTCCATGACATGAATCCCACCGAGCGTATCTTCAGGAAATTCAACATCCATCAAAATAATGGCGTTGGGTTTATGCAAAATGGCGCTGCGGAACTTGTCCAGATGATTGAACACTTCAACCTCATAGCCGTAATAGCGTAATTGCAGTGCTAATTCTTGCGCAGCTTCGGCATCATCTTCGACGACGAAAATCAAATTCGAGCCATCCGCATCCGGCAAAAACGCATTTTCGTCCGCAACCACCGCCATATCGCTAGTGACCACAGGTTCCTTCTCAGCCGACAGCCTTTTCAACTCAAGTATCTGCTGCCAGATACTATCCGCTTGTGCAATATCAGTCAGGCACGCTTCACGCAACAGGCTCTTGAGAATGCGCTCCAAGGCACGCGCTTGGCTGCTCAGTTCAGGATAACCGAATGTTCTGCCATTGCTGACCAGGTTATGCACAGAACGATGTAATTCCTGTAGAGCTTTATTATCCCAATCGATTTGCAACCTCTCCCATAACGCTTCAATTTCAGAAATTCTTTCCGGCAATTCCTGTGTAAAGGAAGCTAATACCAAACGCATTCTTTCTCGAAATTCTTTATGCTCGCTAGTATCCATAATAAATGTGCCCGGTTCGATTCCATCGTCACGATCAAGACTCATCGCAGCCGATCGAAGATTCTGTGATAACACCTGCTGTCGATACCCGATGCTTGCACTGCGAATTCATCGGGCCGTAAGCGGCAGTCCTAGCAAAAAGAGGGAATAGCCCATTTCTCGCACGCGCTCACATTGTATAAAAAAAATAGTCCCTCGGTTTCACAATTTAAGGATTTGAAGCAATTATTTAATCTTTTGAGGTTTAATTTGATGATTATTTCTGCAGCCGGTAAATGATAATGAGAAAATCATCACTGTATCGGCACCGGGATCATCAATTAATCTGGAATTTTTGAATTTTCCTGAGGCGGCCGTACATTTCTCAACACTCATTCACTTTACAAGCCAAGCATTTCAGATGAAACCCAGTACTTCCAGAAAAATATTCCGTTCCCCCGCGATTCAAATAAGCGCCGTGCTACTCGCCATTACCGCGATGGTCTTTTTGATGGGTTCATTGTTGACCGCTCCGGCTCCCAGCGCGGTCGCTACGCTGTCAGCGGATTTTCCGGTTGAATCGATACAGATTCCAGCCGCTGATGGCAGTATGGTGCATGGCTGGCTATCGCGCGGATATCTCGGCGACGGCGTTGTGTTGCTGGTTCATTCAATGCGAAGCAATCGGCTCGAAATGCTTGGACGAGCCAGATTCCTGAGAAATCAAGGATACAGCGTGCTGTTCATCGATCTGTATGCGCATGGCGAAACCCCAGGAGAAAACATCAGTTTCGGACTGCACGAATCCGATAGCGTCGTTGCATCCGTGAACTATCTGCGGCGCACATTTCCGCGCGAGCGCATCGGAGCCATTGGTGCTTCTCTCGGCGCTGCTGCCATCGTACTGGCAAAACAGAATCTGAATCTGGATGCGGTCATCCTGGAATCGCTGCACCCTACCATCGAAGAAGCGGTCGAGAACCGCCTGAGGCTTCATTTTGGAGAGTATGGCACAGTGTTGATGCCGGTGATATTGGCATACCTGTCGTTGCAATTGAACACTGCAATGGATCAACTAAGTCCCATTCATAAGATCGATCATCTGCGTTCGCCGGTGCTATTCATCGCTGGCACGCGCGATGCCCATACGACGCAGCCGGAAACCGAGCGTCTGTATGCAGCAGCTCGAACTCCCAAAGAATTATGGGTCGTTCCCGGCGCCGGGCACTTCAATATGCATTCGTATGCTGGCAGAGAGTATGAATATCGAGTCAGCGCCTTCTTAGCCCAATATTTACGTCCCGTCGAGACTGATGAGCACCAGTGAGGCAATTCAGCAATCATGACGGTATAGCCAAAAGGATTGTGATAAAGTGAGCGCCGTTCCATCGGCATCTTCACGCTACCATCGCATCTATTTATTCAAGGATCAGAATGAATCACTACCATCATATTCTCATCGCCATCGACTTTTCTGCACAGGGCCATCATGTCGCTCTAAAGGCAAAACAGTTGGCGGATCAACTCAATGCCAAACTTCACATCATTCATGTGCTGGATAATATTCCGATGCCGGACACTCCGTATGGACTGGTCATTCCACTGGATGAAGACTCATCGTATGAGTTGCTGGAAACCGAGAAGAACAAGCTCAAACAAATCAGCGATGAATTAGATATCGAGCCGGCATGCCGATGGTTGATCTGGGGTGAGCCACAACAGGAAATCACACAATTGGCAGCACAGCAACAGATTGATCTGATCGTGGTTGGTTCTCATGGCCGGCATGGATGGGCGGCGCTGATGGGCTCAACCGCAAAAGATGTGCTATATCATGCGGGGTGCGATGTGTTGGCAGTCCATTTGCCGGAGTTTTAGCAAAGTTCTGAAGAGCTCGCGTGGTCAGGTTGCGTTGAGATCAGAATCAACACGCTCATCTGCTTTATTTGAATCCATCAAGATTTCCAGAATTCCCACCATCCCTTCGCTCCGACTTCCGGCAATTCCCTGAGAAAGCGGCTTTCCGGAAAATTGATCCGCATCACGCGCTCGGCATCATCGCGCAGATCATACATTTCCAGTTCCTCATAGGCTTTGACCATGATATACAGGGCTTCTTCGGTCGCCGGTGTTCGCGGATACTCTTTCACCGCATTCTGAGCGCGATTGGCGGCGGCGATATAGGCCTTGCGCTTCATATAATACCGCGCCGCATGAATTTCACTCATGGCCACCGAATTGAGCAGATACGCCATGCGCTGCCGGGCATCCGCTGCGTATTTACTGTCCGGAAAACGTGTGGCCAGTTCCTTGAAGTTTTCGAATGACTCGCGCGACGCTTTTGAATCACGCTCACTCATATCCTGTTTGAGCGGCCCCTTCATCAAAAAGCCCATCATGCCCCAGTTATCGTTAAAACTCGACAAGCCCTTGATATAGTAAGCATAATCGACATTCGCATGATTGGGATGCAATTTAATGAAGCGATCCGCAGCCGTGATGGCCAGCGCCATTTCTTCATTCTTATAATGCGCGTAAGCGGTTTCTAATTGCGCCTGCTGTGCTATGCGTCCATAGGGATAACGCGCTTCCAAAGATTCATACAATTTGATGGCCGCGGTATAATTGCCCTCGGTCAGCTTATTCTTCGCTTCCGAATAGAATTTATTGGCGGACCAATCCTGTTGATCTTCGGTATGCTCAGGCAATAACCCGCATGCAGTGAGCGCCAAGACCAGAATCAACGCTAAACTTCGTAACATGATGAATTCCATAAAAGACAACGATGCTCCCCCGGATTATAGCGCAAAGCTGACACCCTCAGCACATGCGCAACCGCAGCAAGACGACATCGAACTGACCATTCCCGGCGATTTTGCAGGATTGCGCCTTGACCAGGCATTGGCCAAGCTTCTGCCCCATTGGTCGCGCAGCCTGCTGCAAAGCTGGATTGAGGAAAACCATGTTTTAGTCGACGGGCATGCCGCAACCGCTAAACAAAAAGTATGGGGCAATGAACACATTCATATCGTTCCACAAGCCACTGCCGCAGATTCATGCCATACAGCCGAGGCCATCGGCTTAGCCATCGTCCATGAAGATGATGCGCTCATCGTCATCAACAAACCGGTCGGGCTGGTCACTCATCCCGGCAACGGCAATTGGCAGGGCACGTTGCTGAATGCTTTGCTGCATCACGCCTCGCAGCTCGAGCAGGTACCGCGCGCCGGTATCGTACATCGGCTGGACAAGGATACCAGCGGATTGTTGGTGGTTGCAAAAACCGTGATTGCACAAACCCATCTGGTACGCCAACTCCAGCAACATACCGCCCAACGCGAGTATCTCGCTGTAGTGCTCGGATCGGTCAATCAGAATGGCATGGTCGATGCGCCGGTCGGCCGGCATCCCGTGCATCGCACCAAAATGGCGGTAACCCCACGGGGCAAACCGGCGCGCACGCACTATCACGTCATTGAGCGGTTCGAGAATTGCTCGTTGCTTGCCTGCAGCCTCGAGACGGGCCGCACGCATCAGATCCGCGTACACATGCATTCAATCGGCCACCCGCTGGTGGGCGATCCAGTCTATGGAAACAAGCCGAAAGCTGCTCGATCCATCGCCGAGGAAATGATAATGAGTTTCAGCAGGCAAGCGCTGCACGCACGGAAATTAACACTGACCCACCCCGACACAGGTCAGAACGTGAGCTGGGAAGCTGAAATACCGGAAGATATGGAAAATTTGCTGAATGGACTGCGGCAGTACAGCAATAAGGCTCGTTAAGCTGCAGGGACTTCTTGAGTGGTTATCGATGAGTAGTGCAGCATAATAAAAAAATGCGCCCTAAGGCGCATTTTTATCATCATATGTCATCAATGCATTCATAGTTCAGACCTCCATCTTAGAAAGGAAGTACGGCATCCAGTGAAAATAGAATCTGATCTTTGTTGCCGCCGAATGGACGGTAGGCAGAGGCTTGCAATGATTCGTGCAACGCATCGACCCGATCATAACGGATATTGGGACGGATGTTCAGTTGACTCAATCCCTGCCACGCTATTTTCAATGTCTTCGCCGCTTTCCAGTTGGCACCTATCGTTACCGCATAATAATCGGCCGGGGTACTCGCTCCGAGCAAACCGATATTACTGGCATAACTGACACCCAGGTGATTGGTCGCAGCGGTCACCCTGCCTGGCGCAAATACCCGGAAACCGTCGCGGTCGCGGAACCACTCGGCACGCACACCAACTGACACGTCAGGCGTCACATCATAATAAAAATGCGAATTCACGCCATACCATTCCGCATCTTTGACGACACCGGCATAGACATTGTTCGCCAACAGTACGTTATCTGCAAAACCATGATCATGCTGCAAGACCAGATGGGTTTTCTCCGAGAATTTATGTTTCAGGACAATGCTGTACATTCCCCAGAAACTGCTATTGCGCGTCGAGGTAGTACTACCGGTGCCACTGACATTCAAGGAGGTATTGTGATCATCGCTGGTCCAGGTAACACCGCCAATGCCACCCCAGTTTTCCATTTGCTTGTCAAAATTGCCATCCCAGCCGCCCGTTCCGCTGCCGCCGATGGTCCCAAACATTGCCGTGAAATTTTTAGTGATCGCGTAATTACCGAGTACGCCCGTGTGAGTAAAGGGCTCGCCATATTGCATGGTATACGCGTGGGTATAGAAGAAATTGTTGGGTGCGGGAACCGTTTCATATCCGATGGGCGTATAAAAATGCCCCACTTTGACATTCAACCCATTTCCGAGCGGCGCATACACTTCTGCAAATGCCTGCGGAATCGCAATGCCATAAGTCCGGCTGGAACTACAACAGATATCCAGATCCCAATTGCCGCGATCCGCCAATGGCCTGCCGTTATTGACATCAAATGCGGGATTACCATATGCCTGCGTAAAAATGGCATCGGTACCGAACATGAAATCAGCCCTGAAACCGATATCCCACCCGCTTCCTTCTGTTCTGACACCGCGTTCAACGAAAAAATTGAGCTGATTCAGTTGAAACCGATTGGCCTGATCAGCAAATGTAACCGGTCCATTGAATCCATGCGTTTGACTGGGATTATAGGTAGCGCCACCTTGTATCCAGCCACCGATATTAATGCCATTTTCCCTGAGTAATTTAGTAAAGCCGTTATCGGTGCTCATGATCGTGTTCGCTTGAGCACCCGAGGCACCGATGCCGACCAGCAGCACCCCTCCTGCGAAAACTTGAACCATGCGGTTCGTTTGTTTTTTTAATTGGTATTTCATTCTTTCCTCTCAAAATTATAAAAAAAACATCCAACTAAGGATCCAAAAACCATAACCCCTTTATGGAAAGCACTCTAACATCGAATTAATCGAAGGGTCAAACAATTCGCGTCGAGCTGCCAGGAGAGAAAATACCACAAAAGTATCATGGAAGAACAATCGGAAAGCACTAACACATACCTTCGAGCGATTGGCGACGACATCACCTCGAAGCCCCATTTACGGTCAGCATCACCTCGCATCAAAATTGTCAGGAGTTAGCTCACGCACGAACATAATGAGCCGATTCGTTGCCACCCCGACTTCTTTCTGCATATACACCGACACCGCAACAAGAAATGACGATACAATTCCGCTACCTTCATTTCCTTCCTGGAAATCACCTTGGCTCATCAAAAGTCTGACATTCAATCTCTGCGCTGCCCATGCGGCGCCGAGCCGCGTTATATCGATTGCTGCGGCCGTTTTCTGGATAATGGCGAGATGCCGGATACGGCAGAAATTCTGATGCGCTCGCGCTATACAGCCTATACGTTGCACCGGGAAAAATATCTGCTGGCGACCTGGCATCCGTCCACCTGCCCCTCATCACTGGAATTGACACAGTCCCCTACCCCGCACTGGCTCGGACTGACGGTAAAACGGCATCTGCAATCCGACACTGACCACGCCATCGTAGAATTTGTCGCTCGTTATAAACTCAATGGAAAAGCGCACCGCTTGCACGAAATCAGTCGTTTCATTCGCGAAAACCATGCATGGCGCTATATCGATGGCGATATCCTTGAGAACTAGAGCAGTGCTCATCAAAAATTCTGAAAGACAATCGTATCTGGTGCCAGTGCTTTGAAATCAGACTTAATTTGCCCATCTACCGCAACAGTGACATAAATCACAGTCATACCGTCAGCACAGACTTATCATTTCATCTGGGAAAAACAATCAAGCAGTCAAAAGGGAGCGCCAAGATGAACAGGTTGATCGCTATAAGCTTAGTACTGATGCTAAGTTCGCTCAATGTCATGGCGGATTATTTCAATACCGCTCGAACTGAAAAAATTTTTGGTATTTTCCTGACTGAAAGTGCTCAACTCGATGAAGTAGACGCTCACAGCAACTCGTTCGGATTCTGGCCCAGGACGCTGGAGGAAATTACCGAATACCTCGATGTCAATAATAATAAATTGCTGCCCGTCATGAAGATCAATCATTTTCTGCTGGATGCAGACACCGGAATTTACCATGATGATGTCTCCGGCATCATCGCCGCGATAGAACGATCCACGCTGCATCAGCGAAACATCCTGTTTTTTATGGATGAACCGATGTGGAACGTGCGTGGAGAATGCGTCATACGAAATAAAACACCTGCCTGCCACGAAGTAGCCAATCGATATGTGCAAACGCTCGATACTCTGCGCAGGGCGGGACAAGCGTTGCGGCAAC
Source organism: Nitrosomonas sp. JL21 (assembly GCF_009833095.1). Lineage (GTDB taxonomy): Bacteria > Pseudomonadota > Gammaproteobacteria > Burkholderiales > Nitrosomonadaceae > Nitrosomonas. The sequence goes on from NZ_QRCB01000017.1 coordinate 49,230, forward strand.
GGTTCCCGGGGTCAGGAATCATGCACATCGAGGCATGGACCGAACTGACTCTGCAGAAAAGAGAATTTCCTGATGAAAAAGTCGTCGTGCTGGATGACGCTGAGTACTTGGGCTTCGATTGTTATGGCGCCATTCATCGCTGCGGATCGCAAGAGTATGGCTACCGTCATCAGGTTGAATACGGCGAATGGGTATGGAGTGCCATGATGACTCTGGAAGCGAACAATTCCATCGGACGCAAATTATTGTTGGTGCCAGGCACGTTTCTGGCAGAAGAGTACTTCGATGATATCGAGACCCTCCTGGAACAGATCGCATTCTATGCCTGGGTGCTGCAGCAATCCGACAAAATCGGCGGGTTTGGCGCATTCCTGTGGGGAGACATGATCGAAAGAAGCAAATATTTTACCGGCGCACGGCATATTCCGGCAGTTACTAGTTTCCTCGCATTCATCTCGAGGCTGTATGGTGTGCAGGATTTGACTGAACAACAATGGAACTGCATTGCCAGTACACGCTCGTGTACTCAGGCCACGGTTCAATCCTCCGGAATCACAATGTCGAGTAGCGAATCGCAATCACCTCAAGTTCCTCCCTTCCTCCCGGGGTATGCAACGCCACAACGTCGCCTTCGCGCGCCCTGAGCAGTGCCTTGGCTAATGGCGAAATCCAGCTGATATGGCCGCGACCGGGATCGGCCTCATCCATCCCGACGATGCTGTAGGTATTTTCTTGGCCTTGCACATTGCAGACTGTCACGGTAGCCCCGAAAAATACTTGATCGCATTCGCCGCGTAGCGCCGGATCGACTACCTCCGCGCTATCCAATCTTTTGGACAGAAAACGCAGGCGCCGGTCGATTTCGCGCAAGCGCCGCTTGCCGTAGATATAATCGCCATTTTCCGAACGATCGCCGTTCGATGCGGCCCAAGTAATAGTTTTGACGAGTTCCGGACGCTCCACTTTCCACAATTGATCAAACTCGTCTTTCAACCGCTGATGGCCTGCTGGCGTAATGTAATTTTTCACACCTCGCGGCAATTTCGGAGTGCCGTCGGGCGTGTCATCGTTGTCTTCGTCTTCCTTGGTAAACGCTTTGTTCATATTTAAAGGGAAATAATCTCACGTGAAACACATTACGATATCGAGCCTGGGTGAACGTTCAAGACGAGCCAATAAATTCACTCCATATCCTGCCGTTACCCATCCATTCCATCCGTCTTGATTCCAGAATCGATCAGTCCAATCAATTTGTTACGGTCATGTATAACCGCTAACGCTAATAAAATAAATTGCGCTCATGCCATTCAGTGTGAAATGCTCTGAGAAAACATATTGATCACCGCCACCCCCAAAACAATCAGTACCAAACCGATTACCGCAGCAATATCCAGCGTTTGCCCGAGAAAAAGCCAGCCGCTCAGTGCAATCAGCACCACGCCAACCCCGGACCAGATGGCGTAGGCAATGCCGACCGGAATGGTTCGCAGCGTCAGCGATAAAAAATAAAACGCCAGCACATATCCGGCCACGACGATGACCGATGGCCACAAGCGCGTGAATCCTTCGGTCGTTTTAAGGTATGAGGTTGCGATCACCTCACTGACGATCGCGGCGGCAAGTATCATCCAATGGTGCATTCCGGTATTTTCTCCTATTTCAGTTCAGCGTTGACCGGCAGCGCTCGAGTGCAACGCATCCATGATTTGATTGAAAGGCTCGTTCCGAAAGAAATGCCTGATATTGCCTGCCAATTGATCCAGCAAACGCTGCCTGGATTCCCGGCTGGCCCAAGCGATGTGCGGCGTCACAATCAGATTTGGCGGCAGCTGCCGCAACATACTATTGTCCGCGCCGGGCGGCTCTTCCTGGATCACGTCGAGGGCCGCACCGGCAATGCGATGCGTACGCAAGCTGTGCAGCAAGTCGGCCTCATTTACTAATTGGCCACGTGCAGTATTGATCAGCAACGCCGAGGGCTTCATGAGTTCAAATTCCCGGCGGCTGATCAGTTGGTGCGTCTCTTGCGAGTAAGGACAATGCAGTGTAATCACATCCGCGTCCCGCATCACGTCATCGAATGCCATCCTGCCCGGACACGGCAATTTCCCCTTATGATCGGCAATCAGCACCTGCATGCCAAAGGCTCGGGCAACTTCAGCTACTGCCTGACCCAGCTCACCAAATCCAATGATACCCAGCTTTTTTCCGGACAGCTCCTGAATATCATAATCCAACGGGCAAAAAAATCTGCTGGCCTGCCAACCGCCTTCTTTCACCAGCGCCTGATAATCGACAAAATGGCGCGCCAGATTCAGCATCAGCATGAACACATGCTGCACCACCGAGGGCGTGGCATAGCCGCGCACATTGCATACCGGCACGGCATGCTCGGCCGCAGCCGCAAGATCGATGTTGTTATAGCCGGTCGCCGCCACGCAAATCAATTTCAGATGCTTTGCCGCAACGATCGCTTCATGGCCGATATATACCTTATTGCTGACGGCCACGTCAGCACTTTGAATACGTTCCAGCACGTCCTGTTCAGACGAATCATCAAAATACTGCCACGGCGAGATCGCCCGCTCCATTGATCCGCAATCCATATCACCGCGAGTTACGGAACCGAAATCAAGAAAAACTGCGCGCATCTCATTCCTCCCGTCAGGATCGAAAATCATATCATAACGCGATGCACCAGCGTTTCAGCGGTTCTGTTCTTTATGATCGCCAAAGGGAATACAGCATGAGGTACAGCCATGGTCGCAAACACCACCGTCTGGGTATGCGCTATTCGCACCAAATGATGGATGCAGATCACTTGCAAAACCGACATGAATTCCAGCTCAAAGAAGTTACTTGGCGATCGTGATACTGGGCACGCCGACGCGCGGGATATCGGTGACGGTCATCTGGAACAGCAAAAACAGCAATTGAAATGCATCGCGATTCCAGCGGGCATAGGGACCGGTAGTTTTCACCGCATAAAACCGATCATTCCAGCGCACTGAAATATCCGCCTCGGATGGAGGCAGGCGCGAAGCCACCAATTCCATCGTCAAATCAGGATTTTCATCGTTGAGAATTTGAGGCGTCCGAAGATCTTTATCGACATGATAGCCTGCTTCAGCACCGAGCGCTTTACCCAGGAAACCAAGAATCGCATGGAAACTCCTGAGCCGGAACACGCCCCGCATCGGCCACCCCCCGCCATAGTGATCGGCACGGATATCGAATGCGATATCGCTGACATCCCAATCATCCGCCATATTGTTCAGTTGATCACGTTCATCATCGGAAAGAAGACCCGGATCGTAATTGGTGATCAGAATCGGCCCGGTCGTGTGCTTGCGCAGCGTATACGTATTGCTGACCGGATCATGGCGCACGCTGAATTCCTTTTGCAATGCCTGAAAGCCTTCCGCCTCGATGGCGCGGGCGGGAACGGTCCAGGTATGAATGAGCGGCAACGGCTCGGCATACAATTTGTTGTCATCCTGAATGGCTGATAAATGCAGCACCACCCGGCGGAACATCTCGTAGTTGCTTTTATCGCGCGGGCTGTTGCGATAGATTTGATAATGCGGAGATTGGAACAGGCGCACTTCCTGCGCCATCATGCGCAATAGCAAATCGACGTCATAACGCTGCCGCAATAATAAGGTCAATTTGTTTTGTGGAAACGGCGTCAACAGCCGTTGGGTGAAATCTTCTCCTTCGATCGGAACGATGCTGATGGTCGGGTTTTCAGCGAAGGTGCCGCCAAAAATCGGCATTATCGAGGCGCCGGCAAGTCCGCCGGGCGAAGGCATGGCACCGGCGTTGGCCTGAAAACTGAATGTTGCCGCGATATTCGATACCCCGGTGAAATGGATCGGCTGTCGATGATAGGCGCGCGCAATATTGATCAGCAATTGCTGCGACAACGCATCGGTTACTGCATCATCATACGCGATGACGGCCCGGTTCAGCGCAATCGGCGACACACAACCGGCCAACAGTCCAACCATCAGGACAAAGAGCACCCATCGCAGCATACTGAAACTAGGCAGTGAGCCGATGCGCCTGTTCAACCAGCAATTTTTCAAATGCTTTCCCCTTGATGGCTTCCGAATATAAGAATCCCTGCACATAATCGCAGCCGAACTGCGTCAACAGATCTTGTTGTTCCTTCGTCTCGACCCCCTCGGCGATGGTCTTGATGTCCAATTTGTGCGCCATCATGATGATGGCTTCTACCAACGTGCGGTCGGTTTCGCTATCGATCAGCTGATTGATGAAGGAATGGTCGATCTTGAGATAATCGATATCGAATTTCTTCAGATAGGAGAGCGATGAAAAGCCGGTGCCGAAATCATCGATCGATACTTCGATGCCGTTATTGCGAAATTCCAGCAGATATTCCTGCACCACCGACGAATCTTTCAGCAGCAAGCCCTCGGTAATTTCAACATTCAGGCAACTGCCAGGCAGCCCCAGTTCAGTCAATTTCTCCAGCCAGTTAAATTTACTCATGAATTTGAACTGAATGGGCGACATGTTGATGCTGATCTGAATGATGTGATCCAGCCGTTTTTGCCATTGATGAATAAAAGCGATCGATTGTTTGAACACCAATTCGCCGATATCCAGAATCAGGCCGCTTTCCTCAGCCAGCGGAATGAACGTCGTCGGACTGATCATGCCGCGCCGTGGATGTTTCCAGCGCACCAGCGCTTCCGCCTTGATCATGCGGCCACTGTGCAATTCCAGGATCGGCTGATAATAGACGTGCAACTCTCCTCGCGCGATTGCCTGCCGTAGATCATGAATCAGGGCCATTTTTTCATGCGCTTGCTGTTGCATGGAATGAGTGAAATGACAAAAACGGTTGCGCCCCTCCAGCTTGGCTGCATACATGGCCTGATCGGCATGTTTCATCAGACTTTTCATGTCGGCGCCATCCTGGGGATAGAACACGATGCCGATGCTGGTGGAAATATAGTAATTGGTGCGATTCTGATTGAAATTGAACGGCTTGTTCAATTGCAGAATGATATGCTGCGCAACCGATTCAACACGTTGAATCTCGACTGAATCCGATAGGATGACCGCAAATTCGTCGCCACCCAGGCGCGCCACGGTATCGGTTTCCATCACGCACGATTTCACGCGGATGGCCACTTCGCGCAACAAATCATCGCCCTTGTCATGCCCCAGCGTATCGTTGATATCCTTGAAGTGATCCAGATCCAGAAACAGCATGGCCAGAGGTGTGCCAGTACGGCGCAATTTCTTGATTTTGGCTTCCAGCCGTTTTTTGAACAGATTACGGTTGGGTAAGCCAGTTAATTGATCATAATTCGCCTGTGACAAAATCAGCTCGTCATTTTTCTTCTTTTCGGTGATGTCGGTGAACTGCGATACATGAAAATGAATGCGCCCATCGGCATGCCGAATGACACTGACACTCAGCCACTTGGCATGAACGGTACCGTCTTTGCGCGCATCCCAGATCTCGCCCTGCCAATGATCTTCGTTGAGCAATCGGTGCCGGATCTCCTGGTAGAAATCAGTATCATGTCGTCCGGAACGGAATATTTCAGGACTCTTGCCCATCACATCGGCGATGTCATAGCCGGTCATGCGCGTAAATGCCGGATTGATTTGGATGATCAGGTCATTCTCATCGGTCACCATGATGGCTTCGTTACTCGACTGGTAAATCGCTGCGGCCAGACGCATCGAGTCATTGGCCTGTTTCTGCTTGGTGATGTTCTGATAGATACCGAGTACACCGATGATTTCATGGGTGACACTCAGTAGCGGCACTTTTGAAGTTTCTATCCACAACGATTCTTCGCTAGCATTTTTGAGCGATTCTTCATAATATAGTTTGGAAATACCTGAATCGATCACTTGCCGGTCATCAGCTCGATAATGGTTCGCCTGCTCTTCGGTCCAGCTCAGATCATAGTCGGTCTTACCGATGATTTCTTGCATTGACATGACGCCCGCATCGCGTGCAAACGAAGGATTGCAGCCCAGATAGCGGGAATCCCTGTCTTTCCAGAAAATGCGCACCGGCGCCGTGTCGACAATCGTTTTTAATAGATTGCGCGATTCCGCCAGCTCGGTTTCCTTTATTTTCTGGTCGGTAATATCGGTAATCGTCCCTACATATCCCAACACATTGCCATGCTGATCACGCTCAGCCTGGGCATGCCCGAGAATCCAGGTAATTACTTTTTCCTTGGTCTGGAAGCGATACTCGGAGATGAATTGCCGTTGATACTGCACTGCCCTGCCCCACTCATTCATGACGCGCTCGCGGTCTTCCGGATAAATGGCTGTAACCCAGCCAAAATCAAGCGCCGTTTCTGCGTCCATCCCGGCAATCAAGCACCAGCGCTCATTGACATACAAACATTTGCCGGTCTCGTCGGTTCGGAAAATACCCACCGGCGCAACTTCCGTGAGGCTGCGAAACAATTGCTCATTGTTGCGCAGTGCGATTTCCATGTGTTTCTGCCGGGTAATATCGACCAGCACGCCCCGCCAGCGGGTACTGCCATCATTCTCCCGGCTGGGAATCGAATAACCCCGCAACCATTTCTCGCCATGCGGCGTCGTTACCGGATATTCATGCGACCAAGGCAGTAAGTTCTTCATAGATACAAGCATCGAGGCATCGAGCTCGGCTATGGCTTCCGCATGAATCTGCTTGAAAATGACGCCGACATCCGCCATGCAATCCATTGCGGGAACGCCGATCAAGTCGGCGATGCCTTCGCTCATGAACGGCATCGAACGGCCTCCTTGGGCATCGATACAGAACTCATAGACTGCGCCGGGGATGCTGGCGATAAAGTCTCGAAACCGTTTCTCGCTCAGCCTCAACTCCAAGGTGCGCTGCACCACGGTACGTTCAAGCGTTTCATTCAGACTACGGATTTCGCTTTCGGCCGCCTTGCGTTCCGTAATGTTACGAAAAATGCCGCGGGTCGCGATCGGTATGCCATTGATGGAATACAGACTGAGATTGCCTTCCACGATGACCACACGCCCATCCTTGGTCAAAAAAGGCACTTCCATGAGCCCCAGATTTTCTCCAGCCATGATGCGCTGGATGGTTTCAAGACATTCCGCATGATGATCGGGATGGATGATGCTGAAGATCGTCAAGCCGGCGACATCGTCGGTTGAGTATCCGAGCAGCTCGCGCCACGCCCGATTGACGAAAAGGAAACGCCCATCCGGCGTCACGCTCTGAATTAAATCGTTGACACCATCGAACAACTCTCTGAGTTGCTCATCACTCAAGATCGTGGAAATCGGAACTGTTGTGCTCACGCAGGAGGACTCTCTCGAAATGACTTCATCGTTAATCATGACATGACTTGATGATGACTGCGGAAGCTCTGAAGACCACTGCGCTCGCTACCTTTGTCAGAGCTATCTCATTGTGCATTTGAATTCAGGCATGTCTCACCCGGCACTATCTCTTAGGGAACTTGATTTTAATCTAAAATACATAAGCCTATAGAAATTTATGCGAGAACTGTAATTTTTAAACAACACATCTGCGCTGATCCGTTGCCCTATCAGGACTCATCGCAAATTTCCTCCCATACTCTAGAAACAGTCACCGGAATCGCTGATCATTGCTCCCGGCAACTCGGTTGTAGCATAAGTTCCCTGTCGAACAACAAGTTGTCAAAAATGAGTTGAGTCAGTGAAAGACATATAGCATACTAGCGCGCGTGATTGATCTATTCGACCAATCCACAACCATCATCAACGGTGTCACTCTATTTCGTTTTTTCACAGGCATTGTCATGTTCATCAGCGTTCTCGATCTTTTTAAAATAGGCATCGGCCCGTCCAGCTCACACACGATGGGACCGATGGTGGCCGCGAAGGATTTCCGTGATCGGATCCAGGCGTTTGTGTCCAGCCATCCTATGCCGTCTTTCCTGCATGTCCGATGTACCTTGCGAGGCTCCCTGGCATTCACCGGCAAGGGACACGCCACTGATCGCGCCGTGACTTTGGGAATGCATCGATACACGCCGCTGGCATTGGCGAAATTGGATGTGAATGAATTGTTTCAGGCATTGTGGTCAGAAACGACGTTTCAGATCGACGAAACCGTCGTCATTCACTTCAATCCCGCTGAAGATATCGTTTTCGATCGTGGAGATCCGCTGCCGGAGCATCCCAACGGCATGATTTTTCAATTGCTGGATGGCACGGGCAAAACATTGCTCACGGAAACCTACTTTTCAATTGGTGGTGGATTCATCAACACGTTGGCCGAGATTGGTCAGCTGGTCGCGCCGATAAAAATGGAAGCCGTCAGTTCCTGCGGTTTTCCGTTCGATTGCGCCAATCAAATGATGAAAATGTCGACCGACAGCGGTTTATCGATAGCCGCGATGAAACGCAGCAACGAATTGGAACGCATAAACGAACAGGCACTCAATGATGGACTGGACGCCATCTGGGATGCGATGCGGACTTGTCTCGAACGAGGACTGGTGGCAGAAGGCCGGTTACCGGGCGGATTGAACATCAAGCGCCGCGCCCATTCGTTATATCTGCAATTGCAGAACAATCCCGAAAAAGCGACGTTGAATGATTGGCTGTGCGCCTACGCGATGGCCGTCAACGAAGAGAATGCCGCCGGTCACATGGTTGTCACTGCCCCCACCAATGGCGCAGCAGGCGTGATACCGGCGGTAATTTATTATGCGGTGAAGCATGAAGGCGCAACACCCGAACAAGTTCGTGATTTTCTGCTGGTGGCCGGAGCCATTGGCGGTTTGATCAAACATAACAGCTCGATTTCAGGGGCCGAGGTCGGTTGCCAGGGCGAAGTCGGCTCCGCCTCCGCGATGGCTGCATCCGGCTTATGCGCGATCAAGGGCGGCACCACAGAGAAAATCGAGAATGCGGCGGAAATTGCACTGGAACATCATCTCGGCATGACCTGCGATCCGGTGGGAAGTCTGGTTCAAGTCCCCTGCATCGAACGCAACGGTTTTGGCGCCATCAAGGCCTATACTGCGGCATCGCTTGCAATCCGCGGCGATGGCCAGCATTTCATGTCACTCGACAATTGCATCGCCGCGATGAAACAAACCGGCTTGGAAATGTCGATCAAATTCAAGGAAACTTCATTGGGAGGCCTGGCGGTCAGCATTACCGAGTGTTGATGCGTTCGATGGGTGAGCGTCAATCTGGATGCAATTTCCGGAAAATGTGCCGCAACCCTGTCACTACGAAAAAAACGCTCAAAACTATCACCGGGATCGCCATGCCGGTCACCAACTCGACATCGAGATCATATCCTGCCGCCTTCAGGGCCTTCAGGCCGTACCCAAGTATACCGAGCAGATAATAACTCAATACCACGACCGATAAACCTTCGACCGTCTCCTGCATGCGCAACTGCACATGCGCGCGATTGTCCATCGATTTCAGCAAATCGCGGATCTGGGCTTCCATCGATAAGTCGACGCGGGTGCGCAATAACGCCGAGGCACGCCCCAACCGCGTCGACAACGTTTCGAGTTTGGTATGAACCAGTTCGCACGTGCCCATCGCGGAAGACAGTCGCTGGATCATGAATTCCTGCAGCATTTGCAAGCCTTCGATCCGCTCTTCGCGCAGCTCGGTAATACGCAATTTGACAATATCGTAGTATGCCCGCGACGCATTGAAGCGATGGCTGGTTTGTGCCGACATCCGCTCAGTCTCAGCCGCCAGTCTCGTCAATTCCTCGAGCAGGTGCTGTTCATCTTCTATGCTGTTGGTTTCGACATTGCTGGCAATCAGCGCCGCCAGCCGTTGATCAGCCCGAGCCAATTGCGGAATGATCCTGCGGGTGATCGGCAATGGCAGCATGGCCAGCATGCGGTAGGTTTCGATTTCCAGTAAACGCTGCACCAACCGCCCGACTTGGCGGCTGCGCAGATTCTCGTCATGAATCAGAATGCGGCCGAAATTATCCTTGTGAATCTGGTTGTCGCTCCATACGCTGGCCGCCCCACCGGCCACTTTGGAACCGATGACTGTGCCGGAAGCAAACAACGTCACCAGCTCATGCAAACTGCGCTTCGGCCGAGAACGGTCTTCCAGCGCAATATGCGTCGCCACCAATAATTCGCCCGGCAAGCGTGCGACCCATTCCGCCGGCACATCGTCGATCGCGGGATGCTCAAATGGAACCTCAAAAGCCTTGGCGCGATAAACGGTATAGGTCGAATACTCAGTATGACGTTCCCAACGCAAGCGGAATTCGCCAAAGTCGGCGCTGAAATCGCTCTCATGCGCGCTAGGCGGATCGACGCTATAGTGCGCGCATAATTCCCCGACCAACTGACGCTCCTGCTCAACCCGGTCGCGCTCGGACATCAATACCAGATGGGAAAGCTGGAAAGGAGGCGTCAATAACTCATAGGCGACCGAATTCAGTTCGGTATGTAATTCGACTCTTTCCGGATATTCCGGCACCCGCAGCGACGGCTGCTGAGAAAATTGTTGCTCTGCCGACGATGCAGAGAATAACGTGCGCACATCCATAAACATAACCTTAGTGAATTGAAAACGTGGTGTTATTGCATAATAAGGCAATGGCCAAACAGGACATAGCATACCGAATTAACATGACCTGCCGGTGAATCTTTTATTACAACGCATGAACCTGAATAGCAGTATCAACACGAGCTTCAGGCAGGATTTTCCCGAAAACGATACTCGGCAAATCCTCGCCCAAACCGGTCAACACATGTTTTCCATCGTTGCGCCGAGCGCTTTGCCATCATCGCTACCCCGGCATTTTTTACTAGTACATTGATGAATGTTCTGTGTATCATCTTTCATGCGATGCCCGACCTTGGCCGCACAATATGACCCAATTACTATACAAACACAGGGGAAAATCATGGGTGCCATTTTTTTTTATATCTTCGTTTATTTCGTTGGATACTACGGTTCCAACATTCTGAATATGCTCACCGTACGACCGCTGGTGAACAATCGTTATATGGCCGCATTAATGCCCGTTTACGGAATTGCCGCGATGCATGCCTACATGATCGTCACCCGGCCATTGCCGGCAGGTGCTGACATCACGGTTGAATATGCATTGCTGGTGTTCGTCACGCTGCCGGTGGTGGTAGTGACGTTGGGCGCAACCTATTTCATGTGGAATAATAAACCCAAGCAGGACGAACAAGTGGAACATTCGCCCGCTCGACCTGATCACTTTCCGACTGAAGCGCTTAACCGCGAAACGCCATTATCCGGCACACACGCTCAGCCTGGAAGTAGTGAATCAGCCAATGCATCAACTACTCCTGCGGCTGATACCGCAGAGAAATCCGGCGACACCAAACCTCATTGATAAATTTCTGAAAAACTCCTGCGTTCGGTCATTGGCTGCTGCAAAACTTCCCTGACTGCGCCGAACAGGAAAAAACACGTTTCAACCAGAATTCCGCTTGCAGGCTGAATCCGGTTGAAACGGTGCTACTCAGAAACAGCAAAAAAACCTCATCAACACAGAAAGCCGTATTGTTCCCTCACAAAGTGAAGCAAACGATGATTGAGGTTTACGAATTGGTCAGGGTCTATCAACCATGACATGCTCTTTTTGTGCGCTCAACGTGCCATGATCAATGATTGCCAGCGTCAAACGGGAAATCGCGACCCGCTTGCCTGTGGCTTCCTCGATGATATCCGTTTGCCAGACCTGCGTGCGGCGGCCGGTATGGAGCGGGGTGCAGATGCCAATGACATGGCCTTTGGTCACTGCCCGGATATGGTTGATGTTGAGTTCCAGCCCCACCGCGCGGTAGTGTTCCGGATCGATCGTCATCCAACCCGACACGCTGCCCAGCGTTTCCGATAATACGCAACTGGCGCCGCCATGGAGGATGCCGAACGGTTGCGTCGTGCGCTTGTCCACCGGCATTCTCCCCTTCAGATAATCCGGCCCCAGTTCTATGAACTGGATACCGATATGTTCTCCCATATTTGCATTCCGCAAACCTTCCAAATAATCGATCGTATAATCTTTAAACCATACTGAACTCATAGCCCATTCCTCTCGTAATCATTGTCCTCTACAGTGACTGGATAACTGCTGGTTGTCCTCAGCGATGTCAATTGTGAGATCCGAATTATAGTGCAATGAAGGGGCTTGGCGAACTGCTGGAATACCTACGATACGGTAATGGAGGAAAACATGACGCGAAAATTTTATTCTTCAACTTTTGTACCAATTGATCTCGCCACATCGCAACGATAAAAACCATCCAGACCAATCTCATCGCTTACCGGTAACAGACGGTAACAGAGTGAATCATCTGGAAAACCATCACGGCAAAATAGGATGTTTCAATCCAGAGCACATTGGAAGTTATCGATTCTCAATCGAGGATGGGTTTAGACAAAAGTAGTTGACGCGAATGAGTAGAATTTGCTCTCAGCAAACATTCCCACTCACGAACGATAGATTTTTACAACGCCTCAAACACGCCCGCAGCACCCATGCCGCTGCCGACGCACATGGTGACCATACCGTATTTCTGGTGGTGCCGCCGCAGTCCGTGCAGCAGTGTCGCGACACGGATCGAACCGGTGGCCCCCAAAGGGTGACCCAGCGCGATGGCGCCGCCCAGCGGATTCACTTTGGCGCGATCCAGTCCAAGGTCGCGAATCACGGCCAGGCTTTGCGCTGCGAATGCCTCATTCAGTTCGATCCAGTCGAGGTCATTCTGTTTGATGCCGGTCTGTGCTAATACCTTCGGAATCGCTTTGATCGGGCCAACGCCCATGATTTCAGGCGGCACACCGATCACCGAGTAGCCGATGAACCGTCCGAGCGGTGACAGGTTATAGCGTTTCATTGCCGCTTCGCTCATCAGCACGACAGCACCCGCGCCATCGGACATCTGCGAGCTATTGCCGGCGGTCACCGATCCTTTGGCGGCAAATACCGGTTTCAATTTCGCCAGTACTTCCAGACTGGTATCGGCTCGCGGCCCTTCATCAGTACCCTTCACGACGATTTCTTCCCGCACGGCATGCGCCGCCAGGTCGGGATGCTTCTCATCCACCGGATACGGTGTGATTTCCTGCTTGAATTCTCCCGTTTCGATCGCTTTCATCGCGCGCTGATGACTGGTCAACGCAAACTCATCCTGATCTTCGCGCGAGACATGCCATTGTTCTGCCACTTTCTCGGCCGTCATTCCCATGCCATACGCGATGGCGACATTTTCTTCATGCTCGAACATCGCCGGATTCATCGATACTTTGTTCCCCATCATCGGCACCATGCTCATGCTCTCGGTGCCAGCGGCGATCATCACATCCGCTTCACCGAGACGAATACGGTCCGCCGCCAACGCCACCGATTGCAATCCGGACGCACAGAAGCGGTTGATCGTCATACCCGGCACATTGTTCGGAAAACCTGCCAATAACAGAGCCACACGGGCAACGTTGATGCCCTGTTCCGCTTCCGGCATGGCGCAACCGACGATCACGTCTTCAATTGCTGCGGCATCGAGTCCTTCGCATTGCTTCATCACGGCCTGCAGCACATGCACCAGCATGTCGTCCGGACGCACATGCTTGAACATGCCGCGCGGCGCTTTGCCCACCGGCGTGCGCGTAGCAGCGACAATATAGGCTTCTTGAGTTTGCTTGGTCATAGATTTCTCCGTGTATCGTCGATTTTGGATGCCTGTTCGGATGTGGATTTATCAGTTTCTCAACGGCTTGCCGGTTTTCAAGGTATATTCGATACGCGCCTGGGTTTTTTCGGTAGCGATCAGTTCCATGAACGCGGCACGTTCCAACTCCAGGAACCAATCTTCATCGACCAGGCTGCCGGGCGTCAAATCGCCACCGCACATCACATGCGCCACTTTATTGCCAATCAGGAAATCATGTTCGGAAATGAATCCACCTTCCCGCAAATTGACCAATTGGCTCTCGATCGTCGCAATCCCGGCGTCGCCTGCGACCGGAATCTCGCGCGTGCGCAGCGGCGGGCGATAACCTCTTTCAGCCAGCGCCAGTGCCTGAGCCTTGGCCACATACAGCAACTCAAACCGATGCATCACGATGATGTCGGCTGGCCGCAAATAACCGAATTCCTTCGCTTGCTCTGCGCTTTTGGCCAGCTCGGCCATCGCCACGGTCTGGAAATAATGCTTCAGTTGCGGGAAAGGATCGCCGTCGATGGTATTCTGTGCCGCGCGCATCGCGAATTCCTTGCAGCCCCCGCCCGCTGGCAGCAAGCCCACGCCCGTTTCCACCAAGCCGATGTAACTCTCCAACGTCGCGACCGCACGGTCGCAATGCATCACGAATTCGCATCCGCCGCCCAGCGCCAAGCCATCCACGGCGGCGACGGTGGGAATCATCGAATAACGTAACGCCTGCGAAGTCTGCTGGAACACCTTGATCATGCCGTCGACTTCGGCCAGTTTCTTGGCCATCAGCGCATCGGCCAAATCGAGTTCGCGCGCAACCTGCAACACGGTAGCCTGAGCCGATTTCTTGAATTTTCTCAGGAAAGACTGCAAGGGCGAAGGTTTGGAGGGCGCAGCCGGTGCACTACCGTGCTGAGCAGCCGATTTGGGCCGTTCCGTCGCCTTTTGTAAATTGGCGCCCGCCGAAAACGGCGGTTCAGTCTGCCAGATTACGAGCGCGCGCCAATGCCGTTCAGCTTCCTGAATAGCGTGTTGCACACCTTCCAGCACGTCGATGCCAATCGTGTGCATTTTGCTCTTGAAGCTCAGAATGGCGATTTGATCGCCGGTATGCCACAGCCTGACCGCATCGGTTTCAAAAATAGTTTCGCCATACACGGCGTCTTCGCCGATCAATCGATCGGGAAATAATTGCCGCTGATAGACCGGCAATTGCGAACGCGGTTGCATTTTTCCGGTGACTGGCGCGAATGAGCCTTGCGGGGTGTGCACCGTTTCCGTTAGTCCATCGGCAATGTCCATGATCCACGACGGCAACGGCGTCTGACTCATCGTTTTACCCGCGGCAATATCCTCCTGAATCCACCCGGTGATTTGTTTCCAGCCGGCCGCCTGCCAGATTTCAAAAGGACCTTGGTTCCAGCCGAATCCCCAGCGCACGGCGAGATCCAAATCCCGCGCGTTAGCGGCGATCGCTTCCAGTTGCACGGCGCAATAATGGAACAAATCGCGGAAAATGCACCACAGAAACTGCGCCTGGGGTTCCGAGCTGTGGCGAAGCGCCGCAAATTTCTCCGGCGGATTGCTGTATTTGAGCAACTGCTTGAGATCCTCGTTTGCCTCCGCTTCCGCCAAACGGTACGCGTGCGTCGGCAGATCGAACACATGGATTTCATTGTTGATTTTCTGATAGACCCCGCGTTTGACCTTTTCACCCAGCGCGCCATCCTGAATCAAGCCCTGCAACCAATCCGGCACGGTAAAATAAACGTGCCACGGATCATCCGGCAAGTTATCGCGCATGGTATTGATCACATGCGCCAGCGTATCCAAACCGACCACGTCGGCGGTGCGGAACGTGGCGCTCTTGGGACGGCCAATCAGTGTGCCGGTCAGCGCATCGACCAGATCGAAACCGAAATCGAATGCCCGGCCATGATGCATCGTGGCCAGCAAAGAGAAAACCCCGATCCGGTTGGCGATGAAATTGGGTGTATCCTTGGCGCGAATGACACCTTTGCCGAGCATGGTGACGAGAAATTCCTCCAGATGATCCAGCATTTCGGCGTCGCTGACCTGGCAGGGAATCAATTCAACCAGATGCATGTAGCGCGGCGGATTGAAAAAATGGATGCCGCAGAAACGATGCCGCAACGCTTCCGGAAATGCCTCAGCCAGTCGATTGATCGACAAGCCCGAGGTATTGCTCGCAAAAATGGTGTGTTCACCCAGAAAAGGCGCAACCTTGACATACAAATCGCGCTTCCAGTCCATGCGTTCGGCAATCGCCTCGATCACCAGATCACATTCTTTGAGCAGCTCCAGGTTCTGATCATAATTGGCGGGCTGAATGAAGGTCGCCCTGGTTTTGGAGGACAGCGGCGCAGGCTCTTGTTTCTTCAACTTCTCCACCGCTTTGATGACATTGGCATTGGGATTTTTCGCATCGCCGGGCAGCTCGAACAACAGCGTTTCGATATTGGCGTTCACCAGATGCGCCGCAATTTGGGCACCCATCACGCCCGCGCCGAGTACTGCTGCCTTACGGATTAAAAAACGCTGATCACCCAATTTCGCCTCCTGCTTGATCCGGTTATGGAAGAAAACATGTTCGTATCGGTTGCTGCTGAAAGAGTACAAGCATGATGCGCAAAGCGCAAGCTTGTTTGTTCAGAGGTGTTCTAAAAACTGCTGCGTTTGCCCTCTGGTTTGGCTTTACTGGGCTGCCACGGGCTATTCTTTTCAGACTTTCCTGAGCAAAAACGATGCATCTGACGGTTATATTCGCGGCCAGGTTGCAGGCTTGAAGACTCACCTGCGAACAACGAGCCTCAGCGCCAGACCGCCGCAAACTGCGCCTCGTTGAAGCCAACGGTGGCGCGTTCGCCATCCGTCAGCAAGGGCCTCTTGATCAGCCGACCGTTACTCGCGAGCAACGCCAGAATTTCACGCTGGGATAAGGCCGGCAAACGTTCCTTGATTTTCAGTTCACGGTATTGCACGCCACTGGTATTAAATAATTTATTCAGCGGCACATTCGCGCGTGCAACGATTGCCGTGAGTTCCTCTGCCGAAGGCGGCTGCTCGGTGATATCGACAAATTCATAAGCGATTTCGGCCTGTTTCAAGAACTGTTCCGCTTTACGGCAAGTACCGCATTGTTTATAGCCATAAAACTTAAGCATTTGTCGCCTCCGGATTGGAATGATCGAAAATTGTCACTCCCCGCCTTTGGGCCCCCAGAATACCACCCAGGTGCAGAAATCATCGGAAAAATTCTCAAAACGATGTTCGACATGCGCCGCCACAAAAAATACCATGCCCGGTTCAAACCGATGGTGTTCACCGGCAACTACGAATTCTCCGTGGCCGGAGTGTATGAAATACAATTCGTCCTGATCATGCGGGGTTTGAATATCCGTGCCACGCGGCGCATAGACTTCGACCGACATCGAACCATGCGCGAATGCCTGCGTGAACGGCTCACCCATCGGCCACTCGGCTGAGGCTGGGCCGGGAATCTTCTTCATCAGATCGGACAGGGTTGCTTTCTTCATATCGTTAGATTCTTGGCTGTGGATGGGCTTTGAGAAATACACGGAAAATCAAATGGGGATAAGTATAAGTGAACTCGAGCGCTGACACCAATTTTTGCCAGCCTGGGAGACTGCTGAACTGATCTTTTTCCGCACCAGGACGGCTATTGACTGATCGTTTCTTGTTCGCGTCGTACAGCCTGATGTCGTGCTTTTATTACAAAGGCGCAATCATTCAATCCTGGCAGCGGCACGGCGGCTCAAACCCGACAAATTCATCTGCAGCCGATGCCGGAATGCAGGAAATACGCCCAGCACTTGCAGCAGAATGTTTCTCAGCAACCGCTGCGGCGCTTTTTTGATCAGCGCCATGCGGGTGAGCTGCTCGGCAAGCTGCAACACCTGTTCTGCAGCCGGTCTGCGCAACGCTTCAAAATGACCGAGACCGCTGTAATCCTGATGATTGCGAATCACATCCGTGAGCATACGCCCCAGCACGCAAGCATCCACCAAGCCGGTATTCATGCCTTGTCCGCCAGCCGGGCTGTGCACATGCGCGGCATCGCCGATCAGCACATAGCGCCTGCGGTGGAAATGCTCGGCGACGCGGTAGTGCACATGAAAACGCGAACTCCAATGGACCTCTGATATCCGGTTGGCAGCACCGGTCGGCCCACGGTTGTCCATGAGTGCCTGGATATCGGTAATTCCTGGCTGCGCCGGCGCATTCTCGAGCGTCGCGACGACACGATATCTTCCGACCATCAACGGCGCGATCACCAGCAAACCGGCTGGCGATAAGAACAGCATCACTTCGTTGGCACCGTGCTCCCAATCCATGCTGACATCCGCCAGAACAAAGGATTCTTGATGATTGCCGCCGCCGAATCGGATACCCGCAGTCTCCCGAACCAGACTGTTCATACCATCCGCACCAATCACATAACGGGCACACACGATCTGTTTATGCTGGTTGGTAACGAGGGTCGCACGTATCCCATTCGCTGTTTCAGTCAAGGATTCGACCGAACAACCCCAACGCACCGATCCGCCCGCTTCAATCAACGCTTCGGCCAGAATTCTTTCGGTCACATCCTGCGGCAACATCAGCAAATAATTGTAGCGCGTTGGTAAAGTGTCAAACCGCAATCGCAGCAGCACGCGATTGCGATCACGCATACTGAATTGCGTCAGTTTGAGTCCCGCTGCCACAAGCCGTTCCGATACGCCGATCGATTCGAGTACTTCCAGCGTATGGGCGTGAATGACAGCAGCGCGCGAAGTGTGCTGGCCGGAAGTCAGTTGATCGACTATGAGAGGTTGGATGCCGGAGCGCATCAGTTGGGTCGCCAGCGCAAGCCCGGCCGGGCCCGCGCCGACAATCAACACATCGGTCATCTCATCGTTTACAGCCGTCGCTGTTACCATCAGAACACCTCCTCTCTATTTGACAGTTCAAACAGGCGTGCGTTTAGGTGGATCAAAAACTACATAGGCCTATCATTGATGGTGCTGCGTCATTCTATCGATTCAACCGCAATGAAAGCAATCATTGCTCATTCTGTCGAGTGCAGGCGACGATGAATCCATTGCTCAATTTTCTGCAGAAGCTCGCTGCGCATCGGCTCCGACAAAAACAGATGCTGATGATAAACCAGTCCGGGCAGCGCCAGAACGGCATTATCCGGATGATGCGAAACCGTTGTCCGGCGAAAATCTTCGCTACCCCATGCCGGAGTGATCGGATCTTGAGCTGAATAAATCAGAAAATAAGGCAGGGTAAATTGATCCATGCGGCGGCGGAAATGAACGATTTCTTCCTCAATACCTTTGACGTAGCGCAACAGGGTGCGGCGGACGATCCAGCCATCCGCCCGCAAACGGGCTTTTTCCGCTTCACTATCGGTCAGATAATTCCTGACCCACGTCGGAGAAATGGGCGAAAATACACTCCGCAATCCCGGCCACGACAATATGTCAAACACCCCATCCAGAACCGGCACGGTAATCGCGGCGATGAACTGATTGAATACCAGCACGGGCAAAGGCTCATCATGAGGATACAAAAAGTGCGTTTCAGCATGAAAAGATAATTTGATCAATGGATTGGCCAGCCACCCCCGCCATCCCGGCGGCTCACTGACGGCAAAACCTGGCGCCAGCAACACGACGCCCTGTACGCGCTTGACCGGGTTACCTTCGATCCGCTGTTGTATCAGGTAAGAGGCCGTAACCAGCGCACCCAGGCTGTGTGCGACAATGTACACCGGCCGGCCCGGTTCACCCTGCGCATCGCACAGTTCCATGAAACGTTGTAGCGCGTGATGCAGATTGTGACGCAACGGTTCCAGATCGCGCAGCGCTAATTGTGCCAGATACGCATCGCTGACATCCTGTTCCGCTGCACCCGCGCGCAGCGCATGATTGGCTTGCTGCAGAACCGGATTGGAAAGGCCGTGCGCGTAAAAATCGAAACCGGCAACGGTGAACTGCTGGGCAAAATGACGTGCTACCTCACCATAACGCCCGATATGTTCATTCATGCCATGCACTAACAACACGCAAGCGGGCGCCGCGGCAGGTTCCGGCGGCGCCAGGGTACGCAGGATCAGCGGCGTACTGCGGTCGGATGAATGAAATTCATGCGATTCTCCCCACTCCGGATAAGAAGTGCTGACGAACTGACGGTGGACACAGCCGGTCAGCATTACCAGCAGAAAAATTGCCGCGAGAGAATGGCTTACGTAATTGGGCAAATAATTTGTGGCGATCAATTTGGGAAAATTAATTAGTCGTCCCTGAAGAATCCTTTTTTCTCAACCGTTGAGCTGTTGATTCTGCATATTGCCAACCATCAACCGA
>NZ_QRCB01000018.1 GCF_009833095.1 Nitrosomonas sp. JL21
CTGCCTACCAATTTCTCGACCTCGCTCCCAAGGGGCGTGATGAGGATAAATTCAAATACCCGATGGAGTGGGTGCGTCGGCACGATCAATATTGAAGTACCTAGAATCGCATAGCCTAAGGTTTAATGGGGGAGTAATCCGAAGGAATCCGGCATTCATATAGATATTTGCTATGTTTTAAAGGGGAAAATCCTTCCCCCTGCTGCAACCGCAGCGTAGCTGCGTTTTCCGACATCCCCATCTACGGGGACACCCCGTAACGCCCCGCATATTGTGAACCGTAATCGGTTCACTTCCTTTTTTTAATTCCCCCGCTGGGAATAAATCAATTTAACACAGAACCTGTCTCCACCAAGTCATCCCCCAATCTTCCGCACGCCGCAAGCGGCGTTTGTGCAGACCGGGCGGTTCCCCCTGACTTGCTTCCATCAGAACCTGTGTTGCACTCATTTCACTCGCTTTTCTCTGGGGTTTTCAACCCCAGCGGGGGTTGTTTTTTTAACCCTTAATAGAGCGAGGAAAAAATGAGTGTAGAAATTAGAATTTATGTTGCCGATCTTGCCGCCTATAACGCCGGATATTTGCACGGTATCTGGATCAATCCCTGTGATGATCTGGACGCAATCAAAGCGCAGATTAATGAAATGCTCGCTAAAAGTCCGGAAGGCTTTTCGGAAGAATATGCCATTCATGATTATGAAGGATTTGGCGGTTATACCTTAAGCGAATATGCAGGTATTGAAGCCGCGCATGGCATTGCATGCTTCATTGCCGAATATCCAGATTTCGGCGGTGAATTGCTGAATCATTTTGGCGGCGACTTGGAAGAAGCCAGAACCGCCGCCGAGGAAAATTATTGCGGCTGTTATAAATCACTGGCTGATTATGCGCAGGAATTGACCGAAGAAACCACACAAATTCCGGAAAGCATTGCCTATTACGTTGACTATGAGCGCATGGGCCGGGATATGAATTTGAGCGGCGATATTTTTACCATCGAAACTGGATATGAAACCGTTCATATTTATTGGAATCACTGAAATCCAACATCAGCAAGTCGCCATCGCGTCCAATTCAGGACGCGATGAGGCTTTAAAGTATGATTTAATTATGCGGTTTATTTTAAACATTGAATAAACGATACCAGAACAGTGCAATTTCCTTGGAGCTTTCGGGAATTGCGGCATATAGATATTGATCCATACCGCCGAGAACAAAACCGCAATGTTTATATAATTGGCATGCTGCGACATTCGTATCCTGAGTTTCCAATCGCAGACCGGAAAGGTTCCTCTGATGCGCCCAAGTTTCAGCTTTTTGCAAAAGGGTTATTGCAATGCCTTGACGACGATGAGAAGCATTCACCTGGATATCGTCGATCATGGCCATTCTGTTCCAGCTTTCCGAAAGTAATAGAAAACCTACAGGACGGTCTTGCCAATAGGCCAAGAATCCAGCGTGATCGGAATGCTTCAAATAACTCTCCGGTATTCGTGGATCGGCCTCGGCGTGACTATAACGCTCTTCATAGGCGGGTATGGAGATTATCTCGTAATGGAAGCCAGCGGATGAAGTCGAAAGTAACAAGCGAGCATTGATAATAAATGTTCCATCGATTGCCTTGGCATCGGTCGCGTTATCGTATGTGATAGGTTCAATGCGCAGTTCGTCAATGGAGATCGTCATGATTATTTGTTTCCGTTGACAGGGCATGCAAAGCTAGTTCAGCAATGAAAAAATCCGAATTTGCGCTTTGGCGATCATCATCTTCCAAAAACCATGAAGCCGATAAGCCAGCATACGCCAATGTCCACTGCAATAAGCGCCGTCGTTCCAAATTAGCAGCTTGCGCAATCACGTGAGATTGGCGAATAAATCTGATGGGGTCAGTGACCGTTGGCAATTCTGGATTGCACAGAAGATTCGCGTAGTCATAACCCCGTTCGCCAATTATGCGCTTGGGATCAATGGCAAGCCAACCGCGCGGACCAAAATCTAATACGTTTGTATGATGTATGTCACCATGCAGCACGACGATGTCGCGCGGTGATGCCAACAACTCGTGGGCGGCAGCTAAACTTTCAAGAAGCACGCCACCTTCGCGCTGTGCAGCCGATTCTAATGCTTCAAACCAAATATTTAATGGAGTAAGTTCGGGCGGCGGTGTAGATCGGGGTTTGTGTAACTTGGCAACGACATTGCAAGCGATGCGGCTCGCCTCATCATCCTGACCTTGGCACACCATTTTCATGAGAGAATTTTTTCCTTGTGCCCGTTCCATCAATAGTGCATCGCCTTCGTAAGCATATACTCGCGCTGCGCCATCGCCATTCCACCATTGCATGACTAAACCACCAAATTTTTCTTCGGCATCCATGGCAATTTTCAGCATAGCAGGATTTCCATTTATGTGCCCATCCATACGCACAGGCAATAAATAACTGCCGCGCGTGACAATAGGTTCACCATCGGAAATCAAATTCCAGCGGCTTAAATAAGGTTCAAACATAATAATTCCAGCAGAGCTTTGTGCGGTTTTTAATATAGTCACAAAATTAATGAAATCTCTGCTCGATGACTAACAAGTAATCACATAGATTTTCATTTTTTCTATGCTCTTATCATTGTCGGTAAGAAAGATGACGCATTCATTTACAATCTCCGATTCTCTTACCAATGTATGTGTGATCTATTTCCATCGGTTCTGATTGAGGCATTTTCATTTTAACAATTGCAGAACCCTTATATTCATCGGTACTAAAAATGATCCTTCCTGCGCCATTCATATTCAGCTCACCTTTGCATTTCATTTGCCATGAAGCATCATTGCCTACTATTTTATAGCTGGAAAACTCACATGATTCATGAACAGCAATAGGTGGTCTCTCTTTATTTTTGTCATTCACACAGATGATGTCTTTATGCGCAGGTATTGGTGTTGTTAAGTGAGGCATTATTGTTTGAGTCATCACTTCCCATTTTCCTTGCGGAAATTCTTGCGCATTAGCAGATAGCGCAAACATCAATGTAATGCACAATATTATTTCTTTTAAACAATTCTTCAATTTGATCCTTAAAGTTTGAATACGTTGGACACTCGATAATTATTGAGCAACTTACTCAATCTTTGCCCGTAATTATTTATCAAATTATATTCCATCAGTGTTTCTTCGATTGCTAAAACATGCATACCCGGCACTTTCTGAGTTTCTCAGTTAATAACCCCTACATTACTATTCATTTAACTATATGATCCAGTTAATTAGCGCGTCCACTCATGGCCGCGCTGACGCGGCTGCGGACGATCCCGATTTTGTTCTTGTCGTTGTATCTCAGGTTGTTCGAGGCGCTGCTCGCGCATGGCCTGATACTGCGATCTGTCGTGCTCTAATTCATCCAGTCGATAAGTTCTCAAGGATTCCAGTCGCTCGATGCGCGATTGCAGGGCACGGCGGGTTTCTAGCTGCTGAAAAATGAGCGCGTCGCGCTCTTTCTGCTGGTGCATTTCGACATTCCATGCGTCCTGCTCATTGCGTTCTTCGATTTTATAGCGCTTGCCTGTAAGTCGGTCAAACAGGCCGCGAAACCCTGTGTTGAAATTGCTCCGCCATTCCTGCTGCTTGTGCTGCCAGTATGATTGCTGGGCATTTTGCAGTTTTTTTCGTTCAAATCGATGCTGGTGTATCAATATTTGTCGCTTTTCTTCTAGCTCAATCCTGCGGGCATCAAGTACATTTTCTTGCTCTTGGGAGATTGCTTCCAGCCGTGTCGCCATTTCTCTGGCAATTTGAATTCTGGCTTCATTGACTGACGGCAAGCTTTTTTCATTGGTCAGCCGCTCGCATACTTCTTTGGTTTTGATGCCGACCCATTTGGATACGGCAAATACTTCGCCTCGGTGGTCTAACGCGACAAAACTACGTCGATCACCTCGGGCGAGCATATAGCCATGCTCTTTCAATGCATTTGCAAAAGCCTTCTGCGTTTTATTGAGCAACCAGCATTCTTGAAATACCGCTTTAATCCGCTTCGGGTCTTTGCCGATCCTTTTGGCTTGTTGCCATTGCGCTAACGTAAAATTCAGGGGGTCACGGGCATGAGCTTGCCGAAGTCCTTCGGGCATCGTCCAGCCGTGTTCCAGATACAATTCACGCGATAATTCCATTAATTTTTTCTTGGGGAAAGAAAGCTGTACTGCTTTCATTTCATCCACCTTGATCCGCGACCACACGGCATGGCAATGTCTACGCCCATTTTTTTCATGAAACACGATGGCGCGGGGCTGATTGTTTAATCCTAGTTTTTCTTCTACTTTACCGATTGTCTGCTCAAACGTTTCGGTTGAAACGTTTTCATTCTTCGGCGGATTGAGGCTCAAGGAGAATAGAAACTGCTTGCAGCGCGTAGCTCGGCTGATGGCATGGGCTTCATTTAGCGCAGCCATAAGATTATTTGAGGCGAAGCCGCGCACCTCATGAACTTCGACATGCTCGTTTTCTTGTTTGAGCAGGTGTGAAGCCAAATCCTTGTACCCGCCGCGCTGGTTGCCGACGAGGATCATTCGCCGTCCACCGATTTTACGCCAAGCGCTGTAATGAGCAATGCCCGCATGGCTTGGATTTCACTACAGGCTTGTTCGATCTCACGCTCGATTTCAGGCGTTATATCCAATGTTCCCATATTGGCAGCTTTGGCCAATTGGTTAATATTGGAAGCCAGTCGTGATTGACCTAATTCACTCAGTAACAAAGCCAGCATTGCACTATCAGGCGCAGGCTTTTTGACCATGCGGCGTTTTTCAGCCTGCTCATTGAACAAGCGATTGCGAATATATGACCCCAGCGGCTGATTGCCCGCCATTTCATCGAGCCGCTTACGCTCCTGAGTAGTTAAACGCAGGGAAAACGGCGGGGTATAGCGTCGTTTCGACTTCTTAGGTGGTCGTGTAGCAGCCGCCGAAAATGCCTGAGCTACTGATGGTGCACTGTCGAAGCCGCTCATGGTGACGGCTCCTGATAGTACGGAACATTATGCTTGAGATAGTCGTTCCATTCCTCTAAAATTTCCAAAATGCGGTTCGAAGATTCACACTCCGTCTCCGCCAATGTTATCAATATAATCAATTAATTAATGAGTACTGACTATATTTAGGCATATTTGGTCATGTTTTTGCATAGCTTGGTCAGCTTTTTGGTCAGCATTTTTATGCCACACCGCAACAAATTTTTGAGGGAAATATGAATAAAGACATAAGAACATTCCTCATCAAACTGATCGGAACATTCATTGTTCTCAGTCTCATCGTTGCTATCGGTAAAAAATTGAAAACCTACGATTTCGATGAGAGTCACTCATCACTTTGGAATATTTCAGGTACTTATCTAAATGGATGAAGAACCTTCCATCTGGGTCTAGATATTAATAAACATTAACTAATTTATTGATTGCTAATAATAGGATAGCCCAAACAGATCTTCTCATATTTTACAATCCTCAAAAGTCATGCGCTGATTTTCTACCTGATGCGCATACCACGCACCAAAAAATCAAATCGAAATAAAATAATATTTCCCTCGAAATTCGCGCCACAGATTTAAAAGCAGTATTTTTAATGATGTGCCAGGATCAGGTATAGCGATCATCTTGCCGAGCAGCCAGTCCAGATTTATTCGGCACTTCTTACCCAGAAGCCCCAGCGAGATCAACAGATACCCGCCATCATGCGGCAATGATGCGATAATGCTATGAGGACGCGCTGAACAATCTGACATTCCCTAACGATGCGATGCGTGAACAAGCCTTGGCTAAAAATGATGATTTCCGCCGTGAGAATTTGAAACCGGCTTGCGCACCTTGATCTATAAATATTTGAAATAATTCATATTAATACTGAACGAGAATTAATGTCGCTGAAAAACTTCAGGCTTTTTGACGCACATCTGCATATTATTGATGATCGTTTCCCATTAATCTCTAACAATAATTATCTTCCACCAAGCTTTACGTGTGAAGATTACCTTAACCGGATGGAAGCCTACTATCTTGCGGGTGGGGCCGTAGTATCGGGTTCTTTTCAGGCACTCGATCAAACCTATCTGATTGATGCGCTTAAACAGCTTGGCCCTTCGTTCGTGGGCATTACCCAAATTTCCGCCTCGGTTTCAGATGAAGAAATTCTTGAATTAAATTGTGCTGGCGTTCGAGCTGTCCGGTTCAATCTGAAACGTGGCGGCTCAGAGGAAATTAAATATCTCGATAGTCTTGCTAGGCGAATCCATGAGCTTGCCGGATGGCATACGGAGCTATACGTTGATTCCCGGGAATTAGACGAGCTTTATCCTGTATTGATTGCTTTGCCCGCTATTTGTATCGATCATCTAGGTCTTTCAAAGACAGGTTTCGCCACGTTGCTCAAACTCGTAGAGAATGGTGCGCATGTGAAGGCAACAGGTTTTGGCAGAGTTGATTTCAAGGTTGAAAGCGCACTGAAAGATTTGTTTTCTGCCAATCCAGATGCCTTGATGTTCGGCACCGATCTTCCCTCCACTCGCGCTCTTAGACCCTACGAAGACAATGATCTTTTATTGATTATTGAAACGCTAGGCGCAGAGAACGCGGATAAAGTTCTTTTTACGAACGCTGTGAATTTCTATCGTCCTGAGAAAATCAGTTAACGAGACCTCTTCCAAGAAGGCAGCCAGTCGCTTTTGTATGACACATCGTTTCTGCACTATAAACCCCTTTGCTACGCGCAAGCTGTGAAAAAATCTTCTGGAATGTTCATATGCGATCTGGTCGAAGAATAGGTTGCTGAAAAAAAGTTTACTTCAATACCTGTGCAAATTTTTGATAGCTACTTTGCGCTTTCATACTTGATTTCGATTGACTGAACGCTGCTTATTCGCGGCTCAGAATTTTTCCGGGATCCATGATGTTCGATGTTGTTCGCTAGCATGAGAAGAGCGAGGCAAAATTACAACACTTGATCAGATCTTCTGCATGAGCAATTCTCAGTCATCTATGATTATGTGTAATGCTTCTGCCATAAGAATTTGAGTAAGGCGTGCTTACATTATTTTTCCAGAATGGATTGCATGAATCCTTTCAATGGCCTGCACTTCTTTTCAAAGTTCGGGTATGGCTTAAATGTTTCTTCTCCGATTCATCTGAGTACGTTATCATTTTCATAGATGATGTGATTTTATCGGATGAGCGGCGCTCTTAACAATTTAAGCGAGAATACTATGAATGAACCTCGGACATGGCAAGAAACGCTGCTGAATCCTCTGGCCGGAAGCCATCTTTTGAAGATTTGCCAGGATGAAGCAATGCAAGCCGAAGCGGTCGCCTACTTTATAAAAGGCGGATTGCTCGACAATGAGCTGGTGATCATTATTGCACGAGCACCACTGCGGAATGCCATCATTTCCCGCCTGAACGCGATGGGGGTAAATGTTCAATTTTCCAAGAATCAGGGTCAACTCAGATTCTTGGATGCCGAGTTTTTATTATCGAGGATACTAATCAATGAAACGCTTGAAGATCGGGTGATTCAGGAATTGATCGTAAGGCCCATTCAGATCGCTCACGCCGAACATCGCAAAATTCGCGCGTTTGGGGAAATGGTGGATATTTTGTGGCAGAGAAGGCAATACGATCGAGCGTTGCAACTTGAAATGTTGTGGGACGATTTATCCAGAGAATATCAATTTTCGCTGTTCTGTACGTATCTATCCAAAAGTTTCGATGCGAATCATTATGATGAGTCGCTTGAACATGTATGTAAAGTTCATACCCACCTGTTACCCCTTGAGCACGAAGAAATGACGGTAACCAGTGCAAAAGTGGAAGCGGTGGATCTCTTTAGAGCGGCATGGGATCGTGTCATTGGAAAAGTGGCGGCAGCTAAAAGAATTCCTCAAATACCGATTTGAAATTGGCCATTTTCATAGCCCATCAGCAACTTCAGCAAGTTCAGAAAACGGGGCAAGCAGCCAGGCACGCAGCTCAACCCAACGAACGCAGTAGTTTCAAGGAAACGTTGATTGATAGATTGCGTGAGCGAATCGCTTCGTTATACAGTGCTCATCTCATCGCATAACTTATTGCTATGTCTTGTTTGTTGCGTTCCGTGTACTAATCACTTCTTCGTGTGCGCCAAATTCCGAGTTTCGCTCGAAATTTGTTTGGGTTTGTTTCAGGGAACGATCCCAGTATGGGATATCTCCCACATATTCCGATAAAAAATTGATGAAAGAGCTTATCTTGATCGGTAAATGCCGGCTTGGCAGATAACAGGCATAGATATGGCGCTCGACAGATAGATATTCCGGAAGAATCGCTTGGAGCCGGCCTTTTTGCAATTCCATCCCGATCGTATACGTCGGAAGCAGCGCAATCCCTGATCCATACAGTACCGCTTGCGCCAGCGCATCATTATCATTAATGCGGAGAGTACCTGATATCGGCACTTTGATCTTGCCTTCCGGTCCGGAAAAACGCCAATAGCCCTGCTCTGCTGATACTGCGCAATCCAGGCAATTATGTTTCGTGAGATCTTCGGGTGTTCGAGGCGTGCCCCATTGTTGAAAGTACTGCGGTGTGGCGCACAGTATGCGGCGCACGGGTGCGAGTTTGCGCGCCACGACATTAAGGTCGGGTTCACTGGTGACGCGGATTTGAACATCGTACCCTTCTTCGATGAGATCGCCGGGATGATCGGTAATGGTCAAATCAATTTTGATTTTCGGATAACGTGACAGAAAACAAGGGAGCGCTGGAGCAATATGGCGCGTCCCGAACGAGCTCGGAACACTTACTTTCAGGGTTCCTCTCGGTTCCGCATGCAGGCTGTTGACTGCCCGCTCCGCATGTTCGGCTTCTTCCAGAATTCGCGTCGCATGCCCGGAAATTGCGATGCCGGTTTCTGTCAAGCTGATATGACGCGTGCTTCTGAGAAGTAAGCGCGTGCTCAGATCTTTCTCGAGTTTAGCAACGGCCTTACTGACTGCTGCGCGTGAGATATCCATGCGGCGGGCTGCTTCGGAGAAGCTGCCCGCCTCTACTACCCGAGCGAAAATGATGAAAAGGTTCAGATCTTGCATGATTTAATTGTATCCAGTAAAGAAACAAAATGTTTCGGATTTTGGGACTTCTCTTAAGTATATTGTCTCGATATGATCTCATTCAAGGTGAAACGTTTAATATTATATATTTTAATTTACTAAATATGACCATTGTATTTAAATGGATAATATTAACATTTGACCTTGTGAGTGCGCTTTTGATCCATAAGGGAGAGTGGGTTGTCGATCGATCACTCTGGATTTTATTGTCAACCTGAGAGAGCGTATTGTCGATGAGGTTATTGATACCAGCATAGGCATAGTCTTTTGAGGGTATCGATGATCAGATTATTCAACAAGGAGAACATCATGGAAATTAAGGATTTATTGAAATCGCCGCAATTGTTTGTCGTGTATGCAATCACGCTTCTTTATACCATCACCTTTTCATTGGCGGCCATGATCGCGCTGTCCAATGACACTGCGTCGGGGTATCTTGCAGGTATACATCAGGTGGTTGCGAAAGTTGAGATGAATAATCTCGAACTTTCGCAGGTAGAACGAAATAACAGTTCGGGCTAGGTGTTTGAACTGCCCTCGTGTTGAATTGGTCAATCAGTCTATAGACTGCAAAAACATCGCGAGGGCGCTGAACCAGACAGACAATCAATGTGGAGTGCATGTAAGTCATCAATGAAACAGCCGGATTCAATCAGGGTGGGCTCTGAGAACTGCTGTATTCTTTGATTCGGTTAAGCTGCGATGGCATCAGACTCAACGTATCAGTTTATAGCTGGCAAACTGTTTTATCACTCAATCTGGACTATGCATCATTTAACGATCAAGCGAGTTTACGAGAAGGCGGCAAAAAACGAATACCGCATACTGGTGGATAGGCTGTGGCCCCGCGGGGTAACGAAGGAGCGTGCTGCAATTGATCTGTGGCTGAAGGATGTCGCGCCTTCAACTGAATTACGCAAGTGGTTCGGCCACGATCCGATCAGGTTCTCTGAATTTCGCTCGCGTTATACCGAAGAGCTGACGCAAAACTCCGCGGTGACTACCGTCATCGATATTCTGGCCGAGCATGAGCAGGTGACGCTGATCTATGCAGCCAAGAGTGAGACTATCAACCATGCCATCGTGCTGAAGGAATACCTTGAATCGATGCGTATGACCAAGAGGTCCTGAGGAACTACCCAGCTTGATTAAGTTGAGTATGCTGCGTTGAACACTCATTGATCATTCATAAACTTCGCGCGTTGGTGCCGGTTTCACCTTGAATGGTTGTGGCTCATTACGTTTTCGGAGCTTACTGTAAGAAAAAGGAATCGCTACTTCACCAGCAAAAACTCAAACGATTGTCTACTATCGAATCAATGGCGTGATGTTGGGAGAAAAATTAATGAGTAACTCGAGATTAATGAAGAAATTCGAGATCGTGGTTGGAACGCCGCATCTCAATCACTTAATAGAATTATTGGAAAAATCCGGCGTACGTGGATATACCATTATCAAAAACATCGGCGACCTTGAAGTGGACGATGTACGTCATCCGGATGACGTCTTCCTGGCGGAGGAAAATGTCGTTGTCATCCTCGCATGCCAAGAGGATCTGGCCCGCAGGGTCCTCAATGAGCTTCATCCAGCCATGCGCGGCTTTGATGGCATGTGCTTGATTTCAGACTGTTATATTTGAACACTGCACGAAGTTTGCAGAGAAAGCCGTTCAGAAATAAAGTACCCCGCCGCAAGCAGCGGGGTATTAACTGCACCCTCAACCTGCTGGTTTCCAACCAGCTTTCTCCCCCCAAGGAGCGGGAAATTGTACCCGCAGAGATTAAAGGGCATGCTTATGATTTGATTGATTATCGCGAGGAAACACCACAGCCTTCCGGTTGTGCTATTCAAGCTGATGTATTTAGAAGCAGCGAATGTGCATTATCGAACACATCATTTTTTCTTTAACGGTTATGCTTTTGGGGGTGAGATTGTCACTGACGAGGTCGGGTATTACGCTTGTATCCTCTTAACCCATTCGTAAACAAGAATAATGATGCAAAAACTTGAAGAGCGAACCTTTGTGCTATTGCTCGCCATTACGTCTGTATTATTCGCTTGGCTGTTATGGCCATTCTCCGGCGCTATTTTGTGGGGTACCGTGCTGGCGATCGTGTTTGCGCCGTTGTACCGGCGCTTGAAAGATACGCTCGTGCAGAACCCCAGTGGTGCCGCGCTAATTACCATTATTATCGTCTTCGTGATGGTGATTCTACCGCTAGCGATGATTGCCACTTCATTGATGCAGGAAGCAGCAGGTTTGTATGACATGCTGCATGCCGGAAAACTGGACTTCGGGATTTATTTTCATCAGGTGTGGGATGCCTTACCGATATGGGTTCAAAACATGATGGCGCAATCCGGATTGACCAATCTCGGGGCAGTGCAACAAAAAATAGTGGCGGGTTTGCGCCAGGGAAGCCAGTTTTTTGTGGCACAGGTTCTCAGCGTAGGTCA
The DNA here is from genome assembly GCF_009833095.1 of Nitrosomonas sp. JL21. Taxonomy (GTDB): domain Bacteria; phylum Pseudomonadota; class Gammaproteobacteria; order Burkholderiales; family Nitrosomonadaceae; genus Nitrosomonas. Next base: position 11,583 of record NZ_QRCB01000018.1, read on the forward strand.
ATTTACGTTTCATTTCATCATTGATTTTTTCATCATGATGTATTTGTCGTTTTTCCTGCTGCGCGATGGTGACCTGCTGTTCAGGAATATCCGTCAGGCCATTCCGTTGCATGCCGAACAGCAACGCGCCATTTTCACGAAGTTCACCACAGTCGTTCGCGCCACCGTCAAAGGTGGGATTCTCGTGGCTGCCCTTCAGGGCACGCTCGGTGGACTCATGTTCTGGTTTCTCGACATTCATGCACCCCTGCTATGGGGAGTGCTGATGGCTTTCCTGTCGTTGTTGCCTGCAATCGGTGCTGGACTGGTGTGGTTGCCGGTGGCGATTTACTTACTGGCAACGGGTGTGGTATGGCAAGGTATCCTATTGATTGCTTTTGGCGCGCTGGTTATGGGATTGGTGGATAACTTGCTGCGGCCGGCCTTGGTCGGCAAAGACACTAAATTGCCTGATTATGTCGTGCTGATTTCTACGTTGGGCGGTCTTGAATTGTTCGGGTTAAACGGCCTGGTGATAGGGCCGGCGATCGCGGCCTTATTCATCGTCATTTGGGCAATCTTTTCTGATTTGCGGCAAGGCACAGACCGGAGTGTATCCGGCGATTATAATGATTAGTGGAAATCGGGCGTGCATGATCAGACGCTGCAAATAAAAAGCAGAAAGGTTACGACAATGCAACCTTTCTGATCATTGGAAACATGGGTAATAGTTCTGCCATCATTTTGCTATCGAGGCCTGCTTCAGATGCGTCAAAGCTTCCTGGGCAGCTTTTTTGGCCAACTCTGCTGCGCCCAATTTGCTTTCTTTGACGGCTTCATCCAATTTTTTAATGCCTTCGTTCAGGTGGGAATCTGCAGCTTGCTCGGATTGCGCGGCCTCGGAATGCGTTTTCGCTTCTTCCATATGTTGAGCAATCAATTTTACTTCAGTGGATTGTAATGCCTGCTCAGTATGTTTGATAGCTTCGTTCAAATGAGTTTCATCGGCGACTGCAACCGTACAGCAAAAGAATAGACCGATGAGGAAGGTAGATAATATCGAATTTTTAGTTATCATAGATTGCTCCATTATAATGATATGCAGTATAGGAATATAAGATAGGAATGAGTTCCAAAGGGGAATCGATGGAAGGATGAGTGATCTGTAAATCCCTCTGCCTGTTTCTCCCCACTTAAATAAGATCAACCCGATCAAAACTGGGTAACTATAGAAGATACTTGCTTTGTAAGAATCGATCTGTTCGTTGACGAACCGACTCCACAATGGCGGGGAGAAACCATCCAGCTGTTGAGTTTTCACTGTTGAATAGCTTCTCGAGCAACAAGTGCGTTATTTCAAGTGCATGCTATTTTTGACGGATTTCACCCCAGCTACGCCTCGTGTAACCTCCACGGCTTTATCGATACTGGCCGCAGAACTGACGAAACCGCTCAACTGTACCACGCCTTTAAAGGTTTCAACATTGATTTCTGCAGATTTGAGCATGGGTTCATTCAATATGGCTGCCTTTACTTTGGTAGTGATCACCGTATCATCCAAGTATTCTCCGGTTCCTTCTTTTTTTGATGTCGATCCGCAGCTCGTCAAGCTTAGCAAAGACAAAGCCAAGAAAGAAGCCAAGAATAATTTCATAATGTATCTCATGATTTCAGTCTCCTGTTGGTTATTATTTTTAATACTGCTGCGCACATACTGACAAAAACAAAATCCGGTTGATTTCAATGACGGCAGCCACTAAACGAGGTTCTTCCTCAATGAATCCGTATATATTCATTCAAGAGATGTTCTAACGCACTCTTAATGCCCTATATTCGTCATCTGCCTACAGGATGCAGCGCAATCTCGGCACACCTTAACACATTCGTTCATATCGCCGATTTTCTCGCAATTCGTTGCGCATGCTTCGCAAACCTCGGCGCAGACCTCGCACAACGTATGCTGATGGGTACCACTCAATAAAAAATTGGCCGATGTCTGACAGATATCTGCACAGTTCATCAGCAGCCTGAAATGATTGGCTTCCACATGCTTTCCGCCGGTCTCAAGACAATGATTCATGGCGGTTTGCAGGCATACTTGATGACAATGGTTACACGCGCTTATACAAGCCTGGATATCGTGTTTGTCGTGGGTTGATAAATTCATAAAGAATTCTCCTTGACATGGGATGCTTTGGAAGTAAGTTGTCGTTTTGGTCGTGCTAAAACACAACCATTGGTTCATGCATTCTGTCCATTAAATCAATTGCCTTCTGTTCGTTAGCGTACATACAAATGATACTGATCAGCAAAAGTGATCGGGCGTTTTGTGCGATATCGCACAGAGCTTTATTCTCGCCGTTGATACCCTAGGTCCCTAAATAAATTGTGTTATCTCCCCGCAGCGGAATCGCTTTCATACGAACCGCTCATTTAAACAATACTTCTAGGAATAACGATGAAAACAATATCTATGTCCCCACTTTCTGCTTGTTCTCGGCTCATTGCGATCATAGTCAGCTTACTTTTGATAGGTGCGTTCTCGGGTTGTCAGAAAGAGGGTTCAGCTGAAAAAGCAGGGCAAAAACTGGATCGCTCGATGGAAAATGCAGAACAGAAGTTGGAGCAGATGGCCGAGAAAACCGGCAAGAAAATCGAGGAAACCAAACAAACTATTTCGGAAAAAACTGAAAGTAGCGGCCAATATCTGGATGATTCAGTCGTAACATTGAACGTAAAAACGGCGATCGTAAATGAGCCCTTGCTGAAAGTCTCGGAAATTAGCGTGACGACTGAGAATGGTGTCGTGCAATTGAACGGCACGGTGGATTCTCAACAGATCAGTGATAAAGCGGTCGAAGTGGCGCGAGTTCAGAAAGGGGTCAAGTCGGTGCTGAATAACCTGACCATCCGAATGGTAAATTCACCTCAGTAACTTATCCTCCGATGAATTTTGTACGTTCTAGTACTGTTGCCGGCGTCACCTTTTTTTATATGTCGTTGGCCCAGGCGGCACCACCCAGTGATGCGTATATCGCCGGTTATGCAACCAGTATGCTTAAGTACCGCTTGCAACTCGATGTGCCGGCGCTCAGCGTCGAAAATGGAATTATCATTTTACCGCGAGATAGTATCGATGCTGCCGATCAAGCCAGAGTGGTGCGCTTATTAGCGGAAATCCCCGGCGTCAATCAGGTCGAGCTGGCTGATAAAGTCTCTGCAGATGTTCCCGTTGCCACAGCTCCTTCGCAACCTATCCAGCAATCCGCCCAGAAAACGGTTGCCATTACGACGACACAACCGACTTTGATGCCGACCGGCCTTTTACCCAGCGGGCATTTATTCAAACCGTTGCTGGCTGATCCGCGCTGGGCGCATTTCTCAGCTTCATACCGGCATTTTTTCAATGACAACTTTGAAGGCAGAAATATCGGTTCTGTCAGTTTTGGCGAAACGATCCCTTTTTATCGGGGAAATGTGGGGCAGTCGTTAGTGCAATGGGAAACAGGACTCCAGGCGGCAGTATTCAGCGATTTTAACTTAGGCGCTTCCTCAACGGATCTGGTCAATACCGATTTTATCGCATCGGTGTATTCCAGCGTGCGTGCCAAGCAGTTTTCTGCATTTGCGCGTATTTTTCACCAGAGTTCGCATCTCGGGGATGAATTTTTACTGCGGAGGGTGAATTCCGCGTTTGAGCGCATCAATCTGAGTTATGAAGGTGCCGATCTGCGATTGTCGTACGAATTCCCATATGGCCTGCGTTTATATGCAGGAGGGGGTGGTTTGTTTCATAAAGAACCATCGTCACTGAAAGTCTGGATGACGCAATATGGCGTTGAGTTTCGCAGTCCTTGGCGTTTGAATGCTGCGCCGCTGCGTCCCATCATCGCCGTCGATCTGAAGAATTTTCAAGAAAATAACTGGAACACGGATGTTTCGGCGCGGGCCGGTGTGGAGTTCGATAATTTACAAGTGCTCGGCCGGAAATTGCAAATTTTGTTGGAGTATTTCAATGGTAATTCGCCCAGTGGGCAATTCCTAAGGAACAATGTCGAGTATTTTGGCGTGGGAGCCCATTATCATTTCTAGGATGACCCTGAAAATGCTCATGTGCAGAGAATCAACGCGAAATCAGGTATAGGAGTCCCCGGATATTGCAAGCCGTTTATGATGCATTTCCACATGAATCGCCCATTGCTGAATTCAAAGTCACGCACTGTTGAGCTATGTGCGTTAGCAGACAGAGCCTGTCATCGCAACGCGATATTCTGTTTCCATCCTTTAATATCTCAAAAAGGAGTTCCGAATGAATATGTTAAAGTTTCTGCTCGTGGCATTGGCTGTTTCTGCAATGACTGGCTGCATCTCCTTTGGTTCTGATACGCCCGGACCGCAAGGCCCTCCCGGTCCTCCCGGCGCTAGCGAAAAAGTCATCGTCGTTCCGGAAGATAAGATGAACGATAAAAAAGTCATCGTGGTACCGAAATAACTGCAGGAGTCTCACATGAAAAAATACTTATTTTCGCTGCTCATCATGGCATGTTTGATGTTGCCGGCGTGCAGTCAGAATCAGACCGCGACAGAGAAAATCATCGATAATGCCAATGATGCGCTCGATCGCCGTCCGAATGAAAAATTGCGCGATGCCGCAGAAGATGCCAGTGATGGCGTTAAGGGGGCTGGCAAAAATATTAAAGAAGCCATCAAGGATGCTACCAATTAACCCTATTTAAACGACATGAGGCAGTCTTCTCAGGCCGATTGCCTCTGTCCGCTGTTTCTTCCTCTCCTTCCTGCATTCCCACTGCAAGTCGTTTTAAGTTCCCAGTTCTGCTAAGCTAACTTCGTTATTGAGAAGCAGTGGTCTGTCTGATGCTATTCTCAGTGCTATATTCATCGTTGATTTCCAACGCCATCACCCCAATGAGAGTCCGAAAATTTCATTTAAGCAATGACTTACTTATTTAATAATCCAATTGCATTTGCAGAGGAATTGGTCGAAGGGTTCGCCACCGCGCATCGCCGTCACATACAATTGATTCATGGCGGTGTGATGAGACGCCATAAAGCCAAGCAGGGCCAGGTTGTGGTAGTCACTGGCGGCGGTTCGGGTCATTATCCGGCATTCGGTGGATTCGTCGGCGGCGGTCTGGCGCACGGCGCCGCGATGGGGAAGGTATTTGCGTCACCTTCGGCGCAACAGATTTGTCAGGTAGCTGAGGCGGTCGATGCGGGGGGCGGCATTTTATTCAGTTATGGCAATTATGCTGGGGATGTGCTCAATTTTACCCAAGCGCAGGAACATTTGCGCGCCACCGGTATTAATGTTCGATCAGTCATCGTGACAGACGACATTGCGTCGGCCGCTACGGCAGAGCGGCATCGCCGTCGAGGTATTGCCGGCATGCTGGCAGTGCTCAAAGCTGCGGCTGTTGCCTCAGATGCCGGGAAATCTCTGGATGACGTATGTCGTATTGCTGCTGAGGCAAATGACCGCGTTCGGACACTTGGGGTCGCATTTTCCGGTTGTACGCTGCCGGGCGCGAACAGACCGCTGTTTGAAGTCACCGCGGGGACAATGGAAGTCGGCATGGGTATTCATGGCGAATCAGGGCTGTATCGCATGGAGGCTCCCAGCGCGGATGAATTGGCACAGATTCTGACGGAAAAACTGCTGTGCGAAATTCCTGCCGGTGTAGAACATCCTGAGAGAGCCCGTGTTGGGCTAATACTCAATAGCCTGGGAACGGTAAAGCAGGAAGAGTTATTTGTGGTGTATCGCAAGATCGATCGGTTGCTGTCGGCGCGCGGATTGACCATCGTCGAACCCGTGGTTGGCGAATTAATCACCAGCTTCGATATGGCAGGCGTTTCACTGACTCTGTTTTGGCTCAATGATGAGCTGGAAGAAACATGGTTGGCGACGGCAGACACACCGGCGTTTCATCGAACTCAGGCACTATGTGATGAGATCCAAGTGCCTGAAGTCAATGCGGACAGAAACAAAGTTGATGCCATCGAAGCATTCACCACGGGCTCTGCAGAATCTCAGAGAGCTGCCCAGTTGGTATTTACGATGCTGCAAGCTGCTCAAGTTGTGATCGACGAGCAGCGGGAAGAGCTCGGACGTTTGGATGCCGTGGCAGGCGATGGGGATCACGGCATCGGCATGCAGCGTGGGATCGCAGCGGCAATAAAAGCAGCCAAAGCGGCGCAGGATGCTCAAGCAGGTGTTGAGTCTCTTCTGACAGCCGCAGGCGCTGCCTGGGCTGATCAAGCGGGAGGGACTTCCGGTGCATTATGGGGTGTGATGCTCCGCAGTCTGGGCAGTGCCATCGGTAACCAAGCAGCGCCAAGTGCTTCCTCAATTGCTGCCGGCATTGCCTCGGCATTGCACCATGTCGTTGATCTCGGCAAAGCGCAGCCAGGGGATAAGACCCTCGTCGATGTTCTGCACCCTTTTTCCGCAGCCTATGCCGCAGCCATTTCACGTGGATCGTCGATATCCGCAGCATGGACGATTGCGGCAAGCGTTGCGGAAGAAGCGGGGGAAGCCACTCAGCATCTTCTGCCAAAAATTGGGCGGGCCCGTCCTCATGCCGAGAAAAGTATCGGAACACGGGATCCGGGCGCCGTCTCGCTGGTGTTGATCATTCGGGCGGTGGAACAGGTGCTGACCGCACATTGCTCATAATGCCATGCTTCTCGGAGGTTTCCTTTACTGATGAATACTAGTGACAGAGCATGCATATCCGCATGCGGGGGCCGCGCTGTTATCTGAACTGTTTTCGGGAATGTTCCCGTTGTCGAGTTGGGAGATTTTTCAGGGTGATTGACATGGTCAGTGATTTTTTTCAAAATTGCAGCACATGTTTCCCACCTTTTTTCAGTCCGGGAAGCGTATGCGTTGCAGAAAATTTTGGATAAGAAGTAATGCTGTATCCAAGCAGGGTGATAAACTCAACAGTGAGGTCCCATGAGGCGGTCATATCAGAAAAAGTGGAATTATTGATACAGAATCACATCCTTAATTTTATCTAGAACTATAACTTAACAGGCTCGATATAAATGAACAAATTAGTTTTTGTAATATTGGTTTCCATGATGTTTGCTAGTAGTGTGCATGCCAAAGGGATCAAGGGCGGTTCTTTGAAAGGCTCGACCGGTTCCAAGCCGGCGGCTGCGCAGCAGAAAAAAACTGACACCACCAATCAGGCCAAACCGGCCAGTCAGGCGGCGCCAGCCCAATCATCTGCAAGCAGTGCAAATCCAGCCTCTGCACCCGCTGCTAACGCATCAGCTCAGAGTCCTTCACTGCTGCAATCGGCCATGCCTGCTCTAGTGGGCGGTGCCGTCGGAAGCTATGTCGGCAGCAAGTTGGCTGATGACGGAAAAAATGAATCCGTATCTGAGGAAAACAAGGAAAGTAAAGACGGGCAGATCCTGAAGCCTTAACGAAGCATAGCAACGATTGGCAACAAGAATCAGTTTTTTGATAAGAAATGGTTGATTTATGAGTGATCAACCATTTCTACGAGGTCGTTAAGGAAGCTGATGAATTGACTGCGCGAGCGAATCGCTTCTTGGTGAGAATTGTATCGTTGTTGAGATTCGCGCACTTATCGATTCCTCTCGTTCGCCGAGTTCATCAGCGTTTTTTTAAATGATCTGTACAGGATTTCTTACGAGTTCCTGATGTATGAAGCTGCGCAGGGCAAAGGTTTGTTCAGGTTGTAAATCAATGAATTCAATTCCATACGATGATAATTCATCATCGTCCGGCGTCATTCTGACAGATCGGATAATGGATTGTAGTTGAATGGAAATATTTTTTTCCTCAAATTCAATTTGGAATGAGAGCGAAAGGGTGGTGCCGGATCCTCCAAGATTCACCTGAGTTCTGACTTCAGCGCCGGTGATACTGAGATTGGTAATCACCAGAGGTGAAGATAATTCATTCACAGTAGCTTGAATTTGAGTTCGAATACGCCTGGACTTACGGATGATTTGTCCCAGAATCTTGGTGGGAAAAGATAAATGAATATAGTGCAAAGGTTTTTTGACAATACTGTCAACAAAGACCGTGAAACTGAACGCATATTGCCCGCTGAATAATCGCACTAAAAATTGATCACCCGGAATAAGAGGAAGTTCTCCATGCTGTTCAGGTTTAGGCATGGTAACGAGCAATGATTTATTCGGAACATAGCCGATCAGCGTCACCATGCAAGAGTTGCCGTTATTTGAGCAGCAAGTAATATAGAGGTTAGAGCGTATGTTGAGTAGCAGTTTGTCACCTACCTTCAGTTGCATATCTTTAAACTCAAATTCGGCTTGATTTGAGTTTATGGATGGTTTTTGAGGTAAGTTACTCATTTTTAATGGGCAGTTTTTCCAAGTATAGTTCCGGAGTGGATAAGTGTTAAGTATTAATTTGACACCAGGGAATATTTGTTCAATAAAAATTTCGCGATACGGATGGGCCGATTCGTGCCGAACAAGTAACCTTGAGTCCGTGCAGCTTTTTTAAAAAGGTGGGCTGATACTCGATAGGGCCTTGAAGGCTATTTGTAATATTTGGGCGCGTTCTTTTGTACGAATTTATTGATGATAGAAATAAACGGTTTTTCTGAGGGATTATTGAGTCTGGATCAGAAAGGCACTTTCGTGCAAACGAGTCAGGCCTCGTTCTTTGAGAGCATCTACCTGCTGAGTTCAATCCCCAGAACTGAAAGGTGTTGTTGCTGCAGCCATAGCATGTCGCGGCTTTTGCCACACAGAGGTACCGCAACCGTACTTCATCGTCCTGAACAACGCATTTCAAAGCCGAGGCCAAGTGTTGAATTTGAGATATTGCGATTATCAGCGTCCAATTAGTCTAGGCAATCGAGAAGCACAGCATCCAGGGACAAGAAAGCCGGATGGCTCGCAGAATCATCCGCAGATTGTGCCCGGCACCGCATAGGACGTAAACTTTTTCAGCAACCTATTCTTCGACCAGATCGCATATGAACATTCCAGAAGATCTTTTAAATTATATTCAATGGCCTGCAATGGTTGTTACGATTACGGCGGCTTGGTATGTCGGAGCAGAGAGGAAAGATAACCGTAATTGGGGATTCTGGATGCTGCTGTTGAGCAATCTGCTCTGGTTCATCTGGGCAATTCCGCATTCGGCATGGGCCTTGGCCCTACTGCAAGTGAGCTTGGCGATCACGAACATACGCGGGGTGTGGAAATCATCTCCAAAATGATCGAGAAAAAGAATTGTGAAAACACCCTTGAATGCCAAGCGGACACCATGAGTAAGATATAGGGCGCTGAGACATCATGCAACAACTGGTCTTGCCTCACATTTCGGCGCAACAAAAATCCAGCAAAGTTTTCTCAGTACTATCCAACGGTACATCGTTTTAATGCCCTACCCTCAACCAATACAACCCTAACTCTGGGATCATCAGTTTGCCCTGCTGCAGGGCGATCACTTCACCGCTGATGACATCCCTGAATTGATTCAGATGCGCTCCTGCTACCTTGGCCATTTCGTCAGAGGCGATACCATGCGGCTGGACATCGAAATTAGCCACGACCACAATCGGGTTTGAAGCATCGCGCAAGGTAAAGCGACTGAAAGCGAAAATGTGCTCATCAGCAGTTTCAAGCAGTGACCGATTGTTGAAATCGGCAAACGCGGGAATTTCCTTGCGAATGGCGATCAATTTCTTGAGAGCGGTGAACACTCGATATTCAATCGTTCCCGGTTCGTGGCGTTTCTCAGCCCGGTTCCAATCCAATTTGGGCCGGTTGACCCAGCGGCTATCGTGCGTTCTCGAAACATTATCGCGATAGCTATAATCATTCAGCGTCCCCAATTCATCACCATAATACAGCAACGGAATGCCGCCAAAACTCAGGATCAAGCCGTGCAGCAGCAATATCCTTGAAATAGCGTGATCGATATGGGCGGCATCGCCGCTTTGCAAAGCATGTTCCAAGCCTGCTAAGGATGACAGCGAGCCTGCGATTCGAGCATCGCCGTTTCGCTTGTTTTCGCCGAACGCGATACCACGGGCATCAGAACCTGAAAAACCGCCGGTATAGTAATCGATCAGAAAACGCCGATGCGCTTTGGGCTCGTACCCCACCGCCGCGATATCGGAATCATCGAACCCCAAACCGATATCATCATGACAACGGATGTAGTTCAACCAAGTCGCGCGCTCGAGTTTGGCAGGCAGATTTTGTATGCTGCGCCATAGCAGCCGGGTATTCTTCGTCGCAATCGCATCCCAGAGCAGCGCCATGAACGTAGCGTTGTAGGCAATCTCGCACTCCTTGGCGTTGATGGCGTCTTCTCCAAAATACTTGATGACTTCCACCGGCGCCACAATCGCCTCCGCAATGAATAACACCGCAGGCGCACTGACTTGCACGCAATCTTTGAACAATTGCAATATCAGATGGGATTCGCGTTCATTCTGGCACGTGCTGCCGATTTTCTTCCACAGGAATGCCACGGCATCCAGACGAATGATATCCACCCCCTGATTGCTCCAGAACAGAATGATGTCGAGCATGTCGATGAATACCGCCGGATTATGATAGTCGAGATCCCATTGATAATCATGGAATACCGTCATCACCCAGCGCTGCATGTCGGCATCCCAGGTGAAATTGCCCGGCGCCGTCTGAGGAAACACTTCCGGCATCGTGTGCTCGAACATATCGGGAATTTCCCGATCCGGAAAGGTGTAGTAATACGCCTGAAAGCGCGGATCACTCATCCGCGCTTTCTGCGCCCATTCATGTTCGCGTGAAGTATGGTTCACCACGACATCCAGGATCAATAATATCTCGCGTTTGCGCAGATCGGCAGCCAAAGCCGCGAGTTCCTCATTACTACCGACCCGCGGGTCGACCTGACGGAAGTCGCTGACGGCATACCCCCCATCCGATGCGCCTTCCGGACATTTGAGTATGGGCATGATGTGTATCATGTTAACTCCCAGCTCCTGAAAATAACTGAGTTTGCTGCGCAATCCCTGCAGATCTCCCGCAAACCCATCGCTATAGAGCGCCATGCCCACCCATTGTTGATCAAGAAACCAGTTATGGTTCTTTTCACGCATCAGATCAAGCTCATGTAATGTCTGACTGCGTTTCTGATATTGCCGGGCCATCACTTCGACCAGCTTTTGCATGTGCTCGTTAAAATCATCCCGCTGACCGTACAATTGCTTCATCAGGCTGTAGATGGCGTAAAAGTTTGCCCCCAGGCGAGTATAAAAATGCCGCAGATCCGACTTGATCAAATCAGCCGGCAAGGTATTCAGTATGCTGTTGAGCAACGAATGCGAGACTTGTTCGTACATCACACCTCCCACTTCTGCCGGAAATTTCGATAGAACGATGGGTCGTCCGTGGTCGCGCCGCGCAACCCGATCACTGCCATTGCGAAATCCTGTGCTCTGTGCAGCATGAGTTGCGTCGGCCAACGTTGCAGAATTCCCAGCAGGCAAATACTGGCAAAGGCATCCCCGGCGCCGACCGCATCCTGCTCCACGACAGCCTGTTCCGGCCTTATTTGCCAGTGCTTGCCATCACGTTGAAACAGCTTCGCCCCGTCCTTACCGCACGTCAGCACGATCGAATGGGCGCGAGTCTGATGAAATAAATGCCGTATCCCCGCAGCTTCGCCGGAAATGGCTGGTAATAAATCCTGCAATTCATGCTGATTGAGCTTGATCCAATCGGCATCGGTCAGCCAGCACAGGACGTCTTGCCTGTCCCACCAAGGAGCGCGCAAATTGACATCGATGAATAGCTGTACGCGGGAATGTTGCTTGAGCTGTTGCAAAGCGCAACGGTTGGTATTGCTGCGCAATGCCAACGTGCCGTGATAGAGCAAAATTGCTGCAGGCATATGGAGCATATGGGGTAATAGATCAGCCTGGATGTCATCCCACGCGGCTGGTTCGATAATCGTGTAGTTCGGTTCGCCGTGCTGCAGTTCGACCTCGACCGAACCGGTCGGAAATCGAGGAGTAACTTGCAGCCCACATTTGTCCATGTTCCATGCGTGCATACGCTGAAGAATTTCATCACCGGCTTGATCCTTGCCTACGCTGGAGATCATCAGCGGCTTTTGACTCAATGCGTTAAGATGCCAAGCGACATTGAACGGTGCTCCACCCAATACCCGGCTGCCGTCATCAAAGCAATCAAACAATACTTCGCCGAATATCACCGGCTTCATTTGCCGACTCCTCTCAAGTCTGGAAAATAAAAATGGATCCCTTCGATAATACCGTCTGCATAATGACCCTTCCCCTTCACGCCTTGCGCTACATATAGTTGATCGCGATGACCGGCTTGCTCAGCCCTTCGCAATGCTTCATGCCGCACTGATTCATGCGCGTTCGCCACCAAAATGGCGGGCAATTCGCTGCTCAGCACATCCAGATCATTGCCGCTGTCACCGGCGAATACCACTTCATCTGGTCGTAGCCCCAGTTGAAGCATCAGATAGCGGATAGCCGCGAGCTTGTTCGCGGCGGCTGGCAAGACATCCAGCAAGCCGAGGTTGTTCGCATGATCGACACTATAAATGAGGCTGACGGCAAGCTGATGCGTGGCCGCTAAAGCTTGCATATGCCGGATCAATGCGGTGTGATCAATCTCGGGTGATACATAAAAACTCAGTTTGTACCGTCCTTGGTGCTCACTTTCCTGCAACACCAATCCCGGAATTTTTGCAAAACAATCATATAATTCGTTGACTGAGCAGCCTACCCAATCGAGCCCGATATATTGATGCCAGCCCTGCATCAGCGTCCAGTTGTGTCCGTAGCATGAATAGATTGAACTGCCGACATCGGCAATGACATAGTGCGGATAAGGCAATTGATAGTCTTCGATGACTTGCTGTACTAATAGGCGGTTCCGGCCTGATACGTAAGCCAATTGAATGCCATGCCACGCGATCAAACGTGCGAATGCCTGACGCGCCCCGGGCGATTCTGCGCAATACCCATCCGGTATCAGCGTACCATCCAGATCAGTACAGAATAATCGCAATGTCATTGCCGCGCCTCATGGCAATCCGCAAAAAACTGATAATGGTCGATCGCCTCGATAATGCCGGCGGCGTAGGATTGTTGAGCGAAATAGACCGATTCCTGTTCACCCAGAATGTTAAGCTCGTCGCCATGGCCATTAGCAACCACGACCCCCAGCGTATTACCGCGCAACATATCCTGATCGGCGCCACTGACGCCAGCCACTAAAATATTGTGCACGGGCATTCCCCATTGTTCGGCGTACCAACGCAGCGCCAATCCTTTGGACGCCCGCAGAGGCAGAATATCCAGAAACTGCCCATACGACAGGATGCACTGCGCATCGGTTTCATTCTTGAGCAGTATATGTCGAATCACTTCTATGGCCGGTGCATGTTGTGCGTCGTAGAAATATGAAATCTTGAAATCCGATTGCTCGGTTTTTGGTTGCAATTGCAAGCCGTTAACCTCCTTGAGAAGTTGGCGAATCTTGTCGGGGCGCCATTGGTGGTCGATGTAGTCTTGCCAAGCGCTGTCTCTGATGGCTTGCTGGGTATAGTATATTTCTGTCCCGAGACTGGTGATGAACACATCCGGCCGCGGAATGCCATGCTGACGAACCACTTTCAGGGCAGAATCGAGCCGCCGGCCCGTGGCGATGCCAAAGCTGCAACATCGGTTATTGACGCGCAGCAAATCAACCAACTGAACCAGGCTCTCAGGATCGCCAATCAAACACTGATCGAGATCCGAGAATAGAGTGCGGTCCTGATTGGGCCGACTGCGCCGTTTCAGCGCCATGCGTTGGATCGAAGCGAAGTTCTGGATGATGGGCTGGATCACGTGCAGATAGTGATCGACATGCGCCGACCATGAGTAGTGCTCACTGACCCCGGCAATACCTTTTTGCGACATGCGCTGCCAGTCATCCTCATTTTCAAGCACGTCCAGTAAACAGTTTGCAATCGCCGCGCAATCCAATGGATCGACCAAATAACCGTTCTGGCAATTGGCGATGATGTCCTGCGGGCCACCATCTTCGGTAGCGACGATGGGAAGACCGCTGGCGGCAGCTTCTATCAGCGTCAAACCAAAAGGCTCTGTCAGGGCAGGATTCGCAAAAACACCCCGGCTTTTCGCGGCGAGCCGATACAACAACGATATATCTTCTGCGGCATGATGCTTGGGATAAGCAACTTTGCCATAGAGATCATACAAATCGATCAAGTACAGAATATCCGCAAGTACTTTTCTGCTCCCCTCATCCATTGCGCGAATATCGTCGCGATTGCCGGCGACAATGACCAGATTGGCTCGTGCCTGCAAATCGGTGCTTTCGCCATACGCGCTCAACAGATTGCCGATATTTTTACGCCGGTCGGGGCGCGAGATCGCCAGAATGATCGGTTTATCCGGCTCTTTTAGAAACCGCGCCAATTCATGCGCTATGCCGCTTTCATGCTCATTTCCCTGTATGGGGAAAAACAGGTTCAAATCGGTGCCGGGCGGAATGACGCGCATCATTTCCGGGCGATAGAAATCATATAAACTGTATTGCTCCTCAATTTCCTGATGCGTACTCGTAATGATGCACTCAGCCGTGGATAGGCAGGTTTCTTCAGCCTCGATGCGCCGCGACAAGTTGTACATCCGCTCAATGTCATCACGCTTCAACCCGCTCGCGAGCAGGCGGTGTCGCTTGCTGCGACCGAGCGAATGTCCGGTATGCACCAGCGGAATGGAGAGCTGGCGCGACAACAGGCTTCCCACGTAACCGGCATCGGCATAATGACTGTGTATCACGTCCGGTTTCTGACTTTGCTCCCGAAGATAACTACTGACGGTATCTGCAAAACAATCAAGCGTTTCCCATAACTGCTCCTTGGGTAGGTAACCTTCCTTGCCGCAGGGAAAGCGCAGCAAATTGACACGCGGCGCTAATACTTCATGCGCATGGGCATATTCTTGAGATACCGCGGTATCGGCTACCAGTCGGGTCAGCAGATCGACTCGCGCGACCGCCCTGTGTCGCCCCAATGCGGTTGCCAACTCGAGCACATACTTCACCTGGCCCCCGGTATCGGCATCTCGGCCGAGTTCTGGATTGTTGCCACGAATCAATCCGTGAACGCTGATCAATACGATATATAACCCTTTGTTATCTGACATTTTATGATTTTATAAACACGTTATATTTATAAAATAGCAGAACTGCCAGAGGGGTAATGTACGATTGCGTACTGACCAGTTTGAGTAAAAAAGAGTCAGAGAGACGCAGGAAATGCTTTTTTTAATCCAGAGCATCCAGATTAAAGGCTTCGCACATCGTGAGATCGGATCCATTGCCCGCCGGAAGCTGGGCTGCCAGGTTCCGCAGAGCGGTGCGCAGACCTTCCTCCAGTACCGGATGATAAAATGGCATGCGCAACAATTCGCGCACCGACAGCGAACGATCAATTGCCAGCGCCAACAGGTGCGCCATATGCTCGCCATCTGGGGCGCACATCTCAGCCCCGAGCAAGCGACCACTGTCAGCGTGCGCATACAATCGCAGCATTCCTTTATTGCGCTGCCCAAGGCGGGCGCGTCCTTGATTGCTGAATGTAATTTCACCGATCAGGGTCGTACCGCTGTCCAATACATCATATCGACTGCCGACGATTGCAATGTTCGGATCAGAAAACACAATGGCTAACGGGGTGCGGCGCGAAAAGCATATCGGGATTGAGCGTGTTGCGTTGATGCCGGCAATATGCCCTTCATCAGCGGCTTCGTGTAAGAGCGCTGTTCGGGCATTGGCATCGCCCGCCATGAATATTCGAAGATCGGCCACCTGCATGGTAGTAGGATTGATGGGCGGCATGCCATGATCATCGAGGGTGATGCCCAATGCCTCCAAGCCAAGATCGCTGATATTGGGACGTCTGCCCAAGGCGGCGAGCACGCTATCAACGATGACTTCGGTACCGCCTGCGCGAACATGGATTTTGCCATTCTTCTCGGTCAATTCGGCTTTTTCTCCCAGATATATCGGCCATTCCTGACTCAGTGACGCTGTCGCAACGGCGTTGACATGGGGATCGGTCAAGCCGGCAATGCGGGGACTGCGGCCGAATCCCACGACGTCAATACCCAATCTGGACAGCGCTTGAGCCATCTCTACGCCAATCGGACCCATGCCTACTACCGCCATTCGCGGAGCAAAATTATCCTGCTCGAATAACGTGTCCGTGGTCAGGATATGTTGTTTAAAGGGATGCCAGGCTTCAGGTATGACCGGACTCGACCCGGTGGCAATGATGATGTTGCGCGCGCACAATTCTTGTCCATTGACCTCGACCCGGTTTGGCGCGATCAACCGCGCTCGACCGGAAATGGCGCGTTTGCCCAAATCGGTCGTGACCTTGGTCGTGCCGGCTACGAATTCATCCCGCAATCGCCGCACGCGATGCAAAACGTCGGCAATATTGATTTCCAGCGAACCTGATCCGTGGATCCCAAATTCCGGAAAAGCCGTGCGGCGATGAAAGGCATTCGCCGCTTCGATGAGTGCCTTGGAAGGCATGCAGCCGACTCGTGCACATACCGTGCCCCACGGACCATCATTGACAATCAGAAAATCCTCGGTGCGCTTCCTCACTTCCCGGAGAGCAGCGAGTCCAGCGGTTCCGGCACCAATGATGATAACGTCCAGTATCTTGCCCATGATCGTTTTCTTCACAAAGAATGGAACAATTCCAGCCCCTCACGGATCAATGAACACCCGTCCAAAAATTGAGATTCACTCATCTCGTTCTTCTTCGGGTCTCATAGAAGCACGCGCGGAGGTATATATCGAACTGATCGTATTAAAGGTATTCAGCGCATCCATCAGCATCTGGGTAATAGGGACATTACCCTGTGCAGCAGAATCTTTCCCCTGCCCATGACGCTGGGACGTTTTCAGCTTCATCAGTTCTCCGATGATGAAGCCCATTCCTCCCGCCAACAGTAAACTTGACGGTGCAATCATCTGTTGTTGGGTTTTCTGGAGAAGGACTCCGGCACAACTTTTCACGTTCTCGCGGCATTCAAGGACTTGCGCCTCGGTTTCCCGGATCTGGGCCGATAACGATTTGAAGGCCCTTTCCGATGAATCATAGGATGGCATTACGGTTTCTCCCTATTCGACAGCTGTTCTTGTTTAGGCTGAAGACTGCGAACAGTCGCTGGAAAACGCAAATAATAACTTTTACTGCGTATTACGATCATCAATATCAGCACCATCAACGCATTGATCAGCACAGCCAGCAAAATGAGTTTGATCTCATCCGTGACGAGGTCGTAATATTTCAACGTCAGCATCGCAGCCGCCACGAGCCCTAACCAAACGACGCTGAGCAGAATCGCGATCAATACTCCCGCAATGATCATTGCCACCAAACTGAGACCCGCCCGCTGCGCTTCCAACGCAAACAGCCGAAAGCTCACATGCCGCAACTCAGCGAGCTCATGCCATAACAACCGTGCATCATCCAATAACCCAATCTCCTTCTCAGGAGGATGACTATCAGCCTGCATTGAGGCTTCGCGTGGGGGAGAATTGGGATCCATCATTCAACGACTATATCGCAGTCCGCTCAAAAAATGCAAAATTGTTGCCTACGGATCAATGGGCTATTTTCCACAGATATCGGCACAGCAAAGTGAATGATCCGTTCGTAGACCATAGTAGCGATCAAGACTCTCCACAAATCGTTGTTGTTATGCATTTCATCGTAGCAGACGCACTCAAATCGGTAATTTGATTATCCAACGTTCATCAAATATAACCAATGCACGAGGTTGAATTAACGGTTACTCAACAATCTACTGAGCAAGAATCCTATTCCTACGGCGATACTTATCGATGTCAGCGGGTTTTCCCGCACATACTCGCACCCTTGATTGAGCAACCGCTCCTCGGCGCTGATCAATTGATCTCTTTTTTCAACCAATCTTTCGCTCACTTGATGGGTAGCCTCGGTCGCTCTGTCGATCACTTCATGCGCCGCTCCGTTAAACTGATCGCCTTTTTCCGCCAGTGTGTCGGCAACTTGATGGGTCGCGTTAGTCGCTTTGTTAACCGCGTCATGCGCCATACCGGATACTTTATCTACCGTTGAAGCTTTATTTGCATTTTCCATGATTTTCTCCATTGATCCGTGATTTTTGAACCGCTCCGCCAGATCGATTCAATGACTTATTTCCTGGTCATATGAACATTTTAACGGTCGCTATTATTAAACCATTTGCTCAATATAAAACCGACGCCTACTGCAATGCCTACCGACGTCAGTGGATTATCGCGGATGTATTTGCTGGTTTCCTTCAGCAATCGTTGTTCGGCGCTTCTCAACTGATCACTTTTCTCAACAATCGTGTCGGCAGCCTGATGGGTGGCTTTGGTGGTTTTATCCATGGCTTCTTGAGCAAGATCAGATACGGTTTCGACAACTTTATTCACATTTTTCATCGTCATTTTCTCCTGTTTGAAGGGTGGTTTGATGCACAGCCAGAATATACTTTATTTCAATACATACTGTCGGTTTTCGTGCGCCTTTGG
The DNA here is from genome assembly GCF_009833095.1 of Nitrosomonas sp. JL21. GTDB lineage: Bacteria > Pseudomonadota > Gammaproteobacteria > Burkholderiales > Nitrosomonadaceae > Nitrosomonas. The sequence continues at coordinate 30,207 of NZ_QRCB01000018.1, forward strand.
CCTTTTTGAATGCGGGCCATGACGCAGCGAACAGCTTGATACCCCTATGAAATAAACATTTATTCAATTTTATGAGAAACTTGCTGGCATTCAGAAGCGATCTTACCGGTGAAATCTTTGACAGTCTGTTCGGTCACTCACTTCTGGCTTTGGTTCTCTGTCCTGTCTATCGGGGTGGAATATATCCTTGCTCATCTGAAAAGATGATTTCTACGCGCCGGTTCAGTTGCCGACCTTCCGCATTATCGTTGCTCGCAACCGGATAATTTTCGCCATATCCTCTGGTCTCGATACGAGCCGGATTGACGCCGCTATCGATCAGCGTTTGCCGGGCGGCGTTGGCGCGGCGCTCTGACAATGCCTGATTGTAATGGTGACTGCCGGTGCTATCCGTGTGACCCTCGATCAGCACTCTTTGCTGGGAATATTGCCTCAAAAAATCAGCTACTTTTTGAACAGTACGGATTCCTCCGGGCTCCAACTGGGACATATTGGTGCGAAACAATACATCATCCAGCGTAACCATCAAGCCGCGCGCCGTTTTCTTCGCATTCAATTCTGCCAGTTCCCGTTGTTGCTGATCAATCAGCATTTGACTGGCAATTACCTGCTGTTTGGCTTCATCAACTTCAGCGCTTCGAGCTGCCAATAATACTTGATCGCGTTTTGCCTTTGCCTCGGCAATTTGCGATTCGGTACTTTTTGCTTTTGCAGTCTCGCGTGCAATGGCGATCTGTTGATTGGCTAAATAGGCCAAATGATTGACTGCCTCATCTTCTTTACGTTCTTTCAACGCATGATCCGCTTTCTCCAGATAATTGCTGGCTTCCTGCAGTTCCAGCGCAGCCATACTGGTTACCTGTGGATCTGTGCGGACTGTATTGTAATTATTATGAGCTTCTGTCAGCGCTGCATTCTGGGGAATCGAAGTGCACGCAGAGACAAAGATCACTAATCCGATGTTCAAAGAAAGATATTTATTATTCTTCATCATGGGCTCCATTGACGATTACGGAATCTGCCGTTCTAATTCATTGCGCAGCACGCTGCGGTCATCTTGTAAGGCATCTACCGCCTTTTGCGCCTTGGCTGAACGCGCCATGACTCTTGCCAGTTTGGCGTCAAGCTGTGCCTGTTCCGCCAGGCGCCTGGCGCGCAGATACTCTTTGTCAGCCATTGCACGTTCGGCTGCCGTCATCTTATCCATTGCCGATTTAAGTTGCAGCGGCGCAGCTTCATTGCCTCCGCCGTTCAATGCGTTGTCGATTTCAGTTTTGGAAACCGCCATTTGTTCCGTCGGCGCTGGAACACTTGCACAACCGGCCATGACAGATACCAGTATCAATATATAAGTCATCAACCCCGCTCGATGTCTCGAAGCAGGATCAAAACAGTTCTTCATTATTTTATCCATTGGATTGTCTCCATGCGGTTACTCAAGAGCAGATCAATCAAGCTGTTTTATAAACTAAACAATCAATCTCATTCTGCAGTGCCTCAACAATTAAATGCTTTATTTCAAGGAGAAACAGTTCGCTAGCGTACATAGAAGAGGTTGAGCCTCTGAGTTGATTTCAATTCGGAGCTGGGCGTAGTCATCAATGATTCTGAAAACAACGATCTTGCTCAATACAGATCAAGAAACTGCTGCTGAAATGCTCTACAGCATCCCGTAGATAAAGCGATGCGATGCGATACGAAACGAAACGAAACGAAACGAAAGGATAATGCAACGATGTGAAGCTGAAATCCCCGTCATTCACCGCCGCGGATCAGATAAAATTCCTCAAAGGCTGACCGTACCGAACTTGAACGGCAGGGTGATGAATAGAGACATGCCCCGAAAGGAGCCGTGATGGATTAATTGAGTAGTGTCTGGGTGATTTCACTGGGCAGCTTCGGGGAGGTAGCCAGCCTTTCCTTCACGCGATTCCAGGCGGTTTCAAATGCATCCTGTGCGGCTTGGTCCGTCGCCGCTTCAGATGAATCACAGGAAATAAGATGACGATGACATTCATCAATACGCTGCAACGACTCTTCATAAAGTGCGGCATCCAGACCATCCAAAGAGTAGGAACATAGCAGCGAGAATTCTTGCGTCCGTGCCAAATCGGCCCATGACGATTCCAATTGCATTGCGGTAATGGATTGCTTTTCTTTCCACACCCTATCGATCATCCCACAAAAGACGTGAATCTGATCGAATTGTGACCGCGACACTTGCAGTAAGGTGATGATGCGATCCTGAAAAGCACGTTCGTCAAGCACGCCATTCATCTGCAAGCTTGAAAGCAACAATTCTGCGTCGAAGCATCTGATTTGACCCATATTTCTCATGGCTTTGACATCCAAACCCAGCACATCGATATTCGACATGAGTGCTCTGCGCAAAGCAGGCCGAGCCAGAACGATCACCGCTTCACCCTTCATCAGGCCTCCCTGAATGTAACGGGTAACAACTTCTTCTTGAGAAATATCGTTGTCACATACTTGAACTTTGTGGTTACCGACAGGGTCAGTCAAATGCCAGACCCGGCTTATCATGTTCATCGCAGACTCTCCATGTGATCATTTCATGGAATCATTCATGAGTTGACGTGAATGCCGCACTCACGTTTCTCATCCGCTTTCGCAGGATCGAAATAATCCCATTCATTGGGTAAATCATGTTGTTTCATATAGGCTTCCATCTCAGCGTCAGTCCAATAGAAGACCGGACTAATTTTGAGCGTCCCATACGTCTTATCTTCCGACAGAATGTCCAATCCCGCGCGAAACTCGTTTTGCACTTTGCGCAGCGATGTAAACCAGATGGCTGGAGCCAGCTCCTCCATACCACGCTGAAATGGCTCAAGCTTCATTACGGCACTGAACCGCTTCAATTCGGCTTCATCCTCAATAGTGGGAATAGCACCATAAACAGCGTCGTGATGCGCAGCGGTCATTCTGGGCGAATATAGTTTGAGGTTGAGGCGAAGGCGATCACGAAGTTTTTGCGCATACCGATACGTCGCAGGCCGATTGTATCCGTGGTCCACCCACAGCACCGACATATCCGGTTGCACTTGAGTACACAAATGCAGGACAACTGCTTCAAAAGGACGAAAATTCGTCGTCACCAAAGCATGCCCGTTGCCTCGCGCAACTCCCCACTGCACTATCTCAAGTGCAGATTTATTACGCAACTGCACATTGTCAGCTACGATATCAGCATTATTCATTTTTTGTTATCCATGATCAGATTTTTTAGACAAAAGCGATGTCGAATTTTTATACTACACGCCGTGAAGAAAAATACTTCAGAAAAGTGATGAATAAATATTCATCAATCTTCATATTTGTAATTCAAAATTGGATGTTCCCTCATAATTAAAAATTCCTTAACATGACATCAAGGAGAAAAAATGTCTACACTCGTCACTCACTTGGCACCCGATTTTACTAAACCTGCCGTTCTACCCAATGGCAATTTTGATGAAAATTTCAATTTTCATGACCATATTCGTGATAAGTATGCGGTATTGTTTTTTTATCCGCTCGATTTCACTTTTGTCTGCCCCTCCGAAATCATTGCGCATTCGCATCGTGCCAAAGATTTTCAGCAAAGAAATGTAGAAGTCATCGGTGTATCCGTCGACTCCCATTTTACTCATTTTGCTTGGCGTAACACACCCATTACGCAAGGAGGGATAGGCCCGATCGATATCACATTGGTATCGGATCTGGGTGGCGAAGTCATGCATGCATATGGCGTCGGTCATCCGAACCATGTCGCATTGCGCGGCTCGTTCTTGATCGATAGAAAAGGCATCGTGCGCCACCAGGTCGTCAATGATCTGCCGCTGGGTCGGGATGTCGATGAGATGTTACGCATGGTTGATGCACTGCAGTTTTTCGAGGAACGCGGCGAGGTTTGTCCCGCAGGCTGGAAACATGGCGACCCAGGCATGAAAGCAAGCCCCGAGGGCGTTGCAGAATACCTCAGTCACCATGCCGAAAAATTATAATTCACACATAGAAGCGAGATTCCCTGAGGCATTCACGAAAGCGACAGGGGGCGCTCGCGGTTTGAATATGCGGCAATAATGTAACTGTTTCTCATCAGGATTAATTTCAACTGACTGCTCATCAAGAAGCCCTTAATTCTTGATGAGCTAAGTCATAACAAGATGATATATCAAACACTTAAGGATACCGATGTCGGCACCATCTAAATTGTCATCCCGTAGTAAATTCCAAATTGGATTGTTGATGGCTATTTTCAGCTCGTTCCTGGCGTTTGGAATGTTGTATCGCGCCAGTTCTCAAGGCGATTTTGCTGATACGTATCCCAAGGGGTTTCGCGGCGGTGCCTGCACTGTCGAAACAGATTCCTTGACGATTGGTTACTCGGGATATTATCTTCCTGACGACTATGAAGCTCCCAGCAATACCATCCGATCTCCGTTCATGCCCGTTCAATGCGGAAAAATCCCCGAACCTGGCACGATCAATATTTCAATCGATTTGTTGTATCCGGAATCGGCGCGAGATACCCCGCTTGCACTGCGTTTAGTCAAAGTGGAGTCCAATGAAAAAGAAACTTCCAAAGAATCCGAAGTTTTTTCCCTTCCTGCCAAGCCTCATCAATCGGGAGTCATTACACAGTCGATCAAGCTGAGCGAAGTGGGTCAATATTTTCTGTATCTGGACGGAACGCATGCGGACAATAGCCGCGTTCAGGTCAAAGTTCCGCTGAACGTTGGTCTGGAGTGGAGAGATCATCTCAGAAAACTTTTTTCCACCTTCATGAAGAACCATTAGATACCCAACAACCAGCTCCTCAAGTAAAACGCCGATTACTTCGGTGAACGAATGGAAGCGATAGGCTAGAAAGTGAGTATTGCTCACCAATGCAATACGCTGGCACAGTCAATCAATCCGAGTTTCCTTGACGCACATCCATAATGAATGAATAGATTGAGCTATTTCTTAAATATCCCTCCTCAAATGCCGCTATTACCTCTGTAAAAGATAAGGAGTATTTCTATGGATGTTACAGGTATAGCAAATGTAGCGACAGCAATGTCTGAAGCCAGTACCAATCAGGCAGTCAGTGTTGCTGTCTTAAAGAAGGCAATGGATGTGAGCGCTGCAGGCGCACTCGCATTGATCGAAGCGATTCCCGATGCTCAGTCCGTACAAAGGTTGCCTTCGCACCTCGGGCAGAATATCAATACTACTGCTTAGTTTTTACATTTTCTCCGTTGAAACAGCGCTATGGAAATAGCGCTGTTTTTTTATCAATAAGAAATCTCTGCAGCATGAAACGATAAACAAAAATCCTGACCAACCCTCAGAAGCGTGCATTACTTTTCCTCATTGTCTCCCGATAAGTTGACATTCCCCCTTTTCGGTTCAAAAAATATCAATGCATAGTTAGTCCTGAACGATTATATTTTCAGGCGTAAGCGAGTGTAAGGCGATAGCTGGCCTCATCATCATTCATTAATGGCCCATGCAATTGCATGAGAATGAAGGCGAGAAGAAGCCTCCCGCTTCCTCAGAATCATCCGTAAGTTGTATCCCAACCGCAGAGGATGGCATGCAAAACGTCGCCTTTGTGCCTTGCGGATGGAAGAACTGTTCAGTGCGCCACTGCATTGGGGCTTTGTGATTCTGGGCTGGGCAGGCCTGTTTTCAGGTGGAATTGCAGCACAGATCATCACCCGTTATTCGAACCTGACAGACGTCATCTGGAATAACCAAAGCAAAGAAATCTCAATAACCGGATTATTCCTTAATCCGGCCTGTGGCGCTTGACCAGGGAACCAAAAACAAGCAGTCATACTCATTAGAGAAGCTTTGAAAAAGTAGCGAGCAAAAGTCAAGTGAGAACGGAATCGGGGTGAAGAACCGCGATTTCAAATCAATCAGCATTTCGAGTTTCATTTCCACGCAACGCGACTGAGCGTAGACGTTTTTTAGAGCTTCTTTAGAACATCGTTCACCAAGGCAGGAGATTTTTTATATGATTAAGAAACTAATAAACACATGGACTTTAGCAGCCCTGGCTTCCATTTCACTGTATTCGGGTTTGGTCGCTGCGCACGGTAAAGTGACGCTGGAAGCGGATGTATGTGTACGCAATATATCAGGCAGCATGGTGCATTTGAGTACTTATCAGCCTCAATATGACCCGGAAGCGGAATATTGCACTGAAATTCCCAAAGAAGGTGAAACTGTCTGGGTGCTGGATCTTGTTGATCAGGCATTGCGCGATATGCCGATCGGCATCAAGATCGTCAGAGGTAGCGGTCAAGCTTTAAGCGATACCGTTGCATCGTTATATTCCACCAATCATGCCGACGGCATCATTAAAGGAGAATTTAATCTCGACGAAGGTCAATATACGTTGTTTGTAACTGGCGAAGGGGTTCCGCCTTTGCAATATGAATATCCTATACGAATTCAAATGACCAATTACACAGAAATGGTTTTCAAAGCAATACCGTATCTGATCACTTTTTTGCTGTTGGCGTTAATCACGGATAAATTCCTCAAGCGGCGGCAAGCGCAACAATAACGTCATCAGAATTAAAAGAACTTCACATCATTCTGCAACATATATAATCACGACAGCGGCGGTCTACACTAACCTCCGCTGTAATCATTACCGAGGGGGCGGTGGCGGGGGATTACCGGGTGGAGGGGGAGGCGGCACAAAATCCGCTGCAGGTGGAGTAGTTCTTCTGCCACTGTTGTTTGATGGGCCATTTATGATTTTGCCATTGATGGGAACGCGATGCCCCTTGGCATACATGCATTGAACATAGCTGTTGTCGTACCGTTCTTGATTAGCATAACCCGATGCCGTGGCAGTGCTGGATCCCATCAAGCTACCTATCAATAATCCCAAGCCCGCACCAATGGCTGCACCTTCGCCACCTCCAAGCGCAGCACCCGCAGCAGCACCCAGTCCAGTTCCAACCACTGCGCCCTCAACACCACTCGCTCGCGAGGCCTGCCGCGGCGAACTGCCGCTGAGTTGCTCATGCGCGTATTGACGGCACTCTGATTCATCAGACCGAAACTGATCAAAGCTCATATTTGAACCCGGCAAAGTCATTACGCTCGGGCCCGACGGTAAATGCACGCATGCTGCGAGCGACCCGGCCCCCACTAAAATAAATAAGTTTCTAAGTTTTCTCATCAGCTTGCCTTTGCATTCTATTGTGCCGTTGATTGGGGAGCTACTGGTATCCATCCATTTGAGCAATCCCGAACATCCGGATAATAACCTTCAGGGTTTAAGCAATAGTACCAATAACCGGTTGGAGGCAGAGCCATCCTGGATTGTTCCTGCTGAATATAAACGGGCGGCGTGATCGGCACCACGACTGGCGGCGGTGGACGGTAATACGGCGTATTCCAGAACGGTGAAGAATATCCTCCATAAAACCCTGGCCCATAAAATCCCGGACCGTACCATAAGCCAGGTCCACCGATGCTGATCCCAAAATCGAAATGGCGATGGCGATGATGACCATGTCCACCCCGGGCCCAGGCAATATCAGCACTTATCACCATGAATGCCAGCGCTAACCCACCTGCTGTTTTCCAGTCGATCATTCTGAAACTGACTAGCTCATCAAAAAAATATCTCATCATTTTTGGTTATTCAAATAACTTACATTGATAACACTCAGCGGCTTACATCCAACCTGTCTCTTTTCCGGGAATTGTAGAGATTGAATACTGAATAAACGCTGAATGCAGCGCAACCATGCATCTGTTCCAGACAATCGGAGCGAAGCCTGATGTTTTCTTCAAGTAAACACGAACTGCAACCGTAAAAACAATAAATTCTGAAGAGAAAATAATGGCCATACCCCCCCAAAAAACGATTCCCCGAAAATCCAATCACGATGCTGCTATTGCCACAAACAAGACTAAAATGCGGCATTCGACAGGTTTTCGATGGAAATCCCTGATCTTTTCGCTCTTTGCCTGGACGATGGTCGCGTTATCTCTGCTCGCTGCCTTCGATGAGGAAATGTTGTGGAATTATTTTCGCCAATCTCGTAGCGTGCCAACACAAACCATCGCTGCAACTGCGCCAAGCCTGTGCGAACCGTTACCACCTCATGGATCCGCATTCATCATGGATCCCTCCGTGATGAATCGCACCGATGTACGCTATTCGGGCCTGGAAATCCAAAATGACTTTAACTATCCCCTAGCCGTAATTCTTTCGAATCCTGGAAGTTCGAGGCCATCGCTCGCTCTGTTTATTTTTCCTGACCAGGCCCTTCAAGTCAGTGTCCCAATCGGTCAGTATGACATGCAATTACTGATCGGCTCAAAATGGTGCAATTTGATTGCTGGCTTCTCGGATGGCGCACACGTTTCCGTATCGGAAAAGGTGGCTATCATTCCCGGCGTAACCTCTCAGATGCAATTTTACGGCGCCGGGCTGGATCCCATTCAATTGGCGTTGGCTTACCGCCACATCAACCTCTCTGAACAGGAAAAAAACGGCTCATCCGAAATCATTGCCCCGGGAAAACTTGAACTCAAACAAACAACGAACGGGCATTATTTCAGCACAGGTGCCATCAATGGATCTGAAGTGGTGTTCATGATTGATACAGGCGCCACCTTCGTGGCCATCTCGGCTGAGATGGCAGTCCGGGCAGGCATACAAAAATGCACCCCGCATTTCGTGATTACCGCAAATGACCGGGTGCAAGGATGCGCCGCAACAGCCGCAGAAATCACCTTTGGCCCATTCAAACTCACGAATGTGACCGTGAGCATACTGCCCGGTATGCCGGGCGATGCGCTGCTGGGAATGAATGTTCTCCGGAATTTTCACATTGAGCAGATCGATAACCTGATGCGAATTTCTTCGCGGTAGAAGGGTTTCCGATCCATTGTTTGGTTTCTTGAACGCCATGCAAATCGAGGCACGGATGCTTGCTGTCTTTCTGAAGCCCGGCAGAAAACCAAAAAATTCCTCGAGCCGAGAACAGAAATAAGTTAATTTCAAATCTTCAAGTAAGATCTTAAAACAGCAGTATGGATGGCCAGCAAGGCACATTCAGGCAATAAATCTCGGTTTCCAGAGATTTCGCTTTGAGCAACATTTTAACGCAGCAGACTTAAGCGCAGGAGTTCTCAGCGCATTAACGCGCATCGTCCGATCCATTTCTGAGCACTTGTGGCACGGCCGCCTTCAGATAATAAAACATCGACCACAACGTCAGCACAGCAGCGATATAGATCAGCCATGTGCCAATCTGTTGAGAATTAAAGTATTCACCGATATTTTCATGGTACAGCAGCAGAGGGATCGCGATCATTTGAGAGGAGGTCTTGATTTTACCGAGAAAAGACACCGCGACGCTTTTGGATTGTCCGATTTGCGCCATCCATTCACGCAATGCCGACACCGTAATCTCCCGTCCGATAATGATTAACGCAATCGGTGCATCCAGCCGACCCAGATATACCAACACAATCAACGCCGCAGACACCATCAATTTGTCAGCCACGGGATCCAGAAATGCACCGAATGCGGAAGCTTGATCGAGAACGCGTGCCAAATAACCGTCCAGCCAATCCGTTACTGCAGCGCCTGTGAAAATGAGCGTGGCGACCAGATTCTGATTGACGGGAGAAAGCCAGTCATGCGGAAGATAGTAGATTCCGACAAATAACGGGATGGCCAGAATACGGAGCCACGTCAATAGATTGGGTAGATTGTAAGGCATACGATAGTCGATAAAAATGGAAAGATGAATCTAAGGAAGCTCTGAAAACGACCACTCTCGGCCATGTTGCCCTTTTCAGCGTTTGCTCAATGCAATTCTTTATAAATCTTTTCCGCCAAATTCCTGCTGATCCCTTCGGTTTGTTGCAATTCTTCTATGCTTGCCGTCAGTACGCCTTTCAATCCGCCGAACCGCCCCAATAAACGTTGCCTGCGTTTTGGGCCGACGCCGCTGATATCTTCCAGGCTGGAGCTGGTACGTGTTTTCGCGCGCTTGCCCCGATGCCCCTGGATGGCAAAACGATGCGCCTCATCGCGGATCTGCTGGATCAAATGCAGCGCCGCATGTTCACTCGGCAATTGTAACGGCTTTTCGAAAGCTGGAGAAATCAATTGTTCCAGCCCGGGTTTGCGCCCTTCGCCTTTCGCCACTCCCAACAGCTTGGCTTCGGAAATGCCGAGTTCCTGCAATGCTTCCTGCGCTGCCGTGACTTGCCCTTTGCCGCCATCGATCAGGATCAGATCCGGCAATTGACCTTCGCCGCTGACCACTTTCTGATAACGCCGGGTCAGTGCCTCACGCATCGCGGCATAGTCATCGCCCGGCGTAATTCCTTCGATATTGTAGCGGCGGTATTCATTGTTGCGCATCGAAAAATTGTCATACACCACGCACGAAGCCACAGTCGCCTCGCCGAGCGTATGGCTGATATCGAAACATTCGATGCGGCTCAGACCGGGCATGTGCAATACCTGTTGCAGCGCCAATAGGCGTTTTTCCTGGCTGGCCTGACGGCTCAGCAGTTGTTTCAGCGCCTGTTGTGCGTTTTCGGTCGCCATCGTCAGCCAGGCGCGTTTTTCGGCCACTGGATTGGACTGAATCGTAATTTTGTGTCCGCACTGAGCAGCCAGCAGTTGCTGAAAGGCTTCGCGCTTGATTTTTTCGCCGACGATGATCAAGGGTGGCGCGCTGCGGTTCAAATAATGCTGCGCCAGAAACGCTTCGACCACATCCGCTGCAGTGCAATCGTCGGCATTCTGTGGAAAGAAACTCTTGTCTCCCAGATGTCGCCCTCCCCTGACCATGGCCAGATTGACGCAGACTTTCCCCGATCCACCCTCCATCAGCGCGCACGCAATGACATCGGCATCCAGCGCCTTGCCGCTGTCGACGAACTGTTTTTCACGGATTTTGCGCAGTGCTTGAATCTGATCGCGCAGTGCTGCAGCTTGTTCGTATTCCATCCGCTCCGAAGCTTGCTGCATTTTCGCTTCGATGACGGCCATCACCTCAGTCTGCTTGCCCTGCAGGAATAACTCAGCATTCTGAACATCATTCTGATAGTCTTGCTGATCGATTTGCCGGATGCACGGCCCGCTGCAACGCTTGATCTGGAACAATAAGCACGGCCGGGTACGATTATGAAACACGCTGTCCTCACACGTGCGCAACCGGAATATCTTCTGCAATAACTGAATGCTTTCCCGCACGATGCCGGCATTCGGATAAGGCCCAAAGTACTGGTGCGTTTTATCCAGCACGCCGCGGTAAAACCCCAAGCGGGGAAATTCGTGCCCGCTCAGGATGACGTACGGATAGGATTTGTCATCCCGGAACAGGATGTTGTAACGCGGCTTCAGGCTCTTGATCAGATTATTTTCCAGCAACAACGCCTCGGCTTCTGAGCGGGTTACGGTAGTCTCGATGTTCGCCACTTGCGACACCATCAATTGAGTTCTCGGCCCAAGATGAGTCTTCTGGAAATAGGAAGAAACGCGCTTTCTGAGGCTGACTGCTTTGCCGACGTAGATCACTTCACCGGCAGTGTTCATCATACGATAAACACCCGGTTGCAGCGGTAAATGAGTGCAGAATTCCTTGGGATTGAAGCCAGCGTTCGACAACGGACTTAGCCCTCTCCGTCCAGCAATTTGCCTGCGACTGCCCAATTCTCATCAGGAATTTCATCAAAACTGATATACGTATACGATCTGGGTTTCTTGGCAATGCGCTCCAGCGTATCGGTCAGTTCCTCGGCAATCTGTTTTTTCTGTTCACGCGTTAATGTTCCGGCCACACGGATATTCACATACGGCATACAAGTCTCCTTGGAAATTTAATGGTTAGGGCTCGATATCGGCAATGATGCGAGTAAATACCTGCTCGAACATCGCCGTCGTCAAGCGCTTGGTTTGTGTATTGTAGCGGCTGCAGTGGTAGCTGTCATAAAGTCTCAGACCATCGCCGGCCGGCAAATCATGCACGGCACCATGAGCGAAAGGATAGTTCTTCATTTTCAGTTGCAAACCCATCAATACTGCTTGATGCGCAACGGTTCCGAGTGCGAGCACTGCCGCGCCGTCATGCTCAGCGAACAGTTTCAATTCGGCTGCCAGATACTGATTGCATTGCTTTATTTCCTGCGGTGTCGGCTTGTTTTCCGGCGGCAAGCATTTTACCGCATTGGTGATGCGGCAACCGATGAGCCGCAGATCGTCATCGGCGGCAATCGATTCCGGCTGCGTTGAAAAACCGAACTTATGCAATGTCTGATACAGTAAAATTCCTGCATAATCGCCGGTAAATGGACGTCCTGTGCGGTTCGCGCCATGCATGCCCGGGGCGAGACCGACAATCAACAGCTTAGGCCAATTTTCGCCAAACGCGCTGACCGGACGAGCATGGTAACTGGGATGTTGCGTTCGCACGGATTGCAAAAAACCGGCCAGGCGCTGGCACTGCTGGCAATCCAGCACATCCGGGACACGGCAGGAATGCAGTACAGAATCTTTTGTCATAGGTGAAGTGAATTCATTGATGATGGTTGTTTCATTGAAAATATGGCTCTGCATAACTTCCGGGGACTTTCTCACATGCGCCACTGCAATTCAACGCCTTTCCGCAGCGTAATCCATGCGCTGAAATGCTAGGCATTCGAACGAGCCGCCATGTTCAGTCACCTCTGCAAAACTGCACATTCCGCGATCCTATGCCGGTTCGTCATCGGACTGTTCGTCATGCTCATGCATGATGCCGCATTCGCCATTATTCCGCTCGAAGCAACCAAGAACCCGGGGCCGGTCATTTTGTCAGCTTCCGATGATATCCAAAAATTTCTGCTCAAATACGTCAAATTACCGGCCGAACCGTTTTCTGATAGCAGCGCTGAAAAAACGTTCCTTTACCGCCTTCAGAAAGAGATACCCAGCTTATTGGCAACCGAAGGCTATTTTTCGCCCAAGATTACGCTGTCCCATCGCGCTCTGGATGACAGCGTTCAGCACGAAATCCAGGTCGATGCTGGCCCGCTGATGCGCGTCGGGGACGTATCGATTACTTTCCAAGGCGATATTACCCAGGATCGTGAAGCCTACCGGAAGCGGATCGAACACATACGCGAGAGTTGGTCATTAAAGCGCGATGCGCCATTTCGTTCTGGTGATTGGGAGCAAGCAAAATCAACGTTACTCGCCACGGTCGCCGAAGAAGATTTTGCCGCAGCGCAGATTGTATCCAGCCAGGCCAGCATTGATCCTGAGCACGCTCGCGCCAATCTTGCCATTGTCATTGATTCCGGGCCGGTATTTTATTTGGGCGACATTCACATTGAAGGACTGGAGCGTTATGATCAATCGATGATCCTCGATCTCGCTCCCTTCAAGGCAGGCGATGCGTACCGGCGCGACGCATTGCAGCTTTTTCAGATCACGCTGCAAAAGGCGCCGCAATTCGGCACGGTATCAGTCACGATTTCGACCGACATTGCCCAGCATGCGGCCACGCCCGTGCAGGTGGCCGTGACCGAGATCCAGTCACAGCGTTTTGCTTTCGGCGCGGGCTACAGCTCCAACAATGGCGGACGCGGAGAAATCAATTACCGCAATCATAATTTTCTCGATCGCGCCTGGAATTTGACCAGCATGCTGCGCCTGGAACAAAGGCGCCAGACATTTTTTGCCGGGATCGATACATTGCCCGACCGGAATAATGTGTTTTATTCGCTCGGCGCGAATCTGCAAATGACGGATATCGAAAACTTGAAAACCATCGAGCAGAAAATCGGCCTGAGCCGCAATTTTCAGACAGCCGAGACGCAAATGCAATTCGGGTTGAACTGGCAGCGCGAAGATAAGCGTCCCGACGGCGCCATTCATCAGATTAATAAGGCGTTGACCCTGGATTGGCGCTGGCGCCGCCAAATCATCGACAATCCGCTCCACATCCGCCGCGGTGATGCGACTGAAATCCGCATCGGTGGCGGCACGCAATTTCTGTTATCCGACCAGGATTTCATTCGCGCCTATGCACGCCATCAAAGCTGGTGGCCGGTCGGTTCCCAGGATGTGATCTTTTTTCGAGCCGAAGTGGGCTATACTTTGGCTTCCTCCCGCTTCGGCATACCCCAGGAATATCTTTTCCGGGCCGGTGGTATTCAATCGATTCGCGGCTATGATTTCAAAAGTATCGGCGTCCAGGAAGGCAGCGCCATCGTCGGAGGCCGTATCATGGCGACCGGTACCGTCGAATATACGCACTGGCTGACGCAGCAATGGGGCGCCGCTGCATTTGCAGATATCGGCAGTGCTGCAGATAGCTGGCATAGAATGCATCCCTTCCTGGGCTATGGCGGTGGCATTCGCTGGCGCAGCCCGGCTGGGCCGATTGCGCTGGACTTAGCCCGCTCCCACGAAACCGGCACGCTGCGTTTTCATTTTTCAATGGCGATTGTGTTTTAGGTATTAGGTACTGTATGTCAGATCAACCCGATCCCACTCACCCCATCCCCAGCAAACCTTCGCGCGCTCGGCGATGGTTGCGGTGGGCATTGACCACACTGATAGTCGGCGTCATGACGGGCTATTGGCTATTCAATAGTTCAGCCGGTTTGCAATTGACGCTTGCTTCGATCAGCCGCTTAAGTTCCGGAACGATACAATTTGACGGCGTTCACGGCACGCTGCACGACCTATCCATCGACAACGTTCATATCATCAGCGATAAGCACGTACTCACCGCCCGCCATCTCCGGGCCGACTGGTATCCCAATCAACTCCTTCAGAGACAAATCCATATTCACCGTTTGTCGGCTGCATCCGTGCATATCCAGCTATTGCCGCCGTCATCGGAACAGGCTCGTTCCACGCTACCCGACAGCCTTCGTCTTCCCGTCAGTGTTGCGCTGGACGCGTTGAAAATCGATGCAGTCCAGTTCACGCCGGCTGGCGCAGAAGCTCCTGAAGACATCATGTCCGACCTTACGCTGTCTCTGAACAGCGACGGTGATCGCCATCGACTGACGCGCTTGCATGCCCTGACGCCCTGGGGCATCGCTCGCGCGCAAGCCCAGCTCGAAGGCGAAGCGCCTTTTGCGCTATCCGGTCAGATCGATTTATCAGGTCCGGAGCCCTGGGAAAGTATACGCACCGAGATGAGCGGAAATCTGGAGCAGATAACTATCAGCATGACTGCCGAGCAACCGGGTGCCAGCGCGAAACTCAATGCCCAATTACAGCCATTCTCAGCCAATCCGCTGACGCAGCTCGACGTCGATGCACAACAACTCAATCCAGCGCATTTTTTCTCTGAAGTGCCCAGCGCCAGCCTAGCTATCACCGCGCATTTGGCAACCGGCAGTGATGAGCGATTGGCAGGCACTATTCACATTCATAATACAGTCGCACTCCCCATCGATCAGAACGGCTTGCCATTCACACACATCCGTGCACAGACGGCAGTTTTTCGCGAAACGTTGCAATTAACCGATTTACACGCAGAAATCGGCAACGGTCAGGCCATCCAAGGCAGCCTGACCTGGCATTGGAAAGAACAGTCGGCATCCGCACAGCTCCAGGTTAAGCAAGTCAATCCTCAGCATATCGACAGCCGCATCCATGCCGGCCGGGTATCCGGGCAAATCACTGTTGCCACAGATGCGCACCGCCAATCCGCTCACATCGACCTCAAGGATCGCGCGTTCAATTTAACCGCCAACGTGATGCGCGATGAAGATGCGATCACGCTCGAGCAATTCATGCTGCGGCGCAATCAATCTCAGCTAACCGGACATGGAAAACTCGATCCCAGCGGAAAACGCGTGTTCCAACTGACTGCACAGTTGAGCAATTTCAATATCGCCGAATTCATTCAAGCGCCGGCTTCCAACCTGAACGCGGTGTTTCACGCTTCCGGTCAATTATCTCCTGAACCATCGGGAACACTCGACTATACGATTCAGAAAAGCAGGCTCGGCAAATCCGCAGTAACCGGCGTCGGTCAGCTCGGATTCAACGGATGGGAACAACTCAAGGGCAAAGCAGAACTGACGATCGGGTCGAACCGACTGTCGCTGCATGGCGACCTGGGCGCAACCAACGATGCCTATCAACTCACGATCAATGCGCCAGCGCTGGAACAGTTGGGATTTGGTCTGAGTGGCGATGTGCAGGCGAACGTCAGTGGAAAGAAACAGCGGGCAGCGCGCGATATCGTTCTAAAACTCGCCAGCCGCCGGCTGCAGTTGTCGGGAAATCATCAGATATTCGGATTTAGTGCAGAGGGTCAGATGCACCGTGACGCGGTGACGCTCAATCTGACCGCCGCGCAATATGTCGCGAGCGGAACATCGCGGCTGAAGGACTTGAATGTTCGAATGAACGGTGCTCTGTCCGATCATCGCATCAGCGCCAGCGCGCTGATCAATGACGACATTCCGCTGCAGATCGAAGCCAATGGCCGGATCACAATGAAAACGCAGTTGTCTGCGCTGCGCTGGCAGGGCCAATTGAGTAAACTCTCCTCGTCCGGAAAAATACCCATCCGTTTGCAAGCGCCGACGTCGTTATCGATCAGCGCGGACTCCCTTACGCTCGACCATGCCGTATTGGCCATTTCCGACGGATTTTTGAGCATCGAGCATCTGGCGTGGACACCCAAGTCATGGAAAACGCAGGGACATTTCTCAGGCATTGCGATTTACCCAGGCAATCCGCAGTATATCCCTCCCCTGGCGCTGCACATGGGCGGCAACTGGGATTTTATTTCGGATAACCGGCTAAAAGGCCATCTGCATCTCCATCGCGAACGGGGAGACTGGCAATTACCCGGAGACATACCGCAGCTGGCCGGTTTGGAAAGATTTCAGCTACACGTCACCGCGCAGCGTGACGCCATTGCGAGCTCGTTTGAATTGATCAGCCAACATCTGGGCAATGCCAAAGCGCGCCTGAACGTACCGATCAAACATTCGAACCAGCGCTGGTCGGTTGCCGATAATGCGCCACTGACCGGCGACGTGAGCGCGCAAATCAATCACTTGAAATGGCTGGATTCGCTGATGGGCGCGGGCATTTCGATGAACGGACGGCTTCAGGCTCAAGCGCATATTGGCGGAACACTCAGCAAGCCCGATATTCAGGGCACGGTCACCGGCAAGGAGCTCAGTATTTTATTGCTGGAACAGGGCATTGATCTGCAGCAGGGCAATCTCTCCGCCACGTTCCAACAGGCTGATCTGGTGATCGACCGACTGCATTTTGTCAGTCCGCATCCTCCACCACCGCAGGATCGATTGCTCAAGAATGTGCAATTGAACCATACAAGCGGTTCGTTGACTGTCGCAGGGCACCTTGGACTCACCGGCAATGAAAGCCGTTTGAATATCACGTTGAGCGAATTACCGGTCGCGCACAAAACCAATTACTGGATCATTGCATCCGGATCCGGCCAGGCCCGGTTGCAATCCAAACGCTTAAGCCTCACCGGTCATCTGACGGCTGATGCCGGGTTATTGTTGCAACCTCCGGAGAATCGTCCGGAATTGTCTGATGACATTGTGTTTACCAATGTTGCGCCAGATCCTGCACAGCAAAAATTATCGCTGGATCTAGACATGAATCTGAATCTCGGGGAACGATTCTTCATCCGAGCTTCGGGGTTGGAAGGCCGGCTCGCTGGCCAGTTGCAAATACTGGACGACAAAAAGCGCAAACTCAAGGTCAACGGCACCATAGCTGCACAGGACACTACATTCAAGGCGTACGGCCAGGATCTGACGGTCAGGCGGGGCATCGTCAGCTTTCAGGGGCCGCTGGATGATCCGGCATTGAGTGTACTGGCGGTGCGCGAAGGATTGCAGGTCGAAGCGGGCGTTGAAATCCTCGGCTCGGTACGCCATCCCCAAGTCAGGTTGGTTTCCACGCCGAATGTCTCGGAAACCGAAAAACTGTCATGGATCGTTCTTGGCCGGAAACCCGATCCCGGCGGTCTCGATGCCACGGCGCTAGTGGCCGCAGCCGGGTCGATCCTGGGCGGGCAATCCGGCAGCGGCATCACCGAGCAAATCACCCGTACCTTCGGTCTGGATGAATTGACGATTAAGCAGGCCGGTGTCGGCAGCTCGTTGAGCGGACAGATCGGCGTGGTTGGAAAACGACTTTCATCCCGCGCGTATTTGAGCTATGAACGCAGCCTGGCCACGACCACGATGGGCATCACCAAACTGACCTATAACCTGACGCCGCGAATAACGATCGTGACCCAGGCCGGTGAAGATAATGCGGCTGATCTGTTCTATACGCTGCAATTTGATTAATGCGCTTGTTTACTTCGATACCGAACAGCTTTCCTTATTGAAAGGGCAATCTGCCAATGAGCCTCGTCAGTACCCGTTTGTGGCCATCGATGATTTCTTCAGCAAGCTGTAACTGATCCCCTTCCCGATACTCCCAGCGCAGCACACCCTTGAAAATCAGAACTGACACATAGGTGAGGTGGGGAAATAATCTGATGAATTTGCTGATGAACTTCGGCTACTTATCAGATTTTATTAACTCTGTTAATCTAGCGCTAAAATTAATATCAGAAGGTGTTATTGTGTCCAAAAATTATTTTCCTGCGCCAATGGTTCGGTATCTTAAATCACGCCTATTCACTGTTTTAATCTTATCTTCTATTTACACAAGCATAACTCCCGCCCTGGCAGTATCAGATGCTCATTTGAAAGGGAAATTTGGTCCGCTGCACGATTGGCCCATCATCCCGATCGCCATGATGCTCATGCCTGATGGGCGGATATTCGCTTATGGCACTGATACTCAAGGCGAACAAGGCGCTAAATTGCATTACGCCATCTGGAATCCTTCAGAAGGTATTGGCGCCAATGCATTTGAAACACTACCCAATACCACCAATACCGACATCTTCTGCGGCGCGCAAGCATTGATTCCCGGATCAGGTCATGCGCTTCTTCTCGGCGGAGATGCTACAGTGAAAGGGGAGCGCAATTATGGAAATAATAATGTCAACATCTTTAATCCAAATGCAGATGCGCTGGTACGGCAGAGCAAGAATATGGCTTTTAAACGCTGGTATGGAACCGCAATAACCTTAGCAAATGGGGAACATGCCATACTGGGTGGTCGGAGCAACAGATATTGGATAGGACCATCAACTTATTCGTCCATACCGGAAGTACGTGCGAAAAACGGTAATTGGCGTTCTCTGAGTTCAGCAAGCAGCGATTTCGCTTATGGAGAATATGGCGGAGACTCGTGGTTTTATCCTCGTGCCTGGGTAAACCCGCAAGGTAATCTATTCGTTCTTAGCCATTATGGTTTGATGTACAAGCTTGTTACATCAGGAACCGGTACGCTCACCAAATATGCAACAAAAGCTATAAACAGTAACTATACCTTGCCGAGCGTAATGTTTGCGCCCGGGCGCATTCTCTCCCTCCGCAATAATCGCGCCGCAATCATCGTTAATATCAATGGCACTGGTGAGCCTGTCATATCCTCGGCTGGCTTGTTATCCAAGGATCGCCAGCACAGCAATGCGACAGTACTTGCTAATGGCCAGGTCTGGGTTAACGGCGGTTCAACGACCGGCAATTCGAAAGTCGGTATGGTATTAACGTCGGAACTTTGGAATCCGACAACCAATAAATGGACAATAACAGCCAGCGCGGCGGCCGCACGATTGTATCATTCTGCTTCGATTCTTCTCGCTGATGGATCTGTACTGACTGGCGGAGGAGGTGCAGAAGGTCCTTTCAAACATTTGAACGGTGAAATCTATTATCCGCCTTACCTGTTCAAAAAAGATGGCAGCGGCGAATTTGCGTTTCGTCCGGAAATCATTGATGCCCCGACATCGATGATCGGCTGGGATGAAAATTTTTCACTCCAGGCGGACGAAAGCATTGCCAAAGTCACGCTGGTGCGTGTCGGTGCAGTCACACATTCTTTCAATAGTGAGACCCGTTTTTTTAATCTTCCCATTTCACGAAGCGGGAACATTGTCACCGTCCGGTCTCCAAAAACAGCCAACATAGCACCGCCAGGCTTTTACCTGCTGTTTGTGTGGAATGCTGAAGGTGTCCCTTCTATCGCAAGGATTTTAGAGATCGGATAAAAATCGTTGATTTTCTCAGAACCATGAGATTGGAAGCTAATGAATATTGGAATGAAGTTTCCCCAATACATAGCGGAGTAAAAATAATGCAATCGACGCACACTGCCTCATGACATTGAAGTTCTCAAGCAGTGTTGCAATAAAGCCAACAAATTTCGTGGTGGAGAAACGGCTTTCTTCGCGGGCGTATTTGAGCTATGAGCGCAGCCTGGCCACACCACAATGGGCATCACCAAACTGACCTATAACCTGACACCGCGTATAACGATCGTGACCCAGGCCGACGAGAAGTAATGCGGCTGATCTGTTCTATATCTTGCAATTAAAGTGCGCCATGCGTCTCGGCGCAGCCCACAAATGCCATTGTGTCGCTTAATTTGCAAAGAGTTTACATTCTCTCAACAATTGAACACCCTCCCCTCGGTATAGTTCGTTCCATGCAGTAACGTGTTTTTTTATTCATGGAAGATACTCATTCTTCTGATTAAAAAAACGAATTCAGTTGAATCTCGATGATGGGAGGGAACCATGGCAACACCAGGACAAGCAACAAAACGTACAGCAGCAGCGCCACTGATCGCATCTGATGGGATCACGAATGAGTATCTGACGTTCCGGCTCGGCAGTGAGGAATATGGCATCGAGATCCTGAAAGTCCAGGAAATCCGCCGTTACGATGCAATCACGCATATCGCCAATTCACCCGACTATATCAAAGGCGTGATCAATCTGCGCGGCACCATCGTGCCCATCATCGATATGCGCATCAAGTTCAATCTGGATCATGCGGCCCATGATCGATTCACGGTCGTGATCATTCTGACCGTCGCAGACCGAGTCATGGGAATCCTGGTCGATGGCGTGTCGGACGTGATCACGCTGGCGGATGATCAAGTGCGCCCGGCTCCCGGCCTGGGTTCGGTGATCGAAACCGACTACATCATGGGATTGGGTACCGTGGACGAAAGGATGCTGATATTGATCGACATCGAAAAATTGATGCGCAGCAGCGATATCGGTCTGATTTCCCATTAGACGAATTATCGAACAGATTTCATCAATTCTTTTTCAAGGAGCATCATGATGTTTAACAATATGACCATTCAGTCTCGATTAATCATCGTCATCGGATTTCTTTCTGCGCTGCTGGTCAGCACTGGAGGTCTCGGTGTCTATGGAATGAACCAGATGAATGCAGCATTCAAGGGCGTGTATGACGACCGCGTTTTACCGCTGGGTGACCTGGGTGTGGTTCTGGATCGCATCCAACGGATACGTTTCAATACAGTGATTTCCAGTTATGCTGAAAATCCGGCCATCGTGGTGGAGAGAAAACCGCTCAATGACCAGCGATTTGCCGAAATTTCGACCTTGTGGCCACAATACATGGCGACCAAGTTGACCAGCGAAGAAGCCGCGCTTGCCAAGGACTTCGAGCAGCAATGGCAGAGTTTGTCGCAATCGGTGGACCGTTCGATGAATGCAGCGCTGAACAAAGACTTCAAAGCAGCCCAGCAAAATCTGCATGATGACATGTTCGCCAAATTCGATGCAGCCCATACCACGATGTTCAAATTACTCGATTTGCAGCGCGTCTTGGGATCGAATGAGTACAAGGCAGCGCACGGCGCTTACCAGAACCTGGTGACGCTCAGCAATAGCATGACTGTGGCTGGCCTGATTCTCGCCGTCCTTGCCGGATTTTTACTGATGCGCGCCATCATTCGGCCTTTGAACGAAGCCGTGACCATCGCCAATGCCGTTGCCTCAGGCGATCTCACGACCCGGATTGAAGTGCGTTCGACCAATGAAATGGGACGTTTGCTTCAGGCATTGAAAACGATGAACGATAATTTATTGGACCTGGTCGGCAAAGTTCGCCACAGCACGCAATCGATTGCCACGGCATCGGGCGAAATCGCATCGGGTAACATGGACTTGAGCCAACGTACCGAAGAACAGGCATCGAGCCTGGAGGAAACCGCTTCTTCGATGGAAGAATTGACGTCGACCGTGAGACAAAATGCCGAGAATGCGCGCCAAGCGAATCAACTGGCCGCCGGCGCATCGGAAGTGGCGATGAAAGGCGGAACCGTGGTAGGGCAAGTGGTGCAAACGATGAGCTCGATCAATGACAGCTCGAAGAAAGTGGTGGAGATCATCGGCGTCATCGACGGCATCGCGTTCCAGACCAATATCCTGGCGCTGAATGCAGCGGTTGAAGCAGCCCGGGCCGGTGAGCAAGGCAGAGGTTTCGCAGTAGTGGCCACCGAAGTGCGCACTCTGGCACAACGCTCGGCAGCCGCAGCCAAGGAAATCAAGGGATTGATCAATGATTCCGTCGCAAAAGTCGACGAAGGCACGAAACTGGTCGACGAAGCCGGAACGACCATGGATGAAATCGTCGCCGCCGTGAAGCGAGTCACTGACATCATGAGTGAAATTTCTGCCGCATCGCAGGAACAAAGCTCGGGAATCGAGCAAATCAATCAGGCAGTCTCGCAAATGGACGAAGCTACGCAGCAGAATGCTGCCTTGGTGGAAGAAGCTTCCGCTGCCGCAGAGTCCATGAAGGAACAATCAAATGTATTGACTCAGGCCGTCAGCGTGTTCAAATTCGAGCATCGCAGTGCTGCAACTGCCGCCGCACCAAAAGCACAGAAACAGCAATCAGGCACGTTGATCAAATTGCCCAATCGTCGACTAGCTCCGAAGAAAGCAGTGGCCGACGTTAAAACAGACACGACATCGGAAAAATTGACCGCCCCATCGCGCAAGGCTGCCGCAGCCGGTGGAGAGGACTGGGAAGCATTTTAAACAACCCCATCAATAAATTCTGGGCGATATCTGAACATACTCAGGTATCGCTTTAGCATGTAAGAACCTGCATTTCATTCGCTTAGTTAAACCACTGCGAAACCCAAATACTTTGCAAGTATGAGAACCAAGGAAGCTCAAAAAACTGCTGCGTTTAGTCATGATGCGTTGAAATAGACTTAACATGCATTTTTCACATTATGATGTGGCCTTTTTTCCATTTTTATAGTCATGCCATTTTTTTCAATAATGACAAACCCCATACGCTCATATAGCCTTTTAGCTGGATTATCTTCAAAGGTTGTAAGCTGAATGCAACAATCGGGATAATGGACAAATAAATACTTCAGTATATTTGTGCCAATTCCTTTATTTTGCCATAAAGAAGACAGCTGGAAATTAACGATATAAAGAGGGAGCGACTCTTTAATAACATTTATATAACCTGCTCTTTTTCCATCAATAAAAACCATTATCACATTCTTATATACAAGCCTCCGTCGGAATTCTTGAGGAACCCAACTTCCCCAATGGCGACAAAAAAGCTCAAACATATTCCGCTTAGTTAAGCGATAGCAATATGAATAATCTTCTGACCGAGCAGGTCTAAGCTCGTACTCCATAATTTTTCTAGAATTTAATAACTGTAAATTAACTATAAGATTTTTATCTATTCATCAAACAAGAGAACAACAATGCGACAAAACACCGCACTCAACGAATAAAAAATATCTCTACCGAATAGAAGCAAACGAGTTAACCAGCAACAGGACTATTGCTGACCTATCCATATTTCTTCCGATTGCGCCGCCGCCGGTTATGGGCACGACGCAGTTCATCTTCGGTGGGAGGCGGTGCTTTTTTGTCGGCGTAGGGATTGTGACCGGTCTTGAAATCGACGCGCAGCGGTGTGCCCAATAATTTGAATACGTCGCGGAAGGTGTTTTCCAGGTAGCGCCGGTACGTTTCCGGCACATGGTCGAGCATCGTGCCATGCACGATGATGAGCGGCGGATTGGAGCCACCTTGATGGGCATAGCGCATTTTCGGGCGCGACATGCCGCCGCGCGGCGGTGGATGTTTTTCGACGGCCGCAATCAGCGCACGCGTCAATTTGGGCGTCGGCAAATGCGCCATTGCAGCAGCGTACGCTTGGTCGATCGACGGCAGCAGATGCTTCATGCCAGTGCCATGCAATGCGGAAATATAATGCAATTGCGCGAAGCTCAGAAAGGCCAATTTGCGGCTCATTTCACGCTTGACGGTATCGCGCTGATAATCGTCCAGGCCATCCCATTTATTGACGGCAATCACTAACGCGCGCCCTGCTTCCAGGATGAAGCCAGCGATATGCGCATCCTGATCGGAAATCTCATTGCGCGCATCGAGCACCAGCACCACCACATTGGCATCTTCGACGGCCTGCAAGGTTTTGATGACCGAGAATTTCTCGATCGTCTCGAACACCTTGCCGCGGCGCCGCAACCCAGCCGTGTCGATCAACGTGTACTGTTTGCCTTTGTGCTCAAAATCGACATAAATACTGTCGCGCGTCGTCCCCGGCTGGTCAAACGCAATGACTCGCTCCTCACCGAGCAACGTATTGATCAGCGTGGATTTCCCGACATTCGGACGGCCGACAATGGCAATTTTGGGATGATCGCTGGCAGGCGTTTCTTCTTCGGCATCGGGAAAATCCGCCAGAGCCCAATCTGCCAGCTCATGAATATTATCGCCGTGCATCGCGGAAACCGCACACGGTTCTCCCAGCCCCAATTCAAAGAACTCCGCCGTCACCACCGCTGTCCGCATGCCTTCAGTTTTATTGACGACCAATAGAATATTTTGCCCAGATTTACGCAATTGTTCAGCAATAATTTTATCGTGCGCCGTCACGCCTTGTCGGCCATCGACGATAAACAGCACTTTGTCGGCTTCATCAACGGCCTGCAGGGTCTGTTTCGCCATCGCATGCAGGATGCCTTCCTTGATCACCGGCTCAAATCCGCCAGTATCCATTACCAGATAGGGCTTATCGCCGATGCGGCCATGACCATAATGGCGATCGCGGGTCAAGCCGGGTATGTCGGCGACGATCGCATCGCGCGTGCGGGTCAAACGATTGAATAACGTTGACTTCCCGACATTGGGACGGCCAACTAAAACAAGTGTGGGCTTCATGATTGACGGCTATGGATGGGCATTCGCTGCGATGAATTAAAATTAGGAAAGCTCTGAAAAACTACTGCGTTGAGTTATGCTGCGGCTGAAATTTATGGTTTTAAACCGAACATTTACCGTGAATAGCTAGAATTGGGTACTGAATGCATAGACGCCGCCTTCGATCGTTTGCACCGCAAATCCATCCGGCAGGGGTGTCGGCGCAGTGCTGATCATGCTGCCGTCGGTCTTTGAGCGGGCTACCAGACCGCCATCGTAATTCCGGATCACATTCACAAAACCCTGATCATCCGCGACCACGATATACGCGCCGACGATGGTCGGGCGGGTCAATTTTTTGCTGCCCAATCGGCTCTGTTTCCACATGCCGGCGCCGCTGATCAGATCATACGCTGCCACCACGCCTTTTTCCTCGGTCACGTAGAGATAGTCTCGATCCATCGTCAAACCCGCGCTGCTGGATGATTCGCGTCCCCAGATCTGGGAACCGTCATTGATAGCAAAACAGGCCACCCGGCCCTGATAGGCGACGGCGCACGCAAATTGGTTATTCACGACCGGCGCGCTGGTCACATCGGTCATGCGTTCCAGTTCGGTGACGCCCTTGGGCTGCGAAACAGTGACTTCCCAGCCGAGATTGCCGGTAAACAAGCTCAAAGCGACCAGCTTGCCGCCAGGGAATCCGGCAAACACTGCGCCATGCGCGAGCGTCACGCCCGCCGTGCTGCGCACCGTCAACGACGGTGTCGCACCTTGATACACCCATTTGCGGTTGCCATCCAGCGCATCCAGCCCATAAATCCGGCCATCCAGCGTGCGGACGACGATCACGTTATTCTGGATTTGCGGGGGACTGAGAATTTCGCTACTGACCGATGTCTGCCATACCATCGCACCTGTGTCGTTATAAGCGATGACTTCACCCTTGAAGGTGCCTACCAGGATGAGGCCCTCGCCGATACCGACGCCGGCGGAAAATTTGCTTTTGGTTTTGACTTCCCACACGGATTTGCCGCTCGCCACATCGTATTTAGTGAGCTTTCCGGATTCGTCGGCGACATACAAAGCGTCATTATCAAATGCGCTATAGAACGATGCGATCTGATTCTCTTCGACCTTGCCTTTCCATTTCAGAGGGATACGGTCGGCTTTCTTCAGCGTTTCCAGTTCTTCCTTGTCATACTCGACCACTTCATCTTTGACGAAAATATCGGATATCTGCGTACTCATCGATTCGACGAGCCGGGTATCCAATGGATTGGTGATGCTGCTGCAGGCTGTCAACAGCATTGCCACCGCTACAGAACATCGCGATGATCGAATGGATTTGGTGAGATTCAGGGGAGCAGCGATCACGTTGATGAACTATTCGGAATCACCCAGCGCGTCCAGCTTCATCTGAACGATATTGAAGTAATTATTGGTTTTACTGAGCTTTTCAATGGCCGCTTGGTAACTCAGGCGAGCTTCGGAAATTTTGTTCGCAGCGACGAGTATGTCGCCTTTGCGATCCAGGTAGAGTCCCGCGAAAGTTTCGCCATGCTGAGCATTCAATACTTTCAGTGCGTCATCATATTTTTCTTCATCCAGCAGAATGCCCGCGATCCGCAATCGGGCCACATCGTGCATCGTAGGTTCCTTGGCGTGATCGATCACCCACTGCAAATTCTGCACAGCGCGTTTGCCATTCCCCGCGTCAACATCAGCCTGTGCTGCGATCATCGCCGCACGGGGCGCATAGCCGCTGGATGGAAAACCTTCCGTCAATAACTGCGCTGCATCATTGACGCGCGACGCGTCACCGGAAGTCTTGACCTGCTGTAGCAGAGCGTACAAATCCGCAGCCTGCTGCGATTGTTTCTGTTGATAATAATTCCAGGCCTGCATACCGGCGATGGTGACCAAGAAGGCCGTCAGCAGGATGATGAGGGCGTTGCCGAACTTATCCCACCAATTTTTGATGCCATCAATTTTTTCCTGCTCTTCGAGATTGTACGTCACCATGATATATTCCTGAAAAAATTTGAAACTGAATAAAAAATTTCGATCAGCTTAGCAATGTATTGTAAAGCAATCAGCTATTGACCATTATTTCCGCAGTAGTTCAGTGACTGCGGTCAACTTGACGCGTGCTTGCTCTACCGCTTCACGCAAGGGTTTCAGCGTCACTTCCTGCGCTTCGGCTTCCTCATCGCCGATGATCACCGCATAACTGGCGCCGGTTGCATCCGCTTTTTTCATCTGCGATTTGAAGCTTCCCTCGCCGCAGTGCAGGATGACATCCATTCCTTCGCCACGCAGAAATTCCGCGCATTTCCAGGCATAGCGGGCAGCCTGCTGACCCTGGTGAACAATGTAGATATCAGGCGCAGGCTGAGTGATCGGTTGACCGCTATCCTGCATCAAAGCCAGCAATCGCTCGACACCCATTGCAAAACCGCAGGCGGGAGCAGATTTTCCGCCCACCTGCTCGATCAACCCATCATAGCGGCCACCGGCACACACAGTGCCTTGCGCGCCCAATTGATCGGTCACCCACTCGAATACTGTGCGATTATAGTAATCGAGCCCCCTGACCAAACGTACATTGATTTCAAAATCAATGCCCTGTGCCTGCAGTATCTGTTGCAATGCTTCGAAATGAGCACACGAAGCTTCATCCAGATCGTCGATCAAACGAGGCGCATCAGCAATGATATTCTGCATCTGCGGATTTTTGCTGTCGAGAATCCGCAACGGATTGGTATGCAGTCGCCGCAAGGAATCCTCATCCAGATCATCGCGATATCGCTCGAAATACTTGATCAACCGGGTGCGGTGCAGAGCGCGTGATTGAGCATCGCCCAGCGTGCCGATCTCCAGCCGCAAGCCTGAAATACCCAGTAGATCCCACAACCGGGCGCACATCACGATCAGTTCGGCATCGATATCGGGACCCGCATAACCGAGGGCCTCAACGCCAACCTGGTGAAATTGCCGGTAGCGCCCTTTCTGCGGCCGTTCGTGCCGGAACATCGGCCCCGAATAATAGAGCCTTTGCGGACTGCCATACAAAAGGTTATGTTCGATCACGGCGCGCACGCAGGATGCAGTTCCTTCCGGCCGCAATGTCAGGCTGTCATTGTTGAGGTGGTCGATGAAGGTATACATTTCCTTCTCGACAATGTCGGTCACTTCTCCGATCGAACGGATGAATAAGTCCGTTTGCTCGACGATCGGCGTGCGGATATTGCGGTACCCATAGGCAGACAGCCATTGATGTATGGTTTGCTCAAAATGTATCCACAGATACGATTCACTCGGCAGAATGTCATTCATGCCGCGAATGGCTTTGATACCATTACCCATCAGACAGATTTTCTCGGATATTTTTCACTGACGTATCTGTCGACGATCTGGCGGAACTCGCTGGCGATATTATCGCCTTTGAGCGTCACCGTTTTTTGCCCATCCACGAATACCGGTGCAACCGGGTTTTCACCGGAGCCGGGCAGGCTGATGCCGATATTGGCGTGCTTGCTTTCGCCCGGACCATTCACCACGCATCCCATCACAGCCAGGCTCATGTTTTCTACGCCTTCATATTGTTCACGCCACACGACCATTTCATCCCGTACATAAGCTTGTATGCTTTCCGCCAGTTCCTGGAAATACGTGCTGGTGGTACGACCGCATCCGGGGCAAGCCGCGACCAAAGGCACAAATGCGCGCAAACCCATCGTCTGAAGAATTTCCTGAGCCACGATCACTTCTCGGGAGCGGGAGCCGCCAGGCTCGGGCGTCAATGAAATGCGAATGGTATCGCCGATCCCCTCTTGCAGCAGCACCGCCAGTGCCGCTGTCGACGCGACGATTCCTTTGGAGCCCATGCCCGCTTCAGTCAGGCCCAGATGCAATGCATAATCGCAGCGCTGAGCCAGTTCACGGTAAACCATGATTAGATCCTGGACGCCGCTCACTTTGCATGACAGGACAATTCTATTGCGGCCCAGACCAATTTCTTCAGCCTTGGCCGCGCTTTCCAGCGCCGAAGTGATCAGCGCCTCACGCATGACATATTTGGCATCCTGCGGATTTGCGGAAGCAGCATTCTCATCCATGATACGAGCGAGCATTTCCTGATCCAGACTGCCCCAATTCACGCCGATGCGCACGGGTTTGTCGTATTTGCACGCGATCTCGATCAACGTGGCAAACTGCTCATCGCGTTTCTTGCCCTGACCGACATTGCCCGGATTGATCCGCAATTTCGCCAGCGCCTGCGCACATTCGGGATGGGCGGTCAGCAACTTATGGCCGTTGAAATGAAAATCGCCCACCAGCGGCACATGACAACCCATCTCATCCAACCGAGCGCGAATATTCGGCACAGCTTGCGCGGCTTCCATCGAATTGACGGTAATGCGCACCAACTCAGACCCGGCGCGTGCCAACTGTGCAACCTGCTCAGCAGTCGCCGCTTCATCGACGGTATCGGTGTTGGTCATCGATTGAACCACAACCGGCGCGCCGCCGCCCACCATCACCGTACCTACCCGAACCCCTACACTGGCTCGGCGCTTAACCAAGAAACTATTTGCAGACATAATGTACTCTATAAAATCAATACGTAATTCTTACTCGAGGGTCAGACGCGCAGTTCCGTCCTGTTTTTTATAGGAAGAAAGATCGATATCTTTATCGTTATAGGTGAGACGCACCCCTGTCGCATTTCCCAAAACTACTGACAATGGTCTTTTCCCGGTGATCGTTTGTTCGCTGCCGCCTTTTCTGAGTTGCTCCAATATCGTGGCGTTCTTTCCATCGACGACTTTGACCCATGAATCGGCATTGAACTTGAAGTGCAAGGTTCCTATATCAGTCAGCGTTGGCAATGGTTTCTCCGCTTCTTGAATGACCGGTTTGCTTTCAATCGGCAAAGTGAGTGTTTGAACGGTCAGATTGGACGCATTCGCTGGACTATTCTGACCGGGTAATTGCAGAGCTGTTTCGAACGATGAGCTGGCGGGCGTCTCAGTGGAACCCGAGGACAGCGGCAGAGGAATTTCTACCGACGCTTTGTCAGCGCCAATTTTTACTTCAGCCTGATGATCCGGGCGCGCCAATTTCTGCCCATCGTTATTTTCGATTACGAAATACGCCCCGAGCACGGCAGCAAACAACAGAATAAGAACCATCACGCGCTTGTTGCTCGAATTCTCACGCCTCTCAGAAAACGATAGATTCTTGTTTTTGAGCGGTGTTTTTTCATAATGGAATCGTGCCGGTTCCGATTCAGGAAGCATTTGCAATAATGGCTCGGGATTCAACTGGCAAAGATTGGCATAATTGCGCACGAAACCACGTAAAAACGTCCGGCCTGGTAATTTTCCAAAATCTTCCTTTTCGATCGCTTCGACTTGTTGATTCGACAATCGCAATTGCCGGGAAACATCATCAATGCTCAATCCTCTGGCCATTCGCGCCTTACGCAAAATATGTCCCACACTGTGTACGATACTGGCTGAATCCATCGAATTCGATCCGTGACGTCTCAATAGATAATCATTCTGGAGGTTCGAATTTTCCTGACTATTCACTTCAGTACGTTCTTGAGAGTGTGCCTGATCGGCAGAAAACGACGCCGAATCCTCTGTTTGCTGAGGATCCAACGCTTGCATATTCTGCTGTTCTGGTGTCAGTAAGGTGGAATCGCCAACGCTTGGGGAGCTATGGTCAATATTATCCGACTCAGTTTGCGATGAGCGGTTTAGGACTGATGCTGAATTAAAGTCGACATTGCTCGCTCCCTGCACACTGGAAAGGGGATCACTGCCGTCAATTCTTTGCTGATTATCATTCATTATCTGATTCTTCCTTCTCGAACAGCGATGGCTTCTTTGGAATCTGGAAAATATTTCTGCAATTGAAACAAATAACTATCAGCAGCTCGTTGGTCTCCAGCTGCCTGCTCTATCTGTAGCGCCAATAACAGCCCATCTGGAGTGGATGGGTTATTCTGCAAGAAATGGGTCAATTTCGACCTCGCATTCTGCAAATTGCCGCGCTGAAATTCAATGTTGATCAACCCGATCATCGCAGATGAGTAATTGGATTGAATCGATAACGCCTTTTGAAAAAAAAGCCGTGCTTCATCGTACCGGCTTCGCTTCAACTCACAAAGGCCGGCATTGGTGTAAGCCATTTCAGGCGTCTGATACAACGGGTCTTTCGCAGCCATCAGAAAAAAATTAATGGCCTGATCCATGCGTTCCGGCAAACGCTGACATAGAAACCAGCCATAGTTATTATGGATCTCGGTATTTTTCGGCGCCAGCCGAACTGCCTGCTCAAAGTTATCCAATGCTTTGCTATCTTCATTCAGCGCCATATTGACCAAACCCAGGACATTGTAAGCTGGCGCATAGTCTGGCTGCGCTTTGAACGCTTCATCCACTTCTTCCAGCGCCACATCCCACTGGCCTCGATGGAAATACTCTCCAGCCAATTCGGTATGCACTTTAGCACTCTGCACCGCGCGTTCCAATTTCTCCGCATTGAGCGCGTCTTCATCAATAGGTGGCTGGACGCATGCCGTAGTTAGCAAGATCACAAAAACGAATGCAGCAATTGGCACAAATCGCATCATTTTACAGCATGAACCCTGGCATTCATCGCCGTCCGACGGGTTTTGTCCTTGACCTGACCTGCCAATTGACCGCAGGCCGCGGAGATATCGTCGCCACGGGTTTTTCTCACAGTTGTCACATACCCCGCCTGCATCAATACATCGCGAAAAACCTCGATCGCCGCAGATGAAGAACGTTTAAACCCGGATCCTGGAAATGAATTGAATGGAATCAGATTGAATTTGCACGGAACATCGCGCACCAGCTCAACCAACTCACGAGCATGGGCAAGACTGTCATTGACACCATCTAGCATCACATACTCGAATGTAATGAAATCGCGAGGCGCTGCTGTCAAATAACGCTGACAGGCCGCCAGCAACACTTCGAGCGGATATTTTTTATTGATCGGCACCAACTGATCGCGCAAGCTATCATTCGGTGCATGCAAGGATACGGCCAATGCAACCGGGCAGCGTTCACGCAACCGGTCCATAGCTGGCACTAATCCCGACGTGCTGACAGTCACACGCCGGCGGGAAAGCCCATAGGCATGATCATCCAGCATCAGATCCAATGCGGTCACGACATTCTCGAAATTGGCCAACGGTTCTCCCATGCCCATCATGACCACATTCGTGACTATCCGGTTTGCGTCCGAATCACAGTTATACGAAGTTTCTCTCAACGTCTTATTGGCAATCCACAATTGGCCAATGATCTCCGCCACCGTCAAATTGCGATTGAAGCCTTGCTTGCCGGTTGAACAGAACGTACAGGCCAGCGCGCAGCCGACTTGACTGGAAACACATAAGGTGCCTCGATTAGCCTCAGGTATGAACACAGTCTCTATGCCATTACCTGCGCCCACCGCCAGCAACCACTTACGTGTTCCATCTGCGGCCACATGATCAGAAGTAATCTGCGGCGATTCAATGACTGCCACGGCGGTCAATTTTTCGCGCAGGCTTTTTGCCAGATCGCTCATATCGACAAAATCCGTGATGCCGAATTGATGAATCCATCGCATCAATTGCTTGGCACGAAAAGGCTTCTCCCCGATTTCAACGCAGAAATCGGATAAACCCTTCAGACCGTAATCTAACAAATTGGTAGTCACTGCATGGGCCGCTTAAGCGCCTAACGAGAATGGATATTCAATGTTGGAAAAAAACAAGCAATTTCAACAGCAGCGGTTTCCGATGCATCCGAGCCATGAACGGCATTGGCATCGATACTGTCGGCAAAATCTGCCCGGATAGTACCTTTTTCAGCTTTTTTCGGATCCGTTGCGCCCATCAGATCGCGATTTTTTCTAATGGCATCGTCACCTTCCAGAACTTGCACCATGACAGGACCGGAAATCATGAATCCAACCAAATCACGAAAGAACGGCCGCTCCCGATGAATCGCATAAAATTGCTCCGCTTCGGATTGTGACAAATGTACCATACGTGCTGCAATAATCTTCAAACCATTTGATTCAAAGCGTGAATAAATTTGCCCAATTACATTTTTTGCAACAGCATCCGGCTTGATAATGGATAACGTTCTTTCAATGGCCATTAAATACTCCAATTAATTAGTGAATTAATCGCCCATTTTAACAAAAAAAATCCATTGATTCGCAAAAAACATCCTGCAGCGCCGTTATTCGAAGCAAGGCAACAGTCATGCAATGGGGCAGTCTGATCTATTCTTGTCACGAAAGTATCGTTTATTATCGTAATAGGCTTCATCGTTATTCGCTTCCACCCATCCGGGGTAACCCAGCAATGGAATCGGCTGCAGATCAGCACTCGATGACAGTTTTTCTGATAGAAAAGATTCCAACATCGAATCGAGCACCTGCAATTGCCCCGTCTGGGCCTTCTTCAAAAACGCTTTATTCACATGAAAGATGATTCCTTTTCCTGTCATGCCGGGATAGGGATTGAGCGCTTTCTCATGCAATCCATGCCCAAATATAAAAAAGCGCATCGAAGACAGCACTTCCTCACGTCTTCGCCAAAACAATTCCTTCCACTGAAAATTCTTCAATGATTCAATCAGCGCCTGTTCAGTGCAGACAACAATCACTCCCGACTCGTCGAATAACGTTGCCGCGTCTCTTAATGCGCCGCGATGCATCATTTGGCGTTCTGCTTCAAGGCATTGCATCTGATAATGCAATTGATTCAGGATAGATTTGGCACGCGGAAAGACCAACCATACCAAAGCATTAAAAAAATCGTGCCAGTTATTCGTTCTTGTTTGCACTTCACCCGTTAAAAAGATTTTTGCTTCGTATTTCTGCTCAAGGGGCTGTTTTCCTGTGATTGCAGGAACAAAACTAATTTCCTTTCCCGAGCGCGTCTGTATTGACTGTCCTTGACCGATGCGCAACCGGTTTAACTCGGATAGCGCCGGCCACCGCTGCATTTCTGCGATAGGACGTTTCAAATGTTCAAAAATGCTGTATAGCGGGGAAGAATCAATAAAATGACGATTCCACAAGTCCGAAGATCCACTATTACCGCTCAGCATCGCATTGAAACAGGGCCGGAAGGCACGAATTCATGTCGATCATTCGGCGATACTACGTTGTTCGCTTCCGGATCGGAGCTGCTTAAGATGATCCAATCCAAAATGAATGAATGCAAGCGCAGTGAAAATGGGCGCAAGAAAATTCAGGACAGGAATAAATTGAACAAAACCCGTCAACAAGCCCAAACCCCATAATGAGTAGCGATTTTCAGCACAGATGGTTTTTATTTCCTGCTTGCTCGCATGCTCCGACAACGCATCGTATCGAAACAACTGCTGATTCATGAATGCAACGGCGACAAAAGGAACTACAATGCCCGCTCCCACTGTCCACAGTGGCAAAGTGACAATCCAGATCAATATGAAAATACCGCTGGCGAGTAATGCATTGATGACACTTCCGATGATATCCCCGCCATGCATGCGTTTGAGCTCAGGATAACTGCGTTTCGCAACCAAATTGATCAACGCAGGCATTACAAAAATGGCGGTAATCAATAATGTCGTCATGATGATGAGCAACACCAGCAGCATCACGTTCAATAAGCTTTGAATGCTGGTTGCTATCCAGTCGGGTTCTACATTCTTCAACCATTCACCCAATGCTTGATGAGTGAATTGCGAGAAACTATCGCCGAACATATAGCCTACCAGCAGCCAAAAAATTGTCGCGACCAGGATCGGCCAAATAATAATCCATGCAATCTTGAATCGAATCAAGTCACGGAAAGCATTCGCTATGGCTTTAATGACAAATGACATGTGAATCCACAATAAGTAAGCGCATCATCGAAAACTTAAAGATGCGATCGATTAATCAATACAATGAAGAAACTCCGAAGCGATCACGATCGTCATCTCAGACGTATCAGGACGCCATTCAATTATAAATAATTTAAATCGTCTGTCGTTATTACAATGACAAATTTTTGTTCGAAGTTACTGCACCCATTTCCGGGTAGTATGGAATTCGGGAACTCTAGAATCACCATAGGCAGACATGGGCTTAAATGCTAAAGTTTCAAACAATCGTGTCGATTTAGCATTACAACCAAGCTTATCAAGAAGGAATGACCATGAAAATAGATAAAACAATACAGCCCGTAACGACTGTTTCTGTCAGTGAAGGAAAAAGGCGCATCGATATCACGCCCTCTCCAGCACCAGGACAAAATAATACCGTGCATCTGAGCCCCAATGCCGCTAAGCTGCAAAATGTCGACCATAGCTCTGCAAGCAGTTCCGTTGTCGACTCAGCTCGGGTGCAAGAAATAAAACAAGCGATTAGCGAAGGTAACTTCAAAATAAATCCTGAAGTCGTTGCTGACAGACTGCTGGAAACCGTCAAAGAGTTGATAGAATCGAAAAAAGGTGCCATTTAATGATCGCTTCTTTGCTTTCGCCCAATTTTGTTACCGATTTAGGCTTTGAGAAAAAAGCATTTGAATCATTTATCGAAATTTTGAAGAAAGAAGAACAAGCTCTGATGCAAGGGAAATTTGAAGAAATTGATCACCTTGTCACAGAAAAAACGCGCTTAATAGAAAAATTGATCCACCTCGATGACCAGCGCAACAAATTTTTTCACAGCCAAGGCATTCGGCTGAACAACGTCAATGCCTGGCTGGAAGACTATTTTGTCGATCGTCCAAAAGCACGCACACTCTGGAATGAAGTAGTGGGACTGGCCAGAATTGCACAAACACTGAATCACACCAATAGCTTGATGACCTCAACCCTGCTTCAACAAAATCAGCGCGCATTCAGTGCATTGCATTGCGCAGCCGGAAATATCGCATTATATGGCCCCAAAGGCCAAACCTATCTCTAAAAACCTTGAAAACGACCCCGCCTCGATCATAAGGCGGCGTTGCAGCCAAGTTCACAAGCTCATTTCACTACCTCTATACTTCTACGCTTTGCTTTGATTACTCTCGCCATCCGCTGTTCGTCTTTTTCAGCGATTCCTTAATCACGTTCTACATTGATCGGCAGTTCAGTCACTTTATCCGGATCATTCGCTAGAATCATCACCGCTACTCGCCGGTTTCGTTTTCTGCCTTCAGGCGTCTCATTCGTTTCAATCGGCTTGTTCGCGCCATACCCAATCGCCGTCAATCGACTGGCTTCAACCCCATGTTCGACGAATAACCGGATGACGCTGCTGGCTCGGGCGGAGGATAATTCCCAATTCGACGGAAAGTTGTCGGTGTGGATAGGGATATTATCGGTATGTCCTTCGACATGAATTTCATGCTCATGTCCTTTAATCACCTGGGCAACCGCTTTCAATGCCAAGCTGGAATTTTCTGCCAGATTAGCCTGACCGGGTGAAAAAAGCACGCTCGCGCTGATCTCGACCGTAATCCCGAGCGTGCTCTGCGTCACCCGAACTTGACCATCCTTTACCAGTGGCTCCAGCGCCTCGAGTATGCTTTTGGCCATTCCACGCATTTTCTCCTGTTTCCTCATCTTCGGTGAATTCGGATCATCTACGGGTTTGATCGAATCGGCCAAGGTAGAGTCTGTTAACTGCACCGGAGAAAATTCAGACGATGGAGCGGATGTCAAATGCGAAGCTCCACTGCTGCTCTTGAATGCACTGACCAATGAATGACTGAGTACGCGATATTTCCCTTCATTCACTGAAGAGATCGCATACATGACGACGAAAAACGCAAACAATAGCGTAATGAAGTCAGCATATGAAACCAACCAGCGCTCATGATTCTCCGCAGGCTCTTCATGTTGGGAAGTTTTTTTTCTGGCCATCAGAATTCTCAAACATCTGTTTCATTGATAGGAATTACTCAGACCATACTCCCAGGAAAATAACCTTTCAGCCGATTCTCAATGAATCGCGGATTCTCGCCGTTCGCAATGGCAACCAAGCCATCAATCAATATTTCCTGCATCACCACTTGCTCGCTGATAATGCTCTTTAGCTTATTGGCTATGGGCAAGCACACCAAATTCGCAAATCCCACGCCATAAATCGTGGCAACGAACGCAACCGCGATGCCGCTGCCAAGAAGATTAGGATCACTCAAGTTTTCCATCACGTGGATCAGCCCCAGAACCGCACCCAAAATGCCAATGGTCGGTGCATATCCCCCCGCCGCTTCCCAAATCTTAGCGGATTGACGTTGATGTGCCTCCAGCGCGGAAATATCTATTTCCAACGCCTCCCGCAATTTTTCAGCAGTACTTCCATCGGCAAGCAACTGCAAGCCCTTCTTTACAAAAGGATCTTTCAAGAGTGACACATGAGATTCAAGTGCCAGCAACCCCTCTTTTCGCGCGATCTGAGCCCAATTAATAATTTGCTTGATCACGGCCTGCGGTGAATTCACCGGCGGATAAAATACCCATGCGCTCATTTTGACGCCGTTGATAAATACGCTTACCGGGCTTTGCAGTAATACCGCGCCGATGGTGCCGCCCATCACGATGAGGAATGCCGCCGCTTGAACGAGCGAACCGACATGCCCTCCCTCCAGAATTTGTCCGCCAATGATGGCGGCGAAGGCCAGCACGATACCCGCAGCGCTGTTAATATCCATTTTTGAGTTTTTATTCATCCAGAATACTCAATTCCATTGAATCATCATAAGCAGCTCAGGTATTTCTCAAACGGCTGCGAAGACGCGCAATCGCCTGTGTGTGCAACTGACAGATCCGGGATTCACTGACGCCCATCACTTCACCGATTTCCCTCAGGTTCATTTCCTGCTCATAATGCATCCCCATCACCTGTTTTTCCCGCGGTGGAAGATTATCTATCGCGGCAATCAATTGATTCCGGAAATTCTCATCCAGCAACGCATTCAGCGGATCACCATCGGCATCGACCACCAGCCGATCCAGAAAAGGCTCTTCATCATCCTGCTGAAAATCCTCGTAATAAATCAGTTGCGCACCACGGGCATTTTGTAAGGTGTCATGATACTCATCCAGTGACATCTCCAACTCTTGCGCCAGATCCTGTTCACTCGGCGCACAACCGTGCCGTTGCTCCAAAACGCTTACCGCCGCTTCGATACGGCGCATCTTCTTCCGCAAGCTGCGCGGCAACCAATCCGCTTCACGCAGCTCATCCAGAATGGAGCCACGGATGCGCTGAGCAGCATAGCTTTCAAATTGCCGCCCATAGGAACCTTCATAACGATTGATGGCATCCAGCAATCCCATCATGCCCGCTTGAATCAAATCATCGACTTGTACACTTGCAGGCAAGCGCGTCATCATATGATAGGCAATACGTTTGACGAGGGGCGTAAACTCTGCCACAAACTGTTCTTTGTCAACTGCTTTGGTTCCAGTCGCTGTATACATAATCGCTCACACCGTAAAGTTTTCCATACTCAAATGGCTCATTCGAATCAACCGCTGCATAAAATTTTCAACTCCTCCGGGAGATTTATCCGGACATGAAGAACGGGAAACCCGTTCCGCCAGTTGCCTGAAACAAATCGAAGCCAGAGAAACCGGAAATGCCTCAATCACTGATCGACGCAGTTGCGTGGCACCACGCAATTTCTCGTCACTGTACACATAGCCCATGAATTCGAGCGTAACGGTCAGATATTGATTAGCAACCATGAATAAATTGTGATAAATGGCGAGCGCCTCCGATTCAGAATCCACCTTATTCACGAGAATAAGGAAATGTTGCTTGGCATATTCCTGACTCATGATCTTGATGAGTGCATAAGCCCCGGTCAGTGATCCCGCCGAGCCTGAAATGACGATCATCACTTGCTCGGATGCGAGGCTCAATGGCAACACGTGGGTATTTCCGGTCATTGCGGTATCGATCAGCACCACATCAATGTCACGGGTAAATTCGGAAAAGCTTTTGATCAACCAGTCCTGTTCATCCTGATTGAGCTTGTTGAGCACTTGAATACCCCGCATCGCAGAGACGATCGTGATATTGTCCGGCCCCTGCAGCATCACCTGATCCAATGTTTTATCGCGATTGATGACGTGCAACAGATCAAAGCGCGCTTGCAGACCGAGGTTAGAGCAGATATTGTTGTGGCAGGGATTCTCATCGATCAATAACACGCGCTGTCCCTCCCTCGCCAAGGCCGCGGCCAGGTTGATCACCACGCTGGTTTTACCGACCCGGGCTTTTCCACCGGCTATGGTAAAAACCCGCGCCGTCTGTGGCGTCTGGCATATCATCAAGCTTCTCAGGCCGGCCGCTTGATCACGATCGCTCATTTTAGTCATGATGGAATCCCGCAAATGACTTTTCGTTGGAGCGCACGGATTCTTCATCCTGCTTACCAGCCATGATCAGAGCAAATTCGGCATCTTGCAGCGTAAAAGCAGATTCTCCAGGAGAGGATTTGAAAATTCGATGCAACAGATAGCGCGCATTGGCCGCATGGATATCTTCGGGCACTTTTTGACCGTTCGTCACATAGTGCAGCATCAGTTTCCGCCGGATCACGGCATCCAGCGCGACACCCAAACTGGCCGCCTCATCGATCTTGGTGATGATGCAACCAAAGATGCCATCGTTTTGATAAGCGGAAATCACCTCATCCAGCGTTTTACCATTCGATGCCGCGCTCAGGATGAGCATACGCTTGATGTCGGCACCGCAATTGCTCAACATGGCCGACTGTTCCGCAACCATGTGATCGCGCTGGCTCATGCCTATGGTGTCGATCAATACCATGTGCTTATTCCTGAGCTCATACAAGGTCAATTGCAAGTCATCGGTATCTTTGATGTTTCGAAC
This sequence comes from Nitrosomonas sp. JL21, assembly GCF_009833095.1. Lineage (GTDB taxonomy): Bacteria > Pseudomonadota > Gammaproteobacteria > Burkholderiales > Nitrosomonadaceae > Nitrosomonas. The sequence goes on from NZ_QRCB01000018.1 coordinate 70,259, forward strand.
CGGAATGCCCAACAACTGGCCATAGATTTTCAGTTGTTCATGGCCGCCGATGCGATAGCTGTCGGTTGTCAGCAACGCTACTTTGTCAGCGCCGTGACGGATCACGCATCGCGCAGCAAGTTTGGCGGTGGTCGTGGTTTTACCGACGCCGGTCGGTCCTATCAACGCATAGATTCCGCCCTTTTCAACCATTTCATCGCTGGCTCCGGTATGCAAATTGGAGGTCAACGCGGCCATCGCCTGCTTCAGGCTTTGTTCATAATCAAAATCCGGGGTCAATTTATCCACTAAACGACGCGACAGTTGCGGGCTGAAACCCACATCCAGCAAGGTTCGCAAAATCTTCATCTTTTCAGGCTTGCGCTGGGTGTAATTCCCCCATGCCACCGTCGCCAATTGATCTTCCAGCGTAGTTTTCATCGCATGGATCTCTGCGATGATATCGTGCATCAGCGATACGGAAATCTCCGGCGTTGCTTTCGGCGGCTCGATCAGTTCTTGCGTCACCGCAGGCACTTTCGAATAGACCGGTGCCGCAGGCTGTTGTTTCTCGCTTTTGACCATTTGAGCACCATGTGGCAATGCAGTTGGTATATCAACCAAACCCGACATTTCCGCATCCGCCAATGCCATGATTTCTACACCATTCTTCGTCTTTCGATTGGAAAGGATCACTGCGTCATCGCCGAGTTCTTCCTTGACCTGCCGCAAGGCTTCTTTTGATGTGGATGCAAGGTATCGTTTTACTTTCATTTGCTACCTCCAATCACGGAAGTGATTTTGATTTTTCTAGTACCAGGAATTTCCGAATGAGAAAGAACGCTGAGCTGTGGTATTGCGCGGCGCAGAAATTTTGACAGTAAGAACCGGATAGCGCTGGGAACCAACAATACGATTGGCAAGCCCAGTTTTTCCTGTTGCTGCGTAGCAGCGCGGGCTTCTCTCAGCAAGGTGTCCGCAAGCCCGGGTTCGATGCCGATTCCGCCGTGCGAGCCGCTACTTTGCATCACCTGCACGAGGATATTTTCCAGCTCGTGATGAAGGCTCATGATTTGCAGTTCGGTTCCTGCCGGGAAATATTGTTCGATGATGGCGCGGCCCAGCGCATTTCTGACGACGACCGTCAGTTCGGCAGTGTCCTGGGTATGGGCAGCATGTTCGGTCAGCACATCGATAATCGTGCGCATATCGCGGATATGCACGCTTTCTTCGAGCAGATTTTGCAGAACTTTTTGCAATGTCGAGAGCGGCAATAATTTTGGCACCAGATCTTCAATCAATTTCGGTGCTTGCGCGCTCAGATGATCGAGCAGTTTTTGCAATTCCTGTCTACCCAGCAATTCGGCTGCGCTGGCATGGATCAGGTGGTTGATATGGGTCGTGACCACGGTACTGGCGTCGACCACGGTATAACCATGCGCCTGGGCCTGTTCGCGTAACGATGCTTCAATCCATACCGCGGGCAAGCCAAACGCAGGATCGCTGGTTACGGTACCCGGTAATTGCACGGTCACGCGCCCTGGATTGATGGCAAGATACATTCCCGAATAAGACTCTCCTTGCCCGATTACCGAACCTTTCAACGTGATACGGTAAGCATTCGGCCGCAGTTCGAGATTATCGCGAATGTGCACCACTGGCGGCAGGAAACCGATTTCCTGCGCGAATTTCCGGCGTATACCGTTGATGCGCTTCAGTAAATCGCCCTGTTGGGCTTTGTCGACCAGAGGAATCAAACGGTATCCCACCTCCAATCCCAAGGTGTCGATCGGAGTGACATCTTCCCAACTGGCCTCGGTTTTTTCGACCGAAGGAATTTCCTGAACCACCGGTGCAGTTGTTTTGGTTTTCCCAGGCTGCAGCCGGTAATAAGCAATTCCTCCCAACAGAGAAGCGATCAGCAAGAATACGAAATTCGGCATTCCGGGAATCAGTCCCATGATGCCCATGATGCTGGCCGAAATGATCAATACTTGCGGCTGATTGAATAACTGGCTGAGCACTTGCTCACCGATATCCTCATCCGTGCTCACCCGGCTGACAACCAAGCCAGCGGCGGTCGAGATGATCAATGCCGGAATCTGACCGACCAAGCCGTCGCCTATCGTCAGCAAGGTATAGTTCTTGGCGGCTGCGCTCAACTCCATATCATGTTGCAAGACGCCCACGACCAGTCCGCCGACAATGGTGATGAGCATGATCAGGATACCGGCGACCGCATCGCCACGCACGAATTTGCTGGCACCATCCATCGAGCCGTAAAAATCGGCTTCCTGCGAAATGACAGCCCTGCGTTTGCGCGCTTCTTCTTCGCCGATCAGGCCGGCATTCAGATCGGCATCGATTGCCATTTGTTTGCCGGGCATCGCATCCAACGTAAACCGCGCGCTGACCTCGGCAATACGGCCGGCGCCCTTGGTAATCACGACAAAATTGATCACCACCAGAATGATGAAGACCACCAGTCCAACCGCATAATTACCGCCGACCAGGAAGTGACCGAACGCTTCGATGACCTTACCGGCGGCATCCGGCCCGGTATGTCCTTCCATCAGCACTACCCGGGTTGAAGCAATATTCAGCGACAACCGCAGTAACGTAGTGATCAGCAGTACCGTAGGAAACACTGCAAATTCGAGCGCATTGCGGGTATACAAGCTGACCATCAGCACGATGATCGACACGGCAATGTTGAACGTAAAGAACAGATCCAGAACGAAAGGAGGCAAAGGCAATACCATCATCGCCAGGATCATGATGATCAGGAGCGGCCCGGCGAAAGCCTTGAGATTAGTCCCATCAGTCAGGGACGATAATGTAAGCGCGTTATTCATTTTAATAAGTCACTGATATTAAAAATTCATCGATTACGTTCACACACTTTCCGTTGCATGCTTGGGTTGATCCAATCCAGCCGGAACGGGCAAATCAACCGGTGGATTCGGCACTGCACCGCCATATTCGTGATAGCGGCGTAGCTGAAACACATACGCCAGTACTTCCGCTACCGCAGCATATAATTTTTCGGGTATCTCGCTCTCCAATTCGGCATGAAAATACAGCGCACGGGCCAATGGAGGCGCTTCCAGGATCGGTATCCGATGCTCTTCGCCCAGCTCGCGAATACGTCCTGCGAGCAGATGCACGCCTTTAGCGACCACGGTAGGCGCACGCATGCTGTCGCTTTTATATTTCAGCGCCACAGCGTAATGGGTCGGGTTGGTCACGATGACATCCGCCTTCGGAATTTCCGCCATCATGCGGCGCCGCGCCGCTTCACGCTGCAACCCGCGGATTCTGGCCTTGACGTACGGATCTCCCTCGTCTTCTTTGTGTTCTTTGCGAATTTCTTCCTTGGTCATGCGCAATTGCTTGGCATGCTGCCAAATTTGGAACGGCACATCGATAGCCACGATCAGCACCATGGCACCGATGATCAGCAGAAAACTGGTCGCCAGATAGTCTCCGGTGCGGCCGATTCCGGCATCCAGAGGAACCGTCATCAGCGCCATCACTTCTTCTTTTTTCTGCCAGATGATCATGGTCGCAACGCCCCCAACGACCGCGGTCTTGGCAAGCGCCTTGACCAATTCGACTAGACTGTTCACTGAGAAAATTCTGCCAAAACCGTTGATCGGATTGATGCGATCGAACCTCGGCATCAGCGCCTTGCTACTCACCATCCAACCGCTGAGCAACATCGGCGCAAAGAACGCCACGATGGCCAAGGGCAACAGCAGGGGTGCAATGGCAATCAATCCTTCGATCGACAGCTCGTAAAAACGATTCACCATCAGATCGGGCTGGAACGCCAGTTCACGTTCCAATTGCATGCCGGTCTTCATGATCTTCAGCAATTTATCCACCACGCTGGCGCCGATGAAAGCGATACCAGCAGCCGCCACCATCAATAATGCAAAGGTGGTCAACTCGTGGGAACGCGCAACCTGCCCTTCTTCTCGGGCTTTCTCGATACGCCTGGGCGTCGCCGGTTCTGTACGTTCTAAATCGCTTTCTTCAGACATGACATGCTCCAAATTCTTACGGTTGAATTATCATGGCAACTGTCCCGATCCCATTTTGAGAAAAAAGAAGGAATCAGGGCCTTATTCATGAGCTATGACGCCACCGCCCCTTTATCAGGCCGTTTTGCCCGAAAAGTATGGAATAATTCGAAACGCTCACCCCTATAACCTCACAGCATGACTGTCTCAAAAATGATTCATCACTTATCGCAGAACTAATAAATATGCAGTCTACCCGACGCATCTTCAGCCGCATGGCATTGATACTCGCCATTTTTGCCTGCTTATTGATCCTGACCGCGGCATTGTTGCTGCGCGGCAGCCTGCCGCAGTATGACGGCGACCTGACCGTCGCCGGATTGTCCAACGCGGTGTCCATTGAGCGGGATTCTCTCGGCAGTGTCACGTTTACGGGCCGGAATCGGTTGGATCTGGCAACGGCGATGGGCTTCATTCACGCCCAGGAACGTTTTTTTGAAATGGATTTGATGCGCCGCCAGGCTGCGGGCGAATTGGCAGAATTGCTGGGTGCAAGCGTCCTCCAGCATGACCGGCGGATTCGTAAGTTCCGCATGCGCGCCCGCGCAACCATGGTGTTGCAACAACTGACAGATACTGAAAAACAATTGCTGGATGCTTACCAGCGTGGCGTCAACCAGGGGTTGCAGGCATTGGCAGTGCGCCCTTTTCCCTATCTGCTGATCCAAAGCGAGCCCTCGGCATGGCGCCTCGAGGACAGCATTCTGGTCATTTATGCGATGTTCTTTACGCTGAATGAAGAGAACTTTACGCGCGAGTTGCAATTATCGAGCATGCACGCAGCGCTGCATGAATCGGTCTTTAAATTTCTCACCACACCGGCTGGCAACTGGGATGCGCCGCTCATCGATGAGCCGTTGCCTTTGCCCAATCTTCCACCGGCCACCGCGATCAATCTGCAAGCCCTGGATAAGCATGTGAAACTGGACGATCCGCTGGCGGACGAGAAAATGCCGGGCAGCAACAGTTTTGCGGTTTCCGGCTCGCTTGCCGGCGGCGCTGCGTTGGTCGCCAATGATATGCACCTGACATTGCGGGTGCCGAATCTGTGGTTCCGGTCGCGGCTGATCTATCCTGATCCAGCCTCGACGGATCAGCAACAGGATATTACCGGTCTCAGCCTGCCGGGTGTTCCTTCCATCGTCATCGGCTCAAACCGCCATATCGCCTGGAGTTTTACCAATAGCCACGGCGATTTTTCCGACTGGGTGCGGATCACGCTCGATCCGCAGGATCCTGGCCGTTATCAGGGCCGCAATGGCTGGCAACCGATCATCTTGCATGAAGAAACGATCCGGATCCGCAATGCTGCGGATGAGACGCTGATCATTTCCGACACCGAATGGGGTCCGATTCTGCGTCAAGATCATGACGGCACACCGCTGGCATTGGCGTGGACAGCGTTGCACCCCGAAGCCGTCAATCTGAAATTGGTTGAACTTGAGCAGACGCGAACAGCGCATGACGCAGCGCAGATTGCACAACGAACAGGCATTCCGGTGCAGAATTTCATTGTCGGGGACCGCTCCGGCAATATCGGCTGGACGCTGGCAGGACGCCTACCGGCTCGAGCAGGCGGTTACGACCCCCAGATTTCGGCTGATTGGACGGTTCCAGATACGGGGTGGGAAGGATGGCTACCACCCGACCACTACCCGCTCATTTTCAATCCTGATGCACAACGGCTCTGGTCGGCCAACTCGCGTTCGGTATCGGGTTCTCAACTCGCTCTGCTGGGCAATGGCGGGTATGATCTCGGCGCCCGCGCCACCCGGATTCGCAATCGATTGCTCGCGCGCGAGCAATTCGAGCCCACCGATATGCGCGCCATTCAATTGGATGACCGCGCACTGTTGGGCGAGCGCTGGCTGCAATTGCTGAAAACGACGCTCGACGCAGCCGATGAACAGGCGCCTTGGGCTGCGGCCATGAATACCGCGCTGCAGGACTGGAACGGGCACGCTTCAGCGGATTCCATCGCTTACCGCGTGGTCCACGCCTATCGGCGCACGGTCATGAAAACCGTGCTGAACGGCTTTACTGCGCATGTTCGGCAGCAGGATGACAGTTTCAAGCTGCCCAGACTCAGCCAGGCCGAATGGATCGTCTGGCAATTGCTTGAACATCAGCCTCAGCATTTGCTGCCGGCAGCCTATGAAAACTGGGAAGAATTGCTGCACCAGTGCGCCGCGCGCGTGGCCAAGCAGTTAGAACGCAATGGCGGCATTACCGAACGCAGTTGGGGTGAAGCCAATGCCGCGCAAATCCGCCATCCGCTCAGCCCCAAACTGCCGGCATGGATGTCGCGCTGGCTCGATATGCCAAAGGATCCGCTACCCGGTGACCACAATATGCCTCGCGTGCAATCGCCCAATTTTGGTGCCTCGCAACGCTCAGCGGTAGCGCCTGGCCAGGAGGAGCACGGCTATATGGACATGCCGGGCGGACAAAGCGGCCATCCCTGGTCGCCTTACTACGGCAGCGGCCATGCCAGTTGGGTAAACGGCGATCCCACCCCATTTCTGCCTGACGCGACTGAAAGGCACCTGACGCTCCTGCCCGTAAACTGAGCCGATACGGCTCATCGCACGCTGCTCATAGCAGTTCTCCAGAACGCGGCCTTAACCATTCTCGACCGCAAACCCTCTATTGGTGCGGCAATTTGTCACATTGATAGACTTTCTCTCCAAATATATTATTTCTTCCGTTTTTGACCGGATGCTCATCCGGCGCAGAAGCGGCGAGGATTGATGCACAACAATCAGTCTCTCGTTTTGACTAACTTTTATGCTGGAGTAATCACAATGAAGTTTCAATTAAAACAAATTATGCTACACAGCGCCTTGTTGCTCACATTCGGCACGGCAGGAACCGTGCTGGCAGGTACCGTCAATTACGCAGACCCGCAACCCTCGACGCCGGGCGTATGCGACGGCGGCATCAGCTATGAATGGACGGTGACCATGAGTGGTCATGACAGAGCCGAATTAGTCGGTCATGTCGGCGCTAAAAGCTGGAACGAACCGCCTCCAGCGTATGAACCGCCCGATACCGGCTGGACCCATACATCGCATTGGGTAGCGTTGGAACTGACCGAGCCGGCCAAGCTGGAAATCGAAGTGGAACGTCAAGAAGGTGTCGCGTTTCAAGGCCCGGCAGGCATGGTCACCGCCCGTAATAAGTTGGTTCCCGCCCTGTCGCTGTATAAGAACTGGGACAACACCAGTTGCGAGGATCATCGGTACAACAATGCCGGTAACATCGACTGGTCAACTGTCGAATATATCGGCAACAGAAAGAATGCTCAAGGCCGAGATGTCATCACTTACAGTGTCAAGCTCAAAGCCGGACAATACAGCATTGCCATCGGCGGCAGCCCGAAAGTACTCGAAACCTACCCTGCTGCTGATTGCGATGTAACCGATCCGCAATGTTATGCCTACACCGGCCGTCATGGTTTCGAAGCCTCATTCAAGACCAGTCCGCTGCGCCGCGATCATTAATCATTTCGATTAATCATCGCCCTTCATTCTCCTGCCAACCGGTTCCAACGGCAGGAGTATCCGCTGCTCGCATTCCATCAAGACACATTCATCATCCACATGTTAGCTAATCATTCATATTCAAAAATTTACGCCGCCGGACTGTCTGCGATTGCAATCGCTTTTATGCTGATGGCCACGAAAGCGCAAGCAGAAGAAGATCCTCCACGGCCGCCGTCACTCAAAACCATCTCAGTGCCCGAACCCTCTGAATTGGAGCGGTTCATCAGGAATAAAGATGTCGCCATCGCATTGGGTAAAGCGCTATTCTGGGATATGCAAGTCGGCAGCGACGGCATGACAGCGTGCGCAACCTGCCATTTCAATGCAGGTGCCGACAGCCGATCTAAAAATCAAGTCAGTCCGGGACTCAACCGCGTCAATAGCGACGGCTCCCCCGCTGCCGACAGGCAGTTCGATCTGGACCCGAATCATCAGTTGAGCAGCGCGGATTTTCCGTTGCGCGAACTCTCCAATCCGTTGGACAGATCATCGCCGCCCGTGCGCGACAGCAATGATGTCGTTTCATCACAAGGTGTTTTTGCATCGACCTTCAAGTCCGTCAAGCCGGGATTTCCGAAAGATACTGTCCGCTCCATCAGGGATCCGGACGGTTTCCGCATTCATCGCATCAATGTGCGCCGCGTAGAACCCCGCAATGCGCCATCCGTCATCAATGCGGTCTTCAATTTCCGCAACTTTCTCGACGGCCGGGCACAGCATGAATTCAACGGCATCAACAATTGGGGTGCACGCGATCCGAATGCGCATGTCTATCGCGCCCCATCCACGACTGCACTCGAGCGCGAACGCTTACTGATCGATCACGCCAGCCTGGCCTCCACAGCGGTCGCGCCACCCACCAATCCATTGGAAATGTCTGCCCGGAATCGCCTGTTCCCGATGATCGGCAGAAAACTGCTCAGCGCCAGGGCGCTTGCTCTGCAGAAAACTCATGCTCAGGACAGCGTGCTCGGCAATTACAGCCGTTCGCCGCAATCCGGCTTGGTGGCAAACTATGAAGAATTGATTCGCGCCGCGTTCCAACCGGAATGGTGGCAATCATCACGGCTCATTCGTGTACTGGAGAACGGCGATACGCAAGTAATCAATAAACCCCGCCGCCCCCGCCCTGCGGACAATGAATTCAGCCAGATGGAATACAATTTTTCGCTGTTTTTCGGACTTGCCACGCAGTTATACATGGCCACTCTGGTGTCCGATGACACGCCGTATGACCGCTTCATGGATGGCGACAGTACCGCCATCAGCGCCGCCGCCATCCGTGGCGTCGATCTGTTCCGCAGCCAGACACGCGGCCGCTGTATCAACTGCCACGAAGGCGCGGAATTGACCGGCGCGTCAGTGACCCGCGTCAAAGCCAGTCCCATCCGCATCCGTGACGGGCAGGCATTCGACCGTGGTTTTAACAATATTGGCGTTCGCGCCACCGCCGAAGATATCGCGCTCGGCGCAACTGATCCATTCGGGCAACCGTTGTCATACAGTCGCTCGACGACTGCGCCGACCTGTCCCGACAATCAGCCCTGCCCGATCGTCGCCGATGGCTTTTACAAAGTGCCCGGCTTGCGCAATGTCGCCTTGACCGCACCGTATTTTCATAATGGTGGCACACTTCATTTGCGCGGTGTACTGGATCTCTACAGCCGTGGCGGCGATTTTGCGGAACTGGCGCAACTCGATGGCTCGATGATCATGCCACTGAATGTTCTACTCAATAGCGAAGCGGAAAAGGATGATCTGGAAGCGTTTTTGCATGCACTGACCGATCAGCGTGTGCTTAATCGCCAAGCGCCTTTCGACCATCCGCAAATTTTCCTGCCGGATGGTCATCTCGGCGATGAAACGCATGTGAAAATGGGATCGGCAGGCAACGCAGCCGACCGGCTCATCGAAATACCCGCTGTTGGGCGTGAAGGCGGTAAGCCGCTGAAGCGTTTTCTGGAAGAATGAATTGACAAACACCAATAAAGAACCCCGCCGCAAGCAGCGGGATATTAACTGCGCCCTTCAACCTGCTGGTTTTCAACCAGCTTTCGCCCCCAAGGGGCGGGGAATTGTACCCGCAGAGATTAACAATAACCTCATATACGTAAAATGAATAGCTTGAAGAAATAACGATATAAACCACATCATATTTAGTTTTTTTCTTCAAGCTATTCTATTTTCAGAAAGGGATCAACGAACCTGATGTTCTAATTGCATGGGATTTGAACTCACTCAGATTACTAAAACTGGCGATGTATTATCACTTCCAGCAATATCTATTACGTTCCCAAGAGCTAAAAACTCTGAGTCCGAAGCAAATTGTATATGCTCAATATTTGTAAGTTGAGCTGTATCACCCGCATACTCGGTTGGCGCAGTACTGAGACCAGTTACTTGTAACACTCCGTTAACATTCACGATGCTAAAGTCACTGCGATTGCCAAAAAACACCGCAGTATCCGTTCCAGCTC
>NZ_QRCB01000019.1 GCF_009833095.1 Nitrosomonas sp. JL21
GTCGCAAAAATTATTGAGTAATCAATGAATTGATAAAGAAAAAAATCAAGTAAAAATGAATCAATTCTTTGAATATTAAACTGAGTGAATATATGCAAAATCAAAAAATTAGAATTCGTCTTAAAGCATTCGATTATCGTTTGATCGATAAATCGGCACTTGAAATTGTTGAAACTGCAAAGAGAACCGGAGCGGTAGTTAAGGGGCCGGTACCATTGCCAACACGAATTGAACGATTTGATGTGCTACGTTCACCTCATGTGAATAAAACCTCGCGAGATCAATTTGAAATTCGAACCCATTTGAGATTAATGGATATTATTGATCCCACTGATAAAACAGTCGATGCATTAATGAAATTGGATCTACCAGCCGGTGTGGATGTAGAGATTAAATTATAAGTTACAAGTATGCATAGCAACTTAAATAAACTTCCGGAAAAGAAAATATGAGTTTAGGATTAATAGGTCGGAAAATCGGTATGACGCGTATATTTACGGAGAATGGCAATAGCCTTCCCGTGACTGTCATTGACGTATCAAATAATCGCGTAACTCAACTCAAAAGTATTGAAACTGATGGATATACAGCTGTTCAATTGGCCTATGGTAAGAAAAAAACAAACCGCCTTACTAAATCCATTATCGGTCACTATACAAAAGCAAGTGCAGAAGCAGGCAGTGTTTTAAAGGAATTTAGAGTTAATCCAGATGAAGGATTTAAGTCACTGTCCGTTGGAATGATCATTAAAGCTGATATTTTTCATGTGGGTCAGAAGGTTGACATCTCTGGAATCACAATAGGAAAAGGTTATGCCGGTACAATAAAACGGCATAATTTTGCTTCTAACAGAGGAAGTCATGGAAATTCAAAAGCACATAACAAACCAGGATCAATTGGTATGGCTCAGGATCCCGGCCGTGTGTTTCCTGGGAAACGTATGTCGGGTCATATGGGTAATGTAAAAAGGACCACACAGAATCTCGAGGTTTTGAGAGTCGACAATGAAAGAAATTTTTTGATGATCAAGGGCTCGGTGCCAGGTTCAAAAGGTGGCAATATTACGGTATGTTCGAGTATTAAGTCAGGCATCTAATTTATAAGCAGGATAAAATAGCAGGAAGGTGGGCAGTAATGGAACTAAAGCTTGTCGGAAATGAAAATCAAACAGACCATGTCTCTGTATCTGATGCACTATTTAATAGAGACTACAATGAAGCACTTGTGCATCAGGTTGTTACTTCCTATTTATCAAATGCCCGCCGTGCCACAAGAGCGCAAAAAGGTCGATCAGATATAGCAAAATCTACCCGCAAGCCTTGGAGACAGAAAGGAACGGGAAGGGCTCGTGCAGGTATGGCATCAAGTCCATTATGGCGGGGTGGGGGTAAAATATTTCCTAATAGCCCCAATGAAAATTACAAGAAAAAACTAAATAAAAAAATGTATCGTGCTGGAATGAGTGTCATCCTATCGCAACTCATACGTGACGGACGCTTGCTAGTGCTTGATACATTTGCAGTCGATTCCTGTAAAACCAAAGCATTAGCAGAGAAATTAAAAGGTATTGGACTCAGTAATGTTCTCGTCGTGCTTGATGAGATGAATGAAAATTTATATCTGGCATCTCGTAATATTCCCCATGTATCTGTTGTAGAAGTAAAGAATGTTGATCCTGTCAGTTTATTGAGATTTGACAATACATTGATCACTACAAACAGTCTTAGGAAATTCGAGGAGATTCTCTCGTGAAAAATATAAAAATTGAACAAGAGCGCTTACTTAAAGTGATATTAGCGCCTTATATTTCAGAGAAAGCAACTTTTATCGGCGAAAAAAATAATCAAACAGTATTTCGTGTAGCTACTGATGCAACTAAAACAGAAATTAAGGCGGCAATAGAATTGTTGTGGCAAGAGCAAAAAATAGAAGTAACGAATGTTCGAACAATTAATGTTAGAGGCAAACAGAAGAGATTCGGGCGTTATGTTGGACGAAGAAGTGATTGGAAGAAGGCTATAGTAGATATTAAAGCAGGGCAAGAATTGAGCTATACCAATTTCTCAAGTGCAGAGGTTAAGTGATATGTCATTAATAAAATTAAGACCGACATCACCAGGACGCAGATCAGTAGTTAGACTTGTCAATAAAGAGCTATACAGCGGATCACCGTATAAAGGGCTAATTGAAAAGCAAGCAAATACCGCGGGTCGTAATAATTCGGGAAGAATTACTACACGACATCGAGGAGGCGGACATAAACAGCATTATCGATTGATTGACTTTAAACGAAATAAATATGATATTCCTGCAGTCGTAGAACGAATTGAATACGATCCTAATAGATCAGCTAATATCGCCTTAGTTTGTTATTTAGATGGCGAGAGAAGATACATTATTGCGCCTAAGGGTCTGAAAGCAGGAGATAAAATTTTAAGTGGAAAAAGTGCGCAAATTAAACCCGGTGATGCTTTACCTTTGCGAAATATTCCAATCGGCACAGTATTGCACTGTCTAGAATTATTGCCTGGAAAAGGAGCTCAACTGGCTAGATCTGCTGGTGCATCAGTTCAATTGCAGGCTCGAGAAGGAAATTATGCGCAGATTAAACTTCGTTCGGGAGAGATAAGAAAAATTCATATTGATTGTTATGCAACCATAGGTGAAGTAGGAAATGCAGAGCATAATTTGAGATCTATCGGTAAAGCAGGCGCAGTTAGGTGGCGAGGGATTAGACCAACAGTACGCGGTGTAGCCATGAATCCGATTGATCATCCGCATGGGGGGGGTGAGGGAAGAACATCGGCAGGAAGACATCCTGTGAGCCCGTGGGGAACGCCTTCAAAAGGATACAGAACTAGAAACAATAAAAGAACTGAAGCTATGATTATTCGACATAGATATTCTAAAAAAGGATAAGCTTAATGGCACGCTCAATTAAAAAAGGCCCTTTTGTCGATGCACATTTGATGGAAAAAATAGAAAAAGCAAAAGAAACAAATGATAAGCGACCAATTAAGACATGGTCGAGAAGATCTACGATTCTTCCTGATTTTATTGGAATGACTGTCTCTGTGCATAATGGGAAACAGCATATACCTATTTTCGTTACAGAAAATATGGTTGGGCATAAATTTGGTGAATTTTCTTTAACACGGACTTTTAAAGGTCATGCCGGCGATAAGAAAGCTGTTACAAAACGATAGGATTTATTGATGGAGACTACCGCAATATTAAGAGGAGTTCGATTGTCAGCTCAAAAAGGTCGCTTAGTGGCTGATCAAATCAGAGGACTACCCGTAGAAAAAGCATTAAACATTCTGACATTTAGCCCTAAGAAAGCGGCAACTATTATGCGGAAATTGTTGGAATCAGCTATTGCGAATGCAGAACACAATGATGGTGCCGATATTGATGAACTTAAAGTTTCTACCATTTATGTGGACAGAGGTACTTCATTGAAGCGTACAAGCCCTCGTGCGAAAGGTCGGGGAAATAGAATTTCAAAACCTACATGTCATATATCATTGACTGTCGCTGATAAAATCAGCATTACCCAAAAAGGTATTAATTGATATGGGTCAGAAAATTAATCCAACAGGATTTCGTCTTTCAGTACAGAGAAACTGGCTGTCAAAGTGGTATGCAAATAATAATTTTGCTACGATGCTTAATGAAGATATCAAAGTAAGAGAATTTCTCGATCGAAAGCTTAAAAATGCTTCTGTTGGTAAAATTTTAATCGAAAGACCATCAAAAAATGCAAGGATTACTATTTTTAGTTCTCGTCCGGGGATAGTGATTGGAAAGAAGGGTGAAGATATTGAAATATTGCGCTTCGAATTGCAAAAAAGAATGGGTGTACCGGTTCATGTCAATATCGAGGAAATTCGTAAACCGGAGCTAGATGCTCAGCTAATTGCAGATAATATTGCTCAGCAACTCGAAAAAAGGATCATGTTTCGAAGAGCTATGAAACGAGCAATGCAGAATGCAATGCGCTTAGGAGCACAAGGCATTAAGATTATGAGTTCTGGGCGATTAAATGGGATAGAAATTGCGAGAACAGAATGGTATCGCGAAGGAAGAGTTCCTTTACATACCCTAAGAGCTGATCTGGATTATGGAACTTCCGAAGCCAAAACAACTTATGGAATTATCGGAATAAAAGTATGGATTTTCAAAGGAGAATTGTTGGGTAAGAATGAAGAAACCAACTCAACTTCTTTGAACGCATTTGCTGGTGATAGCGAAAAAAAGAAAAGTATAAGAAAAAGCTCAGGATCATATGCTAAACCTGCAAGTTTTATTTCTGAAAATTCAAGCAATGAACAGGCTATAGAAACTGAACATGCGAAAAAAGATAGCACTGTAGAAACTAATATCGATTCTGAGGATAAAAATGCTTCAGCCAGCTAGAACTAAATATCGTAAACAGCAAAAAGGCCGAAATACTGGAATTGCAACTCGAGGCGCGAAGGTGAGCTTCGGTGAGTATGGTCTGAAAGCTACTGGTAGAGGTCGTTTAACTGCACGGCAAATCGAGGCTGCTCGTCGCGCAATGACAAGACATATTAAAAGAGGTGGGCGTATATGGATACGTATTTTTCCTGATAAGCCCATTTCTCATAAACCTGCAGAAGTTCGAATGGGTAAAGGTAAAGGTAGTCCTGAATATTTTGTGGCTGAGATACAGCCTGGGAAAATATTATATGAAATGGATGGCGTGAATGAAGAATTGGCTCGAGAAGCATTTCGCCTAGCTGCAGCCAAGTTACCCATTAAAACGATATTTGCAATTCGACAGATTGGTGGATAGAAATGAAAACCGCAGAACTAAGAAATAAACAATTGCATGAGTTGAATAGTGAGCTTATAAGTCTACTAAAAACGCAATTTATCTTAAAAATGCAATTAGCAACTCAACAATTATCCAATACCAATCAATTGAGATTGATTAGAAAAGATATTGCTAGAGTGAAAACGATAATAACTCAAAAATATAATGATCATGATCGCTAAAAAGAATAACAGAACGCTAAGTGGAACAGTTACTAGCAATAAAACAGACAAAACTGTTACCGTACTGGTAGAACGAAGGATTAAACACCCTTTATATGGTAAGTTCATAACTTCGTCGAAAAAGTATCATGCCCATGATGAGGATAATCAATTTGTTGTAGGAGATATGGTGATGATTGAAGAGTCAAGACCAATCTCTAAAACTAAAAGCTGGAAGATTGTGAAATTATTAAAAAGAGAAACAGAGTTAAATTAAAACTCTATGTTTCATTCTTGATAGAAAAAAACAAAAAAGTACAATGCAAAGCTTTGCAGCAGTCATGCTAACGACTCTAAATAACAAATATTAATTGTTATTAATCATGAATCAACTTGGATAAATTAAAATATGATTCAAATGCAATCTATCTTACGAGTGGCGGATAATACAGGTGCACGTTCAATTATGTGTATTAAAGTATTAGGTGGTTCTAAAAGACAATACGCTCATATAGGTGATATTGTTAAAGTCAGTATTAAAGATGCTGCTCCACGAGGTCGAGTAAAAAAAGGTGAAGTGTACAATGCTGTGGTAGTAAGAACGGCAAAAGGTGTAAGAAGAATCGATGGTTCTTTAATAAAATTTGATGAGAATGCTGCGGTTTTGCTAAATAATAAATTAGAACCTATTGGAACTCGTATATTTGGGCCAGTTACAAGAGAATTACGTAATGCGCGTTTTATGAAAATAGTATCATTGGCTCCAGAAGTTTTATAATCTACTTTTGAGAACAACATGCGTAAGTTAAAAAAAGGCGATGATGTAATTGTCATAACTGGAAAAGATAAAGGTAAAATTGGTACCGTAACTAATATCAAAGATTATAATTATCTTATAATTCAAGGAATTAACTCTGTAAAGAAACATCAAAAGCCTAATCCAACGGTTGGCAACGCAGGCGGTATCATAGACAAAGAAATGTCAATTCACATCTCTAATGTGGCTATATATAATTTTTCTTCTAAGAAAGCTGATAGAGTCGGTTTTAAATTGGATACTAATAACAATAAAGTTCGTATCTTTAAATCCACAAATGATGTAATTGAACCATAATCATCAGGAAATATAATGTCACGTTTGCAAGAATATTATCGTAGTAAAATTGTGAATCAATTGATGGAACAGTTTAAGTATCAGTCTGTTATGGAAGTTCCAAGAATAACGAAAATTACACTCAATATTGGTCTCGGAGAAGCTACTATCGATAAAAAAATAATTGAACATGCTTTATCCGATATGAGGAAAATCTGTGGACAACAACCTGTAATTACAAAAGCCAAAAAATCAATTGCTTCGTTCAAAGTTCGAGAGTCTTATCCTATCGGTTGTATGGTCACACTTAGAAAAGTGCGAATGTATGAATTTTTGGATAGATTGATAACAATTGCTATACCTAGAATACGTGATTTTAGAGGAATTTCTGGTAAATCTTTCGATGGCAAAGGTAATTACAATATGGGTATTAAAGAGCAAATTATTTTTCCAGAGATTGAATACGATAAAATCGATGCTTTAAGAGGAATGAATATATCCATTACAACTACGGCAAAAAATGATGAAGAAGCAAAAGCTCTATTAAAAGCTTTTAGTTTTCCATTTAAGAATTGAGGTTGAAATGGCTAAGATTTCCATAATTAACAGAAATATTAAAAGACAAAAGCTGATAAATAAGTATTCTGAGAAACGAGCAAATTTACTTAAAACAATCAAAAATATGACTCTCAGTGATGATGAAAGAAATGCTGCTTCTATTAGATTACAGAAATTACCTAGAGATTCAAGTCCAGTAAGATTAAGAAATCGATGTTTTCTGACTGGTAGACCGCGAGGTATCTACTCTAAATTTGGTTTGGGAAGAAATAAATTAAGAGATATTGCCATGAGTGGCAAGATTCCAGGAGTGATTAAAGCAAGTTGGTAATCAATATTTTTTGACAATGGCAACGCTAATATTAATTGATAGGTATTGTTATGAGCATGAGTGATCCAATTGCAGATATGTTAACTCGAATACGCAATGCACAATTGGCCAAAAAAGGATCTGTTGACATTCCGGATTCTCGTATCAAACAAGCAATAGCAAGTGTATTAAAAGATGAAGGGTATATCGAGGATTTTATTATAAAAAATCAAAATAATAAGAATACTCTTGAGATCATACTAAAATATTATTCAGGAAATCCTGTCATTGAAAATATAAAACGCATCAGTAAACCAGGTCTTAGAATATACAAATCCAGTCAAACTCTACCAAATGTTATGAATGGCTTGGGTATTTCGATTGTAACTACTTCTAGAGGCGTAATGACTGGAAAGAATGCTCGCCTATTGGGTATAGGTGGTGAATTGTTGTGTATAGTAGTTTAAAGGATTTTTATATGTCCCGTGTAAGCAATAACCCTATAGCTATTCCTAACAATGTCGAAGTAAGCTTATCTTCGATTGAAATTTCTATCAAGGGACCTCTTGGTATTTTAAAACATGTGCTTAGGCCAGATATTACAATTGAAAAGCATGAAGATAATACCTTAAAAGTTAATCTAAGCAAATTTAGCCAACAAGGTAACGCTATGGCCGGGACTACGCGAGCGTTGATAGCTAATATGATACATGGTGTTTCCGTTGGTTTTGAAAAAAAACTAATTTTAGTGGGTGTGGGGTATCGTGCTCAAGTTAATTCTAATAAGTTAAATCTAGCATTAGGTTTTTCCCATCCGGTTGATCATTTAATTCCAGAAGGAATTGCTATCGAAACTCCAACTCAAACTGAAATAATGATTAAAGGTATTGATAAACAAAAGGTTGGACAGATAGCAGCTGAAATTCGAGCCTATAGAAAACCTGAGCCTTATAAAGGTAAAGGTATACGTTACGCTAACGAAGTTATTCTTCTCAAAGAAACCAAGAAAAAATAGTTATTAAAATGACGAACTTAAAAACCAAGAGATTAAGACGCTCCAAAAAAACTCGTAAATTGATCGATAAACTGGGTGCAATAAGATTATCCGTTCATCGAACTAATTTACACATTTATGCTCAGCTTATTGATGGAAAAAATAATAAAGTTTTAACGAGCGCATCTACTCTTGAGCCGGAAGTTCGACAAAATTTAAAAACAGGAAGTAATATTTCTGCAGCTACTATTATTGGTAAAAGAATTGCCGAAAAAGGAAAAGAACACGGAATTACCACAATAGCTTTTGACAGAGCCGGTTATAAATATCATGGTCGAGTAAAAGCTTTGGCCGATGCTGCACGTGAAAATGGACTTAAATTCTAACTGAAGGTTTAATCATGGCCAAGGTAAATAAAGTAAATGAAAGATTAGTTAATAGCGAGGAAAGCGGTGATGATCTTCGTGAAAAAATGATTGCTATTAATCGTGTAACTAAAGTAGTCAAAGGTGGGCGTATACTTGGTTTCGCAGCTTTGACAGTTGTTGGTGACGGTGATGGCAGGGTCGGAATGGGAAAAGGAAAATCTCGAGAAGTACCTGTAGCAGTCCAAAAAGCGATGGATGAAGCTCGGAAAAAAATGATAAAAGTTAAACTTAAAAATGGCACTATTTATCATCCTGTTATTGGTATACATGGAGCTGCAAAAGTATATATGCAACCAGCGCCAGATGGTACCGGAATTATAGCTGGTGGACCAATGCGAGCTATTTTTGAAGTAATGGGAATGACCAACATTCTTGCAAAGTGTATAGGTTCTACTAATCCGTATAATGTCGTAAGAGCTACGTTAAATGCTTTAGATAATATGAATACTCCCGCTTATATCGCAGCTAAACGCGGTAAAGCTGTCAAGGAAATACTGGGGCACGAATAATGAGTACTGGCAAAAATAATCTTATCAAAATTACCCTCGTGAAAAGTACCATTGGTACAAAAAAAGATCATCGCGCGACAATCCGCGGACTTGGTCTGAAACGATTAAATAGCACGTCTTCTCTTATTGATACCCCATCAATTCGTGGAATGATCCGTAAAGTTAATTATCTCTTGAAGTGCGAATAAATATGTATTTAAATTCGATAAAGCCAGGACTCGGCGCAAAAAAAAATAAGCTCAGAGTCGGAAGAGGTATCGGTTCTGGATTGGGAAAAACATGTGGTCGCGGCCATAAAGGACAAAAATCAAGAGCAGGCGGCTTTCATAAAACTGGATTTGAAGGTGGTCAAATGCCTATTCAACGTCGACTGCCTAAAAGAGGTTTTACCAATATTAATAAAATGAATTACGCTCATTTAAGAACTTCTGACATAAATAAACTGAATGAAACAACTATTACTATTGCAATTCTTAAACAGCATAATTTGATATCACGAAATGTAAGCAAAGTAAAAATTTATAAATCTGGTGTTTGTGATAAAAAAATTAAAATACAGAATCTGCTATTAAGCAAAGGTGCAAAAGAATTAATTCAAATGGCTGGCGGTGAAATATCTTAATTTCCGAGATGGTCATAAGGTTTAAAAATGCTGAATAAATCAACAGATAAATTTGCGGAATTAAAAAGAAGGTTGTGGTTTCTTCTGCTCGCGCTCATAGTTTATAGAATCGGTGCGCACGTCCCAGTACCTGGAATTGATCCGATAGTGCTGAAAGATTTATTTGAATCTCAAGAAAGTGGTGTTCTCGGAATGTTTAATATGTTTTCTGGAGGAGCGCTTTCACGATTTTCTATATTTGCGCTTGGCATTATGCCATACATCTCCGCTTCTATTATCATGCAGCTAGGGACTGTTGCTGTTCCTTATTTAGAAGCACTCAAAAAAGAAGGTGAAAGTGGACGAAGGAAAATTACACAATATACCCGCTATGGGACACTAGCTCTTGCACTTGTGCAAAGTTATGGCATTTCTATGGCGCTGCAATCTCAAGCAGGATTGGTAATTAATCCGGGTTCAATGTTTATACTCACCACTGTTGTAACACTAGTCACTGGGACTATTTTTTTAATGTGGCTGGGAGAGCAGATTACTGAGCGCGGTATTGGTAATGGAATTTCTTTAATTATTTTTGCAGGCATTGCTGCCGGTCTACCAAGTGCCATTGGCGGTACATTAGATTTGGTGAGTACCGGGTCTATGCACTTTTTAGTTGCACTTGGTATTTTTCTAGCTGCAGCAGTAATAACAGGAATAGTGGTTTTTGTCGAAAAGGGTCAACGTCGGATTCTTGTCAATTATGCAAAACGGCAAGTTGGTCGTAAAATATATGGTGGTCAAAGTTCTCATTTGCCGCTGAAACTTAATATGGCAGGGGTGATACCACCAATCTTCGCTTCTAGTATAATACTTTTTCCCGCAACATTAGCTGGATGGTTTGCTAGCAGCGACTCATTACTATGGTTGAAGGACTTGAGTGCTGCTTTATCTCCTGGACAGCCAGTTTATGTCATATTGTATGCGATAATGATTATCTTCTTTTGTTTTTTTTATACTGCCCTTGTATTTAATCCTAAAGAAACATCTGACAATCTTAAGAAGAGTGGTGCATTTATTCCTGGTATCAGACCTGGAGATCAAACGACGCGATATATTGAAAAAATAATGCTTCGTCTCACATTGACTGGTTCTATTTATGTCACACTTGTTTGTCTATTACCTGAATTCTTGATTCTTAAATGGAATGTTCCATTTTATTTTGGCGGTACATCACTTCTTATTATTGTCATTGTTACAATGGATTTTATGTCTCAAATTCAGTCACATGTAATGTCATCACAATATGATAGTCTTTTAAGAAAAGCTCAATTTAAGAATAATACCGGAAGATTACCTACGAGATAATATTATTACTAAATGGCAAAAGAAGAAACGATACAGATGCAAGGAGAAATTCTCGAAACTCTCCCGAATGCTACTTTTAAAGTTAAATTGGAGAACGGGCATATTGTACTAGGGCATATTTCTGGGAAAATGCGTATGCATTACATAAGAATACTGCCCGGTGACAAAGTTACTGTAGATTTAACACCCTATGACTTAACCCGTGCGAGAATAACTTTTAGAGCTAAATAACATTATTTAAATAGGACGATTATGAAAGTTAATGCTTCAGTCAAAAAAATGTGCAGAAATTGCAAAATCATTCGTAGGAATCGAATTGTTCGAGTTATCTGTAGTGATTCTCGTCACAAGCAACGCCAGGGCTGAGTTACTATAATTTAAAAGAACATTTTTGCGAGAATTTAAAATGGCACGTATTGCTGGAGTAAATATTCCAAATAATCAACATGTCGGTGTCGCTCTTACTGCAATATATGGAATTGGTTTATCAAGTTCTAAAAATATATGCAAAACAGTTGGAATAGAAACTAATATTAAAATAAAAGATTTGTCTGATGAGCAGATTGATCTTTTACGAAATCATATTGCAAAAATTACTACTGAAGGTGATTTGCGTCGTGAGATTTCTATGAACATTAAAAGACTGATGGATCTTGGTTGTTATCGTGGTTTACGTCATCGCCGAGGCCTTCCTGTACGAGGACAACGAACGCGGACTAATGCACGAACGCGAAAAGGTCCACGGAAAGCCATTCGAGCCAGATAAATTATATAATTTGAATCTTATTGACTAAGGGAATTCTCTTCAATGGTTAAAGCTGTTTCTCGTACTAGAAAAAAAATTAAAAAGAATGTTTCTGAAGGCATCGCCCATATTCACGCATCTTTTAATAACACTATCGTTACAATTACTGATAGGCAAGGTAATGCACTCTCTTGGGCAACTTCTGGTGGAGCGGGTTTCAAGGGATCACGAAAAAGTACTCCATTTGCAGCACAAGTTGCCGCCGAAAATGCAAGCAAAAATGCGATTGATTGCGGAGTTAAAAATCTTGAAGTTAGAATTAAAGGTCCCGGTCCTGGTAGAGATTCAGCGGTAAGAGCATTAAATGCTGCTGGTTTTAAGATTACCAGTATCTCAGATGTGACACCAGTTCCTCATAATGGCTGCCGACCCCCTAAAAAACGTCGTATTTGAGGAGATAATTTTGGCTAGAAACCTTGAACCTAAATGTAAACAGTGTCGTCGAGAAGGTGAAAAACTCTTTCTGAAAGGAGAAAAATGTTTCACCGATAAATGTGCCATTGAGAGAAGAAATTATCCGCCTGGTCAACATGGTCAGAAAAAAGGTAGATTGTCTGATTATGGAGGACAATTGCGTGAGAAACAGAAAGTCAGACGGATTTATGGAATTTTAGAAAAACAATTCCGTAATGTTTATAAACTCGCTGATCAGCGTAAAGGTATCACTGGCGATACCTTATTACAAATGCTCGAAAGCCGCTTAGATAATGTTGCATTCCTGATGGGCTTCGGTTCTTCCCGTGCTGAGGCTCGACAAGTTGTTCGTCATAATGCTGTACTTGTTAATGGAAAGCGAGTAAACATACCTTCCTATCAGATTAAAGCTGGTGATGTCATCGAAATTTCTAATAAGGCCAAGAATCAATTACGTATTAAAGCGGCCGTTGATGCCGCAAATAATAGAAATTTCCCTATTTGGATCGAAATGAATGTCAAAGAGATGAAAGGCACTTTTAAAGCTAAACCGGATCGTGCAGATTTATCTACTACAATTAATGAATCTTTAGTTGTAGAACTGTACTCTAAATAGTGATAACTTTTTTGGTTTGCTTAGTGCAAAGGACCTTACTATGCAAGGTAATGAATTATTGACACCTCGTATTATTGATGTTCAGAACATTTCCCCTTTACATGCCAAAGTCGTCATGGAACCTTTTGAAAGAGGTTATGGCCACACATTGGGAAATGCTTTACGACGTATTTTATTATCTTCGATGGCTGGCTATGCTCCAACTGAGGTAAAAATTGTTGGTGTACTTCATGAATATTCAGCGCTTGATGGTGTACAGGAAGATGTCGTTGATATTTTGCTCAACATTAAGGGAATAGTCCTTAAATTACATAATAGTAGTGAAGCTATTTTATCTTTGAGAAAGGCTGGAAAAGGCGTCGTGACAGCTGGCGATATTGAAGTTGGTCATGATGTTGAAATCATGAACCCAGAACATATCATTGCTCATCTTACAGCTGGCGGTAAAATCGATATTCAATTAAAAGTTGAAAAGGGGCGTGGATATGTTCCCGCAACTGTTAGACGGAATAAGGATTCCGATAAAACCATTGGTACCATCCTCTTAGATGCTTCATTCAGTCCTATCAAGCGCGTCAGTTATACTGTCGAGAGCGCTCGTGTTGAGCAGCGGACAGATCTTGATAAGCTTGTTATGGATTTGGAAACGAATGGTATCGTTGATCCCGAGGAAGCTATTCGTTATGCAGCGCGAGTTCTTGTTCAGCAATTGTCTGTATTTGCTGATCTTGAGAGTACTCCATTAACTAAGGAGCAACCTCAAATTCCTCAAATCGATCCGATTTTGTTGAGACCTGTTGATGATTTAGAACTTACTGTAAGATCAGCTAATTGCCTCAAAGTAGAAAACATATATTATATTGGCGATTTAATACAGCGAACTGAAGCTGAATTATTGAGAACTCCTAATTTAGGCAGAAAATCCTTGAATGAAATTAAGGAAGTTCTAGCGGCAAGAGAACTTACTCTTGGTATGAAACTTGATAATTGGCCTCCCGCTAATCTTGAAAATATCTCAAAGGATTTAAATCATGCGCCACAATAACTCTCTAAGAAAACTGAATCGAACAAGTAGTCACCGTAAAGCCATGTTTCGTAACATGACCAATTCATTACTGCGGTACGAAATGATTAAAACTACATTACCAAAAGCCAAAGAGTTGAGAAGATATGTTGAACCCGTAATTACGCTCGGTAAAGATTCTACTCTTTCTAATAAAAGATTAGCATTCAATAAGCTACGCGACAGAGATATCGTTGTGAAGCTTTTTTCTGAATTGGGTCCACGTTATATGTCTCGACCTGGCGGCTATATCAGAATTCTCAAGTATGGCTTTAGGAAAGGTGATAATGCTCCGATGGCTCTGGTCCAATTAGTGGAAAGTCCAGATATTAAAGTTGTTGAGTCCAAATCTGAATCTAATAACTCAGATGCGTGAACTTATTTTAGATTTTTAGTTTTTTTCTCCTCGAATTGTGGTTCTATTATTAAGTGTAGGATTTATTTGGTGAAGACTGATTAGTGTAGTGAATGAGTTTAAGCGTTAAGAGTATGGAACGCATTAACTTACATCTATCAGAAAGATAAATGATAGATTAGTACAGTGTATAAAGAGTTTGATCGCACTATTCATTAGTCAGTTTTCTCTAAGCAATAATCTGCATTTATGAACTCTCTTGCTTTTCAAATACTTCACTTGCTAAGTGATGGTCTAAGTCATTCTGTTGTATCTATTTCAAATCGATTCAAATGCTCCTGTTATGAAGTTTTCAAGGCATTTGATGAAATAGACTCCTTGAAAATCAGGTTGATATCAACCTGGAATCACAATTATTGTTGGAAAAAACCCGTGCAATGGTTAGATTCGGAACGCATTTTAAATGAAGCAAAACTTTCCAATGATTCTTACGAAATAACTATTATTGATGTCACCAAATCAACAAATAATTATCTCCTTGATCAATATAAAGAAAAATATATTGATAATCAGAGAAACCCTAAAAATACCTCTATTGTTGCCGCAGAACTGCAGACTAGTGGCCGGGGTCGCTTTGATCGCCGATGGTATAGCGGTCTCGGAGGTAGTCTAACTTTTTCAATTGGACGCTGGTGCAAGCAGGAAGATATTTCAGCTTTTGCCGGTTTGAGCTTGGTAATTGGTTTGGCTATTCTTCGAACTCTGAATCATTATTCAATTTTTGATGTTTGTCTTAAATGGCCTAACGACATTGTATCCGATGCTCGTTATCAAAAACTCGCAGGTGTTTTGGTGGATTTTAAATCCCATGCTCACCGTTTATCATATGCTGTGATTGGTATTGGAATTAATTTCAATCTTAATAATGAAGTTAAAGCTCATATTGAATATCCTGTTACAGATCTATACTCATTATCTGGAAGAATGATAGATCGAAGTGTTTTTTGTGGAACATTACTGGCCAAATTACATCATATGCTGATCGATTTTGAAAAATATGGCTTCACATATTTCAAAGAAGAGTGGATAAGTTCTCATGCTTTTGAAGAAAAAGTCATTAACCTGATATTACCCGATTGTTCTGTCATAGAAGGAATAGCTAGAGGGATAGGTGATGATGGGTCACTGCGTTTGGTTACCGAACAAGGCACAAAATCATTCCATGTAGGAGATGTTTCCCTACGCATCAAAAATGACGGCACTCAGTATATTAACGATTGATTCAGGCAATTCATTTGTGAAATGGGGATTTTATGCTGGTGATGTATGGGTTAAGAAGGATAAAGTTCATAATAGTCAATTAGAATCCCTGAATGATGTTTTTTTGAATTTACCCGAACCCAACATGATCGTGATCTCCCATGTGTCCGATGAGGCTATTCGAGATCAACTTACTTTTCTGACTTCGTGTTGGCCTGTCAAGCCCGATTGGGTTTTGGCTCAATCATTTCAATGCGGAGTTACAAACGCATATTCAAGACCATCGCAATTGGGGAGTGATCGGTGGGCAGCCTTGATAGCCGCGCGAAAATTTCAAAAAGAGAATTGTCTTGTGGTCAACGTTGGAACAGCAATGACTGTTGATGCTCTCTCAGCTTCAGGGCACTTTTTGGGTGGCCTGATACTTCCCGGTTTTCATGCCATGATGGATGGATTGAAAGCAAAAACTCAGTTGATGAGCGTGGCCAAGGGCGATTATCAAGATTTTCCGATAAACACGGATGATGCAATTTATAGCGGTGTGATCCAAAGTTTGCTTGGCGCCATTGAACGAATGTATAGTTCGTTCTCACAGCAAAATCATCCGGTAGGAAATTGCATCCTGAGTGGAGGGGGTGCTTATCAGCTGATGCCCTTCATTAAACTTCCCATCGTCCATATCGAGAATTTGGTTTTGGAGGGATTGGTAATGATTGCTAACGACCTTGCTCAAAAAAGAATATTCTAGAATATTAATCTGATGTCTCAATTGCATAACGCCACCTTCTTTACCTCTGTAAATCATTTAAACGATTTGCCAAAGCATGCGGGAATTGAAATTGCATTTGCGGGCAGATCTAACGCTGGAAAATCAAGTGCTATTAATACACTGTCTAACAGAAATCGCCTAGCTTTTGTCAGCAAAACACCTGGACGTACTCAACAGATTAATTTTTTTAAATTGAAGGCCGAAAATTTCCTGGTTGATTTACCAGGATACGGATATGCCAATGTTCCTTATTCGATTCGGCAACATTGGCAAAATTTGTTAAGTAAATACTTACAAACTCGCCAATCTCTGAAAGGAATGGTACTCATAATGGATATTCGTCATCCTCTTCAAGTACTAGATGTTCAGATGCTTGATTGGTTTTCTCCAACTGGGAAAGCAGTTCATATATTATTGACTAAAGCTGATAAGCTGAGCAAACAACGAGCTCAGAATACTCTAAAAGAAGTTTCTCTATTTGTTAACAATACTTATCCTCAATGCAGTATCCAATTATTTTCAAGCTTGAATGCAACCGGCGTCGACGAAGCGAGTACGTTAATTAACCAGTGGTTCGAGCGCCAATGATGTATAGGGGAGAGTAAACATTTTTATGAAGAAAAAATATGTGGTTTTGATAGGCAATAAAAAACCCCCGGTTAAAGGGGAGTAAAACCGGGGGGAGCTGCCTTAATATCACTTAAGGCCCTGTCTCAGGGAGGGAAGACAGGGGACACGATCAAGATGTCCATGTATAGGAGGATATAGTGATTCAATAAGTTCCCTTGAGTTTTTTAATAATTTTATATTTATACATATCAATCAAATATGTTTATAGGTCAATTTCCTCAACGTAGAATGCGCCGTATGCGGCGAGATGATTTTTCTCGACGCTTGGTTCAAGAAAATAATTTGCGCGTTAGTGATTTGATTTATCCCGTGTTCGTATTGGAAGGGAAAAATCGTATTGAAAATGTTGCTTCCATGCCCGGTGTAATCAGGCAAAGTGCGGATTCGCTCATGCTGCAGGCTGAGAAATGTTTGCGGCTGGGTATTCCTGCCTTGGCAATATTTCCGGTTATTGAGTCTGAATTAAAAAGCCTGACCGCGAGCGAAGCCTATAATCCGGATGGATTGGTACCTAGAATAGTAAGGCAGCTAAAAGATCATTTCCCCGAGCTTGGGGTCATTACAGACATTGCATTGGATCCGTATACCAGTCATGGACAGGATGGCTTAATTGATCAGTCCGGATATGTGATGAACGATGAAACGGTAAGCGTTCTTTGCCAACAAGCACTGATTCATGCACAAGCCGGAGCTGATGTGGTTGCGCCGTCCGACATGATGGATGGACGCATAGGCGCCGTTCGCCAGAGACTGGATAGCGAACAATTCATCCATACCCGAATTTTGGCCTATTCCGCAAAGTATGCGTCAAGTTTTTACGGGCCTTTTCGTGATGCAGTCGGATCCTCAGCAAATCTGGGCGCTGGTAACAAATATACCTATCAGATGGATCCTGCAAATTCAGACGAATCATTATGGGAGGTTGGGTTGGATCTGAATGAAGGAGCCGATATGGTGATGATTAAACCGGGCATGCCTTATTTGGATATCGTGCGCCGCATCAAAGATCAGTATGGCGCCCCCACGTTCGTCTATCAAGTTAGTGGTGAATATGCGATGCTCAAAGCGGCTTCAATGAACGGCTGGTTAAATGAGAAAGCATGCGTACTGGAAGCGTTGCTTTCTTTCAAGCGGGCAGGAGCGGATGGAATACTGACCTATTTTGCGTTGCAGGTCGCTGAATGGTTAAAGGATGACACTCTGTAGGATTAGAATAATTGATCTCTCAAATCTTTTGTCATTTTAGGTGAATTATCGATTACTGGTGGCGAAGGGTCTGATATAGGTGGAAGCTGTTCACTGAAGAAATATTCAGTGACTCCTCCGGACGATTCCCTGAATCCTGTGGCCGAATTGATCCTGGCCGCGAGAACCCCATTCGGAGGCGTATACTCTGCTACCGGAATAGTTTTTAAAACCGGAGCCATATAATCCATCCAAAGAGGTAATGCGACGCGACCGCCGGTTTCATTTTTGCCGAGCGATTTTGGCTCGTCATATCCCATCCATGCCACAGTGACGAGATCTTTCTGAAAACCGCAGAACCAAGCATCGACAAAATTATTAGTGGTACCGGTTTTCCCTGCGAGATCGGTTCTCCCCAACTGCTTTGCCTTTGTTGCGGTGCCATAATTGATCACATCCTGCATCATGCTGGTCATGATGAAGGCATTGCGGGGATCGATCACGCGCTTTGCGCCATTTGAAATGGTTATCGGTGTAAACTGCTCGAGAATAGTACCTTTTTCATCTTCAATGCTTTTTATCAGATATGGAGCAATTCGATAGCCTCCATTGGCAAACACTGCGTATCCCACTGCCATTTGCATCGGTGTAACCGAACCAGAGCCCAGCGCCATCGGCAAGTAAGGCGGGTGGCGGTTAGCGTCGAACCCAAATCGCGTAATGTAATCCTGGGCATATTGAATACCGATAGCTTGCAGTATTCGAATGGAAACTAAGTTTTTTGATTTTGCCAAGGCTGTACGCATGCGCATAGGACCTTCGAATTTTCCATCAAAATTTTTGGGCTCCCATAATTGGCTACCCGTTTGAGTCGCGCTAAAGGAGAGCGGTGCATCATTGATGATGGTGGCGGGTGTAAATCCTTTTTCCAGAGCTGCTGAGTAAATAAACGGCTTGAAACTTGAACCAGGTTGCCGCCAAGCCTGAGTGACATGATTGAATTGATTTTTCTGAAAATCGAATCCGCCAATGAGGGCATGAATGGCACCATCATGAGGATCCAGCGAAACAAGTGCGGCTTCAATCTCGGGAAGTTGCACGATATGCCAAATGTTTTTCTTGTCTTTATGGATGCGGATAAGTGCGCCCGGACTGATGTATTTTCTTCCAGGTTCTTTTTTGACAGCCAGCGCTTTCTGTGCAAACTTTAAACCTTCTCCGGTAATTTCGATAATCTCACCACCCTTACGATAGGCTTGTACTGCATTGGATTTGGCAGAAAGTACGATGGCGGGATAAATATCGTCGATATCACTGATTTCATCCAGTGCATCATCCAGGGTTTTTTCCTGATTGACGCCATAGTTCGCGAGGTTGATATATGCTTCAGGACCGCGATAACCATTGCGCTTATCAAACTCCAGGACATTCTTTCGCAAGGATTGCAAAGCGGCTTCTTGATCGATCTGGCGGATGGTCGTGTGTACCTTGATTCCCTTGCTATAAGCTTCTTCCTGATAGCGGTCATAAATGACTTGACGGATCATCTCGGCGACGTAATCCGCGGGAATCGCAAAGACTTTTGACTGTTTCTTAACCGGAATCGGTTGTTTTTCCAATTCATGCATTTCTTCACTGGAAATGTGATTGAGTTTATGCAGCCTTCCTAACACATAAAGTTGCCGACTTTTAGCGCGCTTGGGATTGCTGATCGGATTATAGCTCGAGGGCGCCTTGGGTAACCCAGCTAACAGGGCAGCTTCAGCGATATTAATGTCTTGCAGTGATTTCCCGAAATAAGTGTCGGCTGCGGCAGAAAATCCATAACTGCGCTGTCCAAGATAAATTTGATTGATGTAAAGTTCCAGAATCTTATCTTTGCTGAGGTTATGCTCGATCTTGAAGGCTAACAGCGCTTCGCTGAATTTTCGGGTAAGCGTTTTTTCTCGCGTCAGGAAAAAATTTCGGGCTACTTGCATGGTAATAGTGCTGGCGCCTTGCCGTACACTACCTGCCGAGAAATTGGAATAGGCGGCACGTAATACACCCATATAATCAACCCCCCCATGTTCATAAAAACGATCATCTTCTGCCGCGAGAATTGCGTTTTTAAGGTGCTCGGGAACCTCAGAAATTTTTACTACATTGCGCCGTTCAGCACCGAATTCTCCGATCAGAAGCCCTTCGTCACTATATATCCGTAACGGTATTTTGGGCCGATAGTCGGTCAATGTATCCAAGGAAGGTAGATTTGAGTAGATGACCAGCGCAGCGAATCCAGCTAATAAAACGCCAATCAAACCTAATGCAGACAAAAAAACAAACAAATAATACAACCAGCGAGCTAACATGAATGTGGGATCAATTTATGGATACAAGCGTTAATTCAGAGTTATAGGGGTAATAACGACCGTTTTTCTACGGATGAAATTTTTTTAATTCTGTCAGAATCTAGCCTGACTGTTTAATTCACTATTTTCATGAAATAAATGGCAGATAGTTTACCTAGGTTTGGCTTTAATTGGGTAATTTAACGTACATCTTACGAGTATCGCTTCAAATAAACCAATGTTCAAGGAAAAATTTGATCTCAATCTGGATTTCTTAAAGATGAAATCGCCTCATCTCATTGGGGTAGATATTAGTTCTTCATCGGTAAAAATGGTCGAATTGTCGATGTCAAACAAAGGAGATCAAACTTATCGCATCGAACGCTATGCGATTGAACCTTTGCCCGATGATGCCATGCTGGAAGGCGGTATTGTAAATTTAGAAGTGGTCAGTGAGTGCATGCAGCGCGGATGGAAGCGCATGAGTACTCGCCAGCGGAATGTTGCGCTAGCATTGCCGGTAACCGATGTGATCACCAAGAAAATTATTGTTCCTGCCGGTCAACAAGAAGATGATCTGATTTTTCAGGTCGAGAATGAAGCCAGTCAATATATTCCTTTTCCATTAAATGAAATCGACCTGGACTTCCAGATCGTCAAGCCGGTGTCGGATAGCGTGGACGAGGTAGAAGTACTCATTGCCGCGTCGCGCAAAGAAAAGGTCGAAGATCGAGTGGCCGCTGCATTATCTGCCGGGCTTAAAGCAATCGTAATGGATGTCGAATCCTATGCAGCCCAAGCCGCATTCGAACTGACACTGAATCAGTTACCTGAAGGCGGTAAGAATCAAGTGATCGCGCTCGTGGATATTGGTTCCACTGTCATGAAAATCAATGTGTTTCATAATGGGGAACAAGTTTATACCAGGGATCAGCCTTTTGGAGGTAATCAATTAACCCAGGAAATCAGCAATCAATTTAATCTTTCCTCAGAAGAATCAGAGGCCGCCAAAAAAAATGGAAAATTGCCCGACAGCTATAAAGCGGATGTTTTGCAGCCTTTTTGTGAAACCTTGGCAATTGAAGTGATGCGGGCTATCCAATTCTTTTATACCTCTACTCAATATACTGAGGTCAACTATATTTTTATTGCGGGCGGTTGTGCCGTTATTCCCGGTTTGAATGAAATTATTGCTTCTCGCACCCAAGTCAGTACCTTCATTGTCAATCCATTTTCTAGTATGGAGCTATCGAACCGAGTCATGGCAAAGCAGCTCAATTTGGACGCGCCTGCACTATTGATCGCTTGTGGTCTCGCATTACGTAGCTTCGATCCATCATGATACGCATTAATCTACTTCCACATCGTGAATTAAAGCGCAAGGCATTACAACAGCAAATTGCCGTTTTTGCAGGCATTGTCGGATTCTTGGGTATCGCTGTGGTATGGGGTATCTATACCTTCATCGACGGAGAGATTATTTATCAGAATGGGCGCAATCAATACATCAATGATCAAATAGCTGCGCTCGATAAGGAAATTGCAGAGATACGCGAGATCAAGACGCGCACGCAGGAGCTGTTATCTCGTAAACAGATTGTCGAAACGCTACAACACAGCCGCTCTGAGGTTGTTCATTTACTCGATCAACTGGTAAGGCTGCTGCCCGATGGTGTGCATTTGCGCAGCGTCAAGCAAGTGGACCGTGATATCAATTTGGTAGGATATGCGCAATCGAACGCATGGGTTTCCACATTGATGCGTAATCTGGAATCGTCGCCTTATTTGCAATCCGCGCTCTTGATCGAAATCAAAGCAATCACGGTAAACAACGCTCGCCAGAATGAATTCAATATGCGGGTCAAACTGAAACAGGCAGCAATCGATGAATCATGAAATTCTATTTAGGTTCAACTGGATGAGCCCAATCTAAGATGATAATGCGATGAATACATGGATTGAAGAATTACGCCAACTTGATATCAATAATATTGGCAACTGGCCACATGCGTTTAAAAGAGGCGCACTGGCGATTCTCTTTGTCGGCATCCTGTTCTCAGGCTATTTCTTCATATGGAAGGATCAGATCGTGGCCTTGGAAGGTGCGCAAGCTCAGGAAGAAACCTTGAAAACAACATATCTGGCAAAAAAGAGAAGTGCCGTCAATCTTCCCGCTTTGCGAGAACAGCTGAAGGAAATTGAACACTCGCTAAGTGCGCTTCTGAGGCAATTACCCGACAAATCCGAAATGGAAGCATTACTCGTCGATATCAATCAAGCGGGCTTGGGACGGGGATTGCAGTTCGAGCTATTCAAGCCGGCTGAACATGAGACTTTAAAAGCGTTTTATGCAGAATTACCGATCACCATACGCGTGATTGGCGAGTATCATGATATCGGCGCATTCGCGAGTGATGTTGCACAATTACCACGGATTGTGACCTTGAATGACATCAATATTGCCCCTGGAAATGATGGAAAGCTAGTGCTGGAGGCGGTTGCGAAGACTTTTCGTTATTTGGACGAAGAAGAAATAACGAAGCAGGCTGGAGGAAAATGAATTATGATACGACCGTTATTCCTACTAGTACTACTTATTATTTCTTCAATGATGATAACGGCTTGTAGTCAGAATGATTATAGTGACCTGGAATCTTTCGTACATGATTCCGGAAATGGATTACAGGGAAAGATTGACCCATTGCCTGAAGTCAGGCCCTATAAGAATTTCACCTATCAAGCATTCGATATACCCACTCCGTTTCTGCCACGTAAAAATGATCAAGCACACAGCGCGATGAGTGGCATTCAACCTGATTTAAATCGCAGCAAGGAAGCACTGGAGTCTTATACACTGGAGAGCCTGTCAATGGTAGGTTCGCTTCAGCAGAATGACTTGATTTTTGCTTTGATTAAGTCTCCGGAAGGTACGCTTCATCGTGTTAAGAAAGGCAATTATTTAGGTCAGAACTTTGGGAAAATCGATCATATTTCAGAAGTCGAAGTGCAGCTAGTGGAAATAGTACAAGGGGGCGTGAATGAATGGACAGAACGTACTAGTGCACTCATGCTAAAGAACTAGAAGTAAACCATGTTAGCTTTCGACAATGAAAAAAAATATCCTAGGGTTGGGGAAGACAGCGCTGTTGATTTTTTTTGTTACCACGGTTTCTGCTGAAGAAATTCAGCCTTTAGAAGTTTCTCAAAATAGCAGTAATAGTATACGTTCGATCGAGATCTCCAATATCCAAAATGGGGAAGTCGTCGCAAAGCTGGCATTAGATCACCCTCTTCCGGTACTTCCGGTGGGTGTTTCATTAAGCAATCCTTTTCGCATTTATTTCGATTTTCATCAAGTCGCAAATGGCCTGGGCAAGAATCTTCAAGAAGCTGCAGAAGGAGAATTGCGCAGCATCAATATCGTTCAAGTCGGGGATCGCACTCGGCTGGTGCTGAATCTGTCACGGTTGATGAGGCACGAGATTCGCGCTGTCGACAATATGATTTTCATCAGACTGGTGGCAATCGCCGAGAATCAAGCGGTGGATACCGTCGTCCGCTTTGCTGAGGACACTCCCAAGAATCAGGTCAATACACTCCGCGACATTGATTTTCGCCGCGGCCCGAATGGTGAAGGCAGGATCATCGTCGATATGACGAAAGCCAATGCAGGCGTCGATGTTCAGCATCAAGGCGATGATATCTTTGTCGACTTCGTGGATACCTTCTTACCCAGCAGCTTAAAACGGCGCCTCGATGTTGTCGATTTTGCCACCCCCATCAATATCATCGAAACCTCGAAGAAGGGCGACAATGTCCGCATGACGGTGAGATCCAATGGCCGGTGGGAGCATTCTGCCCGTCAATCGGGAAGTCAATTTGTTTTGGAAGTGCGCGCGGTGGTCGATGAGGATGAAGAACTGGCCAAAAAGAAACGCATCAATGGCGGTTATACCGGTGAAAGACTGTCGCTCAATTTCCAGGATGTCGAAGTCAGGGCGATATTGCAAGTCATTGCCGATTTTACCAATCTAAACATTATTGCCAGTGATTCCGTAACCGGAAACCTGACCATCCGATTGAAGGATGTGCCCTGGGACCAGGCATTGGATATCGTGCTGCAAGTGCACGGCCTCGACAAACGTAAAACCGGCAACGTGATTTTTGTGGCGCCTCGCAAGGAAATGGCTGATCGAGAATTGCTAGACCTGGAAGCGCAATTGCAGATCGCGGATATGGAACCTGTGCGGTCGGAAATTTTTCATCTGAATCACCGTCGAGTCAACTCCATTTCGTTCGAAGGAATGCTCAGCAAACGCGGCACGATCAACCTGGATGAAATCAGCAACACGTTGACAGTCACCGACATTCCCGCACGCTTGAATGAAGTCAGAAAACGCATCCAGCGGCTCGATGTGTATGAGCGGCAAGTCATGATTGAAGCGCGCATCGTCGAAGCGATTGATACTTTCAGCCGAAACCTCGGTGCGCGGTTTGGTATTCAGAATTCAACGGGCTTGGGTAGCGAGAGGCTCGGTATTTCGGGTAATCTGACCGATTCCAGTGCTCTTGCTGGAGGCAGTCCGGCTGGCAGTGGCGCAAACAACCTGAACGTCAACTTGCCGGCGGCAGCAGCGACAGGCTTGCTCGGAGGGCCGGCAGCATTGGGATTGAGCCTGATGAAAATAAACAATGGCCGGTTGATCAACCTGGAGCTGTCTGCGCTCGAAACCGATAGAAAAGGACGGGTCATCGCCAGTCCTCGCGTCGTGACTGCGCATGGTATCGAAGCGATCATCGAGCAGGGTGACCGAGTGCCCTATCAGCAAGCGACGAGCAGCGGCGCCACCAGTATCCGTTTCATGGACGCCACGTTGCGGCTGAAAGTCAAACCACTGATCACTTACAATGGGCAGATCGATATGGAATTGAATGTCAATCAAGACAAAATCGGCACGCCGATCAATCAGTTCCTGCCACCGCCGATCAATACCAAACAAGTGACTACTAAAGTACTGGTCGAGAATGGGGGTACTGTCGTGATAGGCGGGATTTTTGATCGAACCGAGAATAATGTCGTCAATAAGGTACCCTTGCTTGGAGACATTCCAGTCATTGGAAATGTGTTCCGTAATACCAGTAAGCAGGATGACAAACGCGAGTTGCTGATTTTCGTGACGCCGCGCATCCTAAGCGAAAATCTCAATCTGCAGTAAACAAAAGTCATTGGCCGGATGGAAATCCGGCCTGACGCCAAGCTTCATAAGCGATGATTGCGACGGCATTCGATAAATTCAAGCTGCGGCTGGTTGCTACCATCGGAATTCGAATACGCCGGAGCTCCGGAAAAGTATTGAGCAGGTGCGACGGTAAGCCGCAACTTTCCGCGCCGAATAAAAACGCATCTCCAGTAACGTACTGTACCGTGTCATAGCATTGCTTTCCTTTGGTAGTCACTGCAAAGATGCGATGTCCCTGCAAACTCTGACTGCACGCCATCCAACTGTCATGCACCTTGATGCGTGCGAATTCATGATAATCCAGGCCAGCGCGCAGCAATTGCTTGTCTTGCAACGGGAATCCCAGCGGTTTGACCAGATGCAATTGAAAGCCGGTATTGGCGCACAAGCGGATGATATTACCCGTATTGGGAGGGATTTCTGGTTGATGGAGAATAATGTTAAACATGTCGCAATGATGAAATATGCTCTGTCATAAAGAAAAGAAAAAAGTATTTTAACCGGAGCCGGTTTCCGGCAACGTTCTGGCCACAACCCAGTTATTGATTTCAACGGCGCCCTGCCGACGGAGTATTTTAGCCAATTCGTTCAAAGTTGCACCGGTTGTCATCACATCATCCACCACGGCGATGCGTTGTCCAGACAAATCCATTTCACAACTGAATGCGTTGCGAATATTTTTGTGCCGATCTTTCCAAGGAAGTTCGGTCTGCGGTGGCGTATGCCGGATTCGATTGCAGCTATCAGGCAATAAAGGAATTTTCATGTGCCGCGCGAGATAGCGGCTCAGTTCGATGGCCTGATTATATCCGCGTTCCCGTAATCGGAGCGGATGCAGTGGCATCGGAATGATGACATCCGGCTTTTCGTCGATGGTGTGCAATTTTGCGATGAGTAAACCGGCCAGAATCGGGGCGATGGCCAGATTCGCTTGATATTTCAGAGCATGAATCAGCGCATCGATGGGGAATGTATAACGCACTGCTGCAATGGTGCGGGTAAATGCGGGCGGCTTGCTCAAGCATGCGCCGCATAATTCCGCCGTGGGTACCGGCCATAGGCAAGCCGGGCAATGGTTGAGCGGCACTCGCGGCAAATGATCATAGCAAGGCTGGCAGAAATCCTGAATGGAGGATGCGCCACAGAGAATGCACGTTTTCTGAGTAAATATCTGCACAATAATTGGTCAGTCTTTGGTAAAGGGCTGGTGATAAAATTGACAAGGAAGGTTCATTCCTTGATCATCCAGAATTATCGGCAATTGGCGCCAGTGATGCAGTATTTGAATAGGTAGATTAGATATGAATTTGGATCCTTTGATCAATGACAAAGTGCTTACCGATATGAGCGATGCGGCAGGGCAGCCGCATCGCTCAACGCGTTGGACTGTGGCCGAAGTGGAAGCGTTATTGAATGCGCCGTTTAATGATCTGATGTACCGGGCGCAGAGTGTGCATCGCCAGCATCATGATGCGAATGGCGTGCAATTATCGACGTTGATTTCAGTCAAGACAGGCGGATGTCCGGAAGATTGCGGCTATTGTCCGCAAGCGGCGCGCTATCATACCGGTGTCGAGAATCAGAATATGCTGTCGCTGGATGAAGTGGTATCGGTAGCAATGGAAGCAAAGGAGAACGGCGCATCGCGTTTTTGCATGGGCGCCGCATGGCGTGGCCCCAAGCAGCGGGACATCGAAAAAATGACTGAGATGGTGCGTGCGGTCAAAGCATTGGGCATGGAAACCTGCGCTACGTTGGGATTGCTCAAGCCAGGCCAGGCCCAGCAATTGAGCGAGGCCGGTTTGGATTATTACAATCATAATCTCGACACTGCGCCGGAATATTATAAGGAAATCATCACCACGCGGCATTATCAGGATCGTCTGGACACGTTGCAGGAAGTGCGCGACGCCGGTATCAACGTCTGCTGTGGCGGTATCGTGGGCATGGGCGAGAGTCGGCAATCGCGTGCCGGCTTGATCGCGCAATTGGCCAATCTGGATCCGTATCCGGAATCGGTGCCGATTAATCATCTGGTGCAAGTCGAAGGAACGCCATTGTATGGCACCGACGTACTGGATCCGTTCGAGTTCGTCCGTACCATTGCCGCTGCGCGAATCACCATGCCCAAGGCCATGGTGCGTTTATCTGCCGGTCGCCGAGAAATGTCCGAGGCTGTTCAGGCGTTGTGTTTTCTGGCTGGCGCCAATTCCATTTTTTATGGCGATAAATTGCTGACCACTGGAAACCCCGAAACAGACCACGATCGGAAGTTGCTGGATAAGCTGGGATTGCACGCATTGTCATAGATGTTTCCCGATTTTGCTGAGCAACTACGCCTTCGCGAGCAGCAAGGATTGCGGCGTTTTCGGCAAATCGTCGAAGGGCCGCAAGCAACGCATATCACCATTGAGGGCCGTGAGTATCTGGCGTTCAGCAGTAATGATTATCTTGGGCTTGCGAATCATCCGGACCTGATCAGATCGGTGTGCGATGGCGCGCAACGTTATGGGGTCGGTGCGGGCGCATCGCATCTCATTCATGGTCATTCTGCCGCGCACCATGCGCTGGAGAAGGCATTGGCGGAGTTTACCGGTTTTCCCAAAGCATTATTGTTCTCGACCGGTTATATGGCCAATATCGGCGTGG
Source organism: Nitrosomonas sp. JL21 (assembly GCF_009833095.1). GTDB lineage: Bacteria > Pseudomonadota > Gammaproteobacteria > Burkholderiales > Nitrosomonadaceae > Nitrosomonas. The sequence continues at coordinate 28,176 of NZ_QRCB01000019.1, forward strand.
TGACGGCGCTGGTGGGGCGAGAAGACGCCATTTTCGCAGATAAATTGAATCATGCTTCCCTGAATGATGCAGCTTTACTATCCCGCGCAAAGTTCATTCGTTATCCGCATCTCGACATGGCTGCGCTGGAACGACGGTTGGCGGAAAGCGATGCGCGGCGCAAACTGGTAATCAGCGATGCGGTATTCAGCATGGAAGGCGATATTGCGCCGGTTCAAGCGTTGGTTGCACTATGCAACAAGTATCAGGCGTTATTATTGCTGGATGATGCGCATGGCTTTGGTATTTTAGGACAACAGGGCAGGGGTAGCTTATCTGTGCCGGGCTGGCAGAAACACCGTCTTCCTAACCTCTTGTATATGGCGACGCTGGGCAAGGCTGCGGGTGTGTTCGGCGCCTTTGTCGCGGCGCAGGCAGACGTAATCGAAACGTTGATCCAATCGGCGCGCAGTTATATCTACACTACAGCCACGCCGCCATTGTTATCGCAAGCTTTGCTGACGAGCCTGAAATTGATTGAGCATGACGAATGGCGACGGGAAGCGTTAGCAACTAACATTACGCAGCTCAAGCGAGAAGTGCAATCATTACGCTGGAAATTACTGCCTTCGATGACGCCGATCCAACCCTTGCTGGTCGGCGATAGTCAGGAAGCGGTGCGGATCAGCCAGCAATTGCGCGAACGCGGATTGCTGGTGCCGGCGATCCGGCCGTCTACGGTGCCGCAAAACACAGCGCGGTTGCGTATTTCGTTGTCTGCTGCGCATCTGCCGCATGATATCCGGAGGTTGACGCAGGCCCTGCAGGAACTGGCTGCAGCATGACACGATTGCATATCGATATCGTCGGTGAAGGGCCCGATTTAGTGCTGTTGCATGGCTGGGCAATGCATGGCGGCATTTGGGGCAGTGTCCGTGATCGATTAAGCCAGCAATTCCGCCTGCATCTGGTCGATTTGCCGGGCCATGGATTGAGTTCCGCTTGTGAACCGACAACATTGAGTCGTTTGGCTGAGATCATCACCGGTATTTTGCCGGAGCGTTGCATGGTCGGCGGGTGGTCGCTCGGAGGGCAGATTGCGATGGAATTGGCGTTGCGCGAATCCGAGCGGATCGAAAAATTGATCCTGATTTCGACGACGCCGTGCTTTGCCAAGCGCGACGATTGGGAATCAGGCATGGATCCAAAATTGCTGCAACTGTTCTGGGAAAATTTGAAACTGAATTACGCTACCACCATCAATCGTTTTCTGACATTGCAGATGAGCGGCGATCGTGACGCCAGCAAGGTGTTATTGCAACTGCGCCAGCATTTTTTTCAGCGCGCAGAACCCGAACCTGCAGCCTTGGAAAAAAGCCTGCAGATTTTGCAGCAGAGCGATTTGCGCGATCGTATTGCAGCGATTCGCCAGCCTGTGTTAATCATGCACGGGGACAATGACGTGATTACTCATCCGGATGCGGCCGATTGGATGCACCGGCAATTGCCGCATGCACGGTTCGTGAGGTTTGCTCATTGCGGACATGCGCCATTCTTATCGTATCCTGATCAATTTGTGACGTGCCTGAATGAGTTCAGAACAAGTTCTTGATAAAAAACAATTGCGTGCTGCATTCGAGCGTGCGGCAAGCAGCTATGACCAGGCGGCGGTGCTGCAGCGAGAGATCAGCAATCGCATGTTGTCGCGTCTGGAGTACATCAAGTACCGGCCCGAGGTCATCCTCGATGCGGGCAGCGGCACCGGTTATGGTAGCCAGCAATTGGCCCGACGCTATCCATCTAGTCAATTGATCGCAGTCGATATCGCCTGCGCGATGCTGCAGCAGGCACGGCCGAATACCGCGTGGTGGCAACGCATATTGTCGTTGCAACAGCAGCATAGCCATTATGTATGTGCCGATATCGAGCAATTCCCGATCAAAAATGACAGCGTCGGCCTGATCTGGTCGAATCTCGCGTTGCAATGGTGCAATGATCTGAATCGCACGTTTGCCGAAATGCACCGCATTTTACGCGCCGATGGCCTGCTGATGTTCAGCACTTTCGGTCCGGATACGCTGAAAGAATTGCGTCAATCGTTCGCAAAGTCGGATTCGCATCAGCACGTCAACCGCTTCGCCGACATGCACGACATCGGCGATCTGTTAGTCAACAATCGTTTCTCAACCCCCGTCATGGATATGGAATATATCACCCTGACGTATGATGACGTGATCGGCGTGATGCGCGACCTCAAGGCAATCGGTGCGCATAACGTGATTCAGGGCCGGCAGGAGGGATTGATGGGCAAAAAGCGCTGGCAGCAAGCGATCGATGCGTATGAGACGCTGCGCCACGACGGCAAATTGCCGGCTACGTTCGAAGTAGTCTACGGGCACGCCTGGAAACCCCATGATCCGCGCTCGATATTGACGCCCGAAACGCGCCGGCAATTAGGATTGCCGCCTTGACATGGGCCGCGGTTTTTTCGTGACGGGCACCGATACCGGCGTCGGTAAAACCACCATCAGTTGTGTTTTGCTGCGCGCCTTTGCGGCACACGGTAAAACAGCCATCGGCATGAAACCAATCGCTGCGGGTAAGGAGGACGGACGATGGCCGGATGTCGAACAGTTGATCGCAGCCAGCACCATCAGCGCTGCCCGCAGGCATATCAATCCGTACGCCTTCGATCTCCCGGTTTCGCCGCATCTTGCCGCGCAACAGGCTAATCTGGATATCGACCTGACGGTGATCTGCGCAGCCTACCGCGAACTCAGCTCGGTGGCCGAGATCGTCATTGTCGAAGGCGCAGGCGGTTTTCTAGTGCCGCTCAACCGTACTCAGACCGGCGCCGATCTGGCGCGGGTGTTGAGTCTACCGGTGATCCTGGTCGTGGGGATGCGCCTCGGCTGTCTGAATCATGCCTTGCTGACTGCGCAAGCCATACGTTCTGCCGGTTTGCCGTTGGCGGGCTGGGTGGCTAATTGCATCGATCCGCAAATGCTGATGCTGCAAGAAAATATTGCGACATTGGAGCAGCGGTTGGATTGCTCATTAATAGGGACAGTGCCATTTGATGGCGAAATAAACAACCCACGATGTCCTGAATCATTGAATGTCTCTGAATTGATAAAGTTTGGATGATTTGGAATACAATACTGCACAATCGTACCTTCCGAATTCATTGCATTTTCTGCCATGCCAAATAGCAACTCCCATCTATGGTCACACCAAGTCACCGACACCAGCCATGCGCTTGATCTCGAGGCGGGAGTATTTACCTGGGATGATCCGCGCAGGATTGCCGTATCGCTGAAGCATTCTGCCGAGACCAGTCGGCAGCGAAAGACGGGGTCGTTTGCGTCGGCGATGGCGATGCTGAATTTTTATATCAACCGGGCCGGCAAGCATTTACCTGATCGGCAACGTGACGTTCTTGAGAAAGCCAAGAACGAATTGCGCGAATTATATGGCAGGCCACGCGTTGGCGGCTAACCGGTTGGTTGTCAAGCATAATTACAGATACACTTAAATTCATGAGCTATATCTATTTATCCCATCATCAACTCAATCCCGAAGGCTATTGGCGTTTGCCGCTGGATCGGGCGTCTCCGCCCCTAGCCAGAGAACTGGCGCTGTTCGATCAGAATGGTTATGACCTGACCGAACTGGAGCAAAGCTATGCCATGGCGAATTTAACGTCCGCGCATGCGCACCGGGCGCATCGGCATGCGCTGAAGGCAGCATGGTTTACGCAACCGGACCGAGTCGAAGGCGCGGTGCTGAATCATAGTCTGCTGTTTGAACGCAAAGGCTACAGCGGCAAAGCATTGGAGCAGCTCGAACGCTGGGCGCACGACAACCCCCTGGTTTATAAGATCATCCGAATGAGACCCAAGTGGGGGTTGGATTTCAGCATGGATTATGCCGATCGTGCCGGCAATGTGTTCGAAGTGCTGCATTGGGAATACGACGGTTTCGATTTCGATGAGGTCGAAGAACGCAAACAGCAGCTCGAGCCTAAATTTGCCGCCACTGACTGGGACGATGCGGCTGTCAGCATTCTTAAGCGAAAAGACCAATGGCATCATCTGGATTTCTTCGCGCAGAGCGACTGGAAATGCGATTACTTTGGCATCGTCAAAGAGCGCTTCAAAATGGTGATTTGGGAATGATGCGTTGAAGCATGATTGTTGCTGACTGTTCTTCTGAGGAAGTTTTAATCGGTACCGAGCTATGCTCAAGTAGCCGAAGTCAGGTAAAAAATACCAGTCTACGTGGCGTAAATAAACATCTTGAGCCTGGCGGTTCAAATGCCATGAGCACATCGCTGAACTACTACTTACAGGAGCAAAAAATGGATAAAAAAATTCTTGTCGTTCTCACCAGCGTTGAAAAATATCCTAATTTGAAGCGCGCTACCGGTTTATGGCTTGGAGAAGCTGTTCACTTTGTTAAAAAGGTAGAGGAAGCCGGATATCAGGTGGATTATGTGAGTCCCGAAGGTGGTTATACGCCGATTGACCCGCATAGCCTTGCAATGGCCGATGAAACCGATTGGGATTGGTATCAGAATAAAGCATTCATGAACCGACTCGGAGCGACGCTCAATCCCAGAGAAGTGAATCCGGATAATTATATCGCCATCTATTTTGCCGGAGGACATGGCGTCGTATGGGACTTTCCCGACAATGAAGAGTTGCAGGTGATCAGCCGAAAAATTTATGAAAAGGGAGGGTATGTTTCTTCGGTGTGTCACGGAGCCGCGGGTTTATTGAATATTACTTTGTCTGATGGCAATCTGCTGGTGAAAGATAAGAAAGTGACCGGTTTTTCAAATGAAGAAGAAAAGCTTGCTGAGCTGGATCACTTTGTGCCTTTCATGACCGAGACCGAACTGATCAACCGGGGAGCCATCTATCAGAAAGCTGCAGAGCCGTGGGCCGTGTTTGTTGTCCAGGATGGGAGATTGATCAGCGGTCAGAATCCGGCTTCGGGAGGCGCAGTTGCCGAGTTATTGGTGAAAACCCTGCAGTCTATCCCTTGATAGGGGTGTTTCTGAAGCAAGTCAGTTTGGCTGGAGGAATGTAGGCGAATTAATGCTTGGTAAGGGGATATCTGAGATGGAATGTAAAGAATTAGCGTTTGATTTAATCAGGGCGGAGCAAATCACGTTGCAATAGGCTGAGTTTTTGACAAAGTTTCTATCAATCGATCTTAGGAGATGAAATGATGGCTTACAAAGAATATAAAGTACTGCACGTGACAGAAGGCGGACTGGGCACCATTTTCCTCGGTGCGTCGGGGATTCCGATCAAGCGGCTGGAAGTCACACTGAATAAGGAAGCAGCGGAGGGTTGGACGCTGCTGTTTCAGTTTGTCGAGCAGAAGCGTTTCATGCTGTTCTGGAAACGTGAAGCAGTCATCATTACATTGGCGCGTTGAGCGAGTCTTGATCTGCCGGGTCATCTGAAGGATTGTCGTGAAAACCAAAGAAGCCCTATTGGAGGACGAAGAACGCATCCGTAGATTAGTGCGTGAATTACCGGATGAGCAACGGCTGTGGTTTTTCAAGCAAACCGGGCAGAGGCTCAAAGATCCGGACACATATGCGACGCTCAACTATCTTTTCATCGCTGGCTTGCATCACTTTTATTTGCGAAAATGGGTTCGCGGTTCCATTAATTTGAGCATCTTTTTGTTCGGTGTGATGTTGTTATTCACGGGCTTAGCGGTGTTGGGCGTCATTGTGCTGATTGTCATCACGCTGGTTGAACTCAATGCCTTGTTCAAGTCCCAATGGGTGATTCTGGATTATAACAACCGCGTGATGGAATCGGTGTACCGGGAAATCATCGAAGATCGGAATCGCAGCGTTTAGAGAGATTGGGAGACTACTAAGCTCGGTCTGGGATCGAGATCAGTATCATCACACTCATTTACCGATCGTAGACTGTGCTTTTCTCCTTCGCTTATCTGTGATCTTCGTTACCTATTTCAAAAAAAACTCCAAATACCTTAAAGCTCATTGAAGGAATATTCACGGGCATCTGGCAAGAGAGATGCTGGTTCTAGGCGGCCTTTTGTGCAGCCAGCGGTATTGCCGTACTTCCTTTCCCTTGCGCCAAATGCTTGGCCAGGAGATCGCTGATGGGCAACTGGCAGGCGTGTTCGACAAAAAGAAAATGACCATACGGATCGATCCCCAGAAAGACGTATTCGCCATCGGGCCGCAATCGCATATCGATGACGCCGTATTCCAGACCGCTGCGGCGCATCATCAGCAGCAATTTATGCTGCATGTCGACAGGCAGTTCGTGGCGCTGATAGATGCGCCGGTTGGGTTGCGCGCACAGCAGATTGTCGGAGGGAAGTAGATCCAACGCCGCCGACAGGATTTCATTGCCGATGATGGTGATGCGCAAATCCGCGGTGCCCGGCACCAGTTCTTGAAAAATGATCTGTGCGAGCTTTGAACTATCGATGTCTGTCAATTCTTTCCACTCCACTTTCCGGGATTCGTGCGTTTCAGCGCATGCTTGCTGCAATAGCTGACAGGTAATCTGGCCGTAGTGTTGTTGCCAGAATTGCTGAGCATGTTCGGGGATCGTGGTAATCAGGGTTTCTGGGATGGTCAGCCCGCACTGCTTGGCGAGATCCAGTTGCCACGGCTTATGCCTGATTGCTGCAGCGCGGGCAATGTCATTGACCCAAAGACATGAGCCTGCCTGCCATATACCTTGAATAGTCATCAACGAATCTGTCCTGGCGCTGACATGTTCCGCTGAATTTCCATTTAATGCCTGATAACCCGAATTGATCGGCCGGCGCCACCAGATGGCACGCACCGCTTCACGGTCGATGAACTTGTCCTGTGCAAGCCATATACGGTAATGACTGGAATCGCGCGCGGACAATGCGATGTCGAGATTTATCCGCGCAGGAAATTGTTCGTAGTCAAATAAATGGACATCAGATTGATCTCGCCGCTTAAGGGCGTTGAAAACCGCATAGGCATGCACATCATCAGGTTCGGAAATGATAAGAATGGTCATCAAAAACTTCCTTCTTAAGCAGAACTGGGCGTCAGTGTGCCAGGCGGTGTTCTGAAGTACTGGTCTGGCATCGATTGAATATCATCGCAGTCATCAGATTCGGGATGCGCTGTCTTTTTGGCTAGATATAGTAAACACGCTTTATACGAATATATTCAAGGGGAAACTATTCATCACCGGCGACTGATAAGCAACTATTGAAGGTATTCGTTTTATCATATTGTCTATTAATCAGCTAATTTTTATCGGTCCGTAAATTCCGATCAATTTCAAGTGTTTCCGGCATGAAATCGAGGATTACGAGCGGTTCAGACGAATGACGCAACACATTTTTCAGAATGAATGTGTTGTTTTATGACCAACGATACTGTTTTTCGGAATTGAATGCTGTGATAAAAACCACACCGGGGTTGAGCCGGTTTTTCCAATGTGCGTTCTACGCTTAGGGGGTTGAGCAGAATTTTGCGAGCCGCCTGTGCCGGACGGGTAACGTGAATTCCATTACGGAGGGTAGTCTGGTTGAGGTGCTAATTCACAGTGTGACTTGTTTCCATCGCCCAGTCTGCAGCTTGCACCTTCAACTCTATCAATTCAACCGGGCTCAGGAAGCCCAGTTCATTCAAGATCGGTTCCAGGACGGAAGTTTCGTTTTGCTCATTCGCTTCAATTAATTTTAACGCGACGCCGAGACGACCTTCACGACTTATCAAAGCGTGGTGCATGTCGTCGGAGATGCCCAGTTTGTTGACGATTTGCCGCATTTCGATGCCCAATAATTCATCGAGCAACGACAAGATACCGACAATGAATGCGCGTTCCTGGTGATTCTTATCATGCGGCCGCTCGACAGCGGCGATGAGTTCCATCAATTTGCCACGCTCCAATGCTGTTGGGATCAAACTATGGTCAGTGGCTTCTTCCGATTGATCAGAGGTATACAGCAGGAGTTGGATCCATTTCAGCAATTGTTCCCGCCCCATCAATGTAATGGCATGGCGGATCGAGTTGATTTTTCTGGGCAGATCACTCGTGACGGAATTGACCATGCGTAATAGATTATAGCTGAGCGCGGGCTGGCGCTTGAATTCACGCTCGATTTCATCGCTATCCCCCGTATCCGTGATCAATTCCAATAGCCTGAGCAGCGACAGTTTTCCAGGATCGGCGCGTTTTATCGCCATTACCTCGGGTTTGGCAAAATGGTAGCCTTGGAACATCTGGAAGCCCAATTGCTTGCAGTGAATTTCCTGTTCACGATTTTCCACCTTGAGCGCCAACAGCAGAACAGGCCAGCGCTTCAGGGCAGTGACCAGTTCTTCCAACGACTGGGTATTCAAAGAAAGCACATCGACTTTGACGATGCTCACGATCGATAATAATTGTTCAATGTTGGCGTCGATAGCGGCTACGCTGTCTAATGCAAATTGATAGCCCCGTTGCTTCAATTCATGACATTGCTGAAGAAATTCGGCTGAAATCGATTCGGGGGCCCTGACTTCGAGGACGACATGCTTACTGGGTAGCAGGCTGATGATATCGCTCCTGATCAGATCGAGATCGGCATTGATGAAGCCCCGTTGTTGCCCGACCACATTCTGAATGCCGAATCTGCCATACGCATTCGCAATGACGATCGCGGATGCCGATAAATCATCGGTGATTTTTACCGCATCTTCGCTGACCTCCTGCCTGAACAGCAACTCGTACGCGACCAAATTCTGGTTACGATCTACAATGGGTTGTCTACCCAGATAATAACTATCCATTCATACCTCCGCACCCCATCAATGGGTATAAATACAGCATTCTCGTGTTATTGTTCCGAGAATTCACCAAGGTGTTCTAATTGCTTGAAGATTTGGGTGATAATCAATCGATGGGGCGAGTATACCGTAAAGCAAAACAAAAGCTTAAGCGGGAAAAGACAGGGTTTTCCCTGTCAATGAACAATTTGAGATATCAATTTTTGCAATGAATTCTTGATGAGCATGATGCGTACTGATTGGCGCGAATATGGTTCGATGATCGATCAAAAAGTGCTTGTGGCCTGCCTGATGTGGATCAGTATTCTGATTACGTTGAACTACACGCTGGGTATCGAACCGAAATGGATCCGCAATATGGCATCGCGACTTGATCAATTCGGCGCGCTGTATGTGATGTATTGCAGCGCATTCATCATTCCGTACGGGTTTGTCATGCTGCTTCGCAAGCAGGTAATGGTGGTGACTCCGGGACTTTGGGGATTGCTGCTGATTACGCCGGCTATCTTTGCGCTTAAAGTATGCAGTGCGAATCCGTTGGAGTATGTAATTGACGGCGTTTGGGGACTATATTGGGTCATTGTCACCATGCTTCCCTTTAAGTTGTTGATTGTGATGATTCCATTGATGATTCTTTATGCTGTCATCCCCCAGTCCAGCTTCTGGGGAATGACAGTGAACAATGTGCATTGGCAACCGTATAGCCTGATGCTGCTGTTGATGCTGCCGCTGATCTTGTTTGCCAGTACTCAGCCGGATTTCCTCGAAACTTATCCGCGGGTCAGGCAGATCGATTTCATTGCGCCTTATACCGACTGTCTGTTGTGCCACCGATTACTGTATGAATTCAGCTATGGCATTGATTTCATCACCATCGAACTTTTCTTCCGGGGATTTTTGATCTTTGGTTTCATCCGTTATGCCGGTGCGGCGGTGATCGTTCCGATGGCCACGTTCTATTGCAGCATTCATTTCGGCAAGCCGCTGTTTGAGTGCATTTCATCGTTTTTCGGTGGGTTGATACTGGGTGTCATTGCTTATAGAACCCGCTCCATTGTCGGTGGTCTGGCCGTTCATGTCGGCATAGCCTGGATGATGGAAGTGGGCGGCTTTCTGGGAAATATATGGAGTAAATGAATCCAGGATGAAAAACGCATGTAAATCAGATTCAGAAGTGTAGCGGAATGAGCCACCCTTAGACAGGTAGCCCATTTTTGCTTGCCAGTATTGGGGTAACTGGGCGGGGAAAGTAGGGCAGTCGCTCTTTTATTTATGAGAGAGTCTGACTGTTCCGGCACTATTTAAATAAGCACCGAGACGTTTCGCAACGTAAACTTCTTCCGAGCCCGTTGATGTGCTTGTTTTGGTCTCCAGGCCGACACCGCAATCATAGAGTTGTGCGTCTAAAATGGCGACGCGCGTATTATGATTCTCGTTGATGACCTTGTCCTGGAAGTTTTGATAGGTATTGGCTGCACCTTTGGAGGTATCCACGACCACGGTGCCATCGGGCAATGTAACTACGACACGACCGTCAGCAATTAATGCAGCGGTTGCATTCGCTTCAGTACGCAAGGCGTTGTAAGTGGCTACATTGGCCACCGCATTGAGTTTAGTGGTGAAGCTGTTGATTTTAGCAGGGGTAAGAATTGCATTCAAAGAAGCATATGGTGCGGCGGTCAGCTTGGTTTGCACTTGTGGCGCACAGGCTGACATTGCATTGAAGCTGATCAGGAACAATGAAGTGATTGCCAGGATAAACTGCAATTTTTGCATTTTCATATAAAACCTCCAGTCATATTGATTGAACGATCTATCCCGAGACACAGTACAATCACGCTGTGTGGTCGCACTGCCTCGGTTGTTTGACGCAGTGACCACATTAAAATGTATGTGGTCACTGCGAATGAAATGCTAGCAATTGATCATGACAAAGGAATGTCAGTCGTATTACAGTATGCTTAGGATGTTAAGGATCGATGTAAGAATCCGAAGATAAACTTTATTTAATGTATGAGTAATTGTTATGACGAACGGAGCACCCATCGTGCAGCATTCCGGCAATAGCGCCGATTTGAGTGCGCAAGCCATCAGCGAATTGAATGAGCGCTATCGGCCGCTCGATTTCGAGGAGCGCTTGCGTACGCTGTATTCCGATTTCCAACCTGAAAAAGTCATGGTGACATCGTCATTTGCGGCGACGTCTGCGTATTTTCTGCACATCATTTCGCGCATTCGGCCTGAACAGGTGATTCTTTTCATCGATACCGGTTTTCATTTTCCGGAGACCTTACTCTACCGTGACTACCTGATCGGGTTGTTTCATCTGAAAGTTCAGGATCTGAAAGCCGACAGTTACCAGCACTGGTACAGCGAGCGCGAAAAACTCTATCAGGTGGATCCGGATTTCTGCTGTACCATCAACAAGATAAATCCGCTGGAAGAAATCAAGCCGAATTATCATATCTGGGTGTCGAGCTTGATGAACTGGCAAACGGATCATCGCGCCGGCCTGAATATATTCGAGGAACGGCGCGGCATCATCAAGTTCAATCCGATGATCGATGTGACTCGAGAGGAACGCGATGCATATATTCTCGAGCATAAGCTACCGTTTCATCCGCTGGTTGCCGAAGGTTATTCCTCGATTGGATGCACCCATTGCACCGTGAAAGGCGAAGGACGCAGCGGACGCTGGGTTGGTAAGCCCAAGACCGAATGTGGTTTGCATCTTTAAGAGCTGAAATATTACTGCATTCGCTCATTCAGCGTTGAAATCAGGTTCAAATGCTCATCCATTCTTTATAAAATGCATGTGTTGAAGCTGATTTCGCCTTGCTTGATTTCTTGCTCAATTGTAAGTCATCGACGTGTTTTGAATCGATCGGTCGCTCTAATGAGCGCGGCCTGGATTCCGGGTTCCCAGACCGAATGGCCAGCGTCGTCGATGACGATGTATTCGGCCTGAGGCCAGGCATGATGCAGATCGTCAGCGCTGACGATGGGACAGACGGCATCATAGCGCCCTTGAACGATGACAGCCGGAATGTGGTGCAGTCTATGCACATTATTCAGCAGGGAATTCTCCGGTAAGAAAATTTGGTGGCTGAAATAATGCGCTTCCATCCGGGCCAATCCCAGCGCAACGGTGTCGCTGCCAAAATAGTTGACTGTGGCCGGGTTCGGCAATAGCGTCGAACAGGAACCTTCATAAGTACTCCAAGTACGGGCGGCGGGCATATGAATGGCCGGATCCGGATGCATGAGCCGTTGATGATAGGCAGCGAGAATATCCTTCCGCTCCGTGGCCGACAGCGGAGCAACCAGTTTATTCCAGGCTTCAGGAAAGAAATTGCGTAAACCATATAGGAACCAATCGATTTCTTCGTTGCGGCACAGAAAAATTCCCCGCAGGATGAATCCAAGGCAGCGCTCAGGGTGCGCTTCGCCGTATGCAAGCGCTAGCGTGCTTCCCCATGATCCGCCGAACACGTACCATTGATCGATGGCCAAATGCTGGCGTAGCAATTCCAGGTCATTGATCAGGTGCGGTGTGGTATTGTCGCGGATTTCGCCGAGTGGTGTTGAACGGCCCGCGCCTCTTTGATCGTAAATGACAATGCGATAATATGTCGGATCGAAAAAACGGCGGTGGGCTGGGGTTGCTCCCGCGCCGGGGCCGCCGTGTAGAAAAACCACAGGAACGCCGGCAGGGTTGCCTGACTCTTCCCAATACATAGTGTGCAATGAATCGAGCGATAAGGTTTCTTGGCGATGGGGTTCTATATCAGGATAGAGAGTGGCTGGTAAATGAGTGTTCATGATGTAAGGATTGATGCCGATAAATAAGGGGTTTGTATCTGGAATTAATCGAAAAAGATGACAAACAGCACAGAGCTCAGGAATTAGATGAATTATAGTTCTGATATATTGCCTGGCTGGTTGTACACTGTTTCACAGCGATAAGGAATTGACCCATGCCGAATACTATACTGAGAGAACAAGAGATTTCCATGTTGAGAGAAGAAGTCGAAATATTGATGAATGAACGTCAAAGCCTGTTGAATGCCACAGGCGCCGCCGCCGTTTTTGTCGCCAAGCTGGACAGCTCATTGCTGCCGGATTGTGCTTGCCAGGCAGCTCAGGTGTTGTCGAGCTTGCTGAATAGTTTACCTGAAGAAACCCTGCGGGATGCACTCGAGAATGTAAAAGCAGAGTTTTTGGGTCGTGCCTGAACAGCGAGTGCCTTTACCGAAACCCAAGGTTGGACTGGTTCTGACTGGTGGAGGTGCTCGTGCAGCCTATCAAGTCGGCGTGCTTCGCGCCATTGCAGAAGTACTGCCCGACAAAACCCGCAATCCTTTCCCCGTCATCTGTGGGACATCGGCAGGTGCCATCAATGCAGCGAGCATTGCCGTTGCAGCCAATAATTTTGCCCAAGGGATTAAAGAGCTGGAAGCGGTATGGTCGAACTTTCATGTTGATCACATTTATCGATCTGATTTCCTGGGAGTATTCCATAATACGCTGCGCTGTTTGTTGTCGTTGGTGTCGAGTGAATTTGGTAAGCACAATCCCATCTCCCTGCTCGATAATTCGCCGTTGGAAGCGCTGTTGAGGGATCGCTTTCCGTTTCGTTCCATTCAGTACTGTATCCGTTCCGGGGCTTTGCATGCGCTGGGATTGACCGCATGGGGCTATACCTCGGGTCAATCGGTGACTTTTTATCAGGCTGCCAGAACGGTCCTGCCGTGGAAAAGGGCGCAACGGCTGGGAATTCCAGTCGATATCGGCGCTGAGCATTTGATGGCTTCGTCATCGATACCATTTATTTTTCCGGCGGTGCGGCTGAACCGGGAATTTTTCGGCGACGGCTCAATGCGTCAGCTTGCACCGATCAGTCCTGCGCTGCATCTCGGCGCCGACAAAGTGCTGATTATCGGTGTGCGCAAACCGGTGACGGATGAGCCTAAGCGGGTGCATGCATCGACTTATCCACCTTTTGCGCAGATCGCCGGGCACGCGCTGAACAGTATTTTTGTAGATAGCCTCGATGTCGATCTTGAACGTTTGCTGCGGATCAACGAGACCTTGAAGCTTATTCCCCACGATACGTTGAAAGAAAAAAATATCCCCTTGCGTCCGGTTGAAGCGATGATGATCGCACCGAGTGAAGGCATCAATGAAATTGCACAGAAATATGCCTACACGCTGCCGTGGATCATGCGAAATCTCTACCGCGCAATCGGCGCCATGGGGCCTAATGGCTCGACTTTATTGAGTTATGTGTTATTCGAAGCACCGTTCTGCCGGGATTTAATTGAATTGGGCTATAACGATACGTTGCAACAAAAAGAAGAGCTTTTGAAGTTCATCGGGGTTCAAGGCGATGCATAGAAACAGTTTGAATGTCAGGGTGTTGATGTGAAATTTTGCTGGGGAAAAATAAATGGCTTTTGATGATCCGCAATTCTGGATTGCAGTACTACAAATCATCGCGATTGATATCGTATTGGGCGGCGACAATGCCGTGGTGATCGCATTGGCGTGTCGGCGGTTGCCCGAGCAACAACGGAAGCTGGGCATATTTTGGGGAGTGTTCGGTGCGATCATGCTGCGGGTCGTGTTGATCTTTTTTGCTTTGAGCTTGCTGGCGATTCCCTACCTCAAAATTGCCGGTGCGGCATTGCTGATCTGGATCGGTATCAAACTGCTGCAGCCCGAGTCATCGGAAGGCGGACATGAAATCGATGCGAGCACGACCTTGCTCGGCGCCATCAAGACCATCATTGTGGCCGATGCCGTGATGAGCCTGGATAACGTCATTGCGATTGCAGGCGCTGCGAAGGATGACCTCGCGCTGGTGATTTTCGGCCTTGTGATCAGCGTGCCGATCATCGTATGGGGCAGTCAGCTGGTAATGAAAATCATGGATCGTTTCCCCGTCACGATTGCCATTGGCGCTGGATTGCTGGGATGGATTGCCGGCGACATGGTAATCACCGATGTGGTCACCAAAGCCTGGGTCGATTCTCAAGCGCAATATTTGCATTGGATTGCGCCGGCCGTTGCTGCGTTGGTGGTGGTTTCTGCCGGCAAGGCGCTGGCAGCTCGCCAGAAAGTCATCCCCAAACCGTTGGTCGATCTGGTTGACGATACTACGCCGAAGCAATAAGGGTCATTTTCATCTACAACGTTACAGTGAGAAATTGTTCATGCTAAAAGTTCTTTTACCGGTGGATGGTTCGGAGAATTCTAAAAAAGCAGTAGCCACTTTTGCCGCCATGCTCGATTGGTATAAGGAAAAACCCGAGCTTCATTTGTTGAGTGTTCAGTATCCTCTGGATGGGAATGTGTCATCGTTCATCAACCAGGCTGATATTAAACAGTATCATCAGGACGAAGGCTTGAAATGCCTGCAAAACACCCGTGATTTCCTCGATCAGAGCGGCATTCCTTACCAGTATCATATTACCGTTGGTGATCCGGCTGAGATGATCGTGCGCTTCGCTGCCGAAAAGCATTACGATCAGATCGTGATGGGCCCCCGCGGCAAGGGGGGCATCCAGGGTTTGCTGCTGGGATCGGTGACGAACAAGGTGATGCAGTTATCAAGCATTCCGGTGTTATTGATCAAATGAACGGAGAGGTAATCCCCATTGAAACTCAGGATTCTGGGATGTAGCGGAGGAATAGGAAGTGACGCTCAGACCACAGCCATGCTGCTGGATGAGGATGTTCTGATTGATGCTGGAACCGGCGTCGGCAACCTGAACCTGGATGAGTTGATCAAGATTGATCATGTTTTTGTCACGCATGCGCATCTGGATCATGTCGCGTGCATTCCCTTCCTGATCGACACCGTCGGTTCGCTGCGCACCCGGCCGATCACTGTGCATGCCATTCAGGCGACCTTGACGACATTGCAGAGCCATTTATTCAACTGGCAGCTCTGGCCTGATTTCGCCAGAATCCCGACGCCATCTTCACCTTACCTGCAGTATCAGCCGTTAGCACTAGGCGATGTCATCGATCTGGAGGGTCGTAAGATCATTCCCTTACCTGCCAACCATGTCGTGCCCGCAGTGGGTTATCAGTTGGATTCCGGTCGGGCCAGTCTGATATTCACCGGCGATACCACCAGCAATCCAGCGCTATGGTCCATCGCCAATCAGATCGAGAATCTGAAGTACCTGATCATCGAATCCGCCTTTTGCAATCAGAAGCGTGATATTGCGGTCAGATCCAAGCATCTCTGTCCGAGCCTGCTTGCCGAAGAATTGGAAAAATTTGAACGCGATGCGGAGATATTCATTTCCCATTTGAAACCGGGCGAAGCTGATGTAACGATGGCTGAAATTCAGCATTGCATCGCGAAATTCAATCCGCGCCGGCTTGAAAATAATCAATTATTTGAGTTTTAGTGCATTCGGGAGAACTGATGTCATGAGTACAGCGCCTATGTCTCTGATCCGAAAAGATGGATCCAGCATTGGGAATGAATTGGATTTTTCCAATAACCTGCAAGCCGCGCTTGGAAAAATCCAATCTTCCGGCAATATGGATGAGGTCATGCTGGAATTGACCAAGGAACTGCGCGCCGTGTTCAATGCCGACCGGCTCATCATTTATACGCTCAGCGAGGATCGATCGGTATTGATAACCCGCGTCAGAGCCGGACTCAATGCTGTTCAGGATCTCAAATTGCCGATGCTTGAAAGCACCGTTACCGGTCATGTCAGTGCCAAGAAAAAGCTCGTCAATATTGAGGATGTCTACAATAAAAGTGAATTGAAAGCCATCGATGCGCAACTGACGTTTTCGCATGAAATCGATAAGCGTACCGGCTACCGTACCAAACAGATGATCGTAGCGCCGATAATGACGGCCGATGCGCAGGAATTGCTCGGTTTGGTGCAGGTAATCAATCATAAGAATAACCAACCGTTCGAGACCATCGCAGTGGAAGGCGTGCTGGAACTCTGCCGGACGCTGGCAACGATTCTGAAACAGCCTCAGAAGCTTGTGCAGGGGCCGCAGTCAAAATATGACGCGCTGGTCGCTGAAGGCGCGATCTCCGCCGCGGAGCTTGAACTGGCGATACGGTCGGCAAAAAAGAAAGGGTGTGATCTGGAGGAAGTGCTGCTTGATGATTTGCGCATCGATACATCGCTGATCGGCAAGGCTTTGTCGGCATTCTTCGGTTGCCGCTACGAGCCTTTCAAGAAAGACCGCATCAAGCCCATGGAACTGCTGAAGCATTTGAAAAAGGATTATGTCGAAAGCAATGCCTGGTTGCCGATCGATGAAACCAAGGATGGCATCGTCGTGCTGACGCTGGATCCGGAAAGAATTCAATCTCAGCGCGTTGCCAGCACGATTTTTCCGAAGCATAAAATCGTCTATGCGGTCACGACGCGGCGCGAGTTTGACGCCACCATCGAACAGTTCTATGGCAGTGGGCCGGGCGAGATCAGCACGGGTGACATCAATGAGATGCTGTTCAATCTGGAAGGCGGAGATCCGCTCGAAGATACCGGCAGCGATAAAGAGGATACCTCGGCAGCTTCGGATAACGAGCTGGTCAAATTGGTCAATAAAATCATCATCGATGCCTACAAGATGGGGGTGTCGGATATTCATATCGAACCCTATTCCGGCAAGGAAAAGACCAAGATCCGTTTCCGCAAGGATGGATCGTTGATGCCGTACATCGAGATTCCGGCCAGTTACCGCAATCCGTTGGTGACGCGGATCAAGATCATGTGCGATATGGATATTTCTGAAAAGCGCAAACCGCAGGACGGCAAAATCAAATTCCGCAAATTCGCGCCGTTGGATATCGAGCTCCGGGTCGCGACCATTCCTTCCGCCGGTGGCGTGGAAGACGTAGTGATGCGGATTTTGGCCGCCGGCGAGCCGATTCCTCTGGAGAAAATGGGATTTACCGAGCATAACCTGGAGGCGTTGAAAAAAATCATCAGCAAGCCGTATGGATTGTTTTTTGTCTGCGGCCCGACCGGTTCCGGTAAAACCACTACCCTGCACTCAGTGCTGAAATACCTCAATCGCGACGACACCAAGATCTGGACTGCGGAAGATCCGGTCGAGATCACGCAGAAAGGACTGCGGCAGGTTCAGATCAATGTCAAGGCGGGTTTGACCTTCCCGGCGATCATGCGATCCTTCCTGCGCGCCGATCCGGACATCATCATGGTGGGCGAGATGCGCGACAAGGAAACCACCAGCATCGGCATCGAAGCGTCGCTGACCGGTCACTTGGTGCTGGCGACATTACATACCAATAGCGCGCCTGAATCGGTGATTCGTCTGCTCGACATGGGCATGGATCCATTCAACTTCTCCGATGCGTTGCTGGGCGTGCTGGCGCAACGGCTGGCCAAGCGCTTGTGCAAATGCAAGGAAGCTTACCATCCGAGCGAACCGGAAATTCGCATGCTGCTAACGGAGTATTGCGAAGAACTCACCAACATTGATCATTTCAAGGTCGATCCGGAAGCGGCCACTCAAGAAATTCTTGCTCACTGGATCAAGCAATACGGCAACGAAGCCAGTCAGCTTACGTTATATAAACCGGTCGGATGCGAGCATTGCAATGGCAGCGGCTTTGCCGGACGGGTAGGCTTGCATGAACTGATGACCGCCACCGACGCCTTGAAAAAGAACATCCAGGAACGCGCGCGCGTCGCCGACATGCTGGTCACGGCATTGAGCGAAGGCATGCGGACATTGAAGCAGGATGGCATCGAAAAAGTGCTGCAAGGCATTACCGATATTCATCAGGTCAGGGTCGTGTGCATCAAGTAAACCTGCGCTGAAAATACTCTTTGAAATCAGGTACAGCATGCTCATTTCACGAGGTGAAAGTGAGCATGCTGTACCTGATCTTTTCTTGCTTAGCCGTCGCTCGACTACCTTTTTCCGAGCTTCCTTAGAGAATTCCTCTGAATTTGGCTTATCGGCTATACTGAATGTTTAAGTAATACCTCTTCAACGATAGCTAAGGAGTCTTCATGTCTGCAGTTTTTAATCAAGTTATTGAAGATATTAAGCAATTATCTGCTGATGAAAGAGCGCTGATTGTGCATTGTTTGATTTCATCTTTGGAGTCAAAACAAGATGAAGGTGTTGATGACGCGTGGGCAGAGTTGGCCGAGAGAAGATATCTAGAGCTTCAATCCGGAATGGCAAAGGGTCTGTCGTGGAGCGAAATCAAAAAGTCAGTGAAAAACAGGGATGCATGACATCATTTTTCATCCGGATGTTATCAGCGAAGTAAAATCTCCTATGAATGGTACCAGAATCAGGCAGAAGGACTGGGTGATGACTTTCTGCATGAGTTGGAATTGGCTTATCAGACGCTGACTGAATTTCCTGAGACCTGGCCCAAATTTCGAAAAAATTATCGCAGGTTCCTGTTAAGAAAATTTCCTTTTTCTGTTTTATACCGTCTCCAGGCAGGCACTATTTTTGTTGTTGCAGTAATGCACAATAGTCGGAAACCAGGTTATTGGAAAGATCGAGTAATTGATTGATTATTAAATATTTATTAGTTTATTGTGCAGAAAGTGACGAAAATGGTCACTTTTTGTCTAATTGCGTCAAAGAGGTAATTATTCAAGAGGTTGATTATTATAGGTATATTTATGGTGAGTTTTCTCAGAAATACTGAGATACCGTGGAAAAATATATAAAGGCAATTGTCCATGATTGATAAAAGGACAGTACAGGGTTTGAGCAATTGCTAAATCCAGTGGAAGAGAATCAGAAATGAAGCGCGTTTTAAGTAAGCAAAGATAGATGCCAGCTTATGGATAAATTTGAGTATCTAAATCCATGAGTATGGCAAAAATACCCAATAAAAAGCCGCCTTTAAAGGCGGCTTTTTATTTCTAAGCTTCAAAGAATAAAATCGTCAGAATTTATCCCTGGTAAATCTAGATTAGCAAAGTCCTTTATTCACGCAACCACCAGTTTTTGCCCATTGAATAGTGCCATTGACGATATTTGCTGTAAGAATGTAATCATCAGCGGTTGCTATTCCATTTGAATTGACAGGTACCATTGTGATTACTGCTGTAGCAGCGCCATTGCCGGAAATAGCACCTGAGGCTACTTGACCTGATGTAGCAATTTGTCCAGGAACACCATTTGCACCATGAGTGCAGTTGAGTAAAGACGCCGTTGCTTGGAAACATTGCTCTACAGCGAGTTTAAGTGGGGCTACAGCCGATACTACTTCAGTATATCGAGCTTTTTGGGTGTAGGTTTGATAAGCAGGTACAGCCACGGCGGCCAGAATACCGATAATGGCGACAACGATCATTAACTCAATCAGCGTAAAACCTTTTTGTGCATGTTGCATTTGTTGTTCTCCTGTAGGTTAGTAGGCACACCGTGGTGTGTGCGAAAGTTATAGCAGAAATCGTGCCAGATTTTTATTGCAGCATATATTTCATAATTATTAATGATCAGATCGGGCTATGTTGTGAGCTGGATCATACATTGGGGTTTTTTCATGTGCGGAACTTGTATTTCAATGACCAAACACTTCTTCCCATAACGCCAGCACTGCCATGCGGTCGTCCTTCAAATGACTGCCTTCGATGCGGATGAATCGAGGGGTTAGGCCATCGATCGGGATGTTTCCGGTCATGTCGGCGTCGCCGCTCAGGCGCTGGCGATGCTGGATGCGGCGGAATTCGCGGTAGGCGGAGCGCACCTGGTCGGCGGTGTCGATCGAGATCAGATGAAGCTGGCCAGCCAGTTTGAGCAGCGCAATATTGCCGATATTGCCGGTCAGTTCCGGAAACTGGTGGGCATAACCGAGCACCAGGTATTGCACGATGAATTCGACATCGATGATGCCGCCGCGGTCGTGCTTGATGTCGAACAATGCAGTGGGGTTGGGATGGACATCGCGCATCTTCTCGCGCATTTTCAGGATGTCCTGCTTGAGTTCGCTCAAGTTGCGCGACTTGCACAGAATGTCCTTGCGGGTTTTTTCGAAGGTTTCTCCAACCATGTTGTCGCCCACGACGAACCGCGCCCGCGTCAATGCTTGATGCTCCCACACCCAGGCGTGTTCGCGTTGGTACTGCGCAAACGCTTCCATCGAGTTGACCAGCAGGCCGGTGGCACCATTCGGGCGCAGGCGCAAATCGGTTTCATACAGCAATCCCGCCGACGTGTGCCGGGTCAGCCAGGCATTGATGCTTTGGCCGAGTTTGGTATAAATCTCCGCCGCGTCGGGGTGATCGTCATCGTACAGAAAAATCAGATCGAGGTCGGACACATAGCCGAGTTCTTTTCCACCCAGTTTGCCATAACCAATCACAGCGAATGCCGGCTTGTCGCGATGGCGCTTTTTCAAGCCATTCCAGGCTAAATTCAGCACCGTGCCGAGAATCAGATCCGCCAGCGCGGTCAGGTGATCGCTCAATGTTTCGAGCAATAGTGAGCCTTCCAGATCGGTTACCAGCAGGCGGAACACCTGAGCGTGCTGGAAATGCCGCAATACATCCATTTGCCATTCGATGATGTCACTCTTGGGGCTGTTGTCATGATTCAGTTGATAGGCCAGGTCATTGGCGAGCATCTGCCAGTTTGGTGCCGGGTGCGGGGCATCGTGACCGAGCAATTCATCGAGCAGGATGGGGTGCCGGCTGAGATAGTCGCTCGCCCATTGACTGATGCTGACCAGTTCGGCGACGCGCTGCAAAGTTTGTGGATGTTCCAGTAAAAGTGCCAGATACGAAGTTTGTGAACTGATGTTTTCCAGCAATCGCAGCATGCGGGCGAGCGTCACTTCAACCGGCGGCAGCTCCGCCACTGCTTCAATGATCAGCGGCACCAGCGTGTTGATGTGCTGACGGCTGGATTCGGGCAATTGCTGATAGCATAAACCCTGATAGAAAGCGCGCAGCCGCTCGGAAATCTTCGCGGGCTCGGTGAATCCCATGGTCGTGAGTTGCGTGGTTGCAGCTTCCGATTGAGAGCCATCCTGCGTTTCGGTTTGCCATAAATAGGCCAGCATGTCATGCGTGGGAGATTTGCGCGGCGTGGCGAAGATCAATTCGAATTGGCGCGTGACATTTTTGCGGTGAATGTCCAATTGCTGCATGAATTGGCGGTAATCGGAAAATCCCATAGCCGTCGCGACGAGGTTCTGATCGCCTGCATTGAGCGGAAGGGTCTGGGTTTGCTGATCATCCAGATATTGCAAGCGATGCTCGAGCTTGCGCAGGAAATGATAGGCCTGGGTCAGTTCGGTCACGGCCTGTTCCGGCAGTTGCTGCTTTTTCTGTATGCGTTGCAGGACATTCAGCGTGGGCCGGATGCACAGATCGGCATCGCGGCCGCCGCGAATCAACTGGAAGACTTGGGTGATGAATTCGATTTCGCGGATTCCTCCCGGGCCCAGCTTGATATTGTCGTGCATTTCGCGGCGCTCGACTTCCTTGCGCAGTTGCGCATGCAATCGCCGCATCGATTCATACGCGCCGAAGTCGAGGTATTTACGGAATACGAATGGGCGCACGATTTTCTCCATCAGCATGGATTGCGTGTCGGCATCGGCATGCCCGGCAATGATGCGGCCCTTGATCCAGGCGTACCGCTCCCATTCCCGTCCTTGCTTAAGAAAATATTCTTCCAGCATCGGGAAACTGATCGCTAGCGGACTGTTTTCTCCGTGAGGCCGCAAGCGCATATCGACGCGGAACACATAGCCATCGACGGAATAGTCGTTGAGGCTGGCAATGAGCTTGCGTCCCAGGCGGGCAAAAAACTCGTGGTTCGAAATGCATTTTCTGCCATTGGTTTCGCCATCTTCCGGATAAACAAACACCAGATCGACGTCCGACGACACATTCAATTCGCCGCCGCCCAGCTTGCCCATCGCGACCACCAGCAGATGCTGAGGGGCATTGCTGTGCTCACCGATGGGTTGCCCAAAATGATTGGGTTGCGTCATCCAGTGTTCATGATGATCGAGCGCGAACTGAATGGTAGTTTCCGCCAGGTCGGTCATGGTAGACATGATTTCGGACAGATCCGCCTGGCCGCCGATGTCCCGCGCGGTCAATCGCAGCATGACCTGTTTGCGCAAATCGCGCAGCACGCTGTCCAGTGTCGTTTCATCGGCGATTTGATGGGATTCGGAATTGAGATAGGCCTGCATTTCCTTTTTTTGGAAAGGCAGATGCACGGATTGCAATAGCGCAGTTTTTCGCTCGGGCTCGCTGGTCAGGATGCGCTCCACATAACGGCTGAACGAGAGCGCTTGGGTGATAATCGCATTCGGTGATTGGCTGGTGGTGACCATCATCATGCTGGGTAAAAAATGTGCATACGTCATAGAATAGCAAAGACCGCAAGCACTGACATCAGATTCTACGTAAATCGAAATAGTACGTTGTCAGTGTAGATGCTAAAATCCCGGTTGACTGTCATGGCATTGGCAGTCGGAGGCTGGGCATTCACTCCGGAAAGCTCTGAAAAATTACCGTGCTGTACTTTTGCTCGAAACTTTTCTCAAAGTTTTTCAGGTCAGTGAGCCTATGAATAATTATAAAATGAACATGAAAATATTCTCATGCTTGTCAGAATAAAATTTGAAGCAGTAAGAACATGATAAACCAATTGACGAATCAACAAGGGGGCTCACCGGTTGTTACAGAAAAACGCTCGTGCTTCCGTGTTGCAGCCATACAGATGGCATCGGGGCCGAGTGTTTCCGCAAATCTCGAGGAAGCAGCGCGGCTGATCGAAGAAGCGGTGGCTCAGGAAGCCAAGCTGGTCGTATTGCCCGAATATTTCTGTATCATGGGCATGAAGGATACGGACAAGCTGGCAGTTCGGGAGCAACCCGGCTCCGGGCAGATCCAGGAGTTTCTCAGCGAGACTGCCAGACGGTTGGGGATATGGCTGGTGGGTGGTTCAGTGCCGTTGGCGTCGCCGGAAGCGGATAAAGTTTATAACAGTTGCTTAGTGTATGCGGAGAATGGCGAGCAAGTGGCACGGTACGACAAAATCCATTTGTTCGGCTTGCAACTGGGGCAGGAGAAATATGCCGAAGAAAAAACCATCAAGGCAGGAAACCAGGTGGTTACGATCGATTCCCCCTTTGGCCGTATCGGGCTGTCGATATGCTACGATCTGCGCTTCCCGGAGTTATTCCGGATGATGAATAATGTGGATATTATTCTAGCGCCTGCGGCATTTACCTCGATCACAGGAAAAGCGCATTGGGAAGTTTTGGTGCGGGCTCGAGCCGTTGAAAATATGGCCTATGTGATTGCGCCGGGGCAAGGCGGGTATCATGTCAGCGGGCGTGAAACGAATGGCGACAGCATGATCGTCGATCCGTGGGGTGTCGTCATGGAACGCTTGCCGCGGGGTTCCGGGGCGGTCGTTGCAACCCTGGATCCCGAGTACCAGGCCAGCTTGCGCACGAATCTGCCTGCATTGGATCACCGCATATTGCAGCACAGCATCGCTAGCTAGTGGATCATCATGATGAGTACCCGCATACAAAATGCTATGCTTTTGTATTTGCAAGTAATAGAATGGGCGCCGGCATTTGTCTTCGCGAGGCTCTGAGTACGCCTTTCATCAGGATTGAGTGTGAACGGGTGGCATTGATGTTGTCAGGCTGTTGCGAACCAAAATGCGCTGAACCGATACTAACGCTGATTCAGTATGAAAACACCAGTGAACAACTATGACGATTGATTTGGTAACACAAAAAAACGATTTTTACTCGATTGCTGATCGTTGCCTATTGGCGCCGTACGAACTCGACTCGACCGGCCTGCAGCGCGTCTTGGATCAGATGTTGGCGCATAACATCGACTACGCAGATCTGTATTTTCAATACAATCGATCGGAAGGATGGATGCTGGAAGAGGGCATTGTCAAATCAGGCAGCTTCAACATCGAACAGGGTGTCGGCGTTCGTGCCATCAGCGGCGAGAAGACCGGGTTTGCGTATTCGGATGACATCAGCATGCCGGCGCTGGTATCGGCTGCTCAGGCAACGCGGGCGATTGCCCATCAAGGTGGCGCGAGTGCCATGCAAGGCATGAAGCAGCACGCGCTGCAACGCAGTCAACTGTATTTGCCGGATGATCCGATTGCAAGTCTTGAGGCTGCCGAGAAAGTTGCGTTGTTGGAGCGATTGGAGCGCATTACCCGGCAGCTCGATCGGCGCATCACTCAGGTCGTGGCCTCATTGGCCGGTGAATATGAAGTAATGTTGGTCGTGCGCAGCGATGGTATGCTGGCGGCGGATGTGAGACCATTGGTGCGGTTGTCGCTGCAAGTCATCGCCGAAGAGAATGGCCGCCGCGAACAAGGCATGGCCGGCGGAGGCGGTCGTTTCAGTTATGCCTATTTTACGGATGAGATTTTGCTGGATTACGCCAAGAAGGCCGTGCATCAAGCTGTCGTCAATTTGGATGCGCGTCCGGCGCCGGCCGGTACGATGACCGTCGTTCTCGGCAGCGGCTGGCCGGGAATTCTATTGCATGAAGCCATTGGTCATGGGTTGGAAGGCGATTTCAACCGCAAGGGCAGTTCCGCATTTTCTGGCCGCATCGGCGAACGGGTTGCAGCGCCGGGTGTGACCGTCGTTGACGATGGGACCATTCCACAGCGGCGTGGATCTTTGAATATCGACGACGAAGGCAATCCGACGCAATGCACTGCATTGATCGAGGATGGCATACTGCGGGGCTATTTGCAGGATAGTCTGAATGCCCGGCTGATGGGCGTCGCAGTGACGGGCAACGGACGCCGGGAATCGTTCGCGCATATTCCGATGCCGCGTATGACCAATACGTATATGTTGAATGGCGACAAGGATCCGGCAGAAATCATTGCATCCGTCAAACATGGTTTGTATGCGGCCAATTTTGGCGGTGGGCAGGTTGATATCACCAGCGGAAAGTTTGTTTTTTCGGCGGCAGAAGCATATATGATCGAGGATGGGAAAATCACGTATCCCGTCAAAGGGGCGACACTGATCGGAAACGGACCGGATGTGCTGACGCGGGTGTCGATGATTGGTAACGATATGGCGCTGGATCCCGGGGTTGGAACATGCGGAAAGGATGGCCAGAGCGTACCCGTTGGCGTAGGGCAACCTACCTTGCGGGTCGATGGATTGACGGTGGGCGGTACGGGAAGTTAAGCAGGTTTGGAAAAGGTAACGATGAGCAATCGGGAGCGAGAACCACAGGTTCAATACGCGCAGTTTACGGGGTGTAAGTAGCTAGTGAATCTGAGGTCAACGCAGCGTGGTCAAGCGCGTTTTCAAATTTACTGACTTAGTATGATGTGTTGATAGGTATCATCGTTAGATTTTTTAATGGTTGAAATTGATATTGGGATGCAGAAAGCATGAGTGTGGAATTGACCGGCGCTGAAATTACGATACGCTGTTTGCAGGAAGAAGGGGTGCAGTGTATTTTTGGCTATCCTGGAGGGGCGGTACTTTTTATTTATGATGAGTTATTCAAGCAGGACAAAGTCCGGCACATTCTAGTGCGCCATGAACAAGCGGCTATCCACGCTGCGGATGGGTATGCGCGATCGAGCAACCATGTCGGCGTGGCGCTCGTCACTTCGGGGCCCGGGGTGACCAATGCGGTGACAGGAATTGCGACCGCGTATATGGATTCGATTCCGATGGTCGTGATCAGCGGCCAGGTGCCGACCAATGCGATCGGCTTGGATGCCTTTCAGGAAGTCGATACCGTCGGTATCACCCGTCCTTGCGTCAAGCACAATTTTTTGGTGAAGGATATCAGCGAGTTGGCGGTGACGATCAAGAAAGCGTTCTATATCGCCTCGACCGGCCGGCCTGGGCCGGTGTTGGTGGATATTCCTAAGGACGTTACTCAGCAGAAGGCCAAATTCGAGTATCCTAATAAAGTGTCGATGCGCTCTTATAATCCGGTCACGAAAGGGCATACCCGGCAAATTCGCAAAGCTGCGGAACTGATACTGAGCGCCAAACGCCCGATGATTTACGCCGGTGGCGGGGTAATCCTGAGCAATGCCGCCTCGCAACTGACTGAATTGACGCAGTTGTTGAATTTCCCGTGCACCAATACGCTGATGGGATTGGGTGGATATCCTGCGACCGACAAGCAATCGCTGGGCATGCTGGGAATGCATGGCACCTATGAAGCGAATATGGCGATGCAGTATTGTGATGTGCTCGTGGCCGTGGGGGCTCGTTTTGACGACCGGGTGATCGGGAATCCCAAACATTTCTTCAATGAAAATAGAAAGATCGTTCATATCGACATCGATCCTTCATCCATTTCCAAGCGTGTCAAAGTCGACATCCCGATCGTGGGCGATGTGCTGGACGTGCTGAAGGAGCTGACCAAATTGCTCAAGGAGAGCAAGGAAAAACCGGATCATACGGCTCTGAAGGAATGGTGGAAGCAAATCGATCTGTGGCGTGAGCGGGATTGTCTCAAGTTTGATCGCGACAGCAAGATCATCAAGCCACAGAAAGTGATCGAGACGCTCTTCGATGTCACTAAAGGGGATGCCTTTATCACGTCCGATGTGGGGCAGCACCAAATGTGGGCGGCGCAATTCTATAAATTTGACAAACCGCGGCGTTGGATCAATTCGGGTGGGCTGGGCACGATGGGTTTTGGTATGCCGGCAGCGATGGGGGTGCAACTTGCCAACCCGAAGGGTAAAGTGGCGTGCATCACCGGCGAGGCCAGCATCCAGATGTGCATACAAGAGTTGTCGACTTGCAAGCAATATAAATTGCCATTGAAGATCATCAATTTGAATAATCGTTACATGGGCATGGTCAGACAGTGGCAGGAATTCTTCCACGGGAACCGGTATGCCGAATCGTACATGAATGCCTTGCCTGATTTTGTCAAACTGGCTGAGAGTTATGGGCATGTCGGCATTAAAATTGAACAGCCCGGCGACGTCGAGGGCGCCTTGAAAGAAGCGTTCAAACGGAAAGATCAGTTGGTTTTCATGGATTTCATTACCGACCAGACTGAGAATGTTTTCCCTATGGTGCCCGGCGGTAAAGGTCTTTCTGAAATGATTCTGGTGTAAATACATGCGACATATTATTTCTTTATTGATGGAAAATGAGGCAGGCGCGCTGTCTCGTGTGGCTGGCCTGTTTTCGGCGCGCGGCTATAATATCGAGTCTCTTTCGGTGGCACCCACCGAAGATCCGACCTTGTCGAGAATGACGATCGTTACGGTAGGGTCTGACGAAGTGGTTGAGCAAGTGACCAAGCAATTGAACAAATTGATTGAAGTGGTCAAGATCATCGATTTGAATGATGGCAGCCATATCGAGCGCGAATTGATGCTGGTGAAGGTGCGCGCAGCAGGCTCTTCGGATCGGGAAGAAATCAAGCGCCTGACAGAAATTTTTCGCGGCTGCATCATCGATGTCACCGATAAGTCCTATACGATTGAATTGACGGGAACCAGTTCAAAATTGGATGCCTTTCTTGAAGCCGTTGAGCGTAGCGCGGTGCTGGAGACGGTGCGGACGGGTGCTTCCGGCATAGGGCGCGGAGAATGGACTTTAAAGGTATAATCCCGGTTCGCTGTTAAAACTCAATTGTGAACTGGTCATTCGAGTAACTCTTTTTATGCAGTATTCTCAGATGCTTGCCTGTTTCTACCCTCATTTTGTTTAAAAGGAAAATAATGAAAGTTTATTATGATAAGGACGCCGATCTTTCACTGATCAAAGGAAAAAAAGTAACGATTCTTGGATATGGCTCGCAGGGTCATGCGCATGCCAATAATCTGACCGAATCCGGCGTGAAGGTGACCGTGGGTCTGCGTAAGGGGGGGGTATCCTGGGGCAAAGCTGAGAAGGCCGGACTGACCGTTATGGAAGTATCCGAAGCGGTCAAAGATGCGGATGTCGTCATGGTTCTCTTGCCGGATGAACAAATTGGTTCAGTTTATAAAAAGGAAATTGAGCCAGGCTTGAAGAAAAACGCCACGTTGGCGTTCGCGCACGGCTTCAGCGTGCATTATGGACAAGTGACACCACGTGAAGATCTGGATGTCATCATGATTGCTCCTAAGGGCCCAGGTCATTTGGTGCGTTCTACTTATTTGCAAGGCGGCGGCGTACCTTCATTGATCGCCGTGCATCAGAATCCTTCCGGCAAAGCCCGGGATCTTGCATTGTCGTATGCGGCTGCGAATGGTGGAACCCGGGGAGGCGTGATTGAGACCAGCTTCCGCGAAGAAACTGAAACAGACTTGTTTGGCGAGCAGGTCGTGCTGTGCGGTGGTTTGACGGCCCTGATTCAGGCTGGTTTCGAAACGCTGGTCGAAGCGGGCTATGCGCCTGAAATGGCTTATTTCGAATGTCTCCATGAAGTCAAGCTGATTGTCGATCTGATTTACGAAGGCGGTATTGCGAACATGCGCTACTCGATTTCCAATAATGCGGAATATGGCGATGTGTCGCGCGGGCCTCGCATCATTACTGATGAAACCCGAGCTGAAATGCGCAAAATTCTGCACCAAATTCAAACCGGAGAATATGCACGAGAATTCATTCTCGAGAACCAATCGGGCGCGCCGGTACTCAAAGCAAGCCGGCGAATCGCTTCCGAACATCCCATTGAACAGGTCGGCGCGAAACTGCGTGATATGATGCCTTGGATCAAGAAGAATAAGCTCGTTGATCAAGTCAAGAATTAATATTTGACGGGCTTTCGTGGATTTGAATTTCGTCGCATCATTTATTTTGGTTTAGTTTTAATTTTTTATGGCTCATTATCCTCATCCCATTATCGCCCGTGAGGGTTGGTTGCACATTATCATAGCGTTTTCAGCGGCGATTGCTGCTACGGTATTGATGGATTGGCCCTGGGCAATACCTTTCTGGATCATTGCAATTTTTGTTCTGCAGTTTTTCCGTGATCCTCCGCGAGAGGTGCCATCTGATCCCAAGGCGATACTGGCACCGGCTGATGGAAGAATCGTGGCCGTTGAAAAAATTCAGGACCCATTTCTTGATAGGGAAGCCATCAAGATCAGTGTATTCATGAATGTATTCAATGTTCACTCCAACCGTAGCCCGGTGGATGGAGAGGTGCGCGACAAATGGTATTTCCCCGGAAAATTCATTAACGCGGATTTGCCCAAAGCTTCACTTGAGAACGAGCGCAATGCGCTCTGGATCAAGGCTGATAATGGCGCCGATGTGACCTGCGTGCAGGTGGCTGGATTGATTGCTAAACGGATAATCTGCCATGTGGCGACCGGTGAACATCTAAATCGCGGTCAGCGGTTCGGTTTTATCCGCTTTGGTTCTCGTGTGGACGTTTATTTACCGCTGGATACCAAGGTCAACGTCAATATCGGTGACAAAGTATCGGCCACGCTGACAGTATTAGCTGAATTTCGGTGATCAAACGGATATCGATCGAAGAACGTTCTTTTCTCCGGATTTATCGCTGTTTCAAAAGTTATTCAGATAACAAAAGCGTGAACAGTTTAAGAAGCTGGTAAGGGAATTCTGAAAAATGGAGCGTTCGATGGTTCCCGAGCTTCCTGAATTGATCATGTATGGCCGGAGTCAGCAGGCTATATTTTTATGTATTAACATTTTTCATCGATGCCATGCCTGACTCTCTGCCTGAACGTACCATCTTGAAATCCCGACTGCGGCGTCGCGGTATCTATTTGTTGCCGAATTTATTTACCACTGCTGCACTGTTTGCAGGGTTCTATGCCATCGTTCAGGCCATGAATGGAAATTTTGAATATTCCGCAATTGCTGTGTTCATTGCGATGGTGCTCGATGGTTTGGATGGTCGGGTCGCGCGGCTTACCGGAACTCAGAGTGAGTTTGGCGCGGAATACGACAGCATGTCGGATATGGTGTCTTTTGGAATTGCGCCGGCATTGATCGTTTATGAGTGGGCTCTGAAGGAAATGAATCAGTGGGGATGGATCATTGCATTCATTTACTGTGCCTGCGCCGCATTGCGCTTGGCGCGCTTCAACACCAATATCGAAGTGGTCGACAAGCGTTTTTTCCAAGGACTTCCAAGTCCAGCGGCGGCAGCATTGATTGCAGGATTGGTGTGGGTGACCATTAATTTCCAGGGACAGGGCAGTGATGTCAAATGGTTGGCGTGCGTGGTGACGTTGTTTGCTGCCTTGACGATGGTCAGTAACATTCCCTATTACAGCGGCAAGGAATTCAATCTGCGACGGCGTGTTCCTTTTTTCACGATCTTGCTGTTGGTATTGTTTTTCTTCGTATTAATCCCGAGTCATCCGCCGGTAGTATTGTTTTGTTTGTTTGCAGCCTATGCTTTCTCAGGCATCGTCATAAAATTATGGCGGTATGGCAGGAATAAGAAGTCCAGCGACGTGACGGATTCTTAAAAATCCATGAAAAACTATCACTCAAGCATGCGATGTGAGACGAATTCAAAATCTTAATCTTTAGTCTTTAGTCTTTAGTCTTTATTTGTCTCATTAATATTATCCATCAATTGCGCTTTCATTGAACCCAACCTCGCCTCGCTGCCGCTACCAACTTTTCATGGTTTTTGTAAGGGACGCTATTGCGTAATAAAGGAAAACTATTTATATTCCGCCATTATGTTTTACCTTGCTCATACACAACGCGTAATTTCAGTTCCATCACTTCGACGGATGGCGCTGCTGTTGCGCCCTGCGCGCTAAATATCCTTCCTTATCCTCACTTCTATTCTGTAAAATTCGTATAACGAATTTTCCCTTATTGTTGGTTTCTTCATGACGCGGAGAGTGTAATGCAAGAGCATTTAATTATATTTGATACGACCTTACGAGATGGCGAGCAAAGTCCTGGCGCATCCATGACCAAAGAGGAAAAAGTTCGTATTGCGTGGCAGTTGGAACGCATGGGCGTCGATGTCATCGAGGCAGGATTTCCTGCGGCCTCGAATGGAGATTTTGAAGCTGTCAAAGCGGTTGCTGATTTAGTCAAGGAGAGTGTGGTCTGTGGTCTGGCACGTGCCATCGAAGCCGATATTCAGCGTACGGGCGAAGCTTTGAAAGGCGCACAATCAGCACGTATTCATACCTTCATCGCCACGTCGCCGATTCACATGAAGAACAAGCTGAGAATGTCACCCGATCAAGTGATTGCCCAGGCGGTGAAAGCGGTGAAATGGGCGAGCCAATACACGGATAATATTGAGTTCTCCCCGGAAGATGCAGGTCGATCGGAAATCGATTTTTTATGCCGTATTCTTGAGGCCGTCATCGAAGCTGGTGCCACGACATTAAATATCCCGGACACGGTGGGTTACACGATGCCTGATCAATTTGGCCAGTTGATCAAAACCCTGCGCGAACGTATTCCGAATTCCGATAAGGCCGTGTTTTCAGTGCATTGTCATAATGATCTGGGGTTGGCGGTGGCCAATTCATTGGCGGCCGTGATGAATGGGGCACGGCAGGTTGAGTGCACCATCAACGGCCTCGGAGAAAGAGCTGGTAATGCGGCATTGGAGGAGATTGTGATGGCTGTGCGAACGCGCAAAGACTATTTTCCTTGCGATACCCGGATCGATACCACGCATATCGTGACTGCGAGCAAACTGGTTTCCGGAATTACCGGTTTTCCCGTGCAACCGAACAAAGCCATCGTAGGGGCCAATGCCTTCGCGCATGAATCGGGCATTCATCAGGATGGTGTACTGAAGCACCGGGAAACTTATGAAATCATGCGGGCGGAAGATGTCGGTTGGGGCGCAAATAAGCTGTTGCTGGGAAAACACTCCGGCCGGAATGCGTTTCGAAATCGGCTGATGGAATTAGGCATCGAACTGGAATCAGAAGAAATGCTGAATAATATTTTCATGCGCTTCAAGGAATTGGCAGATAAGAAACACGAGATTTTTGACGAAGATCTGCAGGCCTTGGTTTCCGATGAAGTGGTAATACTGCAAGAGTGTTTTCGATTGATATCACTGACCGTGCACTGTGAAACGGGTGAAATTCCTTATGCCCGCGTGGTGATTTCCGATAATGGCAATGAAATTTGCGCTGAATCACAAGGTAGCGGGCCGGTTGATGCCACGTTCCGAGCGATTGAAACGCTGTTATCAAGCGGCGCCGAGCTTCAGTTGTTTTCAGTGAATAACATTACCAGCGGAACCGATGCTCAAGGTGAAGTAACCGTTCGGTTACGCAAATCCGACCGTATCGTCAATGGACACGGTGCAGATACCGATATCGTGGTGGCCTCGGCCAAGGCATATCTGAGTGCATTGAATAAATTATGCAGTAAACTCGAACGAGCGCATCCGCA
The DNA here is from genome assembly GCF_009833095.1 of Nitrosomonas sp. JL21. Classification (GTDB taxonomy): domain Bacteria; phylum Pseudomonadota; class Gammaproteobacteria; order Burkholderiales; family Nitrosomonadaceae; genus Nitrosomonas. The sequence goes on from NZ_QRCB01000019.1 coordinate 61,349, forward strand.
AGTTTGATGGGCTCAATTTCGAAAATAGTGGGCAATGGAATGATGAGGCAAGTTTTGATAGGTTTGATTTCTTCGGCAGTTTTATTGCTGAGTGTCCACGCGCAGGCGTTCCAATTCCGGGATACCACCGGTAAATTGCAGCAACTTGACGATTATAAAGGCCGGTGGGTGCTGGTTAACTTTTGGGCAACTTGGTGTCCGCCGTGTCTTAAAGAAATTCCGGATTTGATTGCATTATATGAGAGCCGCAAAGATATCATGATCATTGGCGTGTCGATGGATGCCGATGACCCGAAAATAGTGCTCGATTTTGTTCAAAAGATGGGAATCACCTATCCGACAGTGCTGGGCAATCGAAAGATTGCTTCACAACTGGATGAGATTTCGTTGCTGCCGAGTACTTATTTCTTTGATCCGGAGGGAAATCCGGCTGCGCGCCAGTTAGGGATAATTTCCCGGGAAGAAATCGAACAATTCATTCAATCCAAGTCTGTTCCTAAAGTTAAGGATAAGCATCCTTAGAGCATGAAGAATGCTCTGAGCAACTGCTCTGGTTTAGTCAGGCAATGTTGAAATCAGACGCAACATATTCATTCGGCATTCTTGAGCTGGATTGTCATTCCCATGGGTCATGCTGGTTGGAACTTTCTAGCTGTCTAGCTGGTTGGGGAAGATGGGTTATAGCGCCACGTCGTATGCCATTTATTGAATACCAATTGGGGATAGGTCGATTCACCAAGACTGCCGTTGTAACGCCCCAGTGCACGAAAATAATTTCCCCCTTCCATATCAAGATAATGGCGCAAAATGGTGCATCCATAGCGCAGGTTCATGCGTAAATGAAAAAGATTGTGATCGTCCTGACCGATCGCCTCGATCCAGAACGGCATGATTTGCATATAGCCGCGCGCTCCTGCATGTGAAATGGCGTATTTCTTAAAACCGCTTTCGACTTGGATGATGCTCAATACGAGCTGCGGGTCTAATCCTGCACGTCTGGCTTCATAGAATACTGTTCTCAGGAATTCTTCCCGTTCGAGCAGATCGGGTATGAATTTTTCCAATCGACGGCCCATGACGACAAGCCAGGTAACGTTATCAGCCATTTGAGCATATTCTGAATAAGAGACTCCCTGATCGCTGGTTTCATGGGTAATAATCGTTCGAGTATGGGCTGCCAGTTGCTCGTAAGATAGGCTATTGGCGTATATCGAATGACTACACAGCAGCAGTATGATCGTGGAAATTAATTTGAACATAATCGCTCGGTTATAAATGAAAAAATTTTATCAATGGGAACATTCTGCGAGTCTTGATCGGTGCGACCTTGGTACTCGGCAATGGATTGCTTCAATCCTCGTTCTCCGATCACGATTCGATGTGGAATGCCGATCAGCTCCATATCCGCAAACATTACCCCCGGCCGTTCGTCCCGATCGTCCAGTAATACATCGACATGAGCATCCAGGAATTGCTGATACAGTTTGTCCACCGTTTCTTTTACCGAATTACTTTTGTGTAAACCAATCGGTACGATCGCCAGTTCAAAAGGTGCCATTGTGGCTGGAAAAATAATGCCACGCTCGTCATGACTCTGTTCGATGGCGGCAGCTGCAATCCTTGAAATGCCTATGCCGTAGCACCCCATTTCCATGTAGCGCATCTGCCCTGATTCATCCAAATAAGTGGCTTTCATTTGCTCAGAATATTTCGTCCGAAGCTGGAAAATATGGCCTACTTCAATGCCGCGGCAAATTTCCAACTTTCCCTTTCCATCGGGAGAAAGATCCTCAGCGACGACGTTGCGAATATCAAACACATGCTCGGGTGTTTTCAGATCCCGGTCAAAATTGACATTGGTGAAATGAAATCCCTCGTCATTGGCACCGCAGACGAAATTGCTCATATTGATCACTGCCTGATCGGCAATGATGCAGGTGTTCGCACCCACGGGGCCGATATATCCGGGCACTGTCCCAATTTCTCGTAGGATATCTCCTTCGCTGGCCATTTGAAATTCCGATAAGAAGGGTATTTTCCTGACTTTCAGCTCATTGAGCTGATGATCACCGCGCAGCAATAACAAGTACACAGTCTCGTTTGCTTTTACCGCCAGCGTTTTTACCGTTTTATGCAGTGGAATTTTTAAGAATTCGGCAACCTCGGTACAGGTTTTCTGTTCTGGCGTCGAAATTTTTTGCATGTCACCCTCAGGTACTTCACGCTGCCGAGGTAATAACAATGAGCTGGCCAGTTCGATATTGGCGGCATAGTCGGAGTCAGGGCAAAAGGCGATGGCATCTTCGCCGGAATCTGCCAGAACATGGAATTCATGCGAGCCGCTTCCACCAATTGCTCCGGTATCAGCCGCAACCGCCCGGAATTTCAGCCCCAATCGAGTGAAAATACGGCTATACGTCTCAAACATGCGTTGATAGGTTTGCAATAAGCTATTTTCATCGGTATGAAAGGAATACGCATCTTTCATTAAAAATTCTCGTGCCCGCATAACGCCAAAACGAGGCCGTATTTCATCGCGGAATTTTGTCTGAATTTGATAAAAGTTGAGCGGTAGTTGGCGGTAGCTCTTGATTTCTCGTCGTGCGATATCGGTGATTATTTCTTCATGAGTCGGGCCAAAACAGAAATCGTGCTCATGACGATCCTTGATTTTAAGCATTTGCGGTCCGAATACATCCCATCGTCCTGATTCTTGCCATAATTCGGCGGGCTGGATAGCGGGCATCAAAACTTCAATTGCGCCGCTCCCGTTCATTTCTTCTCGAACGATATGTTCAATTTTTCTTAATACTCTCAGACCCAATGGCATCCAAGTATAGAGGCCACTCCCAAGCTTTTTTATTAGACCTGCGCGCAACATCAGCGCATGACTGATGAGTTCTGCTTCAGTGGGTGCTTCTCTGAGTGTTGACAGAAAAAATTGTGAGACGCGCATGGGTGATTCCATTATGATAGTAAGATTAATGAATTTTACCTTGAAATGCCTCATGACGTGGGAATCTATGCAAAGTGGGCAGTTCTTCCCAGCGATAAATAGTAGCTCTCGTCGAAGTAGGGATTTTTATAGTGAAGCACTTTCAATCTATAGAAAAATATGAAAAAATCTACTCATTTATTGGGTCAAACGGGTAATTTCACATGATTGACCGGAATGGTTATCGCCCCAATGTCGGTATTATTCTGCTGAATTCGAAGAATGAGGTTTTCTGGGGTAAACGCATAAAACAAAATTCTTGGCAATTCCCTCAAGGCGGCATTAAATCCGGGGAAAGTCCTGAGCAGGCTATGTACAGGGAATTGACCGAGGAAATAGGGTTGTGTCCGAATCACGTTGAGATTGTAGGACGTACCCGTGACTGGTTACGTTATGAAGTACCAGAACGCTGGATCCGGAAAGAATGGCGAGGAAACTATAAGGGACAAAAACAGATTTGGTATTTGTTGCGCCTGATCGGGCGCGATAGCGACGTTTCTCTCCGTCGCAGTACTCATCCAGAGTTTGATGCTTGGCGCTGGAATCAATATTGGGTTGAATTGGATTCGGTGGTTGAATTTAAGCGGAAAGTGTATAGGCAAGCATTGACAGAGCTGTCGCGCTTGCTCAAATCCGGTCCGTGTCAGCGCGCCGGCTATGACAAACATCAGTCGATCAAAGAGGCCAAGAAAGTTATTTTGGCTAACCACTTCGAAACCAATGAATGATGTTTATTATCAGAATGTTGTTTTCCAAAGAGCTTGAGTAGGAAATTTTTATCACTCAATACAGTGTTATAGGACATTCATGTAACACTTCTTTATGCTTTAGATTCCCATTTTGGGTTTTTCATCAGGCGTAATCGGCTGCGCCACTACAGCCGTTTTTTAGGGAGAATACCGATGAAGATACGTACACTGCTTGCATCGCTGCTATCGATTGGGGCTCTTGCCACTTCGATGAGTGTTTCTGCAACTGAACCTATTCAGCCCATCAAGCCAGCCAAGGTAGAGAATGCTGATTTGGTAGAACTGGGTAAAATGTTGTTTTTTGATCCACGCTTATCAAAATCTGGCTTTATTTCTTGCAATTCTTGCCACAATTTGAGCATGGGCGGAACTGACAATATCCCGAGCTCTATCGGTCACAAATGGCAGCAGGGACCGATTAATGCACCGACTGTGTTGAATTCTCGAATGAATCTTGCTCAGTTCTGGGATGGTCGGGCAAAAGATTTAAAAGAACAAGCGGGAGGGCCAATTGCGAATCCGGGAGAAATGGGATCTACTCATAAGTTGGCTGTAGATACGATACAATCCATTCCGCAGTATCGCCCCTATTTTGAGAAGGCTTTCGGGGATGGCAAAATTGATATCGATAAAATCACCACCGCCATTGCCGCATTTGAAGATACGTTGGTGACGCCAGGATCGCGTTTTGATAAATGGCTGGAAGGCGATAAACAGGCTTTAAACGCGCAAGAGCTGGAAGGATATGCCTTGTTCAAAAGTGCTGGCTGCTCGGGTTGTCATAATGGTCCTGCCGTAGGCGGTGCGTTGTATCAAAAGTTCGGTGTCCATCATCCTTACACAACGAAAAGCAAGATAGAAGGAAGGAAAGCTGTTACCGGCAAAGATAGTGACTTGAATGTATTCAAAGTACCCACATTGCGTAATATTGAATTGACATATCCTTATTTCCATGACGGTGCAGTGGCCACGCTTGAAGATGCTGTGAAAATAATGGGGAAAATACAATTGGATCGTGATTTCAACAAAAAAGAAATTGATAGCATTGTCGCCTTCCTTAAAACACTGACAGGTGAGCAACCCAACATCAAGTTGCCTATTTTACCACCTTCAAACAGCAATACTCCTCGCCCAGAACCATTCTAAACCGCTGGAATCAAGATTGAGTCATCTGTCTCGATTCGTAATCAAGATAATTGGAGTGTATTCTTTCAGGCATTCAGAAGATCAAGTCTGAGTGTCTGAAAATTTCTCATTGTCATTGTATGAATCAAATTAATTTCTTGCGAAATGAGCGTAATCTGATGTTGATTTACATCGGAAAATCAAGTACAGTCGTTATTCCGATAACCAATAACTAGAATAGGGAATTACCGATGGGTAACAAGGGGCAATTACTGCAAGATCCATTTCTGAATATTCTCCGGAAAGAGCATATTCCGGTTTCGATCTATTTAGTGAATGGAATTAAATTGCAAGGTCAGATCGATTCATTCGATCAATATGTCGTGTTATTGAAAAACTCGGTTACGCAGATGGTATACAAACATGCAATTTCCACGGTGGTGCCTGCTAAAGCGGTTACTATGCCAATTGACGTGACGGAAACGCATGATACTTGAGCTTGCATATCATTTGAGATATGCAAAAACTAAAAATAAAAAATATCGCGGCTATACTTGTCAGTGTTAATTTTGGGCATGGCGATCATCCTGATCGCCTGCAAGAATTACAACAATTGGTTCTTAGCGCGCAGCTTCAAATCGTAGCTATTATCGAGGGAAAACGGATTCGGCCTGATTCTACGACTTATATCGGGAGCGGAAAAGTAGCCGAACTGATGCATGCGATAACTCAAACTCACGCTGAGCTTGTGGTATTCAATCATGATCTATCCCCTGCTCAACAGCGTAACCTGTCGTTACGTCTCAATTGCTCTGTTATTGATCGCACCAGTCTGATTCTGGATATTTTTGCCCAACGAGCAAAGAGTTATGAAGGAAAATTACAAGTTGAGCTTGCTCAGCTTGAGCATCTTGCTACGCGATTGATTCGGGGATGGACTCACCTTGAACGACAAAAGGGAGGTATCGGTTTACGCGGACCGGGGGAAACGCAGTTAGAAACGGATCGCCGGTTAATCAAAAAAAGAGTCAAGGTATTAAAAGAAAAATTACTGACTTTGCAGCGTCAGCGTACTTTGCAGAGAAGATCCAGACAACGTACCGACATCTTATCGGTATCGATTGTAGGTTATACCAATGCAGGAAAATCCACGCTTTTCAATCGTTTGACGCATGCTCACTCATACGCGGCGGACCAATTGTTTGCGACATTGGATACTACCACCCGAAAGTTATTCTTGGGCGAAGCGGGATCAGTGGTCATTTCTGATACTGTAGGTTTCATCCGGGATTTGCCGCCTACATTGATAGCGGCTTTTCGGGCGACACTTGAAGAAACAATTCACGCAGACTTGCTTCTCCATGTGGTGGATGCCAATAGTTCAAACCGTGAGGATCAGTTTGATGAAGTCAATAAGATTCTGAAAGAAATCGGTGCAGATACAATTCCTCAAATTCTAATCTTGAACAAGGTAGACTTGGCTGACTTGTCTTTGGGGAGTGAAAGCTGCATACGTGATGAATATGATAGAATAACGCGGATTCGTCTAAGCGCAAAAACAGGGGAAGGTATTGAGTTTGTGAAGCAAGCATTGTCGGAAGCAATTGCAGAGCACTCTAAAAAATTTTATGAAAAATCAACAGATGCTGAGAAAATGACGGGTGGCTGTGCTACGGTACAAGAACTTTTTTGAACGAACAAGACAGGAATTATTATGGGATTAAACGATCCACAGTGGGGAAAGAACAAAGGTGACTCAGGTCCGCCAGATTTGGATGACGTGCTGCGCAACGTTAACAAAAAAATCAATAATATTTTTGGACAGAAAAAAAACGGAGGCGGGGATGAAGGTTCTCGAGAAAATACTCCAAAATCACACGGTGGCGGCAGTATTGTAATTATTCTTGGTTTGCTCTTGGCAGTATGGTTGGCGAGTGGATTCTATATCGTTGATGAGGGTCATCGAGGAGTCGTGATTCGCTTTGGTCAATACACTGAGACGTCACTTGCAGGGTTACGCTGGCACTTACCCTATCCGGTCGAGAAAGTGGAAATCGTGAACGTCAGCCAGGTTCGAACCGTGGAGATTGGTTATCGTAACAATGTGCGCAGCAAGGTACTCAGAGAATCATTAATGCTGACTGATGATGAAAATATCATCGATATTCAGTTTGCTGTTCAGTATATTTTGAATAACCCTGAGAATTTCCTATTCAAGAATAGAAATCCAGATGATGCCGTTTTGCAAGCGGCTGAAACGGCCATCAGACAGGTAATTGGCAAAAGTAAAATGGATTACGTCCTGTATGAGGGGCGTGAACAAGTAGCTGCAAACGCGACTCAGTTGATGCAAAAGATTCTAGATCGCTATGAAATAGGCATTTTGATAAGTAAAGTTACGATGCAGAATGCTCAGCCACCTGAACAAGTGCAAGCCGCATTTGATGATGCAGTCAAAGCAGGGCAAGACCGGGAACGGCAAAAAAATGAGGGACAGGCCTATGCCAATGATGTGATTCCAAGAGCAGTTGGTAATGCGGCACGTTTAATTCAAGAATCCGAAGGCTATAAACAGCGGGTCATTGTCAGTGCCGAAGGTGATGCAAAGCGTTTTGAACAGATACTGGCGGAATACAGCAAAGCGCCTACGGTGACTCGCGAGCGCTTGTATCTGGACATGATGCAGCAGGTATTATCGAATACCAGCAAGATCATGGTCGATCAGAAAAATGGTAACAATTTGTTGTACTTGCCGCTCGATAAATTGATTCAAATGACTGGATCTTCACCTGCTCCTTCTTCGCCAGTTGTTCAATCCTCGGCGCAAGAAGCAACCCCAGACAACAGCATACGTACTCGAGAATCTTTTCGCAGTCGTGACAGGGAGATTAGATAGATGAGAAATATTGCATCAGTATTGGCAGGTATCATTATTGCCGTATTCTTTTTGGGTAGTTCGGCTATCTATATCGTTGATCAGCGGCAGCAGGCGATTCTTTTTCAGTTGGGGGAAGTGATTGATGTGAAAACTGAGCCCGGCTTGTATTTCAAAATTCCTCTGGCTCAGAATGTGCGTTATTTCGATAAGCGTATTTTGACGATGAATACAGAAGAACCTGAGCGATTCATCACCTCAGAGAAAAAGAATGTTCTGGTGGATTTGTTCGTAAAATGGCGTATCGTCGATGTCAAACAATATTATATCAGTGTGCGTGGGGATGAGAATCTGGCGCAAACCCGCTTGGCGCAAACCATCAATGCGAGTTTGCGGGATGAATTCGGTAACCGAACCGTGCATGATGTAGTTTCAGGAGAGCGTGATGTCATTATGGAGATTATGCGTCAGAAAGCGGATAATGATGCGCGCTCCATTGGCGTCGAGGTGGTTGATGTACGCCTTAAACGGGTTGACCTTCCCCAGGAAGTGAGTGAATCGGTGTTCAGACGCATGGAAGCGGAAAGAAAACGAGTTGCAAATGAGTTGCGCTCAACGGGTGCTGCAGAGTCCGAGAAAATCCGTGCCGATGCTGACAGGCAGCGCGAGGTCATACTCGCTGAGGCTTACCGTGAAGCTCAAAAAACCATGGGTGATGGCGATAGTCAAGCTGCGGCAACCTATGCGGCAGCCTTTCAGAAAGACCCTGAGTTTTATGCTTTCTGGCGTAGCATGGATGCCTATAAGCACTCCTTTAAAAATAAAGGGGATATGATGGTTCTTGAGCCTACTTCTGAATTCTTTAAATATTTGAAGGATCCTGCTATTGCCAAGCAATAATTTCGATCAGAGAATGAAAACACCATATGGTAAGGTTGCTTCTGAAGTGAGTGACGATAGGTGAGTTCATGAAGTGATGGTTATGTTCAAGTAGCAAGTTGTGTACATATTGGCGGTAAATTATTAAGAGGTTCTGAAAATCGTAGTAATTTTCTCTACTCGATCAACGGAACCTCTTAATTTTTTGCTAGCTCTATGAGGTCCAACAAATTATTGATAATGCGGGAGTTGTAGCGATATGTGGGAATCTTTTCTGATGGCAGTTGCTTTAATGTTGATTCTAGAAGGAATGCTGCCTTTTCTATCCCCTCAGACTTGGCGAGAAGCATTCAGGAAATTAATTGAAATTAATGACAATCAAATACGATTCATAGGTCTGACATCCATGCTGATTGGGCTGATGATTCTTCTTCTCGTAAACTAAGTTTCTTTCTGACCATTAATAGATCGATAGCATCATGCATGATTGGCTCCTTCCAGAGTATGTTGAAGATATATTACCCGTTGAAGCATTGCATATTGAAGCAATGCGAAGACAGATCATTGACCTGATGCTAGTACATGGTTATCAGCAAATAATACCTCCCTTGCTCGAATATTTGGAATCCTTGCTCTCCGGCAGTGGGCGAGACATGGATTTGCAAACATTCAAAGTCATCGACCAGCTCAGTGGGCGTATGATGGGTTTGCGTGCAGATATGACTCCGCAAGCTGCACGGATCGATGCGCATTTATTGAATTCCAACGGCATAACACGTTTATGTTATGCCAATACCGTATTGCATACCGTATCTTCAGGCATCACGCAAACCCGGGAGCCTCTTCAAGTAGGCGCCGAACTGTACGGTCATTCCGGGTTGGAAAGTGATCTCGAGATTCAGCAACTCATGCTGAAATGCCTATCGGTTGCAGGTTTGAGTGAAATTCATTTGGATCTCGGGCATGTGGCAGTTTTTCGAAATCTGATCAAAGGTGCTGGTATTTCGTCCCAGCTTGAAACCGAACTGTTTACCGCCCTTCAGGCTAAGGATCTCCCTACCTTAAAAGAACTATGCCGCCCTTTGCAACAATCTGCGCGAGATGCCTTGTTGCTGTTGCCAGAGCTATATGGTGGCGACCATGTTTTGACGGATGCCGCAAAATGGCTGCCTGATTATCCGGAAATTAGAACTGCATTGAATGAATTAAGCATGATCAAACAAGAGATGACGGCCATCGTCGAACATATTGCATTTGATCTGGCGGATCTTCGGGGTTATCACTACCATACCGGTATCGTTTTCGCTGCTTATGCGCGCGGTTGTTCTAACGCGATTGCATTAGGCGGTCGCTACGATGAAATTGGCAAAGCGTTTGGACGTTCCCGGCCAGCAACGGGTTATAGTATGGATCTTCGAGATCTGTCCAGATTGATTAGACCAAAACCTTATCCCAAGGCGATTAGCGCCCCATTTCAGAAAAACAACAAAGAGCTGGATGCAATGATCGAGCAACTTCGAAAAGCCGGACATATCGTCGTGATCGAATTACCGGGACAAAAAGACCATCGTCAGAATTGTGATCGACGAATGGTTTTGAAGAATGGTCAATGGATGATTGAAGAGATTTGATTTTTTGTAACAGGATCGTGAAGAGATTGAAGATATGACTAAAAATGTGGTGGTCATCGGTACGCAATGGGGTGATGAAGGAAAAGGAAAGGTTGTCGATTGGTTAACGGATCATGCTCAGGGCGTGGTTCGTTTCCAAGGTGGGCATAACGCCGGACATACGTTGGTTATCGGCAATAAAAAAACCGTATTGCATCTGATTCCCTCGGGCATTTTACGTGATCGCGTTATTTGTTACATCGGGAATGGCGTTGTGATTTCACCGGAAGCATTGTTGAATGAAATTGATATGTTGGAGAAAAACGGCATTGATGTCAGTGCCCGCTTGCGGATCAGTGAGGCTTGTCCATTAATATTGCCGTGTCATATAGCCCTTGATAATGCACGGGAAAATGCTCGTGGTATAGAAAAAATTGGTACTACCGGACGAGGTATTGGGCCTGCCTATGAGGATAAAGTTGCGCGGCGTGCAATCCGATTGCAAGATCTTTTTCATCGCGATCGTTTGGCAGCGAAGCTGGGTGAAATACTTGATTATCATAATTTCGTATTGAAGCACTATTTCAATGCGGCTATTGTCGATTTTCAGAAAACGCTGGAAGAAGCTTTGGCACAATCTGAACGAATCAAACCGATGATTGCGGATGTTCCCCGATTGTTATTCGATGCCCAGAAAGCGGGCAATAATTTGTTGTTTGAAGGCGCTCAAGGTGCGCTATTGGATATTGATCATGGTACCTATCCTTTTGTCACCTCAAGTAATTGCGTTGCAGGTGCTGCTGGGCCGGGCAGTGGCGTTGGGCCACAAATGCTGCATTATGTATTAGGCATCACCAAAGCTTATACGACTCGGGTTGGTTCAGGTCCATTTCCTACAGAATTGGATGATGACATAGGTCAACATCTGGCCTCGCGTGGGCATGAGTTCGGATCCACAACGGGCCGTCCGCGCCGGTGTGGTTGGTTTGATGCGGTTGCACTCAAGCGTTCGATTCAGATTAATGGCGTGACGGGATTATGTATCACCAAGCTGGATGTGTTGGATGGCGTAGAAAGTCTCAATCTAGGAATTGGCTATATGTCCAATGATGGTCACAGTACCGATATATTACCGGTTGGTGCAGATGATCTCAGTAATTGTGAGCCCATCTATGAGGAAATACCCGGTTGGTCAGAAAATACGGCGGGAATTAGGCAATTTGAACAGTTACCGAAGTCTGCTCAGAATTACTTGAAGCGTTTGGAAGAAATATGTGAAACACCGATCGATATGATTTCTACCGGACCTGATAGGGACGATACTATCGTGCTGCGTCACCCATTTAAGTAAGCATGAAATGTGATGGGGACTAAGTCATCTTTAGTGATGGGTAAGTCTGAAGCGTTATTTTCAATACGAATTGCACGTTGGGAAGCGGATGCCTCCCTGCTTCGGATTGTACGGACTGTCGTTTTTATTCAAGAGCAGCAGGTGCCCGCAGAATTAGAATGGGATGAGTTTGACCGAACGAGCGCGCATGTTCTTGCATGCGATGCCCAGGGGGAGCCGATAGGAACAGCGCGGTTCTTGTCGAGTGGGCACATCGGCCGAATGGCCGTGATGAAAGAATGGCGGAAGCAGGGAGTTGGTAGTGCTATATTGCAAAAAGCACTTGAAGAAATGATCAGCCTAGGAATGCATAATGCAGTATTGAACGCGCAAGTGGCGGCGGTGGATTTCTATCGGAAATTTGGGTTTCAAGTATACGGGAATGAATTTATGGACGCGGGCATTCCGCATGTCAAAATGTCTCTTCAACTATGAAGAGAATTGATACAGTTATTTAATTTCTGATTTTCCCCATTCATTAGCCAACGCATCGGTTGCCTGCTTCCATTGATGAGTAGCTTGCTCCATGGAAGTTTTTGCCTGTTCTGCTTTTCGCTTTGCAATTTCAACTTCTTCTTCGGCTGCAGAGAGTTTCTGTTTTACTGAAGCCAATTTTTTTTCGGCAAGCACAACATCTTTAGTGAGTGTTTCAGCTGAGTTTTTGGTTTCCATCATTTTTTCATAAGCAGCGCTGGCATTATATTGAAGCTTTTCAAGGGCTTCTGCTTTCACGACAGAAGGATGCCATGCGCCCAGAAAAAATATAAAGCAAATGCAAAAGACTAAGATTAGGTGGTTAAATATTTTGATACTTAAAATAGTCTTATGCTCGGCTATTGAAATCATTAGTGGTTTTCCTTATTCTATTCTTGCATCAGAAAATATGAGGGGTAAAAGTGCTTCCTGAATCATTCTGCATGGGAATTGTATCATTCTAAAACGACATGCATGTATTTCGTTTTTATCAATATAGACCAGTTACTTTGACCAGATTACTTTGCATATTGAGATTATTTTAAATATCAAATCAGCTTAAGGATGTAACAACGTGAGTTTCGGAAATCAAAAAATCACAAAAGTGCTCATAAAGATGAAAGGTGTATTTTTGCGATCACACATCCAACAGCAATGTTTGGGTATTTTTTGCGGTTTTGGATTTTATTTACTGTCTGCATGGGCTTACGCGAATTGCGAAGGATGTCTATGTCCTGGTGATCCATGTAATCTTTGTCCTTTGCCCGCCATGGAGAATGCACCTTCAAAACCGAACGAACCTGAATTATGTGCAAGAATAAGAGAGAAGGTTCCACCTACGTCGGCGCAACCCGGTTCTAATGAATATTTTCCTAATCTGGATAAATCGATCATGGTGTGTATGAAAGAAGGGGGAGATGTTATTAGGAATAGGCAGCGCAATTCCGAATTTTCAGCCAGATTTTACTGTAAACCACCAACAAAGTGATAGTGTAATATTTTGGTAATATATTGAATTATATTGGTTATTATGTTAATTTGAGTTTGCAGTGCTAAGTTGCAATCTCATAAAAAAGAACGTATCATCGGAATCTTTTTTTATCAAGGGCATCGGAACTCATGGCCAATAGTTCACAAGCAAAGAAGCGTGCAAGACAAGCTGTAAAAAGAAGAGAACACAATGTCAGTCTGCGCTCGAAACTACGCACTTGTATCAAATCCATTCGCAAAGTGATCGAATCGGGAGATAAAACAGCCGCTCAGCAAGTTTTTAATAGTTCCATCGGAACAGTGGATTCAATCGCGGATAAAGGCATCATTCACAAAAATAAGGCTGCACGCTATAAAAGCCGACTTTCATCTGCAATTAAGGTAATGGCGTAAATAAGTATTGCCTGCCTTAGATTATTCATTTGTTAGGTTAGACATCTTTTGGTAATCTAACGCATCAAGCTGGTAAATCTTCACCTTGACAGTGGAGGA
>NZ_QRCB01000020.1 GCF_009833095.1 Nitrosomonas sp. JL21
AATATTTTGCACGGGTTCTTATTTTTTGGAAATTCAAAACAGAATCCTTGCGATTTTCATTATGATAATCAAAATATTGAGTCAATTGTTAGGCTTGAAAATTTAATAATGAATGATCATTTAGTCCAGAGAGCTCTGAAAAAACGTAATCAGCAACGATCAGGCAAGGCGGAATCGGATAAGCGCGGTTTAGATGTGATGAATGAGTATGTTGAGTCTAATTTCAGCGCAGTAACCCGCGTACAGTAATTTTTCAGAGCTTTTTTGATAAATGAAAAAAGTATTTTAGTAGGAGTAGTAAAAAATGTCTTTTGAGCAACTCGGCTTATCGGCCGAATTATTACGTGCAGTCTCGGATCAGGGATACGTAACCCCAACATTGATACAAGAACAGGCAATACCCATCATATTGAAAAATAATGATGTAATGGGAGGGGCCCAAACAGGAACAGGGAAAACGGCTAGTTTCACGCTTCCTATGTTGCAGAAACTGGAAATTCATGCCAATAATAGTATGTCTCCAGCCAGACATCCCATTCGAGCGCTTATTTTGGTACCCACCCGAGAACTCGCTGTGCAGGTGCATGAAAGTGTTAAAACATATGGTAAGTATTCTGCCATCAGGTCGACGGTCATTTATGGTGGAGTGAATATCGATGCGCAGATCGAGGCTGTTCGCTCTGGAATAGAGATTTTAGTGGCTACACCGGGTCGTTTATTGGATCATTTGCAGCAGAAAACATTATCGTTGGCGAAAGTAGAAATATTAATCCTCGATGAGGCCGATCGGATGTTGGATATGGGTTTTTTGCCAGCGATCAGGCAAATCATCGATACGTTACCGGAGAAACGTCAGAATTTGATGTTCTCGGCAACTTTTTCAGAAGAGATCAAGAAACTTGCCAATAAAATATTAATAAAGCCCGTGCTGATTGAAGTTGCAAGACAAAATTCGGTTAGCGAGTTAATCACACATATCGTGCATCCCGTCGAATCATCGCGCAAACATGAGCTTCTAAATTTACTGATTAAACAGCATACTTTAAAACAAGTGCTTGTTTTTACTCGAACCAAGATCACTGCGGATCGAGTGGCGCAACGACTGGGCCGTACCGGCATCTCGACTGCGGCAATTCATGGCGATAGAAATCAACTTCAGCGCACTCAGGCGCTTGATGATTTCAAGCAAGGCCAGATTAAGGTTCTGGTTGCCACTGATGTGGCTGCGCGCGGTATCGATATTGAAGAATTAACACATGTGATTAATTTTGAATTACCCAATAATCCTGAAGATTACATTCACCGTATCGGACGGACGGGGCGGGCTGGCGCTAAGGGATTTGCTATTTCTTTAGTCAGCAAGGAAGAAGATAAGCTTTTAGCTGGAGTAGAGAAGCTTTTGAATACCAAGATCGCAGTGGAGGAGATCAGCGCATTTGAAGCAAAGAAAACGCCCGCTGCAGCAGCAAAGTCTGCTTACACAGACGAGAAAAAACTCAAACGCGTTCAACCTGGTGCCACAAAGAAAAATGATCGCTCAGTAGCTCGGATCAACAACGATATGTTTTTGAGAAGCTCCAAGCGCGCAGAAAAATTCAGCGATCCTTTGTTTACGCAACCGTATGTTTCTAAGCAGGTGGATATGCAGATTGTGCAGGCTGGCAGCAATCAGGCTGATCGCAGATTGGCTCATCGCCATAGATCATCTAAGCCATTGCCCGCATTATTTCTCTCTCCAATAACGAATAAACAAAAATAAAAGCATGGCATCGGCGAGCGTATCAATTTAACTTGACCAGATTTCTTTCTTCCGTTGCGGTCAGTAATCTTAAACAGGGCAGATAACCGTCATAGACAATGCCGTGAATTTCTATACGCTTTTGTGAACGAAGCATGCTGATCAAATATTGGATAATTTCCTGGGAAATGATTTGCCCAGGAACCAATACAGGAATACCCGGTGGATAGGGTGTTATTTGATCAGCGCATATTCTGCCGATGAGACTGGAATTTATTATTTCTTCTTCATTCAGCAATGGCACCAATTCTCCATTGCAATAAAAAGCATCGCGGGGCAGATATTCCAGTTCAGTAAATACCGGGATTTCGGTGGTTTGATAAAGCCGGCGTGGAGATCTATTTTCACGAGCTATGCGCATCAGCGCATCATACAGACGTGAAACCTTGCTCCGTGTGGTACCGATGGTAAGAAGTAGCGTTAAAGTGTTAAAGGTTGATTTTTCTACCTGAATGTTAAAACGCTCGAATAATTCCTGAATAAGTTCTTCAATTGTAAAGCTGCAACGTGAAATATCAACCGTCACTTTGGTCGGATCGAGCTGAATATTATCGTGCTTGATTTCATCCGGTAACAGATCAGGGAGTTCGAGAACTTGAAATACACCGGTTGCATTTATTTGAATACGCAATTCTTTTGCCAATTCTAAGGTACGTGACAGAAGTTTGTAGCCTTCAAGCATGATTTGCTTGCGTGCTACATCAAGGCTCGCAATCATACTGTACTGTGGACTGGTGGATGTGTGCATGTTGAAGTTTTCACGAAACAAATGCTCATTAAAATCCGGGTCATTGACATGAATCATGCTGGATTGCGAAAAAGCTGACAAAACTTTATGCGTGCTTTGCGTGGCATAGTCCGCGCCGGCTTCTAGCGCCGTTGGACGGAAATCCGGATGGAAACGGGCAAAACCATACCACGCTTCGTCAATGATGACTTTAATTCCTTCGGAATGTGCCGCCTGAATAATAGGTGGCAAATCGTAGCGCAATCCGTCATAGGTGCAGCTTGTCAATATCAATGCCTGAGCATCGCTGTGCTCTTCAATGGCCTGATAAAGCGTTTTTTTAGAGACAGGGCCGTAGATATTGAATTTCTTATTCACTGAGGAGTTTAAATAAACAGGATGAGCTCCCGATAAAACTACGCCGTGATGGATGGATTTATGACAATTACGATCCAGAATGAGCTTGTCGCCGGGAGCCAGTAGTGTTTGAAATATTACTTTATTAGCGGTTGATGTTCCGTTGGTTGCAAAATAAGTTTGTCGTGCCCCGAATGCATGGGCGGCAACTTTTTGCGCTTCAGCAATAACGCCGGTGGGTTCCATTAAAGAATCGAGTGTGGGTACTGAAACCGATAAATCCGCACGAAAAATATTTTCACCGATGAATTCATAGAAATCGCCGACCCATGGGCTGTCCCGCAGAGAATCACCCGATGAATGGCCAGGGGTATGCCAGGCATCCTTTGCCATGAAGACATAATTTTTGAGTTGATCATAAAACGGTGTACGGGTTTTTTCTTGAAGCTGCGCATTCAAAATGCGATACATTCCACGGTAATCGCGTTCTTCGCGATAAAAATATCCATCCACGGTTTCGGAAAATAATGCGTCGACTACCTCATCTTCCTTTTCTTGTGCAATGAGGATGTAAATATTCAATTCCGGTCGGAAATGACTGATTTTCTGTACCAATTCCAATGCGGTCATTTGTAGATTGCGAGCTTTCTGGTCGTGATTTTTTAATGTATATAATGTGTCATCAACGACGACTGCCTGAATGTCACCATCCTGCTCAATTGACTGGAGAGCTTCCTGCGCGGTGGTTACACCAGAAAAAATCAACCCTAATGGGTTTTCAATCGATTTCGCAGCTGCATTGAGCCCTTTGATGAATTCCTTCAGTATGAGTTTTTCATCATTGATGATAAGAATTCGGCTGACCGGCTTTTTCATCGCTATGTTAGAGAAGCGAACAAGATGATCATTCGAAATGCTGCAATGTAAATTGATAAGTCTGCGGATCGGTCAGTTTCATGGTCACATTTTTCACGATGGTGGAAGAATTGATCATTACTGACGGAATGAGTAATTGTTCGCTTTGACGGGAAAAAGTAGCGATGTTGGCGGGCTTCGATGGCAATGAAACGATACTCGACGGCTCTAATTCGAATATCAGGGATGGTTGAACTTGAATCAAGCGCAATTTGACTTCAAGCGCTTCGCTTGTCCCTATGTCAACAGCGAAGCTCGCTACTTCTTCGCTGAATACTCCTGTGGTATCAAATACTTCAACTTGATCGATCTGTACAAAATTGCTGAATACAACCTGTGAGTTATCGTAATTGAACAATGGGGTTGCAGATAAGCTGGGTCCGAGATTAACGATGGGTAATTGCTCGATCGCATCGAAAACCAGCATTCCATCAAAAAGGATCCGCCCGAACACAGTAAATCCACCATTTTGGTTATCCAGATTCTGGGAATTTTCATCGTTGAGATTGACGAACCATTGACTGGTCGCGCTGTTCGGATCGCCAGATACCTTTGCCATTGCAACCGTCCCGCGAGTGTTGGAGATACCGAATTCATTGTTAATGGGATTAAAAGGTGTTACCGGTGCGAGTGTTTTTCCATTGGCAGTATCGACAATCTTGAATCCTCCGCCTTGAATGACGAACGATGGCACGCTACGGTGGAATATCCCATGAGTGTAGGCTTCAGTAGTAATATAGCTGAGGAAATTAGCTGTGGTGATGGGCGCGTGAGGCTCAAAAAGCTCCATGCAGAAATTTCCCATATTGGTATGAAAACAAGCAATACGGTTGGCCAGCGCGGCGGATGAGAATGATACAGTCCACAGGGTGACGCACACTGCGGAGATTCGACATAAATTCTTAAATGAATGCATGATTGTTCCTTCCAAATGGGTAATAAAGAATTCTACTGATAGATTCTAAAGTGAAGCAATCTTTTTGAGGGGCAACATGGTGCTAGGCCGATCAATGACCAGTCCTCACCTAGCCGTGAGTTTTTTCCTTCATAACGCTGGTAATCCGGAATATACCCAAGAATCAAAAACTCTCAAGGCTTATCGATGGTTTATTCTTTTAGATTTTGATTATGTTAATGACAGGAAGATCTGCTTTTTATTGTATTGATGTGATGTTAGCGTTGTTAAATAAAATTCTGCTAAAATGCCGGATTCTATCAAAGCATCAAGCAAGGAATAGTAGTCATGGCTTATGTAGTAACTGAAAATTGTATTAAATGTAAATACACGGATTGTGTCGATGTGTGCCCAGTGGATTGTTTCCGTGAAGGCCCCAATTTCTTGGTGATTGATCCGGATGAATGCATTGACTGCACGTTATGTGTTGCAGAATGTCCGGTAGAAGCAATTTATGCTGAGGATGATGTGCCTGATGAGCAAGTGCAGTTTATCGGATTGAATGCTGAATTATCCAAAAAATGGCGCCCCATCATTGAGAAAAAAGAAGCATTACCTGATGCAGACGAATGGGCGAGCGTAAAGGATAAATTGGATCAATTGCAGCGTTAGGTAAAATCGCGGTAATTTTAATACCGCATGTTTAATTCTTCACAATTCTCATACATCTCTCCGAAAGAGGTTTTTAAGCGCATCAATGCCGGTGCTACGGTCATAACACCCAACCGCAGGCTTGCATTAGCGCTTAAAACTCGATTTAATTCCAATCAGCTTCAGCAGAAGCTGACCGCTTGGCACACTGCTGATATATTGCCGTTTACTGCCTTCATTGAGCGCATTTATCTTGATGCGCTGTATGGCGCGAAAACTCGCTTGCCTTTTCTACTATCGCCGATTCAGGAACAGTCGCTCTGGGAAGCGATTATCCAATCTTCCGAAGTCGGTAAAACATTACTCAAAGTTCCACAAACCGCTCAATTCGTCAAAGAAGCATGGCAATTGACGCATGCTTGGCATTTGATGCCCTATGTCGAGAATCATTTTTGGAATGAGGATGTTCAAGCATTTCTGGATTGGGCAGCATCCTATCGAGTGGCAACTTCGCGCGCTCAACAATTGGATCAAACATGTGCTTGGGATTTTCTTTCTGAACACTATGCGTCCTTGGATATTCAAAAAATTTCCACGCTCATTTGCTATGGTTTCGATGTGATTACCCCACAGCAATTAAATTTTTTAAATTCCTTGGTTGATTCCGGCTGCGAAGTCATCATTTCCTACCCAGAAACAGATGAAAATCGGATATATGAAGTTGCCAGGCGTTATGAATTTGCCAGCAACCAGGATGAGATTCATCAGGCGGCAGTATGGGCGCGATCTAAAATTGAACAAGCCGATCGAACTGTGCGCATCGGTATCGTGGTGCCGGAATTGGCCAGCTACCGTAGTGCGCTAAGCCGAATCTTCAGTGCCATCATGTATCCCGATGTCCGATCAGGTTTACCATGTGCTACCGATCCGGTTTTACCCTTCAATATTTCATTGGGATTGACCCTGACTCAGTATTCTCTGATTGATGCAGCCTTCGTATGCTTGTCATTATTGGATCAGGAAATAGAGTTTGACCGTGTGAGCCATTGGTTGCGCTCACCGTTTCTTGGGGGTGCCGAAACTGAGATCGATCAGCGGATCTTGATTGATGCGCGCATACGTCAATACGCCGAGCCAGTAGTGACCGTGGAACGCTTATGGACGTTGTTGCAGCAGGCGGGAGGCGACTTGAGTTGTCCGGTGTTGCTGCAGCAATTGTCGGCCTTGGTTAGATTTCGCCAAGCAGGGCTTCCCGGATTGGAAAGCCATGCAACTTTTGCGAGACTGATTACTGAGGTTCTGCAGTTGAGCGGATTTCCCGGTGAGCGCACACTGAATTCCAGTGAGTATCAGACTTTCAAAAAATGGCAAGCGCTGGTGGCGGAGTTTGGTTCATTGGATCGGGTTGTGCCAAGCACCACTTATCATTATGCCATTGAGCGTTTGTATAGAATGGCGAGCGAAACCTTGTTTCAACCTGAAACTCCAGAAGTACCGATTCAAATTCTGGGGGTATTGGAGGCAGCAAACCAGGAGTTTGACTATGTATGGGTCATGGGATTGTCGGATAAGCACTGGCCTTTGCAAACTCGGACCAATCCCTTTGTTCCGCTGGAGTTGCAACGCAAAGCGAAATTACCGCTGGCTTCGACGAAGGAGGCTTTGCTGTATTGCCGGGGATTGATGCAAGGATGGTCTGCCTATACGCGTGAAGCCATTTTCAGTTATGCCAAATTCAGTAATGATGCGGATGACGAGGAATTAAGCCCCAGCCCATTGATAGCAGAAATACCAGAAATCGAGCTATGTCGCATGATGCCGACTTCCCACTTGGATCTCATCAAGCAATCATGCGAACTGGAGCAGATCGTGGAGAGCGATATACCGCCCTTGGCTCAACACAAACTGACACAACTAATGCCAGGGGGAACAGCGGTAATCAAGGACTACGCAGCATGTCCGTTTCGTGCATGGGCCAGGCACCGGTTGCGTATTGAAAGTCCGTTGGTGCCTCACGCGGGTCTGAATGCATCAGAACGAGGTGTGTTGGTTCATCAGGTATTGGCACAAGTATGGCTGCAATTGCAGACTAAAGAAGCGCTCGATGCGTTACAGGATGGAGAGCTGGAAAGTCTGTTGGTGCGTCTCGTCCATGAGGCCATTATTGCGATGCAGCGTGCTAAACCGATGATGCTGTCGGGCCGGTTTGCGGAAATCGAGCATCGGCGCTTGCTATCCATAGTGCGTGAATGGCTCGATCAGGAGAGAAAACGCAATTCTTTTGCAGTGATAGCGGTTGAAGAAAAACGCACGCTTCGAGTGGGCGATCTGGAACTGAGCGTTCGTCTCGATCGAGTCGATGATGTGGGTAATGGGCAGCGCGTCGTGATTGATTACAAAACCAGCAGGCCGTCCATCCAAGCATTGATTGGAGAACGACCGGATGAGCCGCAACTTCCGCTCTATCTGGCAATGACAGAAACCGGGCAACAAGCCGCAGGCGTTGCCTTTGCTGCCGTGAAACGCGGCGAGATGGGTTTTACGGCCATAATGAAAGATTCTGATGTATTACCGGGCGTGAAGTCTTTTGAGCATACCCATGGATGTAAGCAATTCAGTACCTGGGCGGAGCTCGTGGCGGCTTGGCGCCAGAATCTAACGAACTTGGCAACAGGTTTTTGCCGCGGTGATGCCCGTGTCGATCCCAAGAATTTTCCGAAAACCTGCGACTACTGTGAGATGCAGCTGTTTTGCCGGATTCATGAACGAATTGCAGAGAGTGTGATCGTCAAGGATCCAGATAATGACTGATCATGAATTCGTTCCCGATTCCCAGCAGCGTAAACAAGTGCTGGATCCGGCTCAGTCGTTCATTGTACAGGCACCGGCTGGATCGGGTAAAACAACGCTGCTGATTCAGCGTTATCTTCGCTTGCTGTCCTGTGTCGATGCACCGGAAGAGATTGTGGCGATTACCTTTACACGCAAAGCGGCAACTGAGATGCGTACGCGCGTTCTGAGCGTGCTGGCCGATGCCCATCAACTGGACGGTAATGAATCTGCTCATGACAGCCTCAACCGTGAACTTTCGCTGGTCGTGCTCGAGCGGAACCAACAGGCGGGCTGGCAAATTGCGGAAAATCCGCAGCGCTTGCGGATTCAAACCATTGATTCGTTATGCGCGGCATTGACGCAGCAAATGCCCGTACTGTCGACATTCGGTGCACAACCTGAAATCGTCGAAGATGCTTCCAGGCTTTATTTGGAAGCGGTACGGGCTACACTTGCTTTCATCGATAGAGATCATGAAATCGCATCTGATATTGAACGATTGTTCGAGCATTTGGATAACGATAGAGCACGTATTGAATCATTGTTGATGGAGATGCTCGCCAAGCGCGATCACTGGCTGAGGCATCTTCAGGCTCCTCGGCAAGAGCTCGAGGAATCGCTTCAGCATTCACGTCAGAATGTAGTGCAATTCATTGTTCAATTATTGCCAGGTCTGTTGCATGATGAGTTACTCGCAATATTGCGCTATAGCGCCGCAAATCTTGCCACGATGGGCATCTCGTCACCCATCACAGCCTGCAATGATTTGGATTCGCTCGCAATGGCCGAAGTCGAACATTGGCAAGGTGTAGCGGGATTGTTACTGAATAAGGAAGGAGACTGGCGGAAGAGATTATCAGTAAAGGAAGGTTTTCCACCCGGTACGACCTCTACCGAGAAAAAGGAAGCCAAGGACTGGAAAAATCGCTTAGAAGCTTTGATTCAATTGCTTGCTGCTGAAAATACTTTCCGCCAAGCTTTGCAGGATGTACGCGTCTTGCCTCCTTCGTGCTATGCCGATTCACAATGGGAAATTCTGGCGGTCATTACCCGATTGCTACCCTACGCAGTGGCACAATTGAATGTGGTATTTCAGGCGCATGGGAAAGTGGATTTTTCAGAAGTTACCCAGCGGGCACTGCTGGCGCTGGGTGATGCCGATGCGCCGACGGATCTTGCGTTGGCATTGGATCATCGCATCAGGCATATCATGATCGATGAATTTCAAGATACGTCCATCAGCCAGTTCAAGTTGATCGAGAAGCTGATTGCAGGCTGGGAAACAGGTGATGGTCGCAGTTTATTCGCTGTGGGTGATCCGATGCAGTCGATTTACAGATTCCGTGAGGCGGAGGTGGGTCTCTTCTTGCAAGCCCGAACTAACGGCATTGGCCATCTGGTCTTACAACCGATCACGCTCAATGCGAACTTTCGTTCCCAGCAGGGCATCATTGATTGGGTGAACTCCGCGTTTGAGCGCATCATGCCCGACCACGAAAATGTGGCGATGGGTGCCGTGGCTTACGCATGGTCGATGGCGATGCATCCCGCATTGGCTGATGAAGCCGTGAAGATCTATCCATTCTGGGGAAGGGATGATGCGGATGAAGCACGGCAAGTGGTGGAAATTATCAGGAATGCGCGCCGAAATGATCCAATGGGAACCATTGCCATTCTGGTGCGCAATCGTAGCCACTTATCTGCGATCGTTGAATATATTTCCCAAGCACGCCTGCATTTTCGCGCCGTCGATATCGAATTGCTGCACCATAAGCCTGCTGTACAGGACTTGCTGGCATTGACTCGCCTGCTCATGAATCCTTCTGATCAGATTGCGTGGTTTGCAGTGTTGCGCGCCCCGTGGTGTGGTTTGTTGCTCAGAGACATGGATGCCTTAGTTGAGAGTAATCCTGAGTTGATCAAAAAAGAAATGACGGTGTGGCAGCTCGTCAATGATGAGAATCGCTGGCATGCGGTTTCAGCAGACGCTAGAGGGCGCCTCAGTCGGCTAAGAGCCGCACTGCAACCTTGTGTGAACCATCGACTGCGTCAATCGCTTCGCAAGACGGTTGAAGCGGTCTGGCTGGCACTGGGTGGTGTAGTTGCAAATTCAAAGAAAGGGGAAGAGGAGAAAGGAAATTCCGTGCAGGATGCTCAAATATTTCTGGACTATCTCGAGCGTCACGAACAAACAGGTACATTGTACGACCAGCTACGATTTGAACAGGGATTGAGCAAATTGTATGCAAAACCCGATCTGGCTGCTGATGATACATTACAGATTATGACGATTCATAAAGCAAAAGGACTGGAATTCGATACCGTCATCATTCCTGGGCTCGGCCGTGCGCCAAGGAATAACAAAAAACAGTTGCTCAAATGGATGGAGCAGCCAACTCAAACATTTCCAGATAACGGCGGCGCCAGAATGGATTTGTTGCTGGCACCGATTCAGGAGGTTGGATCGGCGAGTGATTCAATTTACCAGTGGATAGAAAAACTCGATCAGGATAAAGCCTTGTTTGAGGCGGACCGTTTGCTGTATGTGGCGGCGACGCGTGCGAAGAAATTCTTGCATTTGCTTGGGCATACGGGCTCGTCTTCGGACTCAGATGGGAGAATGATTCCGTCTCAACCAATGGCGCAGTCATTACTCAGCAGGCTGTGGCCCAGTGTGGCACCTAGGTATCATGCTGCTGCGCAATGCCATTCATTTGAAAATGATCGCGAAGATGGAAATCATGTTGCCCAGAGTCGGAATGATCATTGCGGTTATCGATTGCCTACAGAATGGACTTTGCCCGATGCGCCATCTTCCATCGTTTGGCAGAGACCGCACGATCATGAGCGTATTCAAGATGAGATAGAATTTTCCTGGGCGAGTGAAATGGCTCGGCATGTGGGAAATGTAGTTCATCGTTGGTTACAGCGGATTGCGGAAGATGAACTGCAAAATTGGACAGCTCAGCGTATACAAGCGATGCGTGACCAATTTAAACATAATCTTCTGGTCGATGGCATGATTGGAGCTGATCATGAGCTTGAAAATGCGCTTGACCGAGTCATAGCGGCGTTAACCAATGCGATCAGTGATGAGCGTGGGCGATGGATTCTAAGTACTCAGCAATACGCACAAAATGAGTTGAAAATTACCGCAGCCATTGATCATATCCCAACGAGCTGGATCATCGACAGAACCTTTCTGGATTCGATGGGAGTGCGCTGGATTATCGATTATAAAATTGGTAGTCACGAGGGATCGGATATAGAGCAGTTCCTTGATCGCGAAAAAATTCGCTACCAATATCAACTTGATCGTTATGCGCACATCATGCAACAACTGGATTCACGTGTAGTGAAGCGGGGACTTTATTTTCCGCTGATACGTGGCTGGCGGGAATGGTGAAGGCAGCGGTAGTTATAAAATTGATGCAGACTGAAAGAGGGCTAGACAGGAAGCTGAATATGACTTGATGGGAAAGTATTGGGCAGCTTTAGAGTGAGTGTGTGAAACTTAAGAACTCCAGTCAATAATAAAGCGTGCGGAAGTGAAAATATATGAACTGGGGTGGCTGATGGGACTCGAACCCACGACAACCGGAATCACAATCCGGGACTCTACCAACTGAGCTACAGCCACCACAATAAAAGTGAAAGTAAAGCTTTATTTGTGGCATGCCCGACAGGGATCGAACCTGTAACCCCCAGCTTAGAAGGCTGGTGCTCTATCCAATTGAGCTACGGGCACCAAGTCGGGCTTTATACTCTACAATATAGAGCTGAAATTGGTCGGGGTGGAGAGATTTGAACTCCCGACATCCTGGTCCCAAACCAGGCGCGCTACCAGGCTACGCTACACCCCGGAAAAGGCGACACTATACCGTCTTAGGTAGGAAACGTCAATTTCTTCGTATGCTCGTTTTCAGTACACTCAAAAATGAAACAGGAAGGTGTGTGAGAAGATAAGAAAGAACGGCAACAACCATGGGAAAAACATCGGAATGGTGAAAGGTTTTATCATGGGGGTGTTTCTCATCTATTTCTGGGTTTTTTGAGTTCTATTTTGAAAAATAGCTTGTTGTCCAATGAATTTTCTGATATTAGTATGCGTTTTTTACGCGACCGGACTTAAGAAAACAGGAGCCATCAATAATGCCCCAAGAGCTACAAAGCAAACACGTGACTCCCTATGAACCCAAAGCGGGTGAAGAATATATGAATCCCGAACAGCTCATGCATTTTCGGAAAATACTTGACGACATGAAGATTGAATTAGGTCAGGATATTGATCGAGCAGTGCATACCATGCAGGATGAGGCCACGGTATTCGCTGATCCCAACGATCGAGCAAGTCAGGAATCCGATATGACTCTTGAGTTACGAAATCGCGATCGTGAACGTAAATTAATTAAGAAAATCGATGAGATAATTGGAAAAATAGATTCTGGGGATTACGGATATTGTGAAAGCTGTGGTATAGAAATCGGCTTGAAACGTCTTGAAGCCAGGCCCACTGCAACACTTTGCATTGACTGTAAAACACTCGATGAGATAAGGGAAAGACAAATAGCCAAGTAATACTTAAGCGCTTTAATTTGGATCAATAAGCCCTATTTTGTGACAGGGCTTATTGATAATTCAGTCAATGTTCTTGGATGGGATGCTAAGATTCTTCCGTAATCGGTTCCGTACCGTTTTCGGCTAATGCTGCTTTCATACTTAATCGCAATCTGCCTTTGTCATCTGCCTCAAGTACCTTGACGCGAACTTGTTGTCCTTCAGATAAGTGATCAGAAACGTTATTGACCCGTTCATTAGCAATTTGGGAAATATGCAAAAGCCCGTCCTTACCTGGAAGCACGCTGACAATAGCGCCAAAATCAAGTAACTTCAAGACCGTACCGTCATATACCTTGCCAACTTCAACTTCTGCGGTAATATCTTCAATACGTTTCTTAGCTAATTCTCCGCCCTCAGCATTTACGCAAGCAATGGTTACCTGACCATCGTCGGTGATATCGATCGTCGTACCTGTTTCTTCCGTCAAGGTACGGATCACTGCTCCACCTTTACCAATGACATCGCGTATTTTTTCCGGATTGATTTTGAGCTTGATGATGCGAGGTGCATGAATGGAAATATCTTCACGGGTCGACGGCAATGCTTCTCTCATGATTTTGAGAATATGCATACGACCCTCATGAGCCTGTATTAACGCGGCATGCATGATTTCTTTGGTAATACCTTGGATTTTAATATCCATTTGTAGAGCAGTAATGCCTTTCTCAGTTCCCGCAACTTTAAAATCCATATCTCCTAAGTGATCCTCATCACCAAGAATATCGGTCAAGACAGCAAACCGATTGCCTTCCTTGATGAGTCCCATCGCGATACCAGCAACATGAGCTTTCAATGGTACACCTGCGTCCATCAATGCCAAACAACCGCCACACACGGATGCCATTGAACTTGAGCCATTCGATTCAGTGATTTCGGATACCACTCGCAACGAATATCCAAATTCCTCAGGTGATGGCAAAACTGCGACAAGAGCTCGCTTGGCCAGGCGGCCATGACCGATTTCGCGACGCTTGGGAGTACCAACGCGTCCTATCTCCCCAGTTGCAAACGGTGGCATGTTGTAATGCAGCATAAATCGATCGTTGTAATCCCCTTGGAGAGAATCAATCTTTTGCTCGTCTCGTGCAGTTCCCAGCGTTGCGACAGCTAATGCTTGTGTTTCACCGCGAGTGAATAATGCTGAGCCATGGGTGCGAGGAAGCACGCCATTTCGGATGGTTATCGCTCTGACCGTGCGCGTTCCACGGCCATCAATACGCGGTTCCCCGTCCAGGATTTGATTGCGTACAATTTTGGACTCTAGTGTAAAAAAGGCTTCTTTATAGGATTGCAAATCAGGCCCGTCTTCAGTATCAACCCCTAATTCTGCAGATATTCGTTGATTGATTTCTTCAATCGCTTCAGATCGAGCTTGTTTTTGCTTGATTTTGAAGGCTTGCCGCAAATCGGCTTCTGCCAAACCGGCAATTTTTTCCTCAAAATCCGTATCTTTGACTGGAGGCGTCCAATCCCATGCAGTCACTCCAGCTTCATCGGCAAATTCATTGATGGCCGTGATCACGGCTTGCATTTGTTCATGACCATACATGACGGCACCGAGCATGACTTCTTCGGGAAGCTCTAATGCTTCGGATTCAACCATGAGGACAGCTTGCTGAGTCCCAGCCACAACTAAATTCAGTTGAGTATTCTTTAATTCCGTAGTCGTAGGATTGAGTACGTATTCATTATTGATATAACCGATGCGAGCAGCTCCGAGCGGGCTATCGAAGGGTATACCCGAGAGAATGAGCGCTGCCGAAGTTCCGATAATGGAAGGAATGTCAGCGTCAATTTCATTATCGGATGACAGTACGGTCGCTACGATCTGCACTTCATTATAAAAGCCTTCAGGAAAGAGGGGGCGAATCGGGCGATCGATGAGTCTGGAAGTGAGGGTTTCTTTCTCGGAAGGACGGCCTTCTCGCTTGAAAAAACTACCGGGTATTCTTCCTGCAGCATAAAATTTTTCCTGATAATCAACGGTAAGTGGGAAAAAATCTTGCCCAGGTTTTATTGTTTTCGCCCCGACTACAGTCACAAGCACAACGGTGTCTTCCATCGTGACAACGACGGCCCCATGTGCTTGTCTTGCTATTTCTCCTGTTTCGAGTGTAAGTTGATGACGTCCGTAGGTAATACTCTTCTTGATAGATTTCAATTAACAGTCCTTTTTCTGATGAATGTTCCCTTCTCTTATGATTTTCAAATATCCATATATGGATATTTGAAAGTCCGAGCAGGGAATGATCTACTCAGTTTGCTCTCAGCCAAACATGCGAAATGAATTTTTATTTACGCAAACCAAGACGTTCGATCAGATTCTGATAAGTGTCAAAATTGCGATGCTTGAGATAGTCTAGCAATTTTCTACGGCGTCCTACCATACGTAACAAGCCGCGGCGGGAGTGGTGATCTTTGACATGGGTTTTGAAATGACCGATGAGATCATTGATTCGAATTGTCAAAAGAGCTACTTGGACTTCTGGAGAACCAGTGTCTCCATCAGCTCTTTGATAGTCACGAACTATCTGTGCTTTTTGGTCGATTGTGATTGACATTGCTATTTCCCCGATTACTAGTATAAAGAAAAGCCGGAATTTTACTCTTTAATAGCGCGCTTGTCCAAGATCAGATCGGGTAGTAGATTTCTGTTTGATAACGACTGCTGGGTAATTAATGGTGTGAGTGGTATTAGTGCAATCATCTGAAAGAAAGAGCACTTTTGGAAAGATTATTTGTGGTTAAAAAAGAAGGATTAGTTAGAGAATCAGAAATAACCATTGAGTTTTGGAGTACACGCGCAATTGACAATTGAGCGTGTACTTTTGATTAAATGTACATTTCCAACTGAGAAAGAGCATCCTGTTGGATGATTTATCAAAATCAGACTCAGACTTGCGAATTTTCTTCGCCATTTCCCGACGGGTTAGTAAATTGATCGTTCAACGCTTGAATATAATCATTTGCTTCATTGATGATTTCATCAAGGGTTTGCTCGGTAACTTCGTTCCAACCTGCTGGACCGTTCAAAAACATTGGACGATAAGCGGCAGTGCTTTTGTTGAATGCCTGTGTATATTGTTTATATGCTTCGTGGTCATTTCCAATTTCATCCGCCAATTTTTTCAATATATTATTGGCGACGGCACGGCGAATAGAAAAATGGCTATATAAGATGCTGATTACTAGCAATGTGGTTATTACTAACGCAGAGGTTTCACCTTGCATTAGTTCGCTGGGTAGTGCTTTAAGCAGATTCCAAGAATCGCTCAACGTCAGCGCAATGCCCGCCAATATGGCGAAAGTGATCACTGCCAAGCTATCGAACAGGATGACTCTGCTTTTCCATTTGTTCAACATATCGGAAAGTTTGCTCACGATTTGATTCTTGATTCCCTTGGCAGTCTGTTCAAGTTTTCCGACGATTCGATAAGAACGCTCGACTTCGATCTGATGCATTCGCGCGTTGATATCGGCTATATCTTCGAGGCGCTTTTTCTCAAAACGCTCTTTTACACTGGGATTGGCTATGGGTACAGCTGCTTTGGGGTTATAAATCCGATAAAATCGTCCTGTGACCAGCCCTACTTCGGCCAGCGAACGCTGCCAAGCTGAAACCACTTCTTCAGGATTGTCTTCCTGGGCTGTCACATCGATTTGATTCAAAATATAAAGAAATTTATTGGCATCTGCCCGATTAACACTGGCCGAGACTAAATAAGCCAACGTATCCTGCATTGCCTTGGGTTCTGGATGTCGAGCGTCAAAAAATACTAGAACCAGATCTGACAAATTGATGATATGTTGAGTTAACCGCAGTGTGGATGCGCGTTGATCGTCAGCGTCAAAGCCAGGTGAGTCGATCAGGATTTTCCCGCGAATGTTTTCTGAGGGACAGGTTTTTAGCTGAAGATAGGCATCAATACGTTCTTGCCCAGCTTCGGATATTTCATCGATGCTGCGGCTGATCTGAAAAAACGGAAAGCGCGGATCTGCATCCAATGCAATCCCTGGAAGCGTTTTTGCTTCATTATGACGGCTATAGCAGATTACCGTGAATTTATCATCGACAGCTTGAGTCCCAGTGCGTTGCAATGGCATATCCAAATAGGAATTGATGTAGGTAGATTTTCCAGCAGAAAATGTACCTAATACCGCGATCATGGGCCACCAAGTCACGCATGTCGCATAGGATTCATCTTTGCTGAGCAGTCCCATGCTGTGACCAACATAATCCATTTTTCTAAAACTTTTTACTGCATTTGCGAGAGTAGGATTATCCGGATGCTCGTCCGCAAGGTGTTTTTGTAAACTTTTCAGATATTTATTGATTTGTGTTGAACTAGGGGACATAACAGTTCCTTTTCATTCTTATAAAGTACACCTCTTATATTGCATAGGTGTTTTCGTAGTGATTCTAGTGATAGAAAAAACGATACTATTTTTCAGTAAGTTATTTGGTTGATTATTAATAGAATAATGCACACTTTAACCAAAGCTTGTTTGAATTAGAGGAAAACAGATATCGCGCCAATTGGTTTGAGAAGTACAAAAATATGTGTACTCGTTAACTGATGTTGACAGTCAATAAACTAGCTTGGCGATTCTACCAAGAACAAAGCGAGCTTGCTAGTGAATGCTATTTCTACTTTAGTTACTCAATATTAATTTATAACTATTTGAATTTTATGATAAATCATAATCAAAAAGGCTTGGTGTATATGATTGTGGCATTAATGTATGAGCATGCGGGTTTTATGTGTGAATAAATAACTTAATTGTAGCCAATGCTAAAAGATCAGATACTGGGTAGCGAAATTGTTTATGGCGAAATCGAGTAAGGCAGGGGTTTAATTTCTAGAACTGGGCCTGTTAATGACTTCCAGTGGATGGAGTCAGAATCAAGACTGCTTTGTTGTATGACGGCTAAAGCATCAAATCCACCCTGCGGTGATGGAGCGACATTGACAATATTGCCACTAGATTGATCATCCATATCTTCGCTGAACAATGCATCGCCGGCTTTAACTATTTCAGTTGTGTCGATGTGCGCCAAATACATACGACGTTTGAGTTTTCCAAGATATTGCGTGCGGGCTACGATTTCTTGTCCTGGGTAACAACCTTTTTTAAAGCTGATGCCATCCAACTTGTCCAAGTTGATCATTTGAGGTAAAAACATTTCTTGAGCCTCGGCTAGAATGACAGGAATGCCGGCTTGAATGGTAAGCCAGTTCCAACAATCAGCACCAACGGGTTTTGCGTATATGCTCAGATGCTCCCAAAAGGACGGTGCATTTTTAATTGGAGTAGTCAACTCAAACTGTTGTTGAGATAGGCGGATGATATGAATGGATTCATGTTCAATGACATGTAAAGATTCCTCGCAATTCAACGGGCGCTCAAGAATATTTTCAATGAGTGACAAGCCCTGTGTACCAGCAATACCTATTCGAATCAGTTCATCGCTTGCTTGGGTCAATTTCACCTGTGCGCGTAAAATATACATGGCGAGACGTTGTCGAACAGGGCTTGATACGCTGGCCGGGACTTGCATGATTAGATCATCATTCTGCTGCCAGAGTATGAAGTTGGCTAATACACGTCCCTTGGGCGTGCAGTAAGCACCGTATTGAGCTGCATGCGAATTGACCTTACGAATATCGCAACTTACTTGATTTTGAAGAAAGGTTTGGGCATCATTTCCAGAAAAGCGAATCAAATCAAAGTGGGATAGATCAGCTATGATGGTATGTGTTTGGCTACTTTGGAGTTCAGATGTAATATCTCCAAAGTGAATCACACGATTATCTTCAATAAGAGCCTGATGGTTATGTAAAAAAGTTTGCCAAACTGGATGCATGCGAATTTGCTGTGTTAATCGTCAAAATGAGAGCGGACAAAGATTATACGACCTTAAACCACGATAGTCAGTAGCAGATTCGCTCAAGAGATGATCTACTAAAGACGATTTGTAATCTTGAATGGCTACTTTAACTATTCATCTTCG
Source organism: Nitrosomonas sp. JL21 (assembly GCF_009833095.1). Taxonomy (GTDB): domain Bacteria; phylum Pseudomonadota; class Gammaproteobacteria; order Burkholderiales; family Nitrosomonadaceae; genus Nitrosomonas. Next base: position 18,809 of record NZ_QRCB01000020.1, read on the forward strand.
GCCTTCTTTCAGACTTGCCATAATTCTTGTATCAGCTCACATCATTGCCATCTTTTTAATTTATTCATTATCTTTTCTTAGTATTTTGAAAGTGGTGATTATTGCTGTGTTAATGATCAGCCTGATCTATTACCTACGAAAAAATGCGTTTTTCACTGCTGCTGATGCAATTGAAATTTTAGTGTTGTCCGATGAGATGCCGTGTCAAATAACAATGCATTCGGGTAAGTCCTGTATATGCTATGTTTTGCAAGATTCCTTTGTGGCACCTTATCTCACGGTGGTAAATTTAAAACTAGAAGGAAAATTCTTTCCTCAGAGTGCGGTGATATTAGCGGATAGTCTTGATGTGGAAGAATTTCGGCAACTACGTATATGGCTTCGATGGAATAAAAGGATCATAAAAAACAAAGATATGAAGTAATTTAAATATATCGTCTCGCTTGAGCTTAATTTTTATTCTAGGTATTAATTCGTCAGATATTTTTCTAAGTAATTGAATAAATATGAAAAAAAATTTTCATGTATAAATAGGCGCATTCATCAAAGGGTATTTTATGACAAATGAC
>NZ_QRCB01000021.1 GCF_009833095.1 Nitrosomonas sp. JL21
GCTTTATTTCGATACATGATGAATCATTCTTCCAATCTGCTTACAGGAATAGATGATGAAAATAGCTGACCTGAATGAGCTAAAAATCAGCACGTTATTACCCAGTCCCAAAGGTGTGGCGTTGGCCTTGATGGAAGCGTGCAGACGGGAAGATATCACCATTCATGAAATTGCCAGATTAGTTCAAACCGATCCAGCATTGGCGGGCCGTTTGATTCAGCGCGCTAATTCATCCAATCAGGCTACCCGGCCGATCACGTCTGTGAGCGATGCCATTTCGCATGTCGGTTTAACAACGGTCAAACAGTTAGCGATGGGATTTTCGCTGATCGATCAATACCAAAAAGGCGCATGTATAGGATTTAACTATCAAGAATTTTGGTCGCATTCGCTACTTATGGCGATCACCATGCAGGAATTGGCTAAATTGACTCGTGTCTGCGCTCCCGATGAACTGTTTGCCTGTGGATTGATGGCGCAAATTGGCAATTTGGCATTGGCGACGATATATCCGGAAAAGTACAGCGATTTGATGGAGAAAAAGACATCTGATCAATCTGTGGTCGAGATGGAGCGGCAATATCTGAAGACCGATCATAATGAATTAACCGCCGCCATGCTACTCAATTTTGGTGTCCCGAAGATCTTCGTCGAATCAATCTATTACCATGAGGTTCCGGATGAATCTGGTTTCTCAGAAGGATCCCGCCCATTTCATATCGTACATTTGCTGTACTTGGGAAAACAGATTGCGAATTTCGGCTTGGCGGAGGAATGCCAGCGTAACAATCGCATTTCTGAGTTGATTCTGTTGGGCGGAAAGATCGGTTTGGATACCGAATTGTTCGGAGCTCTAATCGATCAGGTAATGAAGGAATGGCAGTCGTGGGGAAGGATGCTCAAAATCTCTGCGGCCGAGTTGTTGCCGCCCTTCCAGAAAATGATGAATGCGGCAGCTCCCCGACCTGAGAACGAAACGGATGCTGCGCCGCTTCGCATACTTCTGGTTGAAGATGATCCATCCAGTTTGGTTTTCATCCAGGGACTCCTTGCCAATGTGCGGGGCCATACGCTGTTTACAGCTAAGGATGGTCAGGAGGCATTGTCACTGGCGATGGAAATTTCGCCGCATATCGTGATTACGGACTGGCTGATGCCGGTCATGAATGGCTTTGAATTAACGGTCGCTTTACGGGCCACCGAATGGGGCCAGAATCTGTACATCATCATGTTGACCAGCATCGAGGACGAAGAGGAAGTCATCAAGGCATTTGATGCCGGTGTTGATGATTACGTGACCAAGCCGATCAATGTGCGGTCATTCAGGGCACGATTGCGGGCAGCCTGGCACTACCGGAAATTGCAGGAATCCTGGGAGCGCGATCGGGAACAGTTGAAGCGCTTTGCAGCAGAACTGGCGGTGACGAATCGCAAGCTCGAGCATTATGCGTTAACTGATGTGTTGACGGAATTACCGAACCGTCGAGCCGGAATGGATACTTTGACGGATGTATGGAGTGTGGCGCATCGGTCGAGCCAGTTGATGGCTGTGATGCTGATCGATATTGATCACTTCAAGCAAATCAATGATACCTATGGCCATGCGATTGGTGACAAGGTTTTGAAGGAAGTGGCTGCTTCGATGCGGAATTCGGCACGAAAGGGAGACAGTTTCTGCCGGATGGGTGGCGAAGAGTTTTTGATTGTTTGCCATAATGGCAATACCGATGCGAAATCGGTCATTTTATTTGCCGAACGGATTCGTCAGCATGTGTATGCTCAGCAGATCAAGATTGATGAAGCGCACATCCAAGTATCCATCAGTATTGGCGTAGCATTAAAAGAAGCGAATATGAAAAGTGAGGATCATCTGGTAAATGCCGCTGATAAGGCGCTCTATGCTGCCAAGAACGCGGGACGTAACCGGGTATTCTTGGCGTTGGGAGACCGGCTTATCAGTTGTAGCCCCAGCAAGATTGAGAACTAATATTTTCTGCTTTATTGAAATCAAATCCAAAATGCTCATTGACGCCTAATAAACTGCGTTTTCCACGGATTTTGCCTTATCTGATGATCGCTCGTTAATTTCTTCCGAATTTTTTCGAAAAATTCAGTGATCGGAATACTTCGCGAGGGAGCGGTCTTTTTCTGAGAATATTTTAGATAAGACGCTGATTCCATGCTGGAATGAAGTGGATTCTGAGCGCTCGAGCAGTACGCATGGCTTGCCGGTAAATCTGCAATAGAATTGCACCATGAAATAGGCTTCATGATTCACGCAGTCGATGGAGCAGATGATCATATCCGTTTTTTCCAAAAGTCGAGGTAAGTCTTTCAACTGATCGTTGGGATCGCCATGAAATGTCATTAAACGTCCGCCTATATGTTCTGTGAGTCGGCTATAAATAGGATATAACCGGCTGCGGCCGCCAATGCACAACACCGTTTGTCCTGTTAATATAGGTGCGCAATTTCCAATCTTTTGCGGCTTTATGGAAGAAGTGGTCCGTGATGGCTTAGATTTGATCAGTGGTGCCCAATTAACAGAGCTTGATGTATCCGTTGCGGGCAAGAAGGACGTTGTTTTCTTTTCTGGATGATTAATTTCCTGATCTGAAAAGTAAGTTGAGGTGCGGACTGAGGAATACGGATCGAGACTGCGGCATATTTTGTCGAGTTTACGTAACCAGAAGGACAAAGTGCTGCAGAGATCATAGATGTCAGAGGAGTGATACTGATCGTTAGTATCAGGCGCGGCATTGTCAGCTAAAGCCAGTTTTTTTTGAAGAAATTTCATTATTGCTTCTCCCACAAGTCATCAGCAACTAAAAAAATGGCTGGCTGACCTGAGGGTTACAGGTTGGCTGGCTAAAGTGCCGCTGAAGAAGGAGGAATAACTCCAGCGGCCAAGGAAAAAGTTATGGAAGTTCTGAAAAACTGTTGCGTTTAGCGATATTACTTTCAAATCAGACTTTCAATGCTCGTTTTTATTGCTATCAATGCATTTTTATCTGACTCAACGATGCCTGATCGTCAATTAATTCTTTTTCAGAGCTACCTTACATCTGGCTTTGCAACCAATTATGGACACCGACTTTCTGTATGAGGCTGAGTTGCGTTTCTAACCAGTCGATGTGCTTCTCAGTATCCTCAAGAATATGTTCAAAAATTTCACGAGATACGAAATCATGAGCTGTTTCACATGCCGCAATAGCTGCGAGTAATGTCTCGCGTGAAATGTACTCAAGCTTTAAATCACAAGCAACACACTCTTCAGCAGTTTCACCAATCATGAGCTTACCGAGATCTTGTAAATTGGGTAAGCCTTCTAATAACAAAATTCGCTCAATCAAAAGGTCGGCATGTTTCATTTCTTCACAGGATTCATCGAATTCATGCTTTCCGAGATCATTGAATCCCCAGTTTTTGTACATGCGAGCATGCAGAAAATATTGATTAATAGCAGTCAATTCATGCTGTAATTGTTGATTCAGCCAGCGGATAATATCGGCATTGCCTTTCATTTTTATCTCCTTAGACAGGTATTTTTGTACGTGATTAATCCCACTCAGAGAAGTTGTTCACTATCTTACTTGTAACCAACCTTATTTCCTGTTCCATCGTGGATTATTCCGTGTTAGCTTGCACGTACAAATATACATGATATATATCCTAAGGCCACTATTTGTTTAGTATCAATTTCCCGTTACGTGTGCGGCGCAGAGAATACTGCTCGCCTTTGTGCATAATAAAGACCACGTCCGTATCTTTGAAGAGCGTATTGCTATCAATTGATGTTTCGAATTTTTTTCTTTCGGATTCATAGAGATTTCTGACGACTGTTGGGGAAATAGTTAGAGTATCCATAATTTTGTATAGAGATATCGTAATGAGAATTGTTCTCATTATATGTGATTTTTAATGAATTGCAAGCCCATCATAAAAAATGGTGAATGACCCTGCTACAGTGAGTGTAAGATATCATTCCGATTCAGTAATAATTATCCGTAATACGTTGGAAAGCACATTTTCTTGTGTAATAGGGCAAGCTATCGCGCTAAAGCGGATAATCTCAATTTGGAATGATTCTTCAGTTTTCTCATGATCGAACGGCGAAATTTTTATCGAATTCTTTATGTTCAGCCTGATGCATCGATGGCAGTGATTCGGGAGAACTACCGAATATTGGTGCAAAGACTCAAAATGCGACCTGATTTAAGTGATTCAAATTGGAACGAAGAATTACTTGATCACGCATACGATACGCTTGGAGATCCGGTAAGACGAGCAGTATATGATCGTGAACTATTGAAGCATTACCATATCCACACACTCAGCCAAGGAGCATTTGGTTCAAATTCGAACCCTGAGTTGAATCAACATGGCTACGCATACACGACCAATTGGAATGAATATAATTTTTATCGCGTGCTACAAATTCAATCCGATGCTCCCGTTACTGCCATAGCAGTAAGTTATCGGGCGCTGAAGAAGAATGCTTCTATTGATCAAGCGTTATTAGAAGAAGCCTATCGTGTATTATCCAATCCTGAAACCCGACAACGATATGATGTGTTACTGGCTTCTCATCCTGTGAGCGCTACTCAAGAGGAATCTCCGGGCAAATATGGCGACTCGCAGCACAATGAACATCTGGACGTTACCCCGCAATCATCGATTGAATCTTATCAAGCGGTAATTTCTCATTATTGTCGTTTCTGCAAAACGCCCTATTTCCCAGAACTAAATAGATATCAGACCGATCGCTGTTTAGAATGCGCAAGTCCATTGTTCACTCTACTGGACGATTTTGCTGAAACCTCGCGTCGTACCCTGATGCGCATCAATATCCGCGGTGAATGCGAATTCTATCCATTCTGGCCAAGCAAACCCTATCAGGGAATATTCCAGGATTTGTCACCTGCCGGTGTACGGTTCATAACGGAACAATCTATTGATTTGCATGAAATCATCAAAATTGATGCCCCCAATTTCCAGGCTATTGGTGAAGTAACGCATCTACAAGCGAATGATAGAGAGATTTCGGTAGGATCACGTTTTATCGCTGTGAAATTCGAGCATCAACGGGGGAATTTCATCAGAGCAGAAGCCTAGAAAATTTTGAGAAAGGGGAAGTAACGATCAGGCAGAATAAAAGCTGATAAAAAAACTCAATATACTAACGAAGATAAGCATACTGAGCTTAATCTCAACACAGCGCCGCCGGAAAAATCATTGTCAGTTTTATCCATTTTTGACCTATTATTACTAACGAACACCACAGCATAGCCGAACGCAGGAGTCTTTCAGATTTTTCCTACAATCCAGAGGTACATCAATCGCTTGCAGGAAAAGTTTTGGAAAAAAATTACTAGAATAATAGTATGGACGGTAATAATTGATTTATTATATCGACATCTTTATTCATACGTTCTCATGTTAAATTATGAAAACTGATGCGGCTGTCCATAACATTGCAGCGTTACGTTCGTCTGCTTCAGAAGCTTGTGCTTTATTAAAGGTGCTGGCTAACGAAGATCGACTGCTTATTGTATGTGAACTCAGTCAGGGCACTCGAAATGTCGGAGAACTTGAAGATTTGCTGGGTATTCATCAGCCAACGCTTTCTCAGCAATTGACTGTCTTGCGCGAAGAAAATCTGGTCGCAACAGAACGCAGAGGTAAATATATCTACTATAGCCTGGCAAGTTCGGAAGCCATCAAGATCATGGAAACTTTATTTAATTTGTATTGCAAGAACCATCTGTGCTGAGTGACTCTGGAAATTCCTGTGTTTAATCCTGCATCAAAATGCTCAGCTATCGACGTAGACTGTGATTTCATCTGATTTTGCCTTACCCGATGATTGCCTCTGATCCTTTCCAAAGTTTTTCCAACAACGATCAATTTGCCTAATTAACAGCAAGGTTTCGCATAACCTTCTGCTATCAAGTATCATGGGGCAATTGATATTGTGGATGGTGCTCCGAGCGCGTGGAAATTGTATTCATCAGTGTGGTGCTTGGTTTTCTCATCGGCGTCATACTCGCATTGACGGGTGCAGGGGCGACCATTCTTGCGGTTCCTTTATTGGTATTCGCGTTCCATCTTGACGTCGCTGAAGCCGCGCCTATTGCGCTGTTGGCTGTATGCATGGCCTCGACAATTGCGGCAGTGCATGCTCATCTGCAGGGAAATGTGCGCTACCGGGCTGCGGGATTCATTGCTGGGACAGGCGTGATTGCTGCCCCCATGGGTTTGTGGCTTGCTCATAGACTACCAAATGCACCCTTAACCCTTCTATTCGCATCCGTGTTAATTGTCGTTGCGATAGATATGTGGCGCCACGCTGAAAAACAGCCAGGAGTAATTGCAAAGGCTGCGGTACAGCGTGAATCGCAACTCCAAGCCGATGCCTCTCTCCAACCCTGTCAGCTTGAGTATAATGGCGTCCGCTTGATGTGGACATGGTCGTGCGCCCGTGCATTGGCTCTGGCAGGAGCCGTAATGGGGTTCTTATCAGGATTGTTAGGTGTAGGTGGAGGATTCGTAATTGTTCCAGCCTTAAAAAAAGTTTCCAACTTGCCTATGCAATCCATTGTTGCAACCTCCCTGGCGGTGATTGCAGTCATTTCAGCCATAGGCGTGATCTCTGCCACAGCAATGAACAAATTGAACTGGCCTATCGCATTGGCATTTACTGGCGGAACCTTCGCAGGTATGCTGATCGGGCGTATTTTCGCCTTCCGCTTCACTGACGCTCGATTGCAACAAGGTTTTGCGATAGTGGCGATAGGGGTAGCCGTTGCGATGATCATTCGTGGGATTTCAGTCCTTCTTTAAAAGAAATGAGTCATTATCAGCGGATGAAGGACTCACGGACTTTCTCTTCCATGGGGGGGCGCATGCCTGCTTTCCGGCCAGCTTCCAGCGCTGCTTCGGGATCCATGCCTTTCTTGATTTGATAACTTGCCCACATTGCACCGGCGCGATTACCCGATCCACAATGGATGAGCGTAGGCATCTGCGCTGATTCGATGGCTTGAGTGAATGCCGCCAGTTGTTCCTCGCTGATTCCGGCAACGGTCATCGGTATATTGAAGTAAGTCAAACCGGCTCGTTCCACTAATGCTTTCTCATCGGCTGTGCCTTCATTTGCAGTGCGTAAATCGATTACGGTTTTGAATCCGGTGGCAACCAATGCCTGTACCCCGCCATCGCCGATAAGGCCAGAAATCGCAATTTGCTCGGTTGCGCGGCTGTAATTTTGAACCGGAATAAGCTGATGGCCGAAAGGTACCCGGCCGGATGCGTGCAGTGGTAGTGTAAGGAAAATGGTGAAGAGCGTCATCAGTGTGATAAGGTATTTCATGTAGGCTCCAGGGGCTATGTTGTGTGAGAGATTGGTTTGATTGCTGTTCATTGTAGCTGCAGTGAATTGGTTAATACAAATTATTGAAACGGGATTCACATCAGAAAAGTAGCATTCGATATTGCTGCATCAAGGATGATTGTATGGCGGATAAACAACCACAAGCATCGGCGTTACCAGAATCTGACTTTGCATGGCATAGTCATTCGCCGCAGCAGGCGATTGAACTTCTGCGCTCGACGCTTGCTGGATTGTCGCGACAGGAAGCGCAGCGGCGCTTCGAACAGTATGGCGCTAATTCTCTGCCACCACCTCAGCAGAAAAATGCGATGCTCCGCTTTCTGCAGCAATTTCATAATGTGCTGATCTATATTTTGATCGCCGCGGCGGTCATGACGGCTTTTTGGGCGCATTGGATCGATAGTGCAGTCATTATCGGCGTAGTCGTGATTAATGCCTTGATTGGTTTTATTCAAGAAGGTAAAGCCGAAAAAGCCTTGAATGCCATTCGGCATATGCTGTCATTGAATGCGGTAGTAATGCGCGAAAACGCATCCCATTCTATTGCTGCTGAACAATTGGTGCCTGGAGATATCGTGTTGCTGCAGTCTGGAGATAAGGTACCTGCCGATATTCGGTTGATCCGTTGTAAGAATATGCGGATTGAAGAGGCAGTGTTGACGGGTGAATCGGAAGCTGTGGACAAATCCATTCACGCGGTCGATTCAAGAACGGTAATTGCCGATCGTTCATGTATCGCCTACTCCGGCACATTGGTTGTATACGGTCAAGGAACAGGTGTAGTGATCGCAACGGGTCAGCATACTGAAATTGGCCGCATCAGCCAGATGATCGCCAAGGTGGATAGACTGGCTTCGCCATTGTTGAGGCAAATGGCGATCTTTGGGCGTTGGTTGACGCTGGCGATTGTGCTGCTCGCTACGGCAATTTTCATGTACGGGCTGCTGCTGCACGATTATCCGGTACAGGAAATGTTGATGGCCGCGATCAGCATGGCGATTGCCGCAATTCCGGAAGGATTGCCTGCGATCATGACGATTTCGTTGGCGCTGGGCGTGCAGAACATGGCGCGCCATCATGCCATCGTGCGCAGATTGCCGGCGGTCGAGTCACTCGGCGCGGTGACGGTGATCTGCACGGATAAGACCGGTACGTTGACGCGCAATGAAATGACCGTGCGAACAGTGATTACTGTGGATCATCAATTATTAGTCAGTGGCGTGGGGTATGCGCCCAGCGGCGGTTTCAGCAGGCAGGGAAAGGAGTTGCAGATGGCTGATCATGCCGATTTGTTGACTTTGTGTCGCGCTGGACTATTGTGCAATGATGCGGTACTTCAGCAGCACGACGATTCGTGGGTCAACCAAGGAGATCCGACCGAAGTTGCATTGATCACCTTGGCGATGAAAGCCAAGCTGGATCCTGTCAATGAGCGTGCAGCCCTGCCTCGGGCCGATGTGATCCCTTTTGAATCGGAGCATCGATTCATGGCGACGCTGCACGATGATTCAGCCGGACAATCTGTCGTTTACATCAAGGGTGCGCCGGAAGAAGTGCTGTCGATGTGCAGTCATCAACGTAGTTCAAGTGAGGATCAGTTGATTGATCAGGATTTCTGGCATAGCAAAATTCAGCAAGAAAGCGCCGCCGGGCAACGGTTATTGGCGATCGCCTGTTGGGTGCCGCGTGCCAAGTTGCAGACATTGGCATTCGCTGATGTCAGAGAAGCGGGGGCTACGCTGCTTGGGTTGGTAGGAATGATCGACCCACCCAGAGAAGAAGCGATTGCTGCTGTGCGCAAATGCCATGCTGCCGGCATTCGCGTCAAAATGATCACGGGTGATCATCGCGCGACGGCTTGCGCCATCGGAGCTCAACTGGGCATTGGAGATGGATTGCATGTAGTCGCGGGGAGTGAACTGGATGAAATGGATGATACTAAGTTACGCAGAATAGCTGCGGATATGGATATTTTCGCTCGGGCCAACCCCGAACATAAATTGCGACTGGTCAGAGCGCTGCAAGAAAATGGCGATATCGTCGCAATGACGGGCGATGGTGTGAACGATGCTCCAGCATTGAAACGGGCAGATATTGGCGTGGCGATGGGGCAGAAAGGGACTGAAGTGGCGAAAGAGGCCGCCGAAATGGTGCTGATGGATGATAATTTTGCTTCGATTGCATATGCCGTGGAAGAAGGTCGGACGGTCTACGACAATATACGCAAGACCTTGGTTTATATTCTGCCGACCAGTTGCGGTGGGGCTGGCATTTTAATGCTTGCGGTGCTTCTGGGCATGGCGTTGCCGATCACGCCGGTGCAGATTCTATGGATCAATATGGTAACGACAGTCACCCTGGCTATTTCATTATCCTTTGAGCGCCCCGAGACAGGTGTCATGTCCCGTCCGCCTCAAGATCCCCATGCTCCTATTTTGTCGGGTTTCCTGATATGGCGTATCGTTTTTGTGGCATTGCTGATGATTGGCGGCGGCTTTGCGTTATATTTTCTCGAGATCATGCAAGGTTTCAGCATCGAATTCAGCCGGACAGTGGTGGTGAATGTGCTGGTGATGGGTCAAATTGTATATCTGTACAATTGCCGCTATTTGCTGGCTCCCGTCTTGTCGCGCGAGGGATTGCTGGGTAATCGCTATATTCTGGTTTCGATTGGCTTGTTAGTGATTGTTCAGTTGGCATTTACTTATTTACCGGTCATGCAGCAGTTATTTGGAACGACTGACCTGACTGTGGCTGCCTGGGGGCGCATTGTTGCATTCGGGCTGATCGTGTTCTTAGCCGTAGAGTTGGAGAAATACGTGATTGCTCGCAGTAGCGCTGATGCTGCGTGATGCTGAGCAATTAGGGTTGATTGCTTAACTGTTATCGTCGTCCATCATACCAGATCGGGAGTTTCTTCTTATCGTGCAGTACCTTGCGAGGACTGAGCATGACACTCAAGATTTGTTGCGCTATTTCCCGGCCCGAATAGAGTTGAACTTTTCGTGGGGAAGTTACCAGTGGGTGCTGAGTGAGAATGGTAAATTTCAGGTTGTGCTGGCGCCCCCATCGTTTTAACAGGCGGCTCAGGTCGATTTCGTCGGCTGCGAACATTTCCTGATTGAATCCTCCGACTTCTCTAAAAGCATCGGTGCGGCATACCACCAACGCGCCAGAGGCCCAGCGGCACAGCACCGAGGTCGTTGTCCATAAGTGCATTGCAACAGCGCCCCACCAGGGTAAATTGGGCATGTGCATGACGCTGCCGCAACCCACATATTCATTCGATTCGATCATGTTGAAAATATCCGACATCATCCCAGCATTGAGCAAACTATCCGCATCAACAAATAACAACCAATCGCCCGTCGCAGCTGCAGCGCCGGTGTTGCGCGCGCGGCCAATCTGATTGATGGGTTCAAACACTACTTTTGCACCCGCTTTCTTCGCAAGTTTTGCTGTGTTATCTGTGGAATTATTATCGACGACGATGACTTCATGCCTGAAGCCGGATTTCTGATGGGCTGTCAATGAATGAGCAACCGAGTTCAGGCAATCAAGAATTAATTGTTCTTCATTGAAGGCGGGAATAATGACTGAAAGGTACATAGCGGATCTCAGAGGGTTTTTATTGATCACGATAGTATCGCTAAACTGACCAAAACAAAAATAATCCTCTAAACCCAGTAACCGGAAATTCTCATGTGGATCAGGCTGGGTCTATTGAAAACAAGTCGACATTATCCAATGTTCTGTGATTATCTGGCGCTAGTAATTTTGCTACTCGACTGCATATCACGATTTCTAATACCTAATAAATAGTGAAATCCGATCTTTCATTTTTCGTGATGAGTCGTAAGTGGGCAGTTTGATATAGAATGAATTCTGCGGACTTCAGCGCGAGCCTCAAGTTAAATACAATCTTATGGTTTCTTACTTAAGTTTTTTTATTTTCCTGTCGGTGAAGTTAATTGAAGTTCCGATATTTAATTTTCGGAGGTTGTATGAAAGTATTATTTTTCTTGGCGCTCATAATGAGTTTCCCAGGCTTCGCTCAAAGCGAACCTGATTCACAGCAAAAATCTCACACCGATGAGCATACTCATGACATGCACAAGGGTCATCATCACGGTCACATGGAAGGGATGCATGGCGGCCATCACAAGCTTGATAAAGTGACTTTGAAGCAATTTTTTGAGCCTTTGCCAGCATCCATTATCGATGAAAAGAAGAATGCCGCGCTGATTGCACTGGGCAAAAAGCTCTACTTGGAGCCTCGGCTTTCCATCAATGATACGATTTCCTGTAATTCGTGCCATCGCTTGGATAATTTTGGCGTGGATAGTCAAGTCACATCGCCTGGTCACGATGGAAAACGCGGCGGCAGAAATTCACCGACCACTATGAATGCAGCCCTTCATATCGCCCAGTTCTGGGATGGCCGCGCGAAGGATGTTGAAGAACAATCGTTGGGTCCCATATTGAATCCGGTTGAAATGGGCATGCCGAACGAAGCTGCGATAGTCAATAAACTCAGAAAGATAGATGAGTATAATGTGTTGTTTACAGAGGTTTTCAAAGGTGAGAAAGAGCCCATTCAACCAAAAAATATTGCGAAAGCAATTGGTGCTTTTGAACGTACTCTTTTGACACCTTCGCGGTTTGATGATTTCCTCAATGGCGATGAGAATGCCTTGAATGAAACCGAAAAGCGCGGTCTACAGAAATTTGTGAAAATGGGTTGTGCAATGTGCCACAATGGTGTAGCCCTTGGTGGAAACATGTATAAAAAGCTTGGCATGGTCGAGCCGTATAAAACTGCTGATGAGGGAAGATTCGTCATCACTGGCCTGGAAATCGATAAAAAGGTGTTCAAAGTGCCGAGCCTTAGAAATGTCACCAAGACAGGGCCTTATTTTCATGATGGTTCAGTCGCAACCTTGGACGATGCAATCGAGGAAATGGCAGAACACCAGCTTGGTCGTGAAGTAGGCCCAGGATTCATTGCAGATGTGAAAGCATTCCTCGGATCACTGACGAGCAAGGGCAAGGAGTAAAACATCACAGGAGCTGATCGAGAAAATGAAGAATTGCAGTCTCGTGTATGAAAAACATATTGTTCGAGATCAGCTCTTGTAGATCGTAATGCATCGTTAGTTATAGATAGAGTTTTTCAGCAATTGATTAACTTAGGTTTGGATATTTGGCCTAATGATATATTGATCAGATGATTAGACCGTTTGAGAGGGAACTATCGTGAGATTTATGATGATTCCAATTGCATTCCTGGTAGTGGGGTTGTGGGGATGCTCGACCACAAAACCCATTCTCTATCCAAATACACATCTGCAATCGGTTGGGAAGGATGCTGCCGAACAGGATATTCAAACCTGTAAGAAGTTGGCTGAGTCAGCGGGTGCTGATGAAAGTACAAGCAAAGCTGGGAATGTTGCGTCCAGTACCGCGGTTGGGGCAGGTGTCGGGGCTGCCAGTGGTGCGGTGGGTGGAGCCATTTATGGAGCAGCCGGGCAAGGCTCTATCGTGGGTGCCGTCAGCGGGGCTGTGGCAGGACTGCTCAGAGGAGTTTTGCTGTCTTCAAGATCTTCCCAGCCCAATCCGGCATATGCGAATTTTGTAACGCGTTGTTTGCAGGAAAGAGGGTATGAAGTCAGTGGATGGCAGTAAGTAGCTACTTGAGTTCTTTGTATGATCCTTGATTTCATCAATCATAAGGATACCGTGAATCCGTATGGCATTCATAGGTGAGGCTGAAGGATATTGCTAAATAATCCGAATGTCGTCATTATCTATACTATCGAATACTGAGTTGTAGCTCATCTGTTTGAGTTGTCTCATAAATCATTGACATTGTCATCTTTTGTTATTAAAAAGTATCGATTATGATCATTGAATTTTTTTCTTGAGCTATTGAGTTTGTTTTGAGAATTATAAGGTTGCGCAGCGAAGTTCATGGTTTTTTGTAAGTAATTGTGTTTGATTTTAAGAAATGCAATAAAAAATAGTGCTTAATCCTTAATTTTTTTGTAATTGTGTCGTGATATCAATAGATTCTCTTATGAAAAATTGTTTGGAGACTATTATTATGAACAAAGAGCTTTCGTTTGATGAAGAAATTTATCTGGATGATGATGGCGAAGATGATGCATTGATTGATAGCAAAATTCCAGTGGGTCAATTTGCGCGCATCATTGATGAATTTGAAGCACTGAAAGATGATTTTGAGGATGGGGAAGACGACGACATCGACCTGGATTCACTTGGATTACATTAGCAATTACTTTGGTTCGATTCTTTTTATATCTGAAGTGCAGTTGAATTTGCGTTAATATCGAGTTCCTTGATGATGAGGAACATGGGTGTGACGAGAACTGATGTAGAAATTTTCGAAAAGACGATTTGTTTTGAAGGATTTTTTCGCCTCGAGCGCTATTGTTTGCGCCATCGATTGTTCAATGGTGATTGGAGTCGTCCAATTGTTCGTGAATTATTTGAGCGCGGTCATGCTGCCGCAGTTTTGCCTTATGATCCTGTCCGAGATGAAATTATCCTGATTGAGCAATTCCGCGCAGGTGCCTTATCTGCAAAGGATGGGCCATGGTTGCTCGAAATTGTTGCCGGAATGATAGAGCCTGCAGAAACAGCGGAGCAAGTCATTAAACGGGAAAGTATTGAAGAAGCAGGTTGCGTTATTACTGATTTAATTCCTCTTTACCATTATTTTGTCAGCCCAGGTGGTACGACAGAACATTTGGCGTTATTTTGTGGTCGAGTGGATGCCACTGATGCGGGTGGTCTACATGGCGCTATTGATGAAGATGAAGATATCAAAGTTCATGTAATTTCCTTTAATTCTGCGCTTACTTTGTTAATGACCGGCAAAATAAACTCCGCCAGTGCAATCATTGCCTTGCAATGGTTGATCTTAAATCGAGAGTATGTTCGGACACGCTGGTTGACTTGAGTTGAAATAGCAATTTCTTCTGAGAGATATCGATGTGTAGTAAATAAGCATATAACTCAGCAAAATATCAAATAATCCCTTTCTTGCCGATTCTATTAAACAGGATCCAATTACATTGCGGATCTACATCATCAGGCATCTGAATTATCAGTAAAAATCATTTCTTATCGTTGATTCATACGGCGTGACTGCATGTTTTACTGACAGGGTATGCAATAAATGCCACAAGGAGGCTGCTATGGCAACGCAAAAACTTTCCACTCAGCTAAGTGATAGTTCAGATCCGATAGATACTGATGTTGACGATGATAGTGTACTCGCAGATGGTATGAGTCCTGATAGCCGGATCGTTCAACTGATTGATGAACTTGAAGTGAGTAATGATGAATCTAGCGACGCTGACGATTGAACAATTTAACAACGTGCTTAAAGCTGGAGCAGCAACGGCATAATCAGCGCCGCACCTTTTCTCCTTCCTGAGGATTAGAAATAGGGCGTTATTTAACAGGTGTCAGGTGTGTTGTGCGCAAACACAATTGCGTCCTCGTTTTTTCGCACTATAAAGTTGCTGGTCAGCAATAGCAATCAATTCATCGAGAGACACGATATTGTTGTTGTGAGCTACCCCAAAGCTGGCTGTAAAGGTGAACTTTTCTTGGTTGGCGGGTGCCAGTTCAATCAGGGTAATTCTTTGGCGCACTCGTTCTGCGAAAGTCACCGCATCATTCAGTTTGGTTTCAGGAAGAAAGATGAGGAATTCCTCGCCTCCCCAGCGCGACAGGATATCACCGCTACGCGCTTCTTTCTGCAAAGTTTCTGCCAAACGGATGAGAATCTGATCTCCCAACGCATGGCCGTAATTGTCATTGAACAATTTGAAGTCGTCGATATCCACCATGATGACTGATGCATGACCACGATTTCGTAGACTAAGGGACCAAATAGGTTTAACGAATTTATAAAAGGATCTGCGATTGTTGAGATTAGTCAAGGAATCGATATCTGCCATTTTCTCGGCAGTCAATTTCTCCCTCTGATTGATATTGAAGCGTTCTGCGAGGGCAAGCGCCAGCAATATGGCATCGCCCATAATACCAATCTCAACAGCACGATATGTCAGTACATTAAAAGGAATGATTTCTCCTATCGCACATCCCGTGATAATCCCGCCCACGATTGGACTCGACGATGCAATTAAATAATACTGGGCAAGCTTATCGCCTTTTTGCAGTGCCATGATGCCAAGTAAGATCATGAGTGCGGAAGATAAAAAGACAAACGCAAGAGAAGCTTGGAGGACGAAGGCATAGTTACTGATCAGTATCAGAAGCAGAATTATCGCAGAAAAAGTCATGCAGGCCGTGATTACTATTCCATACATGCGCGGCAAGGCCTGCTTGATATTCAGAAAGTGTGCAGCAAAGATCAGTCCACTAATGGAACATGCGAGGATCAATAGAGGATTTGCCCATTGTTGCCATTCCGGCAATTCAGGCCATACCCATTGATATCCATGTCCCGTATAAGAGATATTCAGAACGAAGAAGGACAGCAAATAAATGGAATAGTACAGGTACAGGCTACTGCGCAATCCCAGGTACAGCATCAGATTGTAAGCGACTAGCCCCAGTATCGCGCCGTATACAAAACCATAACTGTAACTTTGTAATGTTTTCCTACTGTCGAGATCATCGTTACTCATGAAATAGATAGGTAAGACCATGGCATCCACAGACGCTATCCGGATCAAAACGAGGGTTTCACCCGGTTCAAATGGGTGGCGCGTCACAAAGAATCGATGATTGAACGAGCGCTGTGAGAATTTCTCGCTATCTCCAAGATGAGAAGTGTTGATGAGCTGATTATGTCGGAGAAAATAAATATCGATTTTGTCCAGCCATGAAGTTTCAAACAATAAATTGCGATCGATTGCAGTTTTGCTGGGGTTGTTAACGTTCAGTGCAAGCCATACCGGTTTTGAATCGATACCAAAATTGATCATCGAATGATGGATTGATGAGAACAATCCATTTTGATAGGCTTCAAGTGCAGTAGAGAAATCGATGGGAGCATCGGTCGTGCGGTATGCCTGAATATATTGACTCATAGTGCCGGAATATTCTTGGCTAATATCGATCGTTTTTTGCGCTATTGCTGTACAGGCCCAGCTCCATATTACGATCGTAATAAGACATGGCGTTAAAAAGAATTTATTCATTTGATTCTTGTTATTAGTTATTTTGTTTGGCTGAAGAATCTTCAACCAATCGAACCGGGTTTTTTAGTGGAACTTTGGAAACGATGTGCTCGCATTCGATTAAGCTTAATTCCATTAAACTGCTGCGTGTATCGAATCTACTTTAGCCATCTTTGACGGTTGCTTGCGAACGCTTTCAGAGTTCTTCTTTGATCCATGTGAGAATTGTCTCACATGACAATAGGATGTTTGCTAATTCTTCTCCATTGATGCATTGGAATTGATGGAAAACCTGGATTACAACGGCTTGGTATTCGTGAAGCCAAGCTCTGTCGTGTTGGGTTCTCTTTCCTGATCATCCTGGCGGCTTTCTTCAGTTTCACTGTGGCAAGAAAGACGGTGTGAAAATGCTATCATTGAGGAAATCCATCATTCCTTGATCAAAACCTTATTCCACCATGAACCCAACGTCTATTCAATTAATCGCTGCGCTATTGTTTGCAGTCGCAGTGGTTCATACTTTTTCAACCAGATTTTTTGAGCGTTTGGCTCATAGCCAGCCGCAGCACGCCGGTATCTGGCATTTGCTGGGTGAGGTGGAGGTAGTCTTCGGATTCTGGGCGATGATATTGATATTGTTTATCTTCCTATCAGATGGTAAGCATGAAGCGATTGGCTATCTCGAATCGCGTGATTTTACGGAACCGATGTTCGTGTTTGTCATCATGGTGATAGCTGGAACACGACCGATTCTGGATCTTGCTGCAGCATGGGTCCAGCGCATTGCGCATCTGCTGCCGATTAACACTGGCACGGCTACGTATTGTTTATTACTGTCATTCGTTCCGTTATTAGGCTCATTCATTACTGAACCTGCCGCGATGACACTTGCCGCGATAATGTTGCGGGATATCGTGTTGGGCAAAGAGGTTTCCACCCGCTTGAAATATGCCACCGTCGGCGTGTTGTTTGTCAATGTATCCATCGGTGGTACGTTGACCCCGTTTGCAGCACCGCCGGTGTTGATGGTGGCGGGAAAATGGAACTGGGATATGGCTTTCATGATGATGACATTCGGTTGGAAGGCTGCGTTGGCAGTGATACTGAATGCGCTGACTGTCACCTGGTTATTTCGGCATGAATTGAAGCTGATCAGTCAGACGGGGGAATCTTCGGAACTCGCAACGCCCTGGCTGATTGTAGTAATTCATGTGGTTTTTCTGGCGCTGGTAGTGATACTAGCGCACCATCCCGTGGTATTCATGGGTATTTTTCTTTTCTTTCTGGGGTTTACGGCTGCATATCATCAATATCAGAATCCATTGATTCTACGTGAGGCTCTTTTAGTCGCATTTTTTTTAGCTGGGCTCGTGGTGTTGGGGGGGCAGCAGCAGTGGTGGCTGCAACCGTTATTGATGGATATGAATGAAACGACGGTTTATTTCGGAGCAACGCTGTTGACTGCGGTAACAGATAACGCCGCATTGACGTATTTGGGTTCCTTGGTAGAAGGTTTGAGTGAGGAATTTAAAATTTCCCTCGTAGCGGGTGCCGTGACTGGAGGGGGACTGACTGTGATTGCGAATGCACCCAATCCCGCTGGCTTTTCAATTTTGAAAAGTAAGTTTGATGAACAATCCATTCATCCACTCGGTCTACTGATGGCGGCATTGCCTCCCACATTGGTGGCAATTATCGCATTTCGCGTGCTTTGATGCTCATGAGCAAAGAAATGAAGACGAGCGTCTGACCAGACATGTGGGATTGCACTCCCAAAACATGGGAGTGCACATCAGTTCTTGCAAGTAAGTGATTACACTTCCTTGACAGCTTTAGGCGTCGAGGAAGAATCTGGTGATAAAGCAATAGCTGTATGGTTTTCTTCAGTAGACTGTGGTTTGGATGGCTCGTCGGGCATGTCATCAAACCAGCGGTAGAGCATTGGAACCACCACTTTGGTCATTACCGTCGCGGTGATGAGGCCGCATATAACTACAATAGCCAATGGTTTCTGTACTTCGGAACCGAGACCGGTGGCGATCAAAAATGGCGCTAACCCTAATATCGTAGCAGCTGCGGTTATCAATACAGGACGGAAGCGAGCTTCGCAACTGGTTTTTACTGCGTCAGCTACACTAAGCCCTTGTTCACGAAGTTCCTTGATGAAAGAAACCAAAACCACGCCGTTCAATATGGATACACCCCAGACTGCAATAAAACCTACGGATGCGGGGATCGATAAATATTCACCAGTAATAAATAATCCTATAACCCCTCCTACTGAAGCGAACGGCAGAGCCGTAAAAATGAGTAATGCAAGCTTGACTGAATTGAATAACATAAACAGCAGGAAAAAGATTGCGGTGAAGGTGATGGGAACAATCACAGCGAGTGTCGCCATTGCGCGTTCCATATTTTCAAATTGTCCACCCCATGAGAAATAATAGCCCGGTGGTAATTTAATTTCTTTCGCAGTGCGTTCCTGAAGTTCTGCGACAAAACTTCCCATGTCGCGTCCATATACATTCGCTCCTACTACTACACGACGTTTTGCAAATTCGCGCGAGATAATTGCCGGACCATCGATCACCTGAATATCCGCTACTGCACTGAGCGGCACCAATCTTCCACCACTTCCCATTCCAGTGGGGGCGCCGCTGGCAGGTCTTAGCAAGAGCTCTTTAATTGCCTCAACATCATAGCGAAACTGTTCGGGAAATCTTAGCAACAAAGTGAAGCGCCGCTCGCCTTCAAACACCTGAGTAACCGCTTTGCCCCCTACGGCAGTAGCAATCAGTTCATTGACATCGGATACGTTGATGCCATGACGCGCGATCGCACGCCGATCAATATTAATTGTCAATTCTTGTTGTCCTGATAGCCGTTCAATTCGGATATCCCGAGCTCCCCGTGTGGACTTGACTATACGTGCGACTTGCTCCGAGAGTTTGCGTAGTTCTTCCAAATCATCGCCAAAAATTTTTATGGCTACTTGTGAACGTACCCCGGTCACCATTTCGTCGACCCGTTGTGCAATCGGTTGAGAGATGACAATATTGACGCCTGGCAATGCTGCCAGCGCCTTACGAATATCTTCTTCGATTTCTCCCTGGGAGCGGCCTGATCCTTCTAAATCCAAATCCGCAATAGGGTCTGATTCATTCTGAGAGGCCGGATCGGCAGGGGATTCGCCTCGTCCTAATTTCGATACCACGGATTTAACACCAGGAATCGCGGCAATCATCTTCATTGCTTCGGTTTCTAAGTTAATTGCTTCCTGCAATGAAATCGATGGAGCACGAATAATTACCGGCGTGATAGAACCTTCCTTCATGATGGGAATAAACGATTTGCCGAGCAATGGATATAAACCAATCGCCAGTACGAGCGAGCCCACTGACACCAGTGCCGTGGCTTTCGGATTTGCCAGCGCTAAATATAGCAGGCGTAAATATAGAGATTTTAGGATAACGACGATTTTGGTATCCTCTTCGCTTCCTCCTTTCAGAGCATAGTCACACAGCACCGGAGACAATACTACCGAAACGACCAATGCAACTAATAAAGCAATGGAAATGGTAACCGCAAGCGGACTGAACATCTTGCCTTCCATGCCTTCAAGCGTCATCAGCGGTAGAAACACCAGAACAATAATAATAATTCCATATATTACCGGCGCTCCTACCTCGGCAGCAGCCTTAGCAATTGTGATAATTTTAGGCTCATCGCTGGATGCATGACTCAGCCGCAGAAAGATGTTTTCCACTACTACAACGGTAGGATCAACCATTAAGCCGATGGCAATGGTTAATCCTCCTAACGACATTAAATTTGCCGGAATGCCCAGATAGTTCATAATCATGAACGTAACCAACGGCGTAATTATAAGCGTTGCGCAAACGACCAAACTGACGCGCAGATGCCCCAAACAGATAAACATAACAAGAATAACGAAGACCAGCGCTTCAATGAGTACTTTGTAAACCGAATCCAAGGCGGCATCAACCATAACTGTACGATCATAAAAAGGTACAATTTGAAGCCCATCTGGCAATAATCCACGTTCATTGATCTCAGCAACTTTCTCCTTGATCCGCCCAACAATTTCCTTGGCATTTCCTCCACGTAACATCATTACGATACCTGCAACAGACTCGGTATCTCCGTTCTTGATACTGGCACCCTGCCGAACTTCACCACCAAAGGTTACTTCCGCGACATCGCGCACATAAACCGGCACGCCATCCATTTCTCTGAGCACAATATTGCGGATATCATCCAACGAGGCGATTAAACCGACACCGCGAATCAGGTACTGCTCATAGTGGAGAGCTAGGATGTTACCGCTGGCATTAGCGTTATTACTGGCTAGAGCACGATCCACTTCTGCCAGTGTGAGATCATAATGGCGTAATTTATTCGGATCGGCATAGACTTGATACTCTTTGACATGCCCTCCAATGGAATTGATTTCTGCTACACCTCGAATTGAACGTAATAAGGGTCGAACTACCCAATCTTGTATGGTGCGCCGTTCCATAAGCTCTTCAAATGTCAACGTACGCTTACCATCATCAGGATGCTCAATAGTATATTGATAGACTTCGCCCAGACCCGTGGAAACCGGTCCAAGTACTGGTGTGATGCCGGGTATCAATCGTGGAGTCACATCAATAATGCGCTCCATCACTAACTGGCGTGCAAAGAATACATCTGTTTTGTCGGTAAAAACCAATGTAATCAGAGACAGTCCGCTTTTATTCATAGAGCGCATTTCGACTAATCCCGGAAGACCCGTCATCGCAATTTCAACTGGTACAGTCACCAATCGCTCCATTTCTTCCGGACTGCGTCCAATGGCAACCGTAGCCACTTGTACTTGAATATTCGTGACATCAGGAAAAGCATCCACTGAAAGATGCTTTAAGGAATATATTCCTGCAAAACAAAGGGCCAGTGCGACTACGGCGACTACTAAGCGTAGCTTGAGCATGGTGTGTACGATAGTAGCGAGCATGGTTACTCCAATTCAGCCAGCTTACGCTCGCTATCGAGATGAAAAGCACCTTCCATAACGATCCGCTGATCAATGGTTAGGCCATTGATGACAGCGCGGAAATTGGCTACTTCAGGGCCCAGTTTTACAGGTACGCGTCGAAAATGACCCGGACTGACTTTAACGAATACATAATCCTGATTTAATTCACGCACCACAGCGCCTTCAGGCACGACTAAACTTTTATGCTGTGGATCAGTGATATGCATATTGGCCAGCATGTCGGGCTTGAGCTTACGTTCAGAGTTTTCTACTAACACCCGGGTCATTACCGTGCGGGTTTGGCGATTGATGGTATCCGAAACAAAAATAATGACACCGTCGAAATTAGTGATGCCGATTGCAGGCACATCTATTTCTACATGCTGACCAAGCCTTACATCACGGGCAATTTGCTCGGGTACGTCCCCGACGACCCAGACATGGGAAAGATCTGCAACTTGAAATAGTGGATCGGAGGGTTGAACTACTTGGCCTACGATCACATTTCGAGCGATTACATAGCCTTCGCGAGTGGCTTTGATATCCATCCATGGCAGAATTTTTCCTTGTTTCTTCAGCTCATTCAATTCTTGATCGGCCATTCCAAATAATTTGAGCTGATCTGTTGCAGCACTTAGCTCGGCTTGGGCAATTTCCAGTTCTGATTGCCGGCGCTCTACCTCCGCCAGCGGAATGACATCAGCAGCAAGTAAATGACGTGCGCGGTCGGAGGCTTTTTGAGTAACGATGACACGCGACAGCGCGCGAAGATAAGCAAGTTGAGCCTGCGTCAAATCCGGACTGGTGATTCGCGCTAATCGATCGCCTGCTTTTACGTAATCTCCTAATATCACGAACATGTTGATGATACGTCCTGTGACATAAGAGCCAATTTGTGCGGTGCGTTCTTCGTCGACTTGAACTCGACTTGGTACGAGTATTTTATCGGCCAAGTCGATGAATGTCGGTTGCCCAATTTTTAAGCGAGCCGCTAATTCAGGGCGAACAGTAATGCTGTTGATATCTTTTTCTTCAGGCTCTGGTGACGAGGATTGTGTTTGTGTCTCTGGAGCTTTTTTATCACACCCAACAAAAAGAAATGCAAGAATAGCAATGGAACATATGAACGAAAATTTGAACTTCATTCGACAGATAACTCCTTGGGATAATGTGCGCGTAAACGATCAATTTCTGCCGCAGCCGATTGCAGGTCGAAACGAGCTAGCAATGAATCGCCCAGAATTCCTCGGAGTATGCGCTGCGTATCCAAAAATTCGATCAATCCGCGTTCGCCAAACCGGTGCGCAGCTCTGGCGACCTCGACCGCATTTTCGGCTTCTTTGATTAATCCACCCTCGAACATGTCTACACGGCGTTGTGCGATTTGTAATGCCTGCCATGCAGATTCGAAGAGCTGGCTGATTTCATAGCGACGGAACTCGAGTGTGTCACGTATACGCGCGGAGTCGTGGATGGCAGTATCGATTTCGCCGCGACGGCGGTACCACAGCGGGATTCTGACGCTTACACCAGCGATATTCGACGTAAATTGTGCATCTTGATAGTTCGTGTATAACAGGTTGAGCTGCGGCAATATCGATGCCTTTTCTTGACTGATGCGTTGAGTAGCCCGTTCTTGCTCAGCTTGCAATCGAATGACGTCGGGATTCACCTTGGTAATCTGATTACGCAGTTCTTCCAGCGGCGGTAAGCTAACCGGATCCTTCAGCGATGCTTTGATTTCAAAGTCAACAGGAATCGCTCCGGCCGTAAATTGCCTCAGTGCGATCCGTGCTCGTTCTACGCCCAATCGCGCAGCTTCCTTACGATTGGCGGCGTTTTGGACTTCAGTATCGGCCCGAATCAGCTCAAAGCGTGCGATTTCGCCGCGTTCGACGTTGATTTTGATACGCTGGCGCACATTTTCCACGAGATCGTAAATATTTTGTTCAACCCCGAATTGCTCTTGGCGCAATAATAACTCATAGGCACGTATACGCAGTTGTGCTGCCAAATCAGCCCGTACTTGGTCAAAGTTGGCCCGGCTGGCGTCGACGCCAGCTTCTGAAGCATTGATTCGCGCGCTACGCATGAAGGGATTTTCGATCGGCTGATTCACGGTAATGGAACGCTGCATAGTCGCTGGTCCAGTGTCTCGAAGAGGAAGACGTCGATCATCCGGGCCAGCCTGTATCAGTACTTCAGGATTAAGAAACGCCGAGGCGGCAACAACGCCAGCCTTAGCCATTTCGACCTGTGAATGAGCGGCGAGTACCATCCCATTGGCTTGCAACCCAAGTTGCTGGACTTCTTCGATAGTGAGTTTGGTTTTTTGTTGAGCAAAGGCGAGTGTTGGAAGCAAAAAGCTTAAGCTAAGTATTAAATACCCTAATGAAGAGATTTGCATAGAATCTTTAAGTTAAGTGTTCTTCACATCTTTTTCACAAAAATGAGCTCCCAATAATATACGAATTCTGAGTTTCGGCAACCTCAGGATAATTTGAATAGTGGAGTTTTTGTGATCGTGTGTATTATTCGGATTAAAGAGAGATGATCTGTCCGAGAATTTAAGAGAATCATCCTGAACGATTACTGAACGATAGTACATTCTTCCTAAGGAAACAGTGAAAGTTAAAAGCTACTGTATTCGGTTATACTGCGTTGAAATCTGGCTTAACAGACTCATTGAACCCACATACCACTGTGTTTTTCCAAATCGATTTCGCGCTGCCGCCGTTGTTATTCTTTTCAGAACTTCAGTATAAGCGATAAGAAGGAATTCGAGGAGGGTGAATACTTACAGCTCTACTTCATTTTTCGGGTTTGTTCTTGCTTGATAATATAACGATGGATCATGGCTTCCGTTTTTGCTGTTAGGCCGATAAATTCACATCCAATGCGCTGATAGGTTCCTCCGTTGTGCAATTTCTTAGCATAGATATTTTTCACTTTGATAGTCGTATTGAAAGTCCCAATATCAGGCAAGGAAATCTGGCAATTGTTATAGACCGTTCCAGGCTCGAAATGAACAACGGGATTTTGATCGATCGCTCCAATTCCTCCACAACTTATGTCAAGTAAAGTTATTTCTGCTTGCATTGATTTTTCTTCGATTACGACGGGAACAATGCATTTGAGAGGTTTTGTAATCGGCGTGGATATCCGAAAATTATCCCTTCTTTGAATACGTAATACCGACTCGGGAATATTGACAGAGAATGCTTTTTTTCCTTCGAATTCGACGCTTTTGATACGGTTGCAGATGAATTCGATCTTAATTTTATTTTGAGTGGTAACAAATGTTAGCTTTGTTGAATGCAGGGCTTGCTGGCTAATTTTTTCATCGGAACCGTAGTCTATTATCATTTCCTTGTTAACAGGATCTACGTTCAGAATGGAAGTAAGAAAAAAATTTTTTCCGGGTTCTGCATATAACGTGATTAGAGAATGTGCTTGCATGATTCCCCGCAGAATGAACAGAATATCCACTTCCGAATAAAGGCGGAAATTCTCTTCTGCATCATCTTTCGAAAATTCGGTTGGTTCCAGTACTTCAAGTATATTGCTGTTTGGATCAGGCTCTTGCATTATTGATTCCTCTCCGATTGGTTGCGCCGTTGCGTCAAAAATTTTCCCTTGCTAAAGGTTTTGCCTCTTTCTGATCCAAGCGATAAAGCCATGCCAAAAGCTCGGCTACCGCAATATATAATTGCGGGGGAATACGATCATCCAAATTCACTTGCATCAGTAAGGAAACCAACTCACTTGATTCATGCACGTAGATGCCTGCTTCCTTTGCGCGCTTGATGATCTCTTCGGCAACGAGTCCGCGTCCCTTAGCAACAACTTTAGGCGCAATCTGGCCCTCACGATAAGCTAAGGCTACAGCCGTGGGAAGGGATTCACTTCCGGTCATCCTGTTGAACCTCCATGGATACGATATTCAGTCCCACTGATTGCATATCTTTGGCAAGTGACAATTCATTCTTTTTTAACAAGTTGACAGTTTCGGAATGTGATGCGTCCACTCTAATTTGGATGCCCTGCGAATTCAGCGCGATCTTTGCAGTAACTTCTCCAAGTTGCGGCATGGATAAGCGTAGTTGAGTCTGCCATTGAGAAGGCTCCAATTCGGTATGCTTGTCATCTTCTGACCGTTCATGAATGTCCCACTCCATATGCTGATTCTTCCAGATCTCTCCTTGCCAAAACAGATGATTGGTTTCCAAAGTGGCCAGTTGTTGCATTACCATAGGAATGCTTTGAACGTTGAGCGGCATCTCAGGATTCAACGAAGAGGAGCCAATTGTTCTCGCTGCTGGCATATCAGCCATCGTTGACATTAATTTGTTCTGAGGTTCTCGTTGCAAGTTTTCCAGGGTATTTTCTCCATTCAACCATTGTGCCTGATGAGATTCATAGAATAATCCGCTTTGCGTAATTGCTTTTTGTAATAAAACGGGTAATTCCGCACTATTTATGGATGCTCCTTTTACAATTGGGACAGGGCTGGTTAGAGATTGGAGGGTGTTCGCTAAAGCATGTTTCGCTCCTTCCTGCATCAAAAGACCCAAGAATCGGCCCGTGATGCTTAAGGTGGTGTTTTTCTCTTGAGTTTCTGTCGATGCTTCGTCAAGAAGGAGAAATTTTGGATCGGATTCGGGGGAAATAAAAACAAGCTCCAGTTTATGACCAGGTTGAAACTTTTCTGGAAGGTTCATTTGTAGAAGCTTGTCAGCAACTAGAACTCTGGAATTTCCATTGGGAAGGCGTGCTTCGACGATAGCCTGATATTTTTGCCCCAACTCGAATTCAGCAGGTAAATGAGTATCGGCTATGGCTGTTACCGGAGTAACAGACTTTATTTGCGTAAGCGGAGTGATTAGATCATATTTCGTTATTACAGGAATCACGACATTTATTTATTTCATGTAATCGAAAATAATGATGTTGAATGTACATGAGCAATACACTACTGGCTATTGCCGATTGTTTGATAAGCGTGTTGAAGATTGCGGGCTTGCTTGTTGGTATTGAGCATCTCTTGCAATCGACTCATCCAGGGTTCGGTAATTGCTCGAATTTGCGCATCGTCATCCAATATCTGGTGAATGATGGATATTTTTTTTTGTAACAGCTCGTTATCCAGAATCGTGTCGGATTCTCCTTTTGTCAGGGCTTTAGTCAATTGCTTACACTCTTGCTCTAGAGATACTAATTCGTCCCATTGACTATTCTGTGCTGCTGTCAACATTTTGTTAGTAATTGCTAAAATAGCCTTATACATTGAGATTACTTGTGCGCCGTCCATTTATTCCTGCCTATGTTATTTTTATGAATGAGCGTATTTTTGAATTAAATCGCAGTTGTTTCCGCAGGAACTGTAGTGTTACTGAATTCTTTGATGCTTTTCCAGGCTTCGTATAATTCAGATAACAGCTTATGGACTTCATCGATAATTTCAGCATTATTTTCGATATTAGCCAGAAATAATCGATGTGACATATAGTCATACAGGGACTGTAGTTTTATAGCTAAATCACCGCCTGCATTCATATCTAAACTCGCTTTCAGGCCGTGATCGATGATCATGATCGCTTTGGACAGCATTTGTCCTTTCGCTGCGATTTCACCATGCTGCAAATGCATTTTTGCTTTAGCAAGCGCCTCGTGTGCGCCTTCAAAAAGCATTAAGATTAATTTGTGTGGAGTGGCTGATTCTACGCCTGATTCAACACTTACGCGCTGGTAGGCCGAAATTGCGTTGTTTGCTGTGCCATACATGGTAGAGGATCCTTGTTCGTTGGAGTTAAATCTGGACTATTATTTGCACTAGATGTTCAGACTTGCCAATTGCTGCTGCAGGTAATTGCTGGTTTGAGTCATGCTGGCGATCATCGTGTCCAGAGCCGTATATTGAGTCCGTAAATTTTTCTCTATTTCTTCAAGGCGATACTCTAACGACTCGGTCCGCTTGTCGATCGTTTTGATAACGCTGTCGATACCATCTATTCGACTTTCAATTAAACCATCGCTTCTCGTCATGCCCTCAATCAATTGATCCAGCCGGCTGATGAATCCAGGTGTCGAGGTGGTGTCTCCGGGGATATCCCCAAAAAATTCTGAAACACTTTTTTCCGGATCGGCCAGGACTGCACTCAACTTCGTGCTGTCAAGCGCCAGTGTGCCATCTTTTTGAAAGCTGATACCCAGCTCTGACAGAGAGTTGATTCCTCCTGCAGTTAATTGATTGTCGCTCAGCATTGCTCTTACCCGAAATTGCACCATGCGCACGGTGGAATCCCCAGTCAGAATCGAGGCTTGATCGGTTGTAGAATCGTAGCGAGAAAGGTTAGTAATGGTTTTTTCCAGGCCGTTGTAGGCGGTTACAAAAGCCTTTACAGCCGCTTCGACACTGCTGTTGTCTTTCTCGACCGTCAAAGTTGAGGTCGTGCCGGGTTCAGCCTTGAGCAGGTTGAGCGTTACACCCTCCAAGGCATCATCGATGGTATTGGATGATTTCTGAACGGTAATGCCATCGATCACCATGACGGCATTCTTAGCTGCTACCGTCTCGGTCATATTGGTGACGCCGCCTGTGGAGGCATCAAAAGCGAGCTTTGATAATCCGGCATTATCGGTATGATTGCCGTCTGCGTCGTCTACTGTAATCTTTAATGCATTGGCGAGTCCGCTATCTTTTGAGGCGATTACCAGTCGGTTACCGCTGCCATCGTTGACGATGCTTGCCGTTATTCCGGCATTCGCGTCATTGATGGTATCGCGTATATCAGCCAGAGTGGATTTGGCTGGATCGATAGTGATCGTTTTTGCAGCTTTTTCCGCGTTGGCAGTAAATGTACCGTCACCATTATAGGTCCCGAAGGCGATCGTCAATGTACCGTTGCCGATGATGGTGTCTGTACTGGCAAATGCTTCCGATTTTATTTTTTGTGATTGTGCGATGGATTGCACTTCGATGTCATGTGCGCCTGCCGCAGCGCTTGATGAGGTGCTTACTGTCGCCATCTCCGTATCAACCAAGGTTGCTTTGAAGCCATTGAATACCGAGGGTTTTGCCAGTTCCTGGACGCTATCCTGAAACGACGATAACGAGCTTTTCAGGCTGCCAAAAGCGGAAAGCTGTGCCTGTTGTTCGGCTTTCTTGTTATTGAGCTGAGTCAGGGGGCGCTTTTCGATTGCCATTAACTGACTGATAATTCCGTCGATGTCCAGTCCTGAGCCAATTCCCGCTGAAGAAACCATGGTTCACATCCTATATTGATTCGGTCTATTGAATATTGCTTGTCAGGCTTTACCGTTGAGCAATAATCCCTGTACTTTATCCAGTGTACGGGCAATCGAAATCGCCTCTTCAGAAGGAATTTGGCGAATTATCTCTTGTGTTTGTGAGTCGACAATCTTGACTACCGTTTTACCGGTATCTTCATCGACCGAGAACTTCAAGTTTTGCGCAATGTTCTGCGTAAACTGCTCGATTTGTTGAGCGGCATCTTTTACTTGTTCAGGTTTGCTTCGATCGGGTTTAACCGGAGCCGTGGGAGCGGCAACAGTCTCGATACTGCCAGACCGAGCTACAGGAGCCGCCGATTGAACGGGGCCTTGGGCTGCTACTGCGTTGATATTCATTTTAATCTCCTATCTCCTTGGGGTGGATCAAGAGGCAAGGCGGTTTGCTGCATTATTGTGTTGCTCCGCCTTGCCGTGATTGACCACTAACTGGTGATATTGTTACGTTTAAACGACTTACCTTGAAACCGCTTATCTCAGCAGGGACAACACATTATTAGGTAATGCATTGGCCTGAGCGAGCATCGCAACGCCAGCTTGCTGCAGGATCTGTCCACGAGTCAGATTGGCAGTCTCAGAAGCGAAGTCGGTATCGCGAATACGGCTGCGCGATGCAGACAGGTTTTCACTGGTCGTTTGTAAATTAGCTACGACAGAACTGAAGCGGTTTTGAATCGCACCTAAATCTGCTCGGTTGGTATTGATCTCTTTCAACGCATTGTCCAGTTGGTCAATAGCCATTTGGGCATTAGTGAAGCCGGATACATTCAAAGAACCAATACCGGTGGTGGTTGTGGTGGTGGACGCAAAGGAATTATCAAAACCGCCCACTGTAGCATCATCAAGCGCACCGGCAATAGTGATTGCAGCATCGCTAGTCAGTGTCAGATCACCCGTTACCGTATCATAAGAGGCGCTGACGCCTGTGGTATTCGATACTCGATTGATGGCTTCAGTCAGCTGGCCAGCACGTTCTTGTGCATTCGCTGCGCCAGCTATGGCTCCGATATCTGTACCGTTAATGGTGATATCTCCTGCTGCGATGGCAGTAGCAAAGCCTGTTATGGCTGTAGCGTTGACATTACCCGTTTCGCGAGTCATTGTGCCCCCTAACGCTGCAGTTGACGCGTTGGCGATGCTGGAAATAGTAATGGTTTCTCCAGAATTCGCGCCAATTTGGAAGGCTACGCCAGTAAACGAACCGTCTAATAAATTGGTGCCGTTAAACTTGGTTTGCTCGGATACGCGCTGAATTTCTGCTTGCAACTGTGTGAATTCAGAATTCAATGCGTCGCGATCTTCTTGCGTGTTGCTGCCGTTGGAAGCCTGAACTGCCAGTTCCCGCATGCGCTGTAAATTGTTACCAACTTCAGCCAATGCGCTTTCTGCTGTTTGCGACAGCGAAATGCCGTCGTTGGCATTGCGTATTGCTTGGTTCAGACCACGAATTTGTGACGTCATGCGTTCAGAAATGGCCAAACCGGCAGCATCATCTTTGGCGCTGTTGATTCTCAAACCGGAAGACAGACGTTCCAAAGACGTGTTCAAAGAACTTTGTGAGCTATTCAGATTACGTTGTGTTGACAGTGAGGCAATATTTGAATTAATAATTTGTGGCATTTGGGTTCTCCTTTATAATACTACTTATGTTTTGGCATAATTGCCGGTTCCGTTGGTTTTCCTTGCAATCCGAGAAGGTTAGTAACCGCCGTTGTTCCAGTTATCGGATTTCATTTTTAAAAGTTTAGGGTTTAATATTTCACGCTTTTAATGAGATAGGTAATTTTGAATTATCGGTTGATGCAATAATTTGTTTCATTTTCATGAGATTGTCTTGTAAAATAATTTTTTAATTCAGGTAATTAATCTGTTATTTAAACTAGGCAGAATCAATTCGGTTTAATTCGGTTGTATATCGGCTTCAACCTGGAAGGGGCTGAGATGGTCAATGAAGAGAAACTGAGAATATTGATGATCGAGCGTTCTGCAGAGGATGCGGATCGGATATTGCAAGTGCTGGTGCGTGGTGGGTTCCAAGTCGACAATCTGCGGATTACAACGGAAAGTGCCTTACAGGATGCGTTAGTGGCGCATAACTGGGATGTGGTTTTGTCCGACTACGATTTGCCGCAACTCAGTGCGCAGGATGTACTGCAGGTAATCAGGGATCAGGATCTGGATATTCCTTTGATTGTGATATCGAGTCATATCGGTGAAGAAGCAGCTGCGCATATCATGGCATTAGGCGCTTACGATTTCATGATGAAAGGAAATCTTGCCCGGTTAGTGCCTGCGATACTGCGTAGTTTGCATGAAGTAGAAAATTACCAGCAATTCATCAGTACGCAGCTCGCCCTGCAAAAAAGCGAAACACTTTTTCAAGCAATAACTTCCAATCTGCCTGGGGTAGTCTTTCAATTCCTGCTATTGGCAAACAATCAAACCAGTTTTCCGTATGTCAGTGATGCCAGCGAGACGTTATTGGGATTATCACCCCAAAAATTGATGAATCACCCGACTCTATTTCCGGAATTAATTCTGCCAGACGATAGAAAATCGTATCATCAATTGATGACCATCTCTGCTGAACAACTGTCAACCTGGAACTGGGAAGGCTGTATTCAGGTAAAAGGGGATAGCGATATCAAATGGATCAGCTTGCGGGCGACACCCCGGAGAGTATCCGAGAATGTAACCATTTGGGATGGCATCATGATCAATATCACGCGCAATAAGCTGGCTGAACGGGAAATTGCACAATCCCGTGAGCAATTGGCTGAATTATCGTCTTATTTGCAAAAAATTAAGGAGCAGGAGCGCGCCCGTATCGCTCGCGAGATTCATGACGATATTGGCGGAACATTAACGGCGATAAAATGTGAATTGTTTCCGCTGATGGATGCGACCAGAAAACCGGAGTTCTATCAACAAAAAGCGAAATCCATTGAAGGCTTGGTTGACCGTGTGATCGACAGTACTCGGCGTATTTCCTTGGATTTACGGCCAGGAATTTTGGATTGCGGCATTGTCGCTGCTATTCAGTGGCAAGCCAAGGAGTTTAGCGACCGCACCGGTATCGCTTGTAAGGTAGCGTGTGGAAATGAAGAAGTTTCCTTGGATTCGGATCTGGCGATTGCCATTTTCCGCGTTTTTCAAGAAACCCTTACGAATATTTCAAAGCATGCTCAGGCTTCGCGGGTTCAAGTCAAGCTGGTGGAATTGGAAAATCTGATTCTCCTTGAGGTGACTGATAATGGGTGCGGGATTACTGAGAATGATGTGGAAAAACGGAATTCCTTCGGTATCCGCGGTATGCGTGAACGGTGCCAGCAACTGAAAGGCAGTTTTCACATTTCTGGCGACTTCGAGAAAGGCACCAAAGTGACGATTCTCATACCGACCGGCAATCTTGAGCAACACAGCGAACAGTTGGTTGAGGTAGAAAGTCAGTTTAACAAACCGCCAGAGTTTGAGTATGGGTTGAAAAAAAGAAAATTCCGGGGTTTTGAATAGCTGGAGATGGGCATGATCAGTGTAATGATTGCAGATGATCACGCAATTGTGCGCCAGGGCTTGAAACAGATACTGAGCGAAACGGATGATATCAAAGTGACGGGTGAAGCCGAAACTGGATTTCAAGCAGTCAAGATTGCGCGTCAACAGAGCTTCGACGTCATGTTGCTGGATATTTCCCTGCCCGATAGAAACGGCATTGAGATATTGAAACAAATAAAAAAAGATCGGCCTCACCTCGCAGTGCTGATGCTCAGTATGCATAATGAACATGAGTTTGCAATTCGTGCCTTAAAAGCAGGAGCCGCCGGTTATCTTAATAAGCAGAGTGCGCCAGCGCAGCTTGTTGTCGCCATACGCCAAGTATCGGCGGGTGATAAATACGTGAGCCCGGCAGTTGCGCAGGAACTCGCCAATACCATTAATATTGACGCCGATAAACCGCTTCATAGCACGTTATCTGATCGCGAATATCAGACCCTATGTTTTATCGCAGCCGGTAAAACATTGTCTGAAATATCTGCAGAGATGTTTCTGAGTCCTAAGACAGTCAGTGTCTATCGGGCGCGTTTACTCGAAAAACTCAAGCTGACAAATAATTCGGAATTAATTCGTTATGCCATCAAGAATAAGCTCGTTGATTAATTTCTATGAACCAGATTAGTAACTCCAATCCAACCGTTTTTGCACGGGAAACATTGCGGCGACTGGCCTTACTCAAGATTCCTCCTACACCGGACAACTATCATAAGATTTATGATGAAATATCCGGGGTATCCAGCCCGAATATGGATTCGATTGCCTCCGTGGTGATGGATCCCTCAAAGTCTCATGAAAAGGACCCCGAGGATGCAATAAATTGGGGAGAGACGCTGAAAATTCTGTTAAAGCAACTCGAGAGTAAGCACAGTGCGTTGACGATAGCGCAGAAACGCGAAGGGATTAATCGGGTGCTTACGAAATTTTCCAAGGACTCCATACAATTACACCTCAAACTCAGAGCCCTTGTCGATTCCTGGGGAAGCTCGGCGGCGTCGCCGCCTCCTGTTTCAGAGAAATCCCGCGAAGATCAGCCAGTAAAGGATGCCTCTGCAAAGAAATCGCGCAACGATACAAAAACGCCAGAGATTCCGCCAACATCTAACACTCAATTGCAAGAAGGGTTGCTGAAACTTTTGAATATGCTGATGGACAGCACGGGCGGGCTGTTATCAGAGGATCAATGGATTGGAGGACAGTTCGGTAAACTACGACAAATGATTTCCCGTCCGCTCGATTTGTCCGTGATTGAGCAAGCTGAACAGAATTTGAAAGAAATTGCTGCGCGCCAGGATTTAATTGGCCTGAACTTAAGTGAGGCTAAAAGAACGCTCAAGCAGATGGTTACCTTCATTATCACAAATATCGAAGAATTATCCGATACTGCCGGAGGATATCAGGAAAAACTTGAGTCCTATGCCGAAAAGATCAGCAAGACCGAGGATATCAACGAGCTTAATCAACTGCTTGGGGAAATTATGACGGAAACCAAGCAAATGCAAAAAAATGCGCTCAACTATCGGAATGATTTATTGGCGGCTCGGGTAGAAGTCAATCTGGCGCAGGATAAGATTAATCGGCTAGAAATTGAATTGCAGCAGATTGGTGAAAAAGTACACGAGGATCATCTCACCGGCGTACTGAACCGGCGAGGACTGGATCAGGCATTTGGTCGCGAAACGGCTCGCTCTGTGCGTCACAGGATTCCGTTGTGTTATGCGTTGCTGGATATTGATAATTTTAAACAGCTCAATGATGCCTACGGACATACGGTAGGCGATGATGCATTGGTCTATCTGGTGGACGCAGTCAAGGAAACGACGCGCCCGGAAGATATCGTGTCACGCTATGGCGGTGAAGAGTTTGTCATTTTATTGCCAAAAACGACAATAGAGGAAGCTGTTCAGATATTGTCACGAATACGCCGCAATCTGACCAAGAAATTTTTCTTACACGAGAATAAACGCTTATTGATTACGTTCAGTGCAGGTGTTGCGCAATTTCAACCGGGCGAATCCCCAGAGAGTATTTTTAAACGGGCTGACGAAGCATTGTATCGTGCAAAAAAAGGAGGCAAAAATCAGATACTTACATCTGAATAGCCTGTCTATATCTTTTTAAGTCGGGCATGTGCCGTGTTTTCCGCTAAATAGCACCGATTTCCCGTTTTATTCATTCGATTCAATTCTGTTTTGCTCTGTTAACTTTGCTTCCATGGCAGTAAATACCGGGTATGGGTTCTCCTTCGCAATCCAACGAATCATCCCCACACCGGTATAACTGTTTGAAATCGGGCACTGTGATGTATCAAGAGGAGGACGGCATTATGCAAGAGGCTATTACATCGAGGCGCAAAGGAATGCTGAGATTAGTTAAATCATCGGATTCTATTACAAGTGAACAGAAAAATATGGTTGATTCAGATGACTATTATAAGCAGGTCGAGCGTTATGCTGAGCAAATCCGCAAAACCAATAGCGCCGATGAAATGATTAGGATTCTTGATATTGTACTTTCTGAAACCCGAGGCTTAAGGTTCAACGATGAAGTGTTTGCCGCTCAGGAACAGGTGAAGCGCGCGGAATTGAAAATCGAAGCCTTGAAAGGCGAAATTGAACAGTTGCGCGGACTCGTGCATACCGATCAAATGACCGGTGCATTCAATCGCCGCGGCCTGGATGAGGTATTCAAACGTGAAGCAGCGCGCGCAGATAGAAATGCGCAATCGCTGGGCGTTGTGTTGGTCGATTTGGATAATTTCAAGCAAATCAATGATAACTTGGGTCATCCCTATGGTGATAGTGTGCTGATCAATCTGGTGACCGTGGCTAAAGAAACCTTGCGGCCCACGGATATCGTGGCGCGCTTTGGTGGTGAGGAATTTGTGATTCTACTGCCTGATGTTGAAATAGAAGAAGCGTTGACGATTATCCATCGTTTGCAGAATAATCTGACTAAGAGCAGCTTGCTGCAAATCGATAATCAATTAAGCTCAATAACATTCAGCGCGGGTGTGGCGCTGCGTTCATTTGGCGAGCACCAGAATTCAGTCATCAGTCGTGCTGATCAGGCGCTTTACCAAGCGAAACGGACTGGCAAGAACCGCGCAATTCCTGCATTACTGTAACTCTAAGACGATAGGCTGCCAGCAGGCGATCCTGTAAAACTATTTCAAGCTGCTGGTTCTCAATCCTTTTCGTAAGTGTGTAAGTATGTAAGTGTGAATTGTAGGGTTGTGAAAATTTTGCTGGTTCTGAATTTTTTCAGATTCTGATTAAGAAATTATTCATTGAGTCGATGAATAAGGACATTTTGCATCACAGAGTAAGTTATAGCGGAGGAAGTCATGGGAGGTTTTTTTCTTGGTCGGCAACCAATTCTAGATCGTAATCATAATCTGGTTGCTTTTGAATTACTTTTCAGACAAGAAGAGACTGAAGAATCGGTAAACGTCACCAATGATTTTTCCGCATCGGCAAATGTCATCGTCAATGCCTATGGTCAATTAGGCATCCAAAATGTATTAGGGCGGCAGCGTGGTTTTATCAACGCAGATCCGGATCTGGTCATGAGCGACATCATTAGCTTGCTGCCGAGCAAGCATGTTGTTCTGGAAATCAGAGAGTCATCCACAATCAGCACAGAATTCCTTCAACGTTGTAATGAATTGAAACAAAAGGGCTATCAATTTGCTCTGGATAATATTGTGGCAATGAATGGCAAAGTCGAGCAGTTGCTTCCCATCGTGAGCGTCGCGAAAGTTGACATTCTGGCGTTGGAAAAGGAGCAATTGATAAAGCTTGTGCATGAATTGAATCGTTGGCCTGTTCTCTTATTGGCGTTGAAAGTAGAAAATCGTGAGCAAGAAATGCTCTGCATGCAATTGGGATTCCAGATGTTTCAGGGTTATTACTTCGCCAAACCTGAAGTTATGACGGTAAAACGCGCCGATCCAGGAAAATTGTCGTTATTGAAGCTATTGACTTTAGTAATGGGCGAGACCGACATTGAAGAAATCGAAAAAGAATTCAAGCATCAACCCGGGTTGAGCTATAACTTGATGCGCATGGTCAATTCAGTTGCCAGCGGTGTGCCTCAGAAAATTAATTCGATTAAACATGCAATCATGATTTTAGGCCGCAAACAATTGCAACGGTGGATACAACTGTTGCTGTATAGCGCCAATCAATCCGACGATAGTATGTCGAATGCGTTGATGCAAACGGCGGCGACACGAGGGAAGCTGATGGAATTAATCGCCACCTCTGAACGTCCTCATGATAAGAATCATCATGAAAGAGCCTTTATGGTTGGTATTCTCTCCTTACTTGATGTGTTGCTTGGAATCGACATGCAGCAAATCATCGACAAGTTGGGTATTCCCGAGGATATGAGCCAGGCGTTGTTAACTCGCGATGGCCGCTTAGGTCAGGAACTCAAGCTTGTTGAAGCCAATGAAAAAGGCGATATCACTTTGATCCAGTCTCTCTTGCACGAACTGGGCTTTCTGAACCTGGCCGAGCTATCGGATATCGAAATACAAGCAGTCGGCTGGGCTAATCGAATTGGCGATGCCACAAGTTGAGTATCGTTCTGAGAATACCTAAAAAGCAAGATATTGAATCAATTCTCTTTTGCCGTAACGCTCGATAAACGACCGAAATTCGTCCGTTTGT
This sequence comes from Nitrosomonas sp. JL21, assembly GCF_009833095.1. Lineage (GTDB taxonomy): Bacteria > Pseudomonadota > Gammaproteobacteria > Burkholderiales > Nitrosomonadaceae > Nitrosomonas. Next base: position 37,150 of record NZ_QRCB01000021.1, read on the forward strand.
GCTCGACCAGATAGCTAACAGCACTGATAAATTGAGCGTTTCTTCTTTCCCAAGAATTAATCATTTTATGGCTCATCAGAACTAAAGTTATTCTATGTTCTGACGTTAACTCGTTGAGTAAATATGATTTTTAAATCAAATGGGAATCGAGAGTCATGGAAACAGATTCTTCAAAAATCAGCTGCTTAATATCCCTGCATCGATTAAGTCGCGCGAAATTTTCCCAATGTGAAATCCATGATGAATATTCCACAGAATATGCATTGGCTGAGTCAATCAGCGGTATTAAAAACTTTCAAGCCGACTGACAAGGAGAGGAAAGTGACTGATCGAAAATCAGAAGATCATGGAAGTGCTAAACCCAATGCAGATGAGCTGACTACCAACAGTTTGTATGAAATGCTCTGTAACGTTGATGCAGAAGAGTATTTCATGAATATCAAAGAAGACCTCTCCCAGGTTGATCGATTAGTCAGCGATGCAGTGAATAATCTGGTAATTAATTTTAGATATATCAGTAAGTTGACCAAAACTCATCATGACATGGTGCTCGCGATTGAAAAAATGGCCGTTCCTGAAAAGAGTGTCCCGATCATTGAGTTGTTGGAGAAACAGATGGTCATTGCGGACAAAATTGAACAAGAATTGGAAATGACAGTGACTTCACTACAATTCGGCGATCTCGTCACACAATTACTGGCTCATACGGTCAAGCAAGTTGAAAACTTGAACATCGAATTGCAGCACATTGATCGGCAAGCAGACTGGAAAAATGGGCGCTCTTCTGTGCAAGAAAAACATGAGGGAATCTCAAGCGCAGTAAAGGCGGCCAATACAAGAGCTAAAAAGAAACCCGTGGTGCAGCAAGGCATGCAGATGGGAGATATCGAGCTTTTCTGATTGGGTTCAATTGAAATGATGCAGGTGTAAGCAGCAAATTAACAATGTAAGTGAGAGGAGTAAGGCAAATGGCGAAAACAATACTGACGGTCGATGACTCAACATCAATTCGGCAAATGGTTGCTTTTACCCTGAAAGGGGCCGGTTATGAGGTCATTGAAGCAGTGGATGGTCAAGATGCCTTGGAAAAGGCGAATCATCATCGAGTGAATCTCGTACTGACGGATATCAATATGCCGCGCATGGATGGATTGAAACTACTAGAGCTGTTGCGCGAGTTGAATCACTATAAAACCATTCCGATTTTGATGCTGACGACCGAATCGGGCGACGAAATGAAGGCGAAAGGAAGGGCGGCAGGTGCTACCGGTTGGCTCGTCAAGCCGTTTGATCCAAAACGCTTGCTGGAAGTGATTGCTAAAGTAATCAATTGATATGCCGCGGAAAAGAAATATCGCCACGAACATTACCTTTTGATGCATTCAGATTGAGTAATGATTTTACCTCTTTTTCTACATTTGTTTGTTTACTTCAAATGCTAGGCTAACAGCTCACTATGAAATAAGGTGACTTATGAGTACTGATCTCGAACAATTTTATGAAATATTTTTTGAAGAATCCTCGGAGTTGCTGGCAGATATGGAAGCGTGTCTGTTAAGGCTCGATGTGAATTCGCCGGATTTGGAAGATTTGAACGCTATTTTTCGCGCTGCGCATTCAATCAAAGGTGGAGCGGGTACGCTTGGCTTTACGGATATGACGGAGGCAACCCATATGCTAGAAACATTACTGGATAAATTAAGAAAAGGGGAGCTCGAGGTACGCAGCGAGATGGTCGATGCCTTTTTAAGAGCTGGTGATGTCATTCGCGAACAACTAGCGGCTCATCGCGGAGAAGGACAAGCCGATCCTGCAGCTGCAGTTGCGATCTGTGAGGAATTGAAACGACTCAGCGACGAGTCGCAAGGGTCAGTTAAAAATATTCAAGCTGATACCGCTCAGCCCAAGGTGGTGCCCTCAGAGCCAATACCAGCAGTTACCAAGGATCAGTCTCAATCAGCCCAAAAAATAGCAGGTCAAACCTATGACATTGAGTTCTCCAAAAGCGGTATGAGTGATGCAGCTCTGGAGAATTTATTCCTTAATTTAAGGAATCTCGGTGCACTAGCAGATCATTCAGAAGAAACTGGAAATGAGCTATGTAAACTAAAGCTTACGACAAATAACAGCGAAGAGGATGTCTGGGAGACACTGGCATTTGTGGTCAATCCAGAAAATTTAAAAATCGAGATTGATCAGTCAACCATTGTTCCCGCAGCGGATGATGGCGTGAAAAATAATTCAAGTGAGGCTGTAGCCCAGGCGGAACCATCGACAAGTCGAGATAATACATCTTCAACTGCCGATTATGGTTTCTTCCCAGGAGCACCGGCTGCCCCGATTGATTCGGAAGATCCCGAATTGAGTGAGCATTCATCCTTGCAGCAACCGGAGATCACGCCTGTTCCTAAAGACATGTCAGCAGTTTCGAACAAATCTTCCAATAAAAATAATGCCGCAGTGTCGGCCAGCGAAACTTCATCGATACGAGTAAGTATTGAAAAGGTCGATCAAATGATCAATCTGGTGGGTGAATTAGTCATCACTCAAGCAATGTTGGCGCAAACAGCTTCTCAATTCGATCCTGTGCTATTCGAGAAATTGCACAGCGGTATGAGTCAATTGGAGAGAAATACGCGTGATCTGCAAGAGTCAGTGATGTCGATTCGCATGATGCCGATCAGTTTCGTATTCAGTCGTTATCCGCGTGTTGTCCGTGATCTTGCCTCCAAGCTCAATAAGCGCGTTGAACTGAAGACTGTGGGGGAGAATACCGAGTTAGATAAAGGCTTGATTGAAAAGATTGCTGACCCTTTGACGCATTTGGTTCGAAACAGTCTGGATCACGGCATTGAGGTGCCTGAAAAGCGCCTTGCGGCAGGTAAACCAGCGCACGGCACTATTACACTTCGTGCTTTTCACCAAGGAGGCAGCATTGTTATTGAAGTCAATGACGATGGCGCAGGCTTAAACAGAGGAAAAATTCTTGCGAAAGCTCGAGAACGCGGATTGCCGGTGCATGATGGCATGACCGATCAAGAAGTCTGGTTATTGATATTTGAAGCCGGTTTCTCAACTGCTGAGAAGGTTACAGATGTGTCCGGTCGGGGCGTAGGCATGGATGTCGTCAAGCGTAATATTCTGGGTATGGGTGGCCGCATCGAAATCGAATCTGTGTTTGGCGAAGGCACGCGCATCTCGATTCGTTTGCCCTTAACATTGGCGATACTGGATGGTTTGTCAATAGCGGTCGGTGATCAGATGTTTATTGTTCCACTCAATTATATCGTTGAATCACTGCAGCCGCGTGCCGCCGATATCAAAACGGTCAGTGGCCATGGCCGCGTGGTTCAAGTTCGCGGCGAATATTTACCCGTCATTGCCTTACACGAAATTTTCAATTTGCGTCCTAATGTCACTTCAGTTCATGAGGGAATTCTGGTTATTTTAGAAGCGGAAGGTCACAAAGCTGCCTTGTTCGTAGATGACTTGGTAGGACAGCATCAGGTTGTAATCAAGAGCTTGGAAAGTAATTATCGAAGAGTGCAAGGAGTTTCTGGAGCCACCATCATGGGTGATGGCAAAGTAGCGCTCATTCTTGATACTGCGGCATTAGTACTGGCCTCGCAGCAAGAAATGATATAGCTGATTTATAAATGAATGCTGTGACCCTATCGAGATAGCGATTATGGAATTAATTTCAAACTTGGAAAGAATTTCCGAACATAAAACACGTGAATATGCTTTTACTCAAGCAGATTTTGAACGTATTAAAAATTTGATCTACAAGCGTGCCGGCATTTCGCTTTCTTCCAGTAAGCAAAATATGGTGTACAGTCGTCTTGCTCGACGCTTACGTGCCAATGGGTTTAATAACTTTCAGGACTATTTGAATTTCCTGGAAAAGGGAAATCCCGCAGAATGGGAAGCCTTTACCAATGCATTGACAACTAATCTCACAGCGTTCTTTCGGGAGCAGCATCATTTTCCAATCCTCGAAAAGCATATCGAGAAACGCAAAAATCAGAACAAAATCCAACTCTGGTGCAGCGCTTCTTCTACCGGAGAAGAACCTTACTCAATGGCCATGGCGATGGTAGAAGTATTTAAGTCATTCACGCCGCCTGTTCATATTTTAGCCACAGATTTGGATACCAGTGTTCTTGCTAAAGCCCAGCTTGGGATTTATCCACTGGATAAATTGGAAAAAATTCCCAAGGAAAAACTTCGGCAGTTTTTTTTGAAGGGTAAGGGGGCGCAATCGGGTTCTGCCAGAGTGCGCCCAGAGCTGAGAAATATGATTACATTCCGGCAATTGAATTTACTGGATGAAAGTTGGCCGATCCGTGGACCATTCGATGCCATATTCTGCCGCAATGTCATGATATATTTTGATAAACCTACTCAATACAAAATCTTAAAAAAATTTGTACCCTTATTGGCGCCGGATGGATTGTTATTCGCAGGTCATTCTGAAAGCTTTCAACATGCAAGTGATTTATTCAAGTTGCGAGAAAAAACCGTGTATGAGTTAGTCAATAAACAGAGGTAATAGCATGGTTGAGATTAAAGATGAGCAAGTGGCTAGCAATTTTTACTTTGATAAGAGTTTCGACTGTCATGCTGTTAAGCTATTACCCGGTGAATATTTTGTGACCGATAAAGATTTGTTGTTGGTAACCGTGTTGGGTTCATGCGTTGCAGCATGTATCCGCGATTGTTACAGCGGAATTGGCGGTATGAACCATTTCATGCTTCCTGATGGGGGGGAAGCAGGGAGCCCCCTGAATGCGTCGGCGCGGTATGGCACGTATGCGATGGAAATATTAATTAACCAGCTATTGAAATTGGGTGCTCGCCGAAGCAATTTGGAAGCCAAAGTATTTGGCGGCGGTAATGTACTGGATGGATTGACTGTGGCCAATGTCGGGCAGCGAAATGCCGATTTCGTGCTGAAATTTTTGCAAACCGAAAGAATACGCGTAGTGGCTCAGGATTTAGTCGATATTTTTCCTCGCAAAGTCTATTTTTTCCCTAAAAGCAGCAAAGTCATGGTGAAAAAATTGCGCAACCAACACAATACGACCATTTCCCAGCGTGAACGGGATTACAGGCAGCGTCTGTATAAAGTTGACGCCGGAGGAGAAGTAGAGCTGTTTTCCTAATGCGATTGATTGACAATCTAATCGAGTATTTGCAATGAATAAAACTACCGTTGTCGTCGTCGACGATTCAGCTTTGATTCGTAAGCTATTAACCGAAATTATCAATAGCCAGTCTGATATGCAGGTGATCGGTACTGCCGCGGATCCGCTGGCAGCACGCGAGATGATTCGAGAAATGAATCCCGATGTGCTGACATTGGATATTGAAATGCCGAAAATGGATGGTATTGATTTTTTGGAAAAATTGATGCGTCTGCGGCCCATGCCGGTCATTATGGTGTCGACACTGACGGATAAAGGTTCTGAAGTAACGTTGAAAGCGCTTGAGCTGGGTGCAGTTGACTTTGTGTCAAAACCGAAAATAGACATTGCCGCAGGATTAAAAGAATATAGCCAGGAAATTACGAACAAAATCCGCATTGCCAAGTCTGCACGAATTAAACGGTTAACACCTTCACTGCAAATCACAAAAAGTGCATCGGCGGATGCCATATTACCCGCAGTATCGAATCGTATTGCTTCGACCGAAAAGTTGATCATCGTAGGAGCCTCAACCGGAGGTACTGAAGCGATCAAAGAATTTCTAATTCATATGCCTCCAGATTCGCCAGGAATTTTGATTACTCAGCATATGCCCGAAGGATTTACTAAATCATTCGCCAATCGTTTAAACAGTCTCTGCAGAATTTCTGTGATGGAGGCACAAGGAGGCGAAAGAGTTTTGCCCGGTCATGCATTTATCGCTCCCGGTCATTCCCATTTGCTGTTGAAGCGGAGTGGGGCCAACTACATGACCGAATTAAACCAGGGTGAGCTCGTAAGTCGACACAGGCCATCGGTTGATGTACTATTCCGATCAGCTGCAAACTGTGCCGGTAAAAATGCGATTGGCGTCATTCTTACCGGAATGGGCAAGGATGGCGCGGCAGGAATGCTGGAGATGCATAAGGCAGGCGCCTATAATTTTGCGCAGGATGAACTGAGTTGTGTTGTTTTTGGCATGCCCAAGGAAGCCATTGCCGCAGGGGGGGTTGATGAAGTGGTGCCCCTCAAAGATATTGCCAGAAGCGTCCTAACAAAGTTATCAAGTATGGGAATGCGCAGTAATCGAGTTTAGGGGGAACTCGGAATTCAGCACAGCATGGACGAGCGCAGTGGTTTTCAGCACTTCCTTAACTTGCCGCATCTTCGTTCCCAGATTATGCGAGGCGAATACCTGATCTATGAAAGGCTATTTTTCTCAATTCATTCTTTTAATTAGTATCACTTTCCTGGTGAGCTGTGGGTCTTTGCAGGAAAAAAATTCCGCATACAAGGCAAGTCTTAATACCAACAAGCCCGTTAATTCCGCTCAAATCAAGCAAGCGCTTTACTCTCAATATAATGACTGGCAGGGTGTGCGTTATCAGTCCGGTGGGCTGACTCGGGCCGGAATTGATTGCTCCGGTTTTGTGCATATAACCTTCAAATCGAAGCTCGGGTTGAGTCTGCCTCGAACGTCTGAGATGCAAGCACGACTGGGCAATGAAGTCAAAAAAGATGAACTGAGAGTGGGAGATCTGATTTTTTTCCGAACGGGAAAAATTTCGAATCATGTAGGGATTTATTTAGAAAAGAATAGATTTCTGCATGCTTCTCAAAAGAAGGGCGTCACTATATCCAGTTTGGATAATGCTTACTGGAAATCGAGTTATTGGAAATCTGTCCGATTATGAGCTTGCTCGGAAAATGAATGAGCCAGCGACAGATTGTTTTTATTCCCGGAAAAAATCCTAAGCCACACGTCGAGCAACATGAAAAGCTGCTGTGGCGTGTTTTGCTGGAAGGTGTCCGACGAGCTGAACCACATATCGTCAGCCAGTTAAGTCAGCATGCAAAACAATTTAAATTGATTGCGTGGAACTACCTTTATTATTCCGAGCATAAGGATATCAGCAGCGAACTTGCCTGGATTGATGCGTTAATCAATCAGCATGGCCCAACCGAGCAAGATATTCGTGAAGCGAAGGCATGGCATCGCCAAATCGATCGTCTTCTGTATACGATCGTTGATCATTTTCCTTGGTTGCTTAGATTGGCAGCAAAACCCATTCAATCGACAGCCAAAGAGACATTACGCTATTTTGAGAACAGGAATAATATTGCCTACGAAATTCGTAGCTTGCTGAAACGTGAGTTGCGCCCAATGCTCGAAAACCAGGACAAAATTCTGCTGATCGGTCATAGCCTAGGTTCCGTCATAGCTTACGATACCTTGTGGGAGTTATCTCATCTGGAACAGTTGCCAGGAAAAGTGGATTTGTTTCTGACAATGGGCAGTCCGTTGGGAATGAATTATGTGCAACGCCAGTTGATGGGGTATTCGCATACGGGAATGCTGCGGTATCCTACCAATATCAGGCACTGGGCAAACATTTCTTCCGTTGGCGATCTGACGGCCTTGGACAGAATCTTTGCAGACGATTTTGCGCCCATGTTAACGTTGGGAATCATTGACACCATCGTTGACCATTGCGAGGGAATCTATAATTTTTACCGGAATGAGGCGGGGCTTAATTGTCACCGGTCATATGGTTATCTGGTTAATCCTGCAGTGGGTAAAATTATTGCAGATTGGTGGCAGCAAACGCCTTGAGGTCAAGCATGAAGTGGTGCTCGATACGACTGATCAGATGGTGCGTGTTGTGTTTCATCGGGTTGATCGGTATTGGAACAGTTAACGGTATCGTTTCGCGCCTGCACGAATTTCGGGATGACGACCCGGATCGAGGCGCGTTGCCAAGCAGCGTCGATAAGTTTGGCACTCAATTTTCCCGTATTGCTTATCTGGAGCAAGGTTGGTCTGCCTCCGACAGTTTGTGGTTTTACAATACTACGCAGGGTTCCAACCTGCTTCCGTATAGTTTTTTCTTAGTGTTGGAGCAAGCGGATTCGGCGGATTTATTCCGAGATGATCGCAACATCGACCGCTATGGTTATCTGCCGCAGCGCCCGACTGAGTCTAATCCGGATGGACTGGCCGTCGGGATGGTAAAGGATGAATACCAGGGCAGGGCATTCATGGGGTTTACCTGCGCTGCTTGCCATACCACGCAAATCAACTATGAACATACCGGCATTCGCATTGACGGTGGGCCTGCAAATTCGGATATGGAAAATTTCATGATCGATTTGGCTGAGGCTTTGTTTCGAACCCTTGAGACTGAAGAAAAACGCAATCGCTTCATTAGCAATGTCCTGAAGCGGAGAGAATATGCTACCGCGAACGAGGTCGTGGCAGATCTCAAGAAATATGCGCAAAGGATCCGGGCCTATACGATTATTAATTTTCCACGCGATGCCAAACGTCCGCTGACACATTATGGCTATGGGCGGCTCGATGCCTTCGGGCGTATTTATAATCGTGTGCTCGAGCACATCATGAGCGCGAAACAGATGCGTGAGCTGTTGATTGACGTGTTGTCTTCGGCTGAGCTGGTTGACGTGATGATGAACGTCGAGCCGATTCTGAATGCCACGGATCGCGATCATCTTCTGGAGCGGATTCAGGTTTATCTTACCGACAAGCAGATCATCAGACTACGCAATCAAATATTCAATCCAGCAGATGCGCCGGTCAGTTATCCCTTTCTGTGGGATGTGCCTTATCATGATTATATTCAATGGAATGGCCGAGTTGCCAACGGTGGATTGGGGCCGATGGCGCGCAATGCAGGGCAAGTCATCGGTGTGTTCGGGACGTTGGACTGGCAAGAGAAACAAGGGATCTCACTGTCCTCCGTGCTGGGGGGGCAGGGTTTTGGTTCCAGGCACATCGATTTTCAATCGTCGATCGATATCCGGAATTTACGCAGAGTGGAAAAACACCTGCGTCAGTTAACTTCTCCAGTTTGGCCGGAACATATTCTGCCCAAAATAGATAAGACCAGATTGATGAATGGCACACGAATATTCGCGAAATATTGCGCTTCGTGTCATGTGCAGATCAATCGCACTGCTGCTGATCGCAGAGTCGTCGCTAAAATGATTTCGGTTTCATCGGTCGGTACAGATTCTAAAATGGCGGAAAATAGTCTAGGGTTCTGGGGGCATAGCGGTATTTTGCAGAATCAATACGTTGCGACTCAAGTCGGCAATTTATTATTGCAGCAGCAGGCTCCCGCAGTGGCCCTGCTGACTTTGGCTACCCGTAATGTTGTGACGACCCCAGATCGCGACAAATGGTTTCTGCGCCGCTGGGCAGAGCGTTCATTTGATTTCGCGCACACCTTCTTTGATAACGAGGTGCAACCTTCGCTCAAGCATGGGCTATATACCCCTGACTCAACGGTTGAGCCTTTTGCTTCGATCCAGGCGTACAAGGCGCGTCCGTTGAATGGGATCTGGGCAACGGCTCCCTATTTGCATAATGGTTCAGTGCCTACGTTATATGACCTGTTGTTACCGAAGAAAAGAGTAGATGATCCGATCGAAGGCGAATACCGGCCAGATGAATTCCGGGTCGGTTCGCGCGAATTTGATCCCAAAAAAGTCGGCTTCAGAACCGAGGATTACGATGGCTTTTTGTTTCGCACCGGCATTTGGGGAAATGGCAATGCGGGTCATGAATATGCTTCGGGGCGTTCCCCGCAATTGGATGGTACCTATTTGCCAGCCCTTACCGAGGAAGAGCGCTGGGATCTGCTGGAGTATTTGAAAACGTTATAAAAACTGGCGAGCGATCGTGGCAGGAATGTTATTAGACGACTTGGAGTAATCAATCAATAGCGCTGATTGGATTTTTTGGATAAGGGCATATTCGGATGTTCTGTGATGATTTCATCCAGATAGATGATTTTTCGCGTCGAAGACATTTTGAGCCGGTTATTGAGTGCGAAATCCATCAAGAATTGATAAGCGATCGGATCGATATTCTGTAACGCACCTTGTAAGCGTATGCCCATCTGGCCTTCATGAATCACCGGTTGAGCGTATTCCGAATATACCCAGCGACCGGTCCGGTCATAATGAGCCAGTATTCCACACAACCGTTCCACCCAATCGCTGGGGCGGAATGTTCGGCCTTCTGGCGTAACACCCAGAATCAACCATTCTTCGGATTTAATTTTCATATTTGCAGCGCCCAGGAAGCATATCATTACCGATGAAAAACAAGCGGCCGCAAAGCCACAGGGATCTCGGTGATTGGTGTGGGGAAACACGACAGCCACGGCTTGTGAAAAAACGCCCATTACTCATCATCAAAAAATCTTTATGTTTAAGTACGGATATTGTTATCGGCCTGCCACCGAAAAAATGGAGAGTCGTTCAACTATAATGAAGAAATTACGATGGAATTAATCAGGATAAATAGACTCATAACCAAGCGCTTTAAACTGAACGATTGCCGAGCAATCGGGTAAAGCCAGGCGCGGTGGTTTTTTCAAGAGCTTTCTGACGGACTCATTTCATTAATATCGGGAAAAACTGTGCGAATGCCGGATATCGTTAAACTGTTCCTGTTGATCAGCCAGCTCTGGGTACTGGCTGCATGCACCAATCTGCCCTATTACGCACAGGCGATTGGCGGGCATTTTGATGTCGTGCATCGTTCCCAACCCATTCAGCGTCTGATTGCAAATCCCGATGTTGATCCTCAGTTGAAGCAGTCATTGACCAAGGTGATGCAATTGCGCGAATTTGCCAGCCGTGAGCTTAAATTGCCCGATAACTTGAGTTATACCAGCTACGCTGACTTGGAGCGTCCGTATGTCGTATGGAATGTGTTTGCTTCGCCGGAACTATCGCTCAAATTGAAAGAATGGTGTTTTGTCCAGGTTGGTTGCGTCAACTATCGCGGATTTTTTTCTCAGGCCCAGGCCGAGCAGTATGCCGAAGAACTCAGGAATGAAGGATACGACGTGCATGTCGGTGGAATTCGTGCATATTCTACTCTGGGCTGGTTTAGCGATCCGGTATTGAATACCTTCATCGGTTATTCCGAAATGAATCTTGCCCGACTGATATTTCACGAACTGGCTCATCAAGTGGTGTACGTTCCGGATGACAGCGTGTTCAATGAATCCTTTGCGACAGCGGTTGAACATGAGGGAGTTAGACGTTGGTTTGAACAGGGCGGCACTCCTTCGCAGCAAGTATTATTAACTTCACGGCAAGAAAGGGAAGCTCTGTTCATAGAGCTGGTGTTCAAGCATCGCGAGCGTTTGCGCGCAGTATTCCACTCCAATGTCAGCGATGCCGAAAAGCGCGCTCAGAAAGCGCGCATTTTTGAAGAAATGCGTGCTGAATTCTTGCATCTGAGAACACAGCGAGCAGATTTTGGCGCCTATGATCAGTGGTTTGCTCAGCCATTGAATAATGCGCGGCTTGCGACTGTGTCGATCTATACCCAATGGGTACCCGCATTCCAGGCCATACTCGAACATAACGGACATGACATGGTGCGGTTTTTTGAGAATGTCATTCAATTAAGCAAGCTTTCCAAGGATGACCGGCAGGTGGCGTTGCAGAAAGCCGCTGCAGGCCATCAGCAATGGATGATGGTCAAACGCGGCTCGAATTGATAACTGCGGCAATGATATGATTGACTGGTTGAAACACTAAGGGATCCTATCATGTCAGTAGCCTCGCACGCGTTAAAGCGGCCTGAACCCGTATCGTTTTTCGAAGCCTTCCTGTATTGGCTCAAGCTCGGTTTTATCAGCTTTGGCGGGCCGGCTGGCCAGATCAGCCTGATGCATCAGGAATTAGTAGAAAGACGCCGCTGGATTTCCGAGCAGCGGTTCTTGCATGCACTGAACTACACCATGGTGCTGCCGGGGCCGGAGGCGCAGCAATTGGCGACATATATCGGCTGGTTGATGCATGGCACCTGGGGCGGCATCGTAGCGGGCGCGCTGTTTGTATTGCCTTCTTTTTTTATTCTGATTGCCCTGACCTGGATTTATCTGGTGTACAGCGAAGTTCCAGCAGTCGCGGGTATTTTGTACGGCATCAAGCCGGCAGTGACGGCGATTGTCGCATTCGCGGCCTACCGCATCGGTTCCAGGGCATTGAAAAATAATCTGTTGCGGGCTATCTCGGTTGCGGCATTTGTCGCGATGTTTGTGTTTGATATTCCTTTTCCATACATCGTTTTAATTGCGGGTCTAGTGGGTTATGTGGGGTCGCAGTATCTACCTGAAAAATTCAAAACGGGCGGGCATTCCATACACTCCCATCATACCTATGGCCCGGCATTGATCGATGATGATACGCCGGCTCCCGATCATGCCCGTTTTCAGTGGAGTCGATGCATCATATTTGCAGTGTTCGGGCTATCGATGTGGGGAAGTGTGATGTCGTTGCTGGCCATGCAGTATGGTTGGGACGGAACGTTGACTCAAATGGGCTGGTTTTTCACTAAAGCCGCATTGATGACGTTCGGCGGCGCTTACGCGGTGTTGCCGTATGTCTATCAAGGGGGCGTCGAACATTATGCGTGGCTGGATGCGGTGCAGATGATCGATGGATTGGCTTTAGGAGAGACTACTCCCGGGCCGCTGATCATGATCGTTGCTTTTGTCGGGTTCGTCGGTGGATGGACTAAAGCAGTATTCGGGCCGGAGCTGCTGGTTCTGGCAGGAATCGCCGGAGCGCTAGTCGCGACTTGGTTTACTTTCTTGCCTTCTTTTTTATTCATTCTGTTGGGCGCGCCAGCGGTTGAAGCAACCCGGCATGACATCAAATATACGGCGCCATTGACCGGTATTACCGCTGCAGTAGTGGGTGTTATTGTTAATCTGGCAGTATTTTTTGCTTATCATGTGCTTTGGCCAGATGGCTTCGATGGGCCATTTGAGTGGTTTTCTGCGCTGATTGGTGTTGCTGCGTTTGTTGCGTTATTCCGATATCGCGTGGGCATAGTCACGGTAATGAGTGTCTGCGCGGTAATCGGATTAGCGCATTCATTGCTCATGGTTTATTAATCATCAATGTCATTGTCCATCAAGAGCCTGTCATGATCGAACCTACCATTACCTGCCCGAACTGTGCGACAGAAATCAAATTGACAGAGTCGCTGGCTGCGCCTCTGATCAAAGCAACGCGTCAGGAATATGAAGCCCGCTTAGCGCAAAAGGATCAGGATGTTTCCCAGCGCGAAGCAACCCTCAAAGCACAGCAAAAAGCTCTCGAAGACGCTCAGAGAACGCTCGAGGAACAAGTCGCCGAGCGATTGAAAGTCGAACGCATTGCGATCAGCGCCGATGAGGCAAAGAAGGCGCGTCAGGCTGCGGCATCCGACCTGGAACAAAAATCAAAGGAACTGGCCGAGCTGCATGTTGTGTTGCAGCAGCGCACCGAGAAACTCGAAGCGGCGCAGAAAACTCAGGCGGAATTGCTGCGTAAACAACGGGAATTGGATGATGCCAGGCGCGAGCTGGATTTGACCATCGAAAAGCGGGTGCAGGAATCCATTGCAATGGTGCGGCAAAAAGCCAGGCAAGAGGCCGAAGAGGGCTTGAAGCTCAAAGTGAGCGAGAAAGAAGAACAGATCGCTTCGATGCAGCGTCAGATCGAGGAACTACGGCGCAAAGCCGAGCAGGGATCGCAACAGCTTCAGGGCGAAGTTCTTGAACTTGAACTGGAACTCATGCTGCGTAACAAATTTCCGTTGGATGGCATCGAGCCTGTTGCGAAGGGCGAGCTCGGGGGCGATGTGCTGCACAGAGTCATGGGGGCGATGGGGCAGTGTGGCGCCATTTTATGGGAATCCAAACGAACCAAGCACTGGAGCGATGGGTGGCTCGCGAAATTGCGAGGCGACCAGCGCGCTGCCAAAGCGGATATCGCCATTCTGGTATCGAACGCCTTGCCCAAAACCATTGAAACATTCGGTCATTTGGATGGCGTATGGGTGACGGAATCACGCTTGGCTTTGCCGTTGGCCATTGCCTTGCGGCAGTCGCTGATTGATATCGCCAGTACGCGCATGGTCAAAGAAGGCCAGGAAACCAAGATGGAGTTGATTTATCAGTATCTGACGGGGCCTAAGTTCAAGCACCGCATTGAAGCGATCGTCGAAAAATTTTCCGATATGCAGGCCGATCTCGATAAGGAGCGCAAAACCATGACGCGGCTCTGGGCCAAGCGGGAAATGCAAATCCAGGGTGTGATCGAGTCTACCGTGGGTATGTATGGCGATCTGCAGGGAATCGCAGGCCGTGCACTGCCGGAAATTGAAGGATTGGAACTGCCGTTGATCGACTTGGCATCGCCAGATGATTAGCAATCTGATTGGCCGCGAGTCGACTTGCAGTTAAAACCCGGATTCTCGTTCTAACATGTACTTGCGTTTTGATGTGGCGCAAATCTGTACAGAACTTTTGTGATTGATCATCCTCCCATTGCTTATTCAGTTTGAGCTGGTACACTGAATCATAAGCGATGCGTTGTCGGCCACGTGTTTCGGCACAATAGCGGCATCCAAAACACTTTCATCTCAGTCTCTGAGAGAATTCGTTTTAGCTCAAAGGGCAACATGACTCATTTCGATTATTCAAGGCGGCAGTTTCTACACTATGCAGCGGCTGGCACGCTCGCTGCTTCATTACCTGGCTTCATCTGGGCGGATACCCGCGAGGTTCGGCAGATTCCCAATCCGGCATTCAAAGCCGATGTTGAAATTGCACTGACCGCTCAAGCCGCTGATGTGTCGATCCGGCCTGGCCCTCATACGCATGTATTCAAATACCATGGCAAGCTGTTGAAAGGGCCGCAAGAAGCACTGACTGTAATTCCAGGCTATCTGGGTCCCATTCTGAATTTCCAGCAGGGACAGAAAGTGCGGATATTTTTCTATAACGAATTGCCGGAACCCTGTGTAACGCACTGGCATGGCATGCATGTGCCGCAAATCATGGATGGGCACCCGATGTATGCGATTCGCAAGGGTGAACAATATGTCTATGAATTTGAGGTGAAGAACCCGGCGGGAACCAATTGGTATCATGCGCACACGCATGAATTGACTGCAACCCAGGTTTATCAGGGCTTGACAGGCCTTATTACGATATCCGACGAGCATGAACAGAAACTCGAATTGCCGAGTGGGGAATATGAGATTCCTCTGATCATTCAGGATCGTAGTTTCACCAATGGCAATCAATTGCGTTATGTGCTCGGCATGCATCAGCGCATGACGGGTTTTCTGGGCGATACTCTGCTGGTAAATGGTCAGGAAAACAGCACCATCCCCGTCAAATCCAGAGCTTACCGGGTGCGTGTTCTGAATGGTTCGAATGCGAGAATTTACAAGTTGGGTTGGAATGATGGCACCCCGATGACCGCGATTGGGACCGATGGCGGATTATTGCACAGACCCGAGACATTGCCGTATATCATGCTCGCACCGGCTGAACGTGTTGAACTATGGGTCGATTTCAGCGGCCGAAAGATAGGCTCCGACCTCATATTGCAGAGCCTGCCCTATCAAGGATCTATGCATCGAGGCATGAGAGGGATGCGCGGCGGAATGGGTGGAATGGGTCAGGATGACACGCTCACCATTGCCCATTTTCATATCGCCGAGCAAGTGGGCGATTCGCCGAAACTGCCGACAGAACTGGTTCCGATGCGGAGATTGACCCGCAAGGATGCTTCCAATCCTGACAAAATCGTTCCGATCGCGATCGGCATGCGACATATGGCATTCCAACTGAACGGCAGAACATTCGATATGCTGAATTACCAGGCGGCTGAGAAAATTCCAGTTAATACTATTCAACGGATCAGGATTTTTCATGAGAATCGGGGCATGGGTCGGGGGATGCGCGGTGGGATGGGCGGCATGGGTATGATGATGTCGCAACCTCACCCCATTCATTTGCATGGCCAGCAATTTCAGATTGTGTCACGCCGGCAGAATAATCGCGACGAGGGGTATGACAGCGTCAAAGAAGGTTTCATCGACAGCGGCTGGAAAGACACTGTCCTGGTAATGCCGGGAGAAGAAGTCGAGATCATAAAACCTTTCAATGATTACACAGGCTTGTTTCTCTACCATTGCCACAATCTGGAACACGAGGATATGGGCATGATGCGCAATTTTTTCGTGAGTTGAGATAATGGCTTGCCAAAATTTTCAGCAAAGCGGTGCTTGTCATCGAAGGGTCTGAGTAATGATCGAAGACATTGATAAGGCTGATTCCACTGTGGTGATGGATGAAATTCAGCTTATTCTGGCTGAAAAACGAACCTATCTGTCGGTATTGCGAACCGGCATTGCCATTTTAGCGTTGCCGCTTTCAGTGATGAGTGTACTGGTGGCGACGTCGCGTCTATATGATGTGGTCAACGTTTTGCATTTTTTGATTCCGCTTGGCATACTGAATCTCGCGCTAGTCGGGTTGAGTATTTATCTAATTGTTCGTGCGATTATGCGTATTCACTTCTATGATAGATTGTTGTATCAAATCAAGTTAAAGAAAAGTGAGCTTGCGGATCTGATTGAATAGTTGATACCTACCTAAAGGAGTAGTTTTGAGACTCGAGATAAGTGGAGCCCATGATTGTTTTTAGTGGCCGTGCCGAGATAACGCTTATCAAAGTAAATTTTATGAGCAAAATTATCTTAATTGTATTGGTCAGCCTGTTACCTACGATTGTTCATGCGATCAATCTGATCTGCGAGCTAGAGTATGCCAGCGAAATAACCTCGGTGATTCCTATTGCCAGTTTTGATCCGTATGAAAAAAGCAGAGCTGATTTAGGGGGAAATTTTAGATTTTACGCCCAGTACTTACGTGGCAGTAACAAATTAAAAACCTTTGTTTATCATGATGCTAAAGCAAGGTATGTTTTGATTCATGCTGCAGAGTATCGTGTGGAAGAGACCGATTGTAAGCGATATGAGCATGGGTTCGGTCTTAATAAAATATATTCCGCGGACCTGGAAAGGGAATTATTATTTCAATGCCGGTCGATTTGCCGTTGATGAGGCTCAAAGCAATATCTGCAATTATCTTGCTGATGATTATCAGCAATCCGATTTATTCACAAGACCAAACGATTCGCATGCTTTTTGTCGGGGATATGATGCTGGATGAATTGCCGGGAGAAATGATTCGAGAAGGTAAGAATCCTTTTGCAGCATTTGATGAATTATTTGAACAGGCGGATATCACCGTCGGGAATTTGGAGTGTGTCATTAGCGAACAAGGAGTGCCGGAGAAGAAACCTTTTACTTTCAGGGCGCATCCTCGAGTGATCCCGATATTAAAAAAATATTTCAGTGCAGTATCGCTGGCTAATAATCATAGCGGTGATTATGGGCCGCTGGCTTTTACTGACATGTTGGATTTACTGGAGCAGAGTGGCGTAGCGTATTTTGGCGGAGGACGGGATATTAGATTCGCTCACCAGCCCTATATCATTGATATCAAAGGAAAGAAAGTTGCGTTCCTGGGATTTAACGAGTTTCTCCCCAGAAGCTTTGAAGCATTGGATGACCGCGCCGGCGTGGCGTGGAGCGATGATGATTATGTGATCTATGACATTCAGCGAGCCAAAACTGAATTCAAGGCGGATATGGTCATTGTTTATCCGCATTGGGGTATCGAATGGAAACAATCGGCGTCTTCTCGTCAAATGAAACTAGCGCGATTGATGATAGATGCCGGGGCAAGCGCTGTCGTGGGCGGACATCCGCATGTAACTCAGAACATTGAATGGTACAAAGGTAAACCGATTTTTTATAGTCTGGGCAATTTTATATTTAATGGTTTTGAGAAAGAAAGTAATGCACGATTGGGTTGGGCTTTGGAATTAATAGTGACTCCCGATATGCAGATTTCTTGGAAAATTCATAAGGCCAAGCTGGATGATAATGGCATACCGCACTATGATGGCGAACTAATGATTTCACCTTGAAAGAAAACACGGTATTCCAACCAATAGGATTTTTACTGGCTGGAATAAGGCCACTGTTGGAACGGCATGAAAGGCGTTATTTCACAGTTTTTCAAAACTGCCATTTTTATTTCTAAACCAGGATTCTCCCGTGAAGGCATCAGTTACCGTGCTTGCATCTGTAGTAAAGCAGTCGGCAACAGTTTGAGCGGTAAAGGTACCTTTGGTGCTGTACAGCACGGGTGGGTTCGTGACGATACCAGGAGTGCCGGGTGGAATCACGCTGGTGATGGCGGTCGTGACATCGAAACAAAGATCGGAGTTTACGATGATATTCGCAGTTTCAACGGGGGCATTTTTAGTGCAGTGCTTGACGTTGGCGGTTGCATCGACGATCTGTTTGATATCGATCGGAAATCCCGTAACGCTGATGCCTGTTATTTGAGAACTGGATACCGTGTTCGTTCCCAGCAGCGAAATGCCGCTTGGGGCCGTTTGTTTCGGTGGTTTACAGAGGTTGCTGTTGCTCAGATCCGGTGCCGGTACGCAATGACCGTTCGTCGTGACTGTGACGACATTGCCGCTTTGACTGTACGAAATACCGGCAGGTACGGTAGACGTATCGCATCCGGTAATACTGCCGCCTCCGGAATTGTTCACCTGCGCCATTAAGTTGGCGAGCGAATCAATCTGTGTCGGGCTGCCGCCAAAAGCGCCGCCAAGCACATACACGTTGTTATCGGACTTATTTACACCAGCGTAGATTTGCGATTCTGGGTAAAAGCGGAATAACCATGGTTCAATGCTCTGAGTGCCTTGGTGACTGGGAAAATACTGAGGAAAGGTGGTTTCTGCCCAGTTGAGCAGCCGCTCGGTATCCCCTGCAAGGTCAGCCGCGGCGAAGTTCGCTTTACCCAGTAGAACGAGAGTACAGGCCGATGCCAGCAAAAATTTCATGTGTTGTTTCATGCAAGGTCTCCAATGATATGAACGATAGGATGAAGTAGTGAAATAACGAATCAGCTGCAGAATTTCGTCATTTGACCCAATGCACTGTCTTCGATAAAGGAATCATCAGGAGTCAAAGCAGTGCATGATTGCTTTACGGAAGCTCTGAAAAGGTTAGCGAGAACTGTCGGGTATCACCTATCGGTCTCAATATGCCTGATCTACAAAGTGTAAATGAGCATTTTGAGCCTGATTTCAACGCAACTTGACCGCGTGCGAGCGCGGTCGTTTTTCAGAGTTTCATCAAATGCTGAATCAAATGGCCTATTCGTACATTATCATTGAATGGAGTTGGATCAAGTCTCGAAATGGCGGCAGAAAACAGCCTATTTCAGAGATCGAGCAGAAAGCTGAGGTGTTCCGATAGCGGGGTAATGATCAAAGATTATTCCTGAAGATCGTTCATGAGGTGAGTATCAGACAATTAACCCTTATTTTCATAGCCGGTGGTATGGCGCTGTTTGAGCTGTTCCAGGGTCATTCCGAATAATTCAGTAACAGGCTGGTAGTCAGCTTCTGGCGATTTTTCATGGATCGCAATCAATTTTTTGTTGCCGTTATGTGAATAGCTGAGCACGGATCCATACTGCTCAAGCTGCTTCAAGTTGATCAGGGTTTTCGCATAGTCTGGAAAGTTTGATAAAAAATCATTGAATTCGAATAATAAATCATCGGTAAGTCGGATGACATGTTCAGTAAGATCAATCAATAGCAGCAGACTGGATTTATCGGCATATCCCATCACTTGATTCGGGTCGAGGGCGTCATAGGTTACAGCGGGAAATTGATCAAGAATGGCTATTTTAATGGACTGTTCGATTTCATTCCGTTTGCGCCAGAGCTTCAATAAATAATTATAGTTGTGAATCATGGCTCTGATCCGCGAGATCTGGCTCCACTTTGGACCGGTATTCGAAGGCGCTTTGGGAATCAAGAAGGAAAGTCGGGAATAATCTTCGGCAATGGGTACGGAGATGAAAAGAATGGTGGGTATGGCAAGCATTCTCTGTATGGGATGGTGATTCAACGTTCCATGATAATTCTGTTTGATGGCAATCAGATTGGATCGTGCTTCTTCAGCAAGAAGCAGCCATTTATTGGTGATATTCAGTTTCTCTTTTTCTGTTTCAACATACTGATGGTATTTGAGAGAAAAATAGGCCGCTGCAGCGCCCAGGATAGATGCAAAGAATGCGCTGAGAATCGGGAATAAATAGTCCTTTAAAAAATTGCTATCTTGCTTGAGGCTTTGTATTGCATGAATAATCTGTTCTGTTTCGTAATCCATGGATTTCCTTTGAACTTTTGAACGTCGGTCGATGACCAATTATTAGCGATTGATCAGTCAATGGCCTATAGAGTTGTGCGTTGTAAGAACTCTTCAAACTCATAATGATGAGTCATATGCTTAAGTCTAAACTTACTTGATAATCTATCATCAGTAAATGATTAATGGCATGGGTAGCAAGAAGTTTCTACATCCAACTTGCAAAGGGCATATCATGGTGGATAGGAGATTAAAATGAACATAAAACAAACGGCAATCATAATGATTGTTTTGGCGGTAATACCGCAGTTATCAGGTTGCTGGGCAGTGGCCGCTGCGGGGGCAGGCGCGTATGGCGGATATCAGATGAAAAAAGAAGGGTATACGCTGCAGAATCCGGTAACTAAGGAGGAAGAAAAGAAAACCAATAAGTAGCATCAATAAAATCATAGGAAGATGCCTAAGGAGCTTGTTTATTGTTTTTCTGAGTTCGGGCGACTTTTTTCTTCCTTATTTCGAATACTGTCATAAATCATCAGTGCCGCCCCAATGAAAATGGCGGAATCAGCGATATTGAACGCCGGCCAATGATTCTCGCCGATATAAAAATCCAGGAAATCGACCACATGACCCAGAGTGATGCGATCATACAAGTTGCCAAGCGCACCGCCCAAGATAAAGCTCAATGACAGGCAGAATAATTTTTCCTGGCGATATTTGTTGAGCATGTAGACGATCACCAGCGCGGCACTGCCGGCAACGATACTCAGGAACCATCGCTGCCAGCCGGGCTGGTCGCTGAGGAAACTGAAAGCAGCGCCAGGGTTGTAAGTTAGAACGATGTTGAAGAAGCTCGTGATGGGGATCATTTGACCGAACTGCAGCGTGGACTCAACCCAATATTTAGTGGCAAGATCGAGCGCTAAAATGATCAGCGCCATAATTAAGCAAATCGAGAGCTTCATACCATCAGTTTCCGCGTGAAGTTATAGCTTGAGCTAAGCACAATGCCGAGTTTCGCCGGCACCATAAAGATTGAGAATGCAGCGTTCGCACAGCGTCGGGTGCTCACGATGATGGCCGACATCGTCTCGATAATGCCAGCATCGTTCACATTTCTCGTGTTTACTCGGTGATACGAATATGCCCTGTTGTTCTGGATGACCGACCTCGATCACATGCGCTTCCGAGACGATCAGTACAAAGCGTAAGTCGTTTCCTAATCCATTCAGTAATGCAAAGTCTTCCTCATTGGCGCGGATTTCGACTGTGGCAGCCAATGAAGAACCAATGTCTCCCCGGATTCGCGAGTCTTCGAGTTTTTTAAGCACTTCCGAGCGCAATGCCCGTATCATTGACCAGCGTTGCTGTAGAACCTGATCATCAGGTTGCGCGGGAAAGCTATGCCACGTATGTAACAGCACGCTATCTTCAGCATCGCCGGTGAGGTGCGCCCAGACTTCATCGGACGTAAAGCTCAGAATTGGCGAAAACAGCCTCACTAAGCTGTGTGCGATATGATGCAATGCGGTTTGCGCTGATCGGCGCGGCAATCCTGTGCGAGCTGCTGTGTATAAGCGATCCTTGAGGATGTCCAAATAGAATCCTCCCAAGTCTTCCGAACAGAAATTATGCAATTTGTGAACGACTTGATGAAATTCGTAGCGGTCGTAGCATTGCGTGAGATCGTTCTGAAATGCTTCCGTCAACGCCAGCATATAGCGATCGATTTCCAGACAGTCAGCGACATCGACCCTATCGGATTCAGGATTGAAATCCATCAAATTGGCTAGCAAAAACCGTAAGGTATTGCGGATGCGCCGATAGCTCTCGACCACACGCTTCAGAATTTCTTCCGAAATGGACAACTCGCCGGAGTAATCGGTTGATGCGACCCATAACCGCAGAATATCGGCACCAGACGTGTCCATCACCTTTTGCGGCGCAATGACGTTACCCTTGGATTTGCTCATTTTGTGGCCATTGCCATCAACTACGAAGCCATGTGTCAATAATGCCTCATAAGGTGCCCGGCCATTGATGGCGCAGCCGGTGAGCAGCGAAGACTGGAACCAGCCGCGATGTTGATCCGAACCTTCGAGATATAAGTCCACCGGCAGTCTCAGTTGCGAATCAGATTTGACCACAGTGTCATGTGTCGTACCGGAATCAAACCACACATCCAATGTGTCGGTCAGTTTCCTATAATCGCTCGCTTCGGCACCGAGCAATTCTGTAGCGTCCAACGCAAACCACGCTTCTATCCCTTGCTGTTCGACGCGCTGCGCGACTTGTTCGAGTAATTCGAGCGAACGTGGATGTAGCGCATGGGTATCCTTATGCACAAAGAAAGTCATCGGCACACCCCAATTACGTTGCCGCGATATGCACCAATCCGGACGATTCCTGATCATGGCTTCCAGCCGTGCTCTACCCCATGTGGGATAGAATGCGGTGGCTTCGACCGCTTGCATTGCCAGTTCGCGCAATGTTTTTTCGTGGCGTACTGTGCCATTTGAGCGATGCTGATTCATGCCTATGAACCATTGCGGTGTCGCGCGGAAAATGATGGGGGTTTTATGACGCCAGCAATGCGGATAGCTATGGTCTATTTTTTTTAAGCAGAATAAATGGCTGCTGGTCTTGAGCGTATCGATGACGACATCGTTGGCTTTCCATACCGATAGTCCGCCGACCAGTGATGTGCTGTCCATAAACTTGCCATTTCCATCCACCGGGCTTTCGCTTGGCAGGCTATATTTCTGGCCGATGACGTAGTCGTCCAAGCCGTGTGCCGGAGCGGTGTGCACCAAGCCGGTACCGGCTTCCAGCGTGACGTGTTTGCCGCAAATGATATTGACGGCGCGCGCTTCGAAAGGATGCCGCAACGGTAGATGTTCCAGCGCCTGGCCTTTGCACGTCGCAAGTGCCGCTCCAGTTAATTGATAGCGTTCCAGACAAGTTTGTTTCAATTCCTCTGCCAGAATCAGTAAACCGCGATCGGATTGAATCAAGGCATAGTCAAAATCGGGATGGACGCTGACTGCCTGATTGGCAGGCAATGTCCATGGCGTGGTAGTCCAGATGATGGCATAGGCTTGAGCATCGGCTGGAAGAGCTACCCCAAAGGCTTTGCTGAGCATAGGGTATGCCGATGAGTGCACTTCAAAACCCACGTCGATTGCCGGCGAGGTTTTGTCTTCATATTCCACTTCGGCTTCTGCCAATGCCGAGCCACAATCGATGCACCAATTGACAGGTTTCTGACCTTGGTATAAATAACCATTTTGGTAAATCTTACCTAGTGCACGAATGATACCCGCTTCAGTTTTGAAATTCATCGTGAGGTAGGGACGATCCCAATCTCCGAGCACACCCAAGCGGATAAAATCTTTTTTCTGCCGTTCCACCTGTTCCTTGGCAAAAGCACGGCAAAGCTCACGTACTTTATCAGCCGGCAAGTGTTTGCCGTGTTTTTTTTCGATCTGATGTTCGATCGGCAAGCCATGGCAGTCCCAGCCAGGTACATAGGGTGCATCGAAACCCGAAAGGGTCTTGCTCTTGATGATGATGTCCTTGAGAATTTTATTGACGGCGTGGCCGATGTGAATGTCGCCATTTGCATAGGGGGGGCCGTCATGCAAAAGGAATAACGGCCGTCCTTTGCTGGTGTCGCGGATTTTCTGATACAGATTCTTGTCTTGCCAGGCTGCTAACATGGCTGGCTCGCGGCTGGCCAGATTGCCACGCATTGGGAAGGGCGTATCAAGTAAGTTGAGCGTTTTTTTATAGTCAGTCATGAAAATGAATTGAATAGATTATACATTGCTGCACATGCTACTTGAATGAAGGGAAGTCGTCATGAAAAAATCCTTGGCGTGTGCCACATCGGTTCTGATCTGCTGAACGAGAGCGTCAATATCGGTGTATTTTTCTTCATCGCGCAGTTTGTGCAGAAAATTGATCTGAATAGGCTGTCCATAAATGTCATCATCAAAGTCAAATAAGTATGCTTCCAGCACCGGTTTGCCATTTTCATGCGTGGTAGGCCGCACCCCGAGACTGGCAACCCCGGGCAGAGGGGTAGCGGGCGATGATCGAAGGGCTCCTGAAACGGATACCACAAAAATTCCGGACAGCGGTGGGCGGTTGTGTTGCAACTGGATATTGGCGGTGGGAAAGCCGATTTTCTTTCCAAGCTTATCGCCATGTGTTACCCGTCCACTGATGCTGTAAGGTCGACCCAACAGTTTCTGCGCCTTGTTCAAATCTCCTTGTGTAAGTGCTTGCCGAATTGCGGTGCTGGAGACGCGCTGACCATCCACGGTTACACTGGGCATCGTCTCAACAGTGAATTGATTAGCGGCCGAGTAGTCTTGCAGCATGTTGAAGTCGCCAGCGCGACGTGCGCCAAAGCGGAAATCATCGCCAACCAATAACCAGCGAACTGCTAATTTCCGATTTAAAATATGGGTAATGAATTGTTCCGGGGGAATTTGAGCAAAATCATAATCGAATCGGCATACATGGATACAATCCATGCCTGCTTCGATTAGGCAGGCCATTTTTTCGCGCAAGCTACTCAACCGGACGGGTGCTTGATCAGGAGAGAAGAATTCACGTGGATGGGGCTCGAAAGTCAGTACACATGCTGGCAGCGCCAACTGGTTGGCGACTTTTTTTAATCGATGAAGCATGGCTTGATGACCCAGATGGACGCCGTCAAAATTGCCTATCGTCAATGCAATCGGCATCGCTGGTTGGGTGCATGTCGATGCTTTGCGCCAAGTGTGCATGAGCTGAAATCCAAAAATTACTGATTCTAGCGTGTTTGCAGTAAACAGGTCTAGCGGGGATGGGATGATCCGTATTGATTATGTGAGCTTGTTTGCGCACATATGAGCTCAACAACATTCACTGTGATTAACTTCTTCAGGGAGAAGATATAATACTGCCTGGAGTTTTTGCTTGAAATGCCAACGGTAGTTTTTTGTCGCCAGGGTTCATTTATACATTTATTTTTTTATTCATTGAAGTACTCGTATTCATCCATAACTTTCGCTGAAAAACAGGATTTGATTCTGCAAGCGCTGGCAGAAATGCTGGAGGATTCATCCAGGCGCAGCATAACCACTAAAGCTTTAGCCATTCGGCTGGGGATTTCCGAATCCTCGATTTATCGCTGCTTTACCAATAAATCTCGAATGTTTGAAGCCCTCATCGTGTTTATTGAAAAAACTGTGTTTCCTTTACTTAACCACATACTGCAGGAGGATCAACCAGGCATTCAGAAAGTTGAGAAAGTGTTACTGTTGTTATTGGGTTTTGCACAAAAGAATCCGGGTCTGACGCGTATTCTCATTGGTGAGGTTCTCATCAAAGAAAACGCACATTTGCAACCTCGTGTCGATCAATTGCACGACCGATTGGAAGCGACCATAAAGCAGGCGGTGCGATTCACCATCCACGAAGACCGAATCACAACTCCTATTGATGTGGCGGCTCTAGCCAATGTATTGATGTGTTTTGTGGTAGGGCGGTGGTATCAGTTCGTGCGCAGCGAATTTAAGCGTGATCCCCTGGCAGATTGGGAAAAGCAGCGCTTGATGCTGCTACCGGATGAACTGCTGGCGCGACGGTAAGCAGCTTCAGATTAAAATGAATAGTTGATTGAATTAAGCGCAGCATACTGTACAGCCGGGATCTTGAAGTACTCTGACGGTGCGCCAGTTCATCGTCAAACCATCCAGAATTTGCAGTCTTCCGTTCAAGCTTTGCCCGATATTCAACATTATTTTTAGTGTCTCGGCTGCTTGCATGCAGCCAATGATGCCCACCAGCGGAGAAAATACGCCCATGATGGCGCATGGCATGTCATCCTGATGTCCGCTATCGGGGTATAAGCAGTGATAGCACGGGCTATGTGCTGCGCGTAAATCAAATACGCTGATCTGACCTTCGAAGCGTACCGCAGCTCCGGAAATCAATGGTTTCTTGTGAGTTACACAGGCCCGATTGATGGCATGACGCGTGGTGAAGTTATCACTGGCATCTACCACCGCATCAACTTCAGCAATGAGCTGTAGCAGTCGTTCTGTATCGGCGCGCTCTTCGATCGCAGTGACCTTGATGTCTGGATTGATGCGATGAAGGGCTTGCTGAGCGGAAATGGCTTTGGAAAAGCCGATGGAATCAGTATGATGAACGATCTGCCGCTGCAGGTTGGTCAGATCGACCTGATCATCATCACAGAGGATCAGGTCGCCGACGCCGCTGGCGGCCAGATATAATGCGGCCGGAGAACCCAGGCCGCCTGCTCCAATAATTAGTACACGTGATCGATTGAGCTTTTCCTGGCCGGCAACATCGATTTGCGGTAACAGGATGTGGCGGCTGTACCGAAGGAGCTGATCGTCATTCACGATTTCCGGAATCAGCTACCGGTTTCGGCACTTTTTTTCTCGGGCGATGAGGTAATGCCCTTGAAATAATTCATCGCCTGAATCAGCAACAGGTCTTCTGCCGATCCGAACTCCAGGGGTGCTTTATTTTTCTTGTCGTTATTCTTTTTCTCTTTGTCTTTTTTGTTGTTGGCAGGTTTTTGGGCTGCCTTTTCACTGTCCGTAGCGGCTTTTGTTTCGCTTTTCTTGCCACTCGATAAGTGTCGATTCAGGTCCGATTCACGCAGACGCTGCTCATCGCCATTGTCTGTTTCATCCTGGATATCGGGGGTGATTCCTTTGGCCTGGATCGATTGACCATTAGGCGTGTAATAACGGGCGGTAGTCAGTTTTATGGCGGTGTTGTTGCCTAATGGCAATATGGTCTGCACTGAGCCCTTCCCGAACGTTTGCGAGCCCATCACAATAGAACGCTTGTGATCCTGCAAAGCGCCTGCAACAATTTCAGATGCCGATGCAGAACCGCCGTTCACCAGGGTGATCATCGGCACGGTTTTGACTGCGGCTGGCAAGCCTTTCAAATAATCATCGTCGGGGCCGCGCAGATAATATTCGGGATTGGCAT
Organism: Nitrosomonas sp. JL21; assembly: GCF_009833095.1. GTDB lineage: Bacteria > Pseudomonadota > Gammaproteobacteria > Burkholderiales > Nitrosomonadaceae > Nitrosomonas. The sequence continues at coordinate 64,504 of NZ_QRCB01000021.1, forward strand.
GCAGCTTCATTTTTGCATCGGCGCTGCGTCCTTCAGTGTAAACCACCAGCGCATTTTCCGGCAAAAAGGCGGCAGATACAGCCACGGCTCCGTTGAGTAATCCACCCGGATCGTTACGCAAATCCAAGATCAGTCCTTTCATGGCGCCGGTATTTTGCGTGAATAGCGTTTTAATGGCTTGCGCTAGGTTTTCACCAGTTTGTTCCTGAAACTGCGTGATTCGGATATAGGCATACCCAGGTTCAATCATTTTGGATTTGACACTTTGGATTTTAATGATGTCGCGAACCAAATTGAAAACCAGCGGCTCTGTCTCGCCTTCACGAACAATGGTAATTTTGATGGAGGTATTGGGCTTGCCGCGCATCAGCTTGATCGCGTCGTTGAGTGTCATGCCCTTGACGACGGTGTCATCGAGTTTAACGATCAGATCGCCGGTTTTGATGCCGGCGCGAAAGGCAGGGGTATCTTCTATCGGCGAGATCACTTTAACGACGCCATCTTCCATCGTCACTTGGATGCCGAGTCCGCCGAACTCGCCTTGCGTGCCGATTTGTAATTCCTTGTAGTCATCCTTGTCGAGATATGACGAGTGAGGATCCAGTCCCACCAGCATGCCGTTGATGGCTTCAGTGATCAGTTTCTTGTCTTCGACAGATTCAACGTAATCGCTTTTGATGCGACCGAAAACCTGAGCGAATGTACGTAATTCTTCGATAGGAAGCGGGTGGACTGCCTCGATGTTATCTTTTTTGGCAATCGCGGAAAAATTCAAACTGAGCATCATGCCAGTAATGATGCCAATCAGAATTAAGCCTGTTTTTTTAACGACGTTACTCATGATCCTATCTCCGAATTGATCGAATTAATGTAAGTGCAGGGAGCACTTATTCTATTTTTATCCATGTCAAGGGGTCAAATGGCTTGCCTTTATGGCGAAGTTCAAAATATAAGCCTGTTTCTGAATTATCACTGCTGTTTCCCACGGATGCTATTGTATCGCCTCCGCGAATAATGTTACCCACTTGTTTGTGCAATGTCTCATTATTACCATACAGACTCATGTAGCCATTCCCATGATCCAGAATAATCAAATTGCCAAATCCTCTCAACCAATCAGCAAATACCACTCTTCCTTCTGAAATCGCCTTTACCTCATTGCCGCTAGGTGACTGAATAAATAATCCTTTCCAGGTCACGTGCTTGCCTGAACGTTGACCACCAAAGGTGTTCAGAAGTTTCCCGCGAACAGGTAAATTTAATTTTCCTTTAAGCGACGTAAATGGAACACCACTGGTGGATGCATCGGGGAGTTTAGTATTAACGTTATTACCCTTGGTTTTTTCTTGGACAAGGAGCTTATTGATTTCATTGACCAAATTAGTCAGCCGTTTTTCATCATTTTTAAGTGTATTGATTTCTTGTTGCTGCTGACTGATTTGCTCGGATATTTGGGACAATAATATTCGTTGCTTGTGTTTTTCTTGCTCCAGCAATAGTTGCTGTGCAGTGTATTCGTTTTGAATGGCAGCGATGTGCTGTTTTTTTTGATTTCGTGCGTGCACCAGAGTTTCGATACTGGTCTGATTGTTCAGAAGAGTGACGATGCTTTCTGAGCGCGCCTCTGAGAGCTTCTGATAATAATAGAGATTTCTTGTCAATTGATGGGGATCCTGTTGTCTCAGCACTAGCTTCAAGTAGGGCTGTTGACCTTCGAGATACTGGTGATACAGTAATTTCTCTAATTGGTGCTGTTCGATCTCTATGGTATGTCTGATTTTCCTATGTTGGGCCTGCAGTTGCTTTAGCTCCTCATGGGCTTGCCGATTGCTTTCAGTGAGTTTGACTAACTTCGTCTTCATTGCATGAATGGCGCGTTCAGTTTCTTGCAATGCAGTGGATGCGCTTTGTTTAAGCGCTTCTTTGGCGGTAAGTTCCTTTTGCAGAGACTGAATGCGCTCTCGTAAGGTCTTCAGATTTTCTTGATTGTCCGCAAATGCAACCGATGAATGAAACGAAACCAGCGCGCAAACCAGCAAGAACTTGCAATACTCTTTGAGAGTGATTCTAAACCTGCTGGTTCTCAGATGATTTTTTTCACCATGGAGTACTTTCGAACAATCATTTCGAGCACTCATAGAGTGACTGATCATTTCTAGGCGTTCGACTTTCCCTGATTGGCTACGATTTGCATTGCTTCCTGAATATCCGAATCATTTCCCAAATAATAACTCCGAATCGGTTTCAGATTGCTCTCAAGTTCGTAAACTAAAGGAATACCTGTAGGGATATTACACTTGAGAATTTCTGCTTCTGACATGTCATCCAAGTATTTGACCAGTGCGCGCAATGAATTGCCATGCGCTGCAATGATGACGTTCTTGCCTGCCTGAACCTGGGGAGCAATAGTCGTATTCCAGTAGGGCAGGAATCGCTCGACCGTGTCCTTGAGGCATTCCGTTAATGGAATATCTTTTCTGGTCAGATGCTTATAGCGCGGATCGGCGCCAGGATAACGATCATCATCGGTAGTCAATGCCGGCGGACGGGTATCGTAACTGCGACGCCAGGCTAACACTTGCTCATCGCCATATTTCTCTGCAGTTTCGGCCTTGTTCAATCCTTGTAATGCCCCGTAGTGCCGTTCATTCAGACGCCATGTATGGTGAATAGGAATCCACATCTGATCCATTTCATCCAATGCGATCCACAAGGTGCGAATTGCGCGCTTGAGAACTGATGTGTAAGCCACATCAAACATATATCCCTGTTCTTTTAATAACTGACCGGCGTTCCGGGCTTCCTGCAGACCTGTGGGCGTTAGATCAACATCCGTCCAACCGGTAAAACGATTTTCTTTGTTCCAAGTACTTTCTCCATGTCGTAGGAGAACGATTTTCTTCATAGCGATATTTATTTTATTGAAAGGGAGTAGTTGTAAAGTAGGTGAAAATTGCCGAATATTCTATTCTATTTTGCGAGTTAATGCAGCATCTAACTGATTTTCTGTGTGAATATAATGGAAGCAATATACTTTTTTGTGGAAAATAATAAACCTCGCTCGGATTGATTCTGTTTTTGTTAGAATTGTCCCTTCATGACCAAAGATTTAATCATGGGAATGAGATTTGAGGTTTTCTCATTCTGGTGTCAGGGTTAGTCTCATCTTGTGTTTCTTCAGTTACTATTAAATTTGATATATAAAATAAGCATATGGAATTATCTTTATTTCAAGACCAAAGTCATTTTTTGTTACGATTGGAAAATCTGCTATTTGTGATTACAGCAGTGATTAGTGGTGCGTTGCTATTGTGGCCGTTGGTTACGCAGAGAGGTATCAAAGAGATCGATACCCGGGTGGCTATACAATTGATTAATCAGCAGGATGCGGTGATCCTTGATGTGCGGGATGATAGTGAATTTGCAGCAGGCCATTTACCGAATTCCAAGCATATTCCATCCGAAAAAATCGAAGAGCGTTGGGTTGAATTGCAAAAATTCAAGGAAAAACCGATTGTGATGATCTATCGTAGCGGTATTCGCTCCAACCATCCCAGTTCGGTTCTCAGGAAAAATGGATTCGCTCAGGTATTTAATCTGATGGGAGGAATCGATACCTGGAAACGTGCAAACTTACCGATTGTTAAGCGTTAAACGATAAAGAAGATCATGGCGAAAGTTATCATGTATACCACGGGTTTTTGTCCTTACTGCAAGATGGCGGAAAATTTATTGCGTGCCAAGGGGGTCGAGAATATTGAGAAAATTCGCATTGATTTGGAACCGAAACTCCGCATGGAAATGATGGATAAAACCGGTCGTCGAACGGTGCCACAGATCTATATTGGAGAGAAACACGTCGGAGGATATGACGACTTAACTCAGCTTGATAAGGAAGGTGAATTGTCGGCATTACTGGCAACCTGATCGTGCAAATTCAGTGGGATGCGATTAAAGAATAATTTTTACAATCAATAACTTGGTGAATCAATATGAATGAACAGCTGCACCCGATCTTTTCTCTAGAAAAAATCTATGTGAAGGACTTATCCTTGGAAATTCCTAATGCCCCCACTATCTTTCTGGAAAGAGAAACCCCTGAAATCAATATACAATTAGGTGGAAAAAATCAGACGATCGACGACGGCTTATATGAAGTATTGCTGACGGTTACAGTAACTGCAAAAATCAAGGAAAAGGTCATGTTCCTGGTCGAAGTTCAGCAGGCAGGTATCTTTCGTATTCTTAATGTACCGAATGAAGAAATAGACCCCTTATTAGGAATTGGGTGTCCCAATATTCTTTTTCCCTATCTACGGGAAGCCGTATCTGATGTGGTGATGCGCGCCGGATTCCCGCCGGTACTTATGAGTCCGGTCAATTTTGAAAGTATTTATCACCAAAAGAAAGCGGAAACCGATAAAAATTAGCTAAAAATCTGGAAGTTCTATATGAAGCGATTGCTGGAAAAAATCTTGCTGCTGAGTCTGTATAGGGCCAGAAATGGGCTCTCGACGATATTGTTATGTATCGTGTCGTTTTTCTCCGGCTATGCAAATGCCGAGATCGAATATTTTTCGATAGCAGAGAATGGCGTAGTGATGTATGACGCACCTTCGCTTAAAGCGGATAAGCTATTTGTAGCTAGCCGCTATCTTCCAGTTGAAGCTGTGGTTAATGTCGAAGGATGGGTCAAGGTGCGCGACAGCAGTGGAAGTCTTGCGTGGGTTGAGACAAAGGCGCTCAGTCAACAGCGTTATGTGGTGGTGACGGTTCCGATGGCCGATGTGTTTCAGTCACCCACTGCCAGTTCCGCGCTTGTTTTTCAAGCAGAAGAGAATACAGTTCTGGAGTGGCTTGATTCCGATACTCAAGGTTGGGTAAAAGTACGCCACGTCGACGGTCAAGTCGGCTATATCAAGGTTATTCAGGTCTGGGGTTCATGAGAATTGCGGTTTTGGGTGCGGGCGCATGGGGCTCGGCATTAGCAATCAGTTTATCAAAAAGACATCAAATCAATCTTTGGACGAAAGATCCGGATCATGCCCGCGAAATGAATGAGCGCCGGATCAATCAAAGCTTTTTGCCGGGTCATGCATTACCTTCCTCCTTAAAAATTACCTCTGAACTCCCCGAAGCCATAGAAAATGCAGAGCTTGCACTATTGGTCGTTCCGATTGCAGGTTTGCGCGAAACGGTGCGCGCGATTGCTGCGAGTAAATTTCAGGCGCCGATTATCTGGGGTTGCAAGGGATTTGAGTCAGAATCATCCAAGTTGCCACATCAAGTCGTCGAGGAGGAATTTCCAGGCATACTGGATTGCGGTGTATTGTCCGGTCCTAGTTTTGCAGAAGAAGTAGCGCAAGGTCTTCCTACGGCACTGACGCTGGCTTCCAAAGATCCTGATTTTTCACGCCAGATCGCCACCGAATTGCATAGCCCGAGATTGCGGATTTATACCAGTCATGATGTCGTGGGTGTGGAAACGGGAGGCGCTGTAAAAAATGTCATTACCATAGCGGCGGGAATCTCCGATGGTATTGGGTTTGGACATAATGCGCGTGCTGCATTGATTACCCGTGGATTGATGGAAATTACTCGCTTAGGATTGGGTTTGGGCGGCAGTATGAATACCTTCATGGGGCTGGCCGGAGTCGGCGATCTCCTTCTGACCAGCACCGGTGACTTGTCGCGCAATCGACAAGTAGGATTGATGCTTGCCGAAGGAAAGACATTGGAAGATATTCTCAAGGTATTGGGACATGTCGCTGAAGGAGTTCATACGGCCCGATCAGTATTGCAATTGGGCAATCAATTGAATATCGAAATGCCCATCACGCAGGCGGTATGCAGCATTTTGCATGATGGGGTTCCTGCCAGGAACGCAGTCGAAGTGTTGTTAAATCGCGAACAGAAAACCGAAATCTATTGATGAAGAATCCAGCGATTTAAGTTCATGTAGTTTTTAGGTTTTCAGACTAAGTCATTTGTTTGTATAGAGTTATATAATTTTCTTTCCTAGCCCGATCGCGGCAATAATGAGCTAAGCTGTTTATCTGTATATATCTTTAGCGCCTGAATTCGCTTGACCACGTGCGGCTAGCTTGATATAAGAGCGTTTGCAGTACTTGCTTGTGATTTAATTACCATTAACTAGAAGGGGAATTATATGAACAAATCCGAACTTATCGAAGCTATTGCAAAGTCAGCCAAAATCTCCAAGGCCTCAGCAGGTAGTGCGTTAGATGGGGCATTATCTGCAATAAAAGGTGCACTTAAAAAAAATGAGAGTGTCACTTTAGTCGGATTTGGGACTTTTAAAGTGGGTACAAGAGCTGCGCGCACGGGGCGTAATCCTCGCACAGGAGCTGCCATAAAAATTAAGGCGGCTAAGGTTCCAAAATTCAGTGCTGGTAAAGCACTCAAAGATGCAGTAAACTAGCGCACTTTGTGACCGGGTGCTTAGCTCAGCTGGTAGAGCGTCGCCCTTACAAGGCGAATGTCGGCGGTTCGATCCCGTCAGCACCCACCAGTCAGATAGTGAGTAGTAGGAGTGGTAGTTCAGTTGGTTAGAATACCGGCCTGTCACGCCGGGGGTCGCGGGTTCGAGTCCCGTCCACTCCGCCAAATAAAGCACATCAACTGGCAGAGTGAAAAATTCTTCTGCTAATCATTTCATTTCGAGCATTCTCAGGTTTCAATCGTGTTTGATTTCGTAAATCGCAAAAAACGTATCGTTCAAATTATCATGGGTTTGGCAGTATTGCCCTTTTTATTTTGGGGTGTCGAATCCTATCGCAATACTGGTCAAGAAGGCTATGTGGCAATCGTGGATGGTGAAGAGATTCCAAGAAGGGAATATGAGCAAGCGTTGCGTGATCACCAGGAAAGAATGCGCGCCATGATGGGTGCGAATGTTGATAGTGCTATGCTTGATAGCTTCGAAATCAGAAACTCCGTGCTGGAACGATTGATTCAGCAGCGGTTGTTGCAGCGTGAAGCCATCAACAATGGATTTATCGTTCTCGATTCACAACTGGTCAAAACGATCAGGGAGATACCCGCCTTTCAGAAGGACAGCAAATTTTCGAAACAGCAGTATGAAGATCTGCTCAAGGCTCAGGGGCTTACTCCGAGAGTGTTCGAGTCGCGCGTACGCCAAGAATTATTGCTGCAACAGCTTTTGGATGGTTATAGCGAATACGGATTTGCGCCTAAAGCAGTTGCCGAACGTGTCAAGTATTTAAGCGAAGTGAAGCGGGAAATCAATCAGTATCAAATTGATCCCGAACAGTTCATCGCACAGGTGGCACCAGACGAAGAGAATATAACCGCCTATTATGAAAAATATAAGGTGGATTTTGATCTGCCTGAGCAGGTGCGGGTTGAGTATGTGATTTTATCACTGGATGCCGTGGCAAAAAATGAAACTGTGAGTGATGAAGCAGTCAATGACTATTTTTCTGAACATAAAGAAGAATTCAGTCAGCCCGAGGAGCGAAGGGCGAGTCATATTCTGATTAGTCTGGCTCCAGAGGCATCCGACGATGAGAAACAGTCCGCACAGGAAAAAGCACAACAAATCTTGGAACAGATCCGTCGTGATCCCGAACAATTTGCGCAGCTTGCTGAGGAGCACTCGAACGATCCGGGATCAGCTCCGCAGGGTGGAGATCTCGGTTTCTTTGGCCGAGGTGTGATGGTCAAGCCCTTTGAAGATAAGATCTTTTCTATGCAGCTAAATGAAGTGAGCGACATCGTTGCAACAGATTTTGGTTTACATGTGATCAAGTTAACGGATATCAAGGAAGCAAAGCAGCAGAGCCTCGACGAGGTTCGAGAACAGATAGAAAACAAACTTAAACTGCAGATGGTAGCAAACACTTTCGGTGAGATTGTCGAAGATTTTAGGAATGTGGTGTATGAACAGGGAGAAGATCTTCAAGCTGTTGCGAAAAAGTTTGAATTAACATTGGAGCACAGTGACTGGATTAGCCGTAATGTGATCGAGCCCCCGGTACTTGCAAATGATAAGCTGCTGTCAGCTCTTTTTTCCGAGGAAGTGATTGCCAATCAGAGCAATACAGAAGCTGTCGAAGTGGCGCCAGATACTTTTGTAGCTGCACGCGTAACTGAGCATAAGCCGGCCACTGCTCAATCGCTTTCGGTGGTCAAAGATCAGATCGTTGATAAGCTTAAGGTGCAAATGGCCCAAGCCAAAGCTGTCGAGCAAGGAGAAAAGAAACTTGAACGTCTGCAGGCAGGAGATCATCTGGACATTGATTGGACTGAAGCCAAACAGATTTCTTACATGCAGTCGCAGGGCCTTGATCATGAAACGTTGCGCGCTATTTTTAAAGTTCAAGTCAATGATCTGCCAACCTATGTGGGCGCAGCAAATCCTTCTGGTGGATTTACTTTGACACGCATCAATAAAATAATCGAGCCCGAATCCAGCGAAACGCTCAAATTAACTGATTTTAACAAGCAATTGCAGCAGATGATCACACAAGAAGAAATGTCATCCTATCTTACGGTGCTGAGGAAGCACTATGAGGTAAAAGTAAAACAGGATACGTTCTGATTCGCAGAGCTATTCATTTGAACGCACGGGGTTACTGTTCCCCGTGAGATTATGAAGCTAGTCGACCAAATCAAATGCCACGGTACTGAAGCCGGCGTCCACATAGGTTATTTCTCCGGTAATTCCGCTCGCAAGATCACTGCACAAAAAGGCCGCTGCATTGCCTACTTCATCGATGGTGACATTGCGGCGCAATGGGGAAACCTTTTCGGTATAACCTAATAATTTTCCAAAGCTTCCGATTCCGGAAGCAGCCAAGGTTCTGATGGGTCCTGCCGAGATTGCGTTTACACGTATCCCTTTGGGCCCCAAGCTGGAAGCCATGAAACGAACATTGGCCTCAAGGCTGGCTTTTGCCAGACCCATGACATTGTAGCTGGGCATCACACGAACTGCCCCTAGATAGCTTAACGTCAGAAGCGCGGCATTTCGATGTTGCATCAATGGTAGCGCTGCTTTGGCAAGTGCTGCAAAGCTATATGAACTGATATCATGGGCTATCCGAAAAGCCTCTCGATTGACACTCTCCAAATAATCGCCCGTTAATGCGTCGCGGGGTGCAAAAGCAATCGAGTGCACAATGCAATCCAATCCGCTCCAATGTTTCTGAAGATTCTCAAAGCACTGTGCAATTTCCTGATCGCTGGCCACATTACACGGAAACAATAATGTGCTGTCGAATTCTGCTGCTAATTTCTCGACGCGTTCACGTATTTCCTCCCCTTGATAGGTGAACGCCAACTGAGCCCCCTCGCGCTTCATCGCCTTGGCGATGCCGTATGCAATTGAGCGATTACTTAAAAGACCTGTGATGAGTACCTGTTTGTTTGCCAGAAACCCCATAAATTTCCCTTGTAGAGTTGAAAGAATTATCGAATTATATCGGAAGGGTGGGATAACGTGGGGGCCCGGTTTCTGGTATAAGTCATGCAGAGGAAAATAAACATCAATCGATCATTTGTGAGAGTGAGAAAATAATGGGCAGATCGTATCTGTTGTTGGGGATTACTCTACTTTTATCCGCCTGCGGTCAGCATAATTGGAACAGTCCTTATCCGGCGACTGATTCCGGGAAAAATATACTGTATAGCGTTTTTAGTGAGCGTCCTAAGCACCTGGATCCCGTACAATCATATAGTTCCAATGAAATTCAATTCACCGCGCAAATTTATGAACCGCCATTGCAATATCATTACTTGAGACGGCCTTTCGAACTTATCCCTCTGACAGTCAAAGAAATTCCTGTTGTGAAGTATTTTGATCGAGCAGGCAAGCTCTTATCCAGTGGCGTAGATGCCGAGCATATTGCTTATAGCGTTTATGATATTTCCATCAAGCCGGGAATTTACTATCAGCCTCATCCGGCATTTGCGAAAAATAAGCAAGGCAATTGGCTCTACCATAATTTGAATGATCAGGATTTGTTGACCATATTCAAGCTCGGTGATTTTTCTCAGACCGATACACGTGAGTTGATTGCCGAGGATTATATTTATCAGATCAAACGATTGGCGCACCCGAAATTACATTCTCCGATTTATGAACTGATGGCTGATTATATTGTGGGCCTGAGGGATTATTCTAAGTTACTAAGCCAAGCCAAACTGATTCAATCCGACCCACATGTCTTTCTTGATCTCAGAAATTACGCATTGGAAGGCGTGCAGTTGATTGATAGGTACACTTACCGGATAACGATCAAAGGCAAGTATCCGCAATTCATTTATTGGTTGGCCATGCCTTTTTTTGCACCGATTCCCTGGGAGGCTGATGCGTTTCATTCACAACCGGGCTTAATACAGAAAAATATTACCTTAGATTGGTATCCGATTGGGACAGGGCCATACATGCTTACCGAAAATAATCCCAATTTGAGAATGATATTAGAGAAAAATCCTCATTTTCATGACGAATATTTTCCCACTGAAGGCATGTCCGGCGATGAAGAAAACGGTTTATTGATTGATGCGGGGAAAAAACTGCCTCTCATCGATAAGATCGTTTTCACCCGCGAGAAGGAGAGTATTCCGCGTTGGAACAAATTCTTGCAGGGATATTACGATGCGACAGGAATCGGATCGGACAGTTTTGATCAGGCTGTGCAAATGGTTGGACAGGGTGAAGCAACGGTGACTGAAGAAATGGCCGCCCAAGGCATCCGTTTGGAGACAACTGTGGCGGTGTCAACCTATTATATCGGTTTTAATATGCTGGACCCGGTGGTAGGAGGGAAAAATGAGCGGGGGCGTGAGTCAGCCAGGAAATTAAGGCAAGCGCTATCCATTGCGGTGGATTATGAAGAGTTCATTTCGATATTTGCGAATGGACGGGGATTGCCAGCTCAGAGCCCAATTGCGCCTGGGATCGCAGGTTATCGCGAAGGGGAAGAGGGTATCAATCCGGTGGTTTATGAGTGGGTGAATGAGCAGCCCCAGCGCAAATCCATCGATGTCGCAAAACGATTGCTCGCCGAAGCAGGCTATCCAAATGGCATCGATCGAAAAACTGGAGCGCCATTAATTTTGCATTTCGATGTAACCGCGCGCAGTTCGGAAGACAGATCCAAGCTGGATTGGATGCGTAAGCAATTTCAAAAATTGAACATACAATTGGTCATTCGAAGTACGGATTACAACCGTTTCCAAGACAAGATACGAAAAGGCAATGCTCAAATTTTTGAGTGGGGCTGGAATGCCGATTATCCAGATCCGGAAAATTTCTTGTTTTTACTGTATGGGCCGCAGCGTAAAGTAGGAAACAATGGCGAGAATGCCGCCAATTACGACAATAAAGAATATAACCAGCTCTTTGAGAAAATGAAGGATCTTGAGAATGGAGTCGAGCGGCAAAGAATCATTGATCGCATGCTGGAGATATTGCGTCAGGATGCGCCTTGGATATGGGGATACCATCCCAAGGATTATGGGTTATATCATGCGTGGTATCAGAACGTGAAACCCAATAGGATTTCAAATAATAATCTCAAGTATTTTAAAATTGACGCCTCTCTGAGGGAACGTCAGCGTTTCGCTTGGAATGAGCCGATATTGTGGCCGATTGGATTGGGCGTAGTGGCGCTGATCATCAGTTTCATTCCGGCGATCAAGGCATTTTATCGGCGTGAGCGCAGTACTGCAGTTCGCCGCGAACTACTCAATTGAAACAATAATGACGATTGTAAGGCAATGCTGAATTATATTTTCCGCCGTATTCTGTATGCAATACCCATTCTGGTGGGTGTGAACCTCATTACCTTTGCTTTATTTTTCGTAGTCAACACTCCGGATGATATGGCGCGCATGCAATTGGGCATTAAATATGTCACGCCGGAAGCCATCGAAAAATGGAAGATAGAACGAGGCTATAATAAGCCATTGTTCTATAATTCGGAACAAGAGGCATTGAGAAAGCTGACGGATACTATTTTCTTTGAAAAATCGGTGACTATGTTTGCATTTGATTTTGGGCGGGCGGAGGATGGACGCGATATTACGCAAGAAATCAAGTCTCGCATGCTGCCAAGTTTTGCAATAGCGTTGCCGGTATTTGTTTTGGGATTGATTGCGTATATTGCTTTCGCGCTGATGATGGTTTTTTTTCGGGCTACGTATATCGATTTCTGGGGTGTGGTGCTTTGCGTGGCGATAATGTCAATTTCTAGCCTATTTTATATTATTACGGGACAATTCCTAATCAGTAAGCTGTGGCATTTAGTGCCGATTTCAGGTTATGAAGATGGTCTCGATGGCGGAAAATTTTTATTATTACCCATTGTGATTGGGATTGTCAGCAGCGCTGGATCGAATATACGGTGGTACCGCACCATATTTCTGGAAGAAATGAACAAAGAATATGTTCGGACAGCTCGGGCCAAGGGATTATCGGAACGATTGGTTTTATTCAAGCATGTACTGAAGAATGCGATGATTCCGATTTTGACTGGCGTAATTGTGGTAGTGCCATTGTTGTTTCTGGGCAGCCTGTTGGTTGAATCATTCTTTGGCATTCCTGGTTTGGGCAGTTATACCATCGATGCGATTAATTCGCAGGATTTTGCCATCGTGCGAGCGATGGTTTTTCTCGGATCAGTTCTTTATATCATTGGCTTAGTGCTGACGGATATATCATACACACTGGTCGATCCCCGCATTCGCTTGTCTTGAGGGCGTGAGCACTTCATAAATGAAATGGGAACCTAAGAACAATGATATGTGTTAGCTCATAACATTCGGTTCAAAACGAGATTGACTTATGCAGACAATATATTCATAATCGCCAGTTTCGCGTTTGGAGGGGTTCCCGAGCGGTCAAAGGGATCAGACTGTAAATCTGACGGCTCTGCCTTCGAAGGTTCGAATCCTTCCCCCTCCACCAATCTGAGATCGGTTGTAAATTAAAAAAAGTAATAGGCAGTATTAGTAAGTTTGAAGGTTAAACTTTTTCATCCAGGGGTATGCCTTCTTTCTAAAATGCAAGTATATGCGGGTGTAGCTCAATGGTAGAGCAGAAGCCTTCCAAGCTTACGACGAGGGTTCGATTCCCTTCACCCGCTCCAGTTTGAATGGATTATCAAGTTTCTGTTGTAACGGTAGTTTATGCTTGCCCATGTAGCTCAGTGGTAGAGCACTCCCTTGGTAAGGGAGAGGTCGCCAGTTCAATTCTGGCCATGGGCTCCATAGAGATGGATGATGGATTAATACGATTAAAGCATGTAAAGGGGAGCAAGGTCATGGCAAAGAGTAAATTTGA
>NZ_QRCB01000022.1 GCF_009833095.1 Nitrosomonas sp. JL21
TGACAGACGTGATCTGGAATAATCAAAGCACGGAAATCCTCAACAATAGAATTGTTCCTTAATTTTAGTCGTCATAATCAGCACTTATCATCCTGCTATTGATTTCTCGATAGCAGGATAATTTTTGCAAGTTCACAATTTTTGTTATGCGCGCTTCTGTTAATTACAGGCTCAGGTGATGCTTCACTAGGCGGTTTTATGGAAAATATCTCGGGAACACTTCAGCATTGGGTTTCGGTTGATGTGCTGGTCGGCTTGACGATAGCATCCATCATCGGTTTTATTGGATCCTTGATTGCAATACCGTGGATCCTGGTTCGATTACCAAGCGATTACTTTGATTTGCGCGTGCCCCGTCATTGGATGAAAGATCATCATCCCGTGTTGCGTATGCTGGGCCTGATCATTAAAAATGCCGTGGGCGCGCTATTTGTGGCGGTAGGATTCCTGATGCTTTTTCTGCCGGGACAGGGACTGTTGACGATGCTGATTGGAATCTCCCTTCTGGATTTTCCTTATAAGCGAAGACTTGAAGCCAGGATTATCGGACAGCCCGCGATACTCAACGTGGTCAATTCGATGCGTTACAAATTTCATAAGCCGCCCCTTACGCTGTCATCAGAGTTCCATGGATAAATAAAGAACTCCGATTTTTTGTCATGTTGCATTGAAATGATGGCTCAACCGCGCGATGATCTCTGCTGTAAATTACATTGTTTACTTGATTTAACGTTTTCAGCCTCTGATTCGTTGTTTTAAGCGCTTTGCGCACAAGCTCAGTATCCTTCTTCTTTCTGATCCTCGATAGCTACACTGTCGTGCTGGTTAAATAATAGTTTTATTGAATGGCGTAATGTCTTGCGCTGCGACAATTTGTCACATTTTATTTATTCAGTTTTACAGGCAGAATTTGCCGTCAGTCAATACGTCAGTCAGTACATTAAATATATCTTAACTATAGTCACCAATGGGCCAATCATTTCAGTTCAACGTTCTTTTTGAATCTTGCTATCGCGAGCATCATAGCTGGCTGTATGCATGGCTCAGGAAAAATGGTCTGTCAGCGTTGTGCCGCCGATCTTTCGCAGGGTACTTTTGTGCGGTCGTTGTCTTTTTGATCAGCAGCAACGCTAGCAGGCAGGTTTCTTGGAAATTGGCGAGCAGGCCAGAATGCTTCGTTTCACAGGTGTTCTGCCGACTGATGATCCGGAAACTACGCTGCCCATTCGTGCCAAATACTCCAGTAAATGGTTCGTTTGGTTCGACATAGAAAAATGATGGTATTCATGGTTCATATATAACCTGTAACGAGTACTGTCAACGCAAAATAAAATCACTTTCTTCCCTCCGCTCACATCCATCGCGTTGCTGCCATACTTCGTGATGGATGTTTTTTTTATGAAGGGGCATTCAGAACTGCTGCGCTTGATCATGCTGTGTTGAGCTCAGGCTCCTTTTGCTGATGTACTCCATTGAGACTGCGCTCTTGGCTGGATTCTCAGTCTGGATTTTAAACGTGTTTCCATTGAGATTGCCTGGGTTTTCGATTGATGTGGTATAGAAAGTATTAGCGATCTACATTTGCGAGAGCTAACTGATTATAATGAATTACCTGGCAATAATGGGTTTTGGTGTAGGCTTGTCGTTTGTGTGGGCAAATTCAGCCTGGTTTTTGATGAATGAGTTATATGTCACTTTCTGTATTGCCTTTGGCACTTCCAGATGCGCGCGTTATTTCGGAGCTGGCCGAGACGATTTGGCGGCATCATTACGCTGATATCCTTTCGAAAGAGCAAATAGATTACATGCTGACGCAACGTTATTGTCCGGAGTTGATCACAGAGCAACTAGCAATGCCGGATATCTGGTGGAGAAAGTTGGTGCTTGATGACGAAATCATTGGGTTTTCCTGTTGCATGAGTATGAGGGCTTTGAATGAACTTAAAATTGACAAACTGTACATTCATTGCAATCATCATCGTAAAGGCTACGGTACCTTATTAATAGCCGATGCTATTGATATAATGCACAAAAATGAACTGGAATCGGCTATCTTGACCGTGAATAAACACAATGACACGGCGATTTCAGCATATCGGCATTATGGTTTTGAAATCACCAGGGATAGCGTTGTCGACATAGGAAATGGTTTTGTGATGGATGATTACTTGATGACGTTGATTGACGTCAGCCGTTGGGAAAAGCACTGATGAAATTGAAATTTACCAAAATGCAGGGGTTGGGTAATGATTTTGTCGTTCTGGACGGAATCAATCAATCCGTAGCGTTGAATCAGCAGCAAATTCGGAGGCTTGCAGACCGGCATTTCGGAATCGGTTGTGATCAGATATTGCTGGTCGAAAAAGCTGTTGGGCAAGCTGATTTCCGTTATCGGATTTTCAATGCCGATGGCGGTGAAGTGGAACAGTGTGGAAATGGCGCCCGCTGTTTTGTCCGCTATGTGCATGACCATGGCTTGACGGGGAAACGCGAGATTCGTATCGAAACGCTCAGCGGTGTCATCTCGCCCAAACTCGAAATGGATGGAAGCATCACGGTGAATATGGGAAAGCCCATCTTCGAGCCCGATAAAATTCCATTCATGGTGGAGAAACAGGCATTGACATATCAACTTGAATTACCGGCAGGGCCGGTGACGCTTTCGGCCTTGTCCATGGGTAATCCCCATGCCGTTCGGGTTGTGCCCGATATTGAAAGCGCTCCGGTCGAAACGGAAGGCCCGCTGATAGAAGCTCATTCCCGTTTCCCGAAGCATGTCAACGTCGGCTATGTGCAGGTGATTGATCGGAAACACATTAAATTGCGAGTCTATGAGCGGGGTGCAGGTGAGACCCTGGCGTGCGGAACCGGAGCCTGTGCCGCGGTGGTGGCGGGCATCAGTCTGGGATTATTGGATGATCGAACAGTGGTGAGTACGAAAGGAGGGGAGTTAAGCATCGGCTGGGGCGGAAATGATGAACCGGTCTGGATGACGGGGCCGGCAGCGACGGTATTTGAGGGCGAAATCAATTTGTAACCAACCAAGGAAAAATGATGAAACCGGAAGATGTTGCAAAATTTTTACATGAACACCCGCGGTTTTTTGATGAATATGCTGATTTGCTTGCGGACATTCAGCTTTCCCATCCTCAGGATGATAAAGTGATTTCTCTGAATGAACGCCAAGTCATCTCATTACGGGACAGGAACCGTGTGCTACAGGATAAATTGCTCGAACTGATCAGCTTCGGTGAAGAAAATGATGCCATCAGTGAAAAAATGCATCGGCTTGCCATTGCTCTTCTTTCCGTTTCCAATCTGGATGAATTGTTCAATGCATTGTATTTCAGCCTCAAAGAGGATTTTGCTGTGCCTTTGGTTGCCGTGAGGCTATGGAATATTTCTTATGACCAGAGCTCGCCGCATGAGGAATTTACCGCCACCAGCGAAGATGTGCATGTGATCGCAGAAAGTTTGTCACAGCCCTATTGTGGCAACCATGTTGCTGATGAAATCAAACATTGGTTCGGTGAGAGGGCTGAATATCTTCATTCGTTTGCGATGATTCCGCTCAACTCGACCAGGACGATCGGTTTGTTGGTGCTGGGAAGCCCGGATGCCGAGCGATTCTATCCTGAAATGGGAACCTTGCATCTGAAGCGGTTGGGAGAATTGGTGTGTACTACCATTACTCGCTATGACGTGGTTGAGGCCATCAACAATGACAAATTTGACGATCAGGCCTCCAATGAGCAGCAAACCTGAGTTATTGGCTAATGCATTTATCGATCATCTCACCTACGAGCGGCGATTGTCGCCGCTGACCTGCGCCAGTTATGCGCGTGATATTCGGATTTTGCTCAACTATCTCAGCAACGGTGATTTGGAACAGGTTCAGGTGGCGAACATTCGTCAGATGATCGCTCAGTCGCATGGAAAAGGGCTGTCGCCGAAAAGCCTGACCAGAATGTTATCGGCGTGGCGTGGTTTCTATCATTATCTGATTCGAGATCATCACTTTCGGCTTAATCCCTGTACTGGTGTGCGGGTGCCGAAATCGGCGCAGAAATTGCCTCACGTGCTTTCGCCGGATGAAACTGCTCAATTGCTCAATTTTGCACCGAATGATGCTCTCGCAGCACGCGATAGCGCGATGTTCGAATTGTTTTACTCGTCGGGGTTGCGATTGGCTGAGCTTACACAGCTTAAGCCGGTTGATGTCAATTTCGAAGAAGGAACGGTCAGGGTGCTGGGAAAAGGAGGAAAAACGCGTATTGTTCCAGTGGGTGAGCAAGCACTTCAAGCTCTGAAATTATGGCTTGAACAGCGAACCTATCTGCTTCAACCCGGGGTAACGGCGCTCTTTCTATCGCATCGAGGCGTAGCGATCAGTGGCAGAACCATTGCTTATCGCTTGAAACAGCGGGGGAAGTTGCAGGGGCTGCATCAGAATGTTCATCCGCACATTTTGCGTCATTCATTTGCTTCCCACGTATTGCAATCCAGTGGTGATTTGCGCGCTGTTCAGGAAATGCTGGGGCATGCGCAAATTACATCTACCCAAGTTTATACCCATCTGGATTTTCAGCATCTTGCCAAGGTTTACGATTCTGCACATCCACGAGCTAAACGAAAAGCTGAATCTTAGAGAAACGCTGAGTCATTGATTGCACGAATGAATTGCTTGTTGTGCGGTACTTATTTCTTCGCTTAACGTGCTGAGTTGTCTCAGTTGCTGCGTTCCGTGCCGTGCGCCTATTACTTCAGCTCTTTCGCCGAGCTGATCAGCGTTTCATAGGAGGAAAGGCCTCAGACTGACTGCACTTGTTCATTCATCCTCCGTAATTTGCATTTTTCATACCATTTTGCTTGCCGGTCAGTCACTCATGGCTTTTTCAGAGCTTCTGTAAATTTTGCGACACAGCCAGTTGTGTTTTATACGTTATAATGCCATTTTGCAACACATTCAGAAAATGTAATGACAACAATTGTTTCAGTGAGACGCGGCCGGCAGGTTGCATTGGGTGGTGATGGTCAAGTAACACTGGGAGCGGTTGTCGCCAAATCCAGTGCACGTAAAGTTCGACGTCTATATCATGGCAAAATTTTAGCCGGGTTTGCAGGAGGTACGGCGGATGCTTTCACGCTGTTTGAGCGATTTGAAGCTAAGCTGGAAGCGCATCAAGGGCACATCATGCGGGCTGCCGTCGAATTGGCTAAGGATTGGCGCACCGATCGGATTTTACGCAGACTGGAAGCGATGTTAGTGGTAGCCAATGAAGATGCGACATTGATCATCACGGGGGCGGGCGATGTGATAGAACCGGAGCTGGGTCTTGCAGCGATAGGAAGCGGCGGTTCATATGCTTTGGCAGCAGCGAGAGCGTTATTGGAGAACACTGAGTTGTCTCCACAGGATATTGTCACAAAAGCACTCACGATCGCTGGCGATATCTGTATTTATACAAACCAGGATCATGTGATTGAAACGATCGGTTAGAATTTTCTGCACGATTCAACGATTCACTTATCTTCCTTGTCTTTATCAATCAGTTAATTGATGCGCTTGATAATTTGACACTTTTTCAGATCTCATAGAATTTTATATATGTCTCAAATGACCCCCCAGGAAATTGTCCACGAATTGGATAAACATATTATCGGTCAGAATTCAGCCAAGAGAGCTGTCGCTATTGCCTTGAGAAACCGCTGGCGCAGACAGCAGATTGCTGAGCCGTTGCGTCAGGAAATCACTCCGAAGAATATTTTGATGATCGGTCCGACGGGGGTAGGTAAGACTGAGATTGCGCGGCGTCTGGCAAAATTGGCAAATGCGCCGTTCATTAAAATTGAAGCGACCAAATTTACCGAAGTGGGCTATGTCGGCCGAGATGTCGACTCGATTATCAGAGATCTCATTGAAACCGCAATCAAAGAGCTGCGCGAAAGAGAAACGCGTAAAAAGCAGCCGCTTGCTGAAGATCGTGCGGAAGATCGTATTCTGGATGCTTTACTGCCGACTGCGAGGGATTTTGACTCGCAACCGACTGCAGAAGAGCGAGAAAACTCAACACGGCAGAAGTTTCGCAAGAAATTGCGTGAAGGCGAACTCGACGACAAGGAAATAGACATCGATATAGCCGCTCCTCGAGCCAATATGGAGATCTTTGCCCCGCCCGGCATGGAAGATTTAACGTCACAGATACAAGGCATGTTCCAGAACATGACGGGAGACAAAAAGAAAACCCGCAAATTGACGATACGTGAAGCAAAAAAGATTCTTCTCGAAGAAGAAGCCGCAAAAATGGTGAATGATGAAGAGCTGAAACTCACCGCAATCCAGAGTGTTGAGCAGAATGGCATCGTGTTTCTGGATGAAATCGATAAAATCGCCAGTCGTAGCGGAAATACCGGTGGCGATGTGTCACGCCAGGGTGTTCAGCGGGATTTACTGCCGTTGGTGGAAGGCACGACGGTTTCCACCAAATATGGAATGATCAAAACCGATCATATTCTATTCATTGCCAGCGGTGCTTTTCATATGTCCAAACCCTCCGATCTGATTCCGGAATTACAGGGCCGTTTTCCTATCCGGGTCGAATTGGCGAGTTTGAGTGTCAGTGATTTTGAGCAAATTCTGATCAATACCGACGCCTGTCTTACGCGTCAGTATGAAGCATTACTTGCAACGGAAGGGATACAACTGCAGTTTGGTGGCGATGCCATCAAGCGATTGGCTGAAATTGCGTTTTCAGTGAATAGTAAAACGGAGAATATCGGGGCACGACGCTTACACACCGTAATGGAAAAACTACTCGAAGAAATTTCCTATAATGCGCCCAAGCGTAGCGGGGAATCGATCATGATCGATGCTGCCTACGTTGATGAGCGTCTCAAGAATCTTTCTCAGAGCGAAGATCTGGCTCGCTATGTTCTATAGAGCATTAGTTTGAAAGATGCTGACAACGGCTCGTCAATAATCTCTGCGTACCTACGCTGTAATCATGCTTTGAACAAGCGGATGCTGATTAAATGATGAGTCTATTGGCTTGAATGCAGATAGAGAAGTTACTCTTGAAGGGGTATGTACTTAGCCAAGCTGATGGTAGGTGCACCTTTATTGTTCTCTGAACAAAATAGAAATTCCATTCAGCTTGGCCAGATACAGATTAGTTTGCTTCTTGCTCTTGCTCGTTTTTTAATTTTATTAACTTAACAATGCAATAGATTGTTTTATTAATAAGATGATCCTGCTGCTGGTCCACCCGTTCTTGGGTTTTTGATTTTAGCTGGACAGGTTACCATTTCGCCATCTGTGCGATCTCTGATTTTTTCACCAGCTTTTTTTCCTTCACAGGCGATTTTATTGAGTAAGTCTTGAGCAGATACGGGTGGTAATGCAGATTCTTTATTTCCACTTGCAAAAGTAGCGGTTGAGCCGAGTAAAAAGACTGAAGCGATTGCACCCATAAGAATTTTGTTCATTTGAACTCTCCTATATTAAATTTACAAACAAGCCAATGTTAATGCACCTGACTTTCTTTCCAAACATGAATTTATCACAATCATAAATACCATGGCCATTTCTTTTTGAAATCTTGCGATTTGAGCCGCTGAACTATAGCATAATTCAGGGTTAGTAATGAAGTTTTAAGCAATGCTTGTAGAGTGGGTTTTTCTTGAATTGGCGCTGTCATCGTCATTGTTTGCTGCCTTTTCAGCATTGCTTCGAAGTGAGGTTCAAGGTAGATAGCACGAACATCAGATAAATAAGGCGGCTGCTACTCGACGGCCTTCCTCTACCAGAATGTTATAGGTTCGACAGCACGCTCGAGTATCCATGATTTCAATGGCAATCCTCGATTGAGCTAATTGATGCAGCAAAGCTTGTGCGGGAAATCGATGTTTATCCCCCGTCCCCAGAATAATGATTTCCGGGGCATGCACCAGAACTTTTTCAAGGTGTTGAAATTCAAGTTGCGACACAGATGCTACCGCCCAATCCTCGATGAGAAGTTCGGGTAACACAATGAGGTTTTTTTCATAGCGTATCTGGTTAATCAATACATACCCGTCACCATATCCGGTGAAAATATTTTGATGATTAAAATTTGCCAAATGTAATTTCATGGCGAGCTCTCAATGGTAATGATTTGATGCTAATGATGATGCATCATGTTCGTCAAAATACAATTTGATGATCCGAGCTCCTATCATCGAACCAGATTTTCGTGAGCATGCAATCATAGGCTGGTCTTAAGGGCTACTTTCTTATCGATGAAGTTAATTAGCGTACCCAGTGTCTGGAAAGTTTGAGCACTGATTTCATCATCATGGATGGTAATTGAGAAATTTTTTTCCAATGCAACAATGATGGCAACCACGGCTACTGAATCAAGTTCGGGAATATTTCCGAGTAAAACGGTATCTTTAGACATTGAGTCGATTTGTGCATTCAACCCTAATACATCAGACAAGATTTTTTTTGTTTGGGTGGTGTTATCCATTCTTATGATTATTTTTAAAGGCGTAGCATTTTTATAAAAATCGTTGGCAGAATTTATTGGAAATAGGCGGCATGTTAATTGTTTTGTCTGTTAATGTTGGATTTCAACAATTGAATTGATGCGCGCGATTCCACTGATGATGCGACCAGACTTATTCCGTACTTGCACGACTTGTCCCTCCGCAGCATCCGTCAGGGCTTGTCCTTCTGAACTCACACTGAACCCTTTCCCCTGAACGACGAGATTGACTTTCTGACCGCGTAAGATGGCATATGGCGCACGTAGCATCTGCGAGCGCAGAGGTTGACCGGCAGAGATGTTAGTGGTCGCAACTTTACCAATGACTTTTGCGGTATCGGTGGTTATTCCATCCGGCATTTGAGTCACATTCATATTCTGAGGGGTAATGTCTTCATAGGTGAGTGTCTGTCCGGTGGAAATTGGCCGCGTGGCATGAAGAACATTGACCATGATGTTGACTTCAGCCTGAACATAGATAGTCCAGCTTGCGGATGGATTATTACAGCGAACACCGACCGAAGTTCTTCCCCACAAACGTCCTCCTGCTGGCATGAAAGGCTCCAGCTCCGGGCACTTGGCCAGATTAAGATGCCGATCGATATTGTCGACGTTCACGGTGATTTGTCCGGGCAATGTTGCGGTTTGGCTGTAAATAAAATTCTCAACCGCATTTTTTATCAATGAGGTTTCTTGGTATTGCGCAGCAGGTTTTTGTTCATCTGCCAGTGAACAGGGCGAAAAAAACGCCAGCACACTGAATATCCATAGTAAGTGTCGAGTCATGATTAATGGATCGATTGATAGTTTGCCGCTGCCGGCAATTATTGCCGTGAGCTTCGTGTTTTAACGAGAGATTTGCACTTTTATATTGAAAACAGAACTCATATTATGCTTTTATTGTTTATTAATCAGTATGTTAAATAATTATAAATACCTGGCATGCTAAATGCTTATAGTCGGTTAAGAAAAATTTTGATCAGGGTTAATACAATGATTAATAAATTGGATAAAGAACTCAATTTTCATCATCAGGCATTAAGCTTAAGAGTTGCGCGACAAGAATTGCTGTCAAGTAATGTCGCCAATGCCGATACTCCTAATTTTAAAGCGAAAGACATTGATTTCGCTAGTATGCTTCGTGAAAAGCTGGCTACTACTCCAGCTCAAGCCACCGTCAATCTCAATTCGACTTCCCCCATGCATTTTAATTCCGCCGCAGAAGGAATTTTCGGAGACAGCTTACTCTATCGCGTACCTTTGCAACCGAGTGCAGATGGTAACACAGTCGACATGGATCATGAGCGCACTCAATTCGCTGATAATTCAATCAAGTATGATGCCAGTATTTCTTTTATCAATAATGAGTTTAGAAACCTCATGTTAGCTATGCAGGAGAGATAATCATGTCCTTGTTCAATGTGTTCAATATTGCCAGCTCAGCGATGTCCGCCCAATCACAGCGGTTGAATGTGGTGGCCAGTAATCTTTCAAATGCAGACAGTGTGACCAGTTCAACTGGAGAACCCTACCGGGGGCGCCAAGTTGTGTTCAGCACATTGCAGGCCGCCGCAAATGGCGCAAGTGGCGTAAAAGTTGCCGGGGTCGTTCACGATCCTTCGCCAATGCGGCAAGTATTTGAACCCAAACATCCATTGGCTGATAAGAATGGCTATGTGACGATGCCGAATGTGAATGTGGTCGATGAAATGGTCAATATGATGTCGGCTTCGCGTTCCTACCAGAATAGCGTCGATATGATGAATACCACCAAATCACTGTTACAAAAAACATTGACCATTGGTCAATAAAGGAAATCATGATGAGTACTATCCAGCAAACCAATTCCGCAATCAACTCAGCAGTTACGACGGGAGTTTCCAGCAAGAAAACTGTTGAAAACCCACAGGATCGTTTTCTGAAGCTGTTGGTGACTCAGATGAAAAACCAGGATCCGCTCAAGCCAATGGACAATGCCGAAGTGACCAGTCAGATCGCTCAAATTAGTACGGTATCGGGCATCGATAAATTGAACACGACATTACAGGCATTGACCGATGATGTAGGTGAAAGCCTGTCGATGGAGGCCACCGGCATGATCGGGCATAGCGCATTCGTTGCCGGCAATTCAGTCGAATTGAACGGAGGCTCGGCAAAAATGGGTATTGAATTGGAGCAGCCGGTCGATCAAGTTCAAGTAACGATCAAGGACAGTGCGGGTATCACTATTCGTACGATGACTCTGGAGGCGTTCCCAACGGGTGTAAATACCATTTCGTGGGATGGCAAAACCGACAATAACACAACGGCCGCGGATGGAAGCTATACATTCGAAGTGAAAGCAACTCGAGGAGGAGAGGAAGTTAAGGCCACTCAACTCGCTCTGGGCGCTGTAAAGAGTGTTTCCCCTGCTGACGATGGCGCATTGCTGGATATGGGTAAATTAGGAATTGTCGGCCTGACCGACATCAAACAAGTATTTTAATGAGGAGAGCACCATGAGTTTTCAACAGGGTTTAAGCGGTCTGAGCGCTGCATCAACAAATTTGGATGTGATCGGAAATAATATCGCCAACGTGAACACGGCCGGATTTAAACAATCCAGAGCTCAGTTCACCGATATTCTGTCCAATTCAATTAACGGTGCCGGCGTATCTCAAGTTGGTATTGGCGCCAAAGTAGCCACCATCGGGCAATCCTTCAATCAAGGCAACATTTCGATGACCAACAATCCACTGGATATCGCAATTGATGGACAAGGGTTCTTCCGCATGAGCGACAACGGCGCCATAAGCTATAGCAGGAATGGTCAATTTCAGCTCGATGAGCAAGGATTCCTGACCGACGCAAAGGGATTGAATTTGACAGGTTACATGGCTGATGCAGAAGGGAATGTTGATTCCAGCAAAACAGTTAATCTGAAACTGAATACCGCAGATCTGCCGCCTAAAGTGACCTCGAAATTTGACTGGGCTTTTAATTTGGATTCAACAGAACCTCCAGCATCTGTGACTACCTTTGATGCGACCAATCTGGACAGCTTCAATTTCACGAAATCCGGAACCATCTATGACAGCTTGGGTAATTCGCATCAGTTGGCGATTTATTTCCAGAAAACGGCAACTCCAAATACCTGGAATACGTATGTCACTGTTGACGGCAAAGTGGATGATACAACGGGTGCTCCTGTAGGAATAAATCCTTCTTCTTCATCGCTCACTTTTGATGGGGCTGGAGTTTTAACTGGGATAGATGGCGCAGCCGCCGCACCCATTAGCGTATCGGTTAATTTGACTACGCTTGATGCGACGCTTGGAGCCATTTCACCGCTGGTTTTTGATCTGGATCTGACCGAAACCACGCAATTCGGATCAGCTTCGAGTGTCAAATCTAATTTCCAGGATGGTTATTCAGCCAGCCGTTTGGCGGGATTTTCAACCTCTCCGGAAGGGATCATACAAGGAAATTACAGCAATGGTGAAAGCCGACCCATTGCGCAAGTCGCGCTAGCCAACTTTATCAATCCGCAAGGATTGGCTGCCGTCGGTAATGGGCAGTGGATCGAGACACCAAGTTCCGGCCAGCCTCTGGTTGGAGCGCCGAAAACAGGCACGCTCGGTGTATTGCAAGCTTCCGCGATTGAAGATGCCAATGTCGATTTGACAACAGAGCTGGTAAAAATGATCACCGCGCAACGCATGTATCAAGCAAATGCCAAGTCGATAGAAACCCAGGACGCGGTATTGCAGACACTGGTTAATCTCTAATTATTTATTAACTTAGGTGCGATCTTATGGACCGACTTATTTACACCTCGATGACCGGCGCAAATCATACGCTGAATCAGCAGGCAACGGTTGCGCATAATCTGGCGAATGCATCAACCACGGGTTTTCGTGCCGAGAATAATGCATTCCGTGCGGTGCCGGTATTTGGCGATGGATTGCCCACGCGTGCTTTTGTTGTTGATTCAACCACGGCAGCGGATTTCTCGACGGGGCACTTAGAGACGACGGGACGGGATCTGGATGTGGCCGTCAAAGGTTCCGGCTGGATTACCGTGCAGCTCGATAATGGTGAAGAGGCCTATACCCGTAATGGAAGTCTGCAGGTGAGCCCGAATGGCGTATTGCTGACCCAGAATGGACTCAAAGTGAAAGGTGAGACAGGCATCATCGCAGTTCCGCCTGAGACTCGCATCACGATTGGGGTCGATGGAACGGTGTCCTCGGTTCCGATCAATCCGCAGCCCAATACCGTCGCTGCAGTAGGCCGCATCAAACTGGTCAATCCGCCCGAAGACAGCTTGGTTAAAGGCCCCGATGGCTTGTTTCGGTTAAAGGATGGCAAGACTGCGCCGGTGGACGGCAGAGTGCGGCTCATCGACGGTACATTGGAAGGCAGCAACGTGAATGTCGTGCATGAGATGGTCAGCATGATCGCACTGGCTCGTCAATTCGATATGCAAATGAAGATGTTGGATAGTGCTCAGCGAAATGCCGAGCAAGCGAGCGAAATAATGGTTCTAAGAGCCTAATTAAACGAAGAGGTTAACTGAAATGATACGTTCACTATGGATTTCCAAAACAGGTCTTGATGCGCAGCAAACCAAGATGGATGTCATCGCCAACAACTTGGCAAACACTAGCACGAATGGATTCAAGCGCGCACGCGCAGTATTTGAAGATTTGCTGTATCAGACACTGCGTCAACCGGGTGCGCAATCCTCTCAACAAACGCAATTACCATCCGGACTGCAACTCGGCACAGGCGTCAAGCCCGTTGCGACCGAAAGTATTTTTACTCAGGGCGGGCTTCAGCAGACTGACAACCAGAAAGATGTGGCGATTCGCGGTGTGGGTTTTTTCCAAGTGCTCTTGCCTGATGGCACGACTGCCTATACTCGGGACGGAGCATTTCAATCGGATATCAATGGTCAGGTAGTGACTTCCAGCGGTTATCCCGTTCAGCCAGCGATCACGGTACCGCCCAACGCTACCGCGATTACGGTTGCGCGGGATGGGACAGTATCGGCCACGGTACCTGGCTCTACCGCACCGCTTCAAGTTGGGAATATTCAATTGGCCAGCTTTATCAATCCGGCTGGCTTGCAAAAAATGGGCGAGAATTTGTATATGGAAACCGCATCCAGCGGAACACCCAATCAAAATGCGCCCGGAACCAATGGCTTGGGATTGCTCGAACAGAATTTCGTGGAAACTTCCAATGTCAATGTCGTGGAAGAATTGGTCAACATGATTCAAACCCAGCGTGCGTACGAAATGAATTCCAAGTCGATCGAAACTTCCGATCAAATGTTGCAACGGTTATCTCAATTGTAATCAAAATCGCCATGTGGAGTGATGTGATGTTTGAACTCAGCCAGCTAAAGAAAAGCCAGTGTCGCCATATTCTTGGCCTGGGTGTGATATTGCTCTCGGGTTGCGCCATGACACCTTCAACGACGACGCATCAACCCAATACTCAACGGCCTTTCCAGGCGGGTACGGTAGCCGTTCAGCCTACCGGAGCGATTTTCCAGAATGTCAACAGCGCAGTTAACGCTGTTCGATATACCCCATTGTTCGAAGATCGGCGGGCACGAAGCGTGGGTGACACCATTATCGTCGCTCTGAATGAAACGATGAATGCCAGTAAAAGCTCCGGCAGCAATGTCGATCGTTCCGGCGAGCTCGGATTCTCGGTGCCGAATTTTTTTGGCATTCCGTTGAGTTTGCTGCAAAAGAATGCAACGGCTGAAGCCAAGGCGACCAATAAGTTCGATGGCGGTGGCGAAAGTTCCAGTAAGAATAATTTCAAGGGAACAATCACGGTGACTGTGATCGAAGCGTTGCCGAATGGGAATCTGGTGGTGAGCGGAGAAAAGCAATTTGGCATAAATCAGGGTCAGGAATTCGTGCGCTTGTCGGGTGTGGTAAATCCTATCCATATCATCGGCAATACGATTTCTTCCACGCACGTGGCGGATGCGCGCATAGAGTACCGCGCCAATGGCTATCTGGACGAAGCGCAGACGATGGGATGGTTGTCGCGATTCTTCCTGACGATTTCTCCGTTTTAATGGCATGAATGTGAAGAAAGGCTGACAAGCGAGATGAAGATGACGATAAAAAACAAACGGGTTAAATATTACTTTCTTATTCTGTTCTTATGGGGTTTGCTGCCAGGCTTGAGTCATGCGGATCGTATCAAGGATCTCGCATCCATTCAGGGCGTGCGCAGCAATCAATTGATAGGCTATGGATTGGTGGTAGGTTTGGATGGCAGCGGTGACATGACGACTCAGACGCCGTTTACCGTCCAAAGTATCATCAGCATGTTAGGTCAATTGGGTATTAACTTGCCACCCGGCACCAATCTGCAATTACGCAATGTTGCCGCGGTCATGGTGACAGCTTCGCTGCCGGCATTTTCCAAGCCTGGTCAGCAGATCGATGTTACGGTCTCTTCGATGGGTAATGCTAAAAGTTTACGCGGAGGCACATTATTGATGACTCCTCTGAAAGGCGTCGATAATCAAGTGTATGCAATGGCGCAGGGCAATGTCCTGGTGGGAGGAATAGGCGCAGCGGCAGGCGGCAGCAGTGTGCAGATCAATCATCTCGGTGTCGGGCGTATTTCAGGAGGCGGTATTGTTGAGCGGGAGATTCCCACAACGGTTGGGCAGGGCGAGTATGTCAACCTGGAACTGAATACCACAGATTTTTCCACCGTTCATCGCATCGTCGACGCCATTAACGGAATTTATCCATCTGCTGCTACCGCCGTGGATGGCCGTGTAGTGCAGGTGAGAGCGCCTGCCGATAACAGCCAGCGGATCATGTTTATTTCTCGAATCGAGAGCTTGGATATCACGCCGGCCAGGGCACCTGCGAAAGTGATCGTTAATTCACGCACCGGTTCGGTGGTAATGAATCAGGCGGTCACCCTTGAAAGTAGTGCGGTAGCACACGGTAACTTATCGATCATCATCAATACCGAGCCTGTCATCAGTCAGCCTGGCCCTTTTGCACAGCGGGGTGAAACAGTGGTAACTCAACGGTCTCAGGTTGAAATTCGCACCGATGAGGGAAATTTAATGCTCCTACCCAACGGCGCCGATCTGGGTGCGGTCGTGAAAGCGCTGACAGCCATTGGTGCTACCACACAAGATCTGCTTGCCATACTGCAGGCCTTGAAAGCGGCGGGTTCTTTGCGTGCCGAGTTAGAAATCATTTAATCATACGGGTAGATTGCAACATGATCATTTCAGCAGATATTTCCAGTAAGCTCGCGGTTGATTCCAAAAGTATCGATGATTTGCATGCGATGGCTAGGCATAAGCCTGATGAGGCTCTGCAGAAGGTTGCTCAGCAATTTGAAGCATTATTCACGCATATGCTACTCAAGAGTATGCGTGAAGCTACGCCTAAAGATGGGCTATTCGATAGCCAGCAAACTCAGTTTTTTACGCAAATGTATGACCAGCAATTGGCTCAGCATATTTCGACCAAAGGAATCGGGATTGCTGATTTAATGGTACAGCAGTTGAGCCGAACCAATCAACGCAGCGAACCCCAGACTTCGATCAGCCAAACTGATGCTATCTTGTCTTCGATTCATGCAGCGTCAATGGCGAACAAGCAGGGGCATCCGAATGATCGAGCAGAACAGCTATGGTCAGCTGCTAATCGTGATGGTCATAAGGTTGTACCGGCAGAAAGAGCCAATTCCTCGGCGGAGCCATTTGCTCAACCAGTTCAATCAGAGTCATCGTTGAGAAAGCAGCCCAATTCTTCAGTAAATTTCTTCGATAAACTGTTACCTCATGCAAAAATCACCTCTGAGGCAACAGGAATTCCTCCTCATTTCATGCTGGCCCAGGCTGCGCTTGAAAGTGGTTGGGGCAAGCATGAGATTCGTCGAGCTGATAACAGCCCAAGCTACAATCTGTTTGGAATCAAGGCTGGTGCAAGTTGGAAGGGAGATACCGTTGAAAAGGTGACTACCGAATATATCAATGGTGCGCCTCAGAAAGTCGTGGAAAAATTCCGTGCTTATAAATCGTATGCTGAAGGATTCAACGACTACGCCAGATTACTTTCAGACAATCCCCGTTATGCAAAAGTCCTGAATTCAACCGATGCGACCTCATTCGCACATGGTTTGCAACGTGCTGGATACGCAACGGATCCGCAGTATGCCGAAAAATTGATACGAATACTGAAGAGCGAATCGTTGCAGAATCGGGGGGTAATTTAATGTTAAAAACTCATTAATTCTTTTGTAGATTTGCCGATATAAATTATAACCTTTTAATATTAATCATTTAATTTAATAATATGGGAAATAGTATTCTTGACATTGGAGTGACGGGTTTATTAACTGCACAAAGTCAGTTGCAGACAACCAGCCATAACATCAGTAATGCGAGCACACCAGGATATAACCGGCAGCGGGTGGTCGTCGAGTCAAATTTTGCTCAATCCACAACGGCTGGATTTATCGGGCGAGGCGTGCATACATCGACGGTGCAGCGTATTTATAGCCAATTTTTGGTGAGTCAGTCATTGCAGGTTCAAACGCAAAGCCAGTCGCTTGCGAGTAATTACACTGAAATAAAGCAGTTGGATAATATGTTTGCCGAGCCGACCTCCGGTCTTTCGCCAACATTGCAGAAATTTTTTAGCGCCGTCCAGGATGTCATCAGTAATCCCTCGGTGACGCCATCTCGTCAAGCGCTGCTGAGTGGTGCTGAAGCATTGGTATCACGGTTTCAAGATATGGATCAGCGTATCTCTCAAATCAGGGATGGCGTAGATTCACAAATTACCAGCAGCATTGATGAAATCAATTCGTTATCCAGCCAAATTGCTGAAGTCAATCAGCAGATTTTGATGGTGGAAGGGGCTGCTGGCGGGCAGCCGGCCAATGATATGCTGGATCAGCGCGATGAGTTGATTAGCCAATTGAGTCAATTGATCAATATAGACGTCGTACGGCAAAGTGATGGCAGACTGAATGTGTTTGCGGGAAGTAGCGTTGCCCTGGTCGTCGGATCGCAAGCCACGTCATTGCAAGCAATTCCAAACCCCGATGACCCAAGCATGCTGACGGTTGGGATTAAGAGCGGAGACCGTACGATTCGGTTACCAGAAAGCCATATTACAGGTGGAACATTGGGCGGTATTTTATCTTTCCGAAGCGTTACGCTGGATAGTGTCCAAAACGGACTGGGAAGAATTGCATTAACGCTGGCGCAAACATTCAATGAACAACACCAAGCAGGGATGGATTTGAATGGCGATATGGGGGAAGAGTTTTTCTCTGTTTCATCGCCGAAAGTGGTTTCTGCATTGAGCAACGATCCTGCATCCACTGTCACTGCTGAGATTACCGATGTCAAGGCATTGACCACGAGTAACTACCGTTTTTCATATGATGGTACAAATTACACGCTGACGAGGTTATCCGATAACAGTTCAGTGAGTACTGCAGCTACACCCACAAATGCTGCTCCATTGACGATGGATGGTGTCTCGATCACGGCTGCAACGATCAATGCTAACGAACGGTTTTTAATTCAACCCACGGCGAATGGCGCCAGAGATATCGAAGTCAATATCAAAGACACGACTAAAATTGCCGCGGCTGGGCCCAATCGCACGAGCGCTGCTGTGTCGAATACCGGAACCGGTACGATTAGCGCAGGAACTGTCGATTCTTTACCATTGGATCCTAATCTTCAACAACCGTTGACCATTACCTTTCATACACCTTACGACGGACAATTCGATGTCGCTGGAACGGGCGCCGGATTACCTGCTACTAATCAGGTATATACTGCCGGGGCTGATATTAGCTTCAATGGTTTTACTGTTCAAATCGACGGGAATCCAGCAGGGGGGGATGTTTTCACCATCAACCCGAATAACAGCGGTTCTTCCGATAACCGCAATATGCTGTTGCTGGGTGAACTGCAAACCACAAATGTCCTGGAGAATGATTCTGCATCGTTTCAGTCGGCGTATGCGCAAGTCGTTAGTCAAATCGGAAACAAGACTCGGGAACTGGAGGTGACAAGTAAAGCTCAGGCTAACCTACTTGCACAAACCAAAGAGTCGATACAGTCCATATCCGGCGTAAATTTGGATGAAGAAGCTGCAAACTTGTTGCGCTATCAACAAGCCTTTCAGGCCTCAAGCAAGATTATCGAAATAAGTAATACTTTGTTTGACTCAATTCTTCGAATTGGTTAGACGTAACGGGAGAATCTAACATGCGTCTCAGCTCGAATACAATTTATGAAGTAGGAACCAATTTGATGCTTCAGCAACAGGAAGCATTGATTAAAACTCAACAACAATTATCAACCGGGAAACGTATTGTAACACCCTCGGACGATCCGATTGCTGCGGCTCAGGCGTTGAATATTACACAGGCAGCCTCGTTGAATGAGCAATATGCTGTTAATCGGAAAAGCGCCGGTAGTTCTCTAATGCTAGAGGAAAACGTATTAAAAGAAATCACTTCGGTATTGCAGAATGTGCATCAAACCGTTGTGAGTGCAGGCAATGCCTCTTATTCTGACGCTGATAGGAAGGCTCGTGCCACGGAATTACGCAGTCAATTAGATTCTCTGGTGACCTTGGCTAATTCTACCGACGATAAAGGACAATTTCTGTTTTCTGGGTATCAAGCCAGCACTAAACCATTTGTCCAGACGGGATTGAATATTCAATATGCAGGTGACCAAGGACAGCGTCTGACGCAAGTGTCATCGTCTCGTCAACTAGCTATCAGTGACGCAGGAGCGGAGGTTTTTGAGCGGATTAAGAGCGGGAATGGTGTTTTCCAAACGGCTGCAGATCCTCTCAATACCGGAACCGGTATCATCGATATCGGATCGGTGATCGATCCGGTCAGTCTTACAGGCGATGAGTATGAAATAAATTTTACGGTAACCAATGGTGTAACCACGTTTGATGTTGTGAATACTACAACGGGAACCTCGGTTTCCGCAGGTAATTCCTATACGAATAACCACGCCATCAGTTTTGATGGTGTGCAACTGAATATCAAAGGAAACCCCGTGGATGGAGATAAGTTTACGGTATCTCCCAGTAATAATCAGAGTATTTTTGAGACGGTGTCGAAGGCCATTACCGCCTTAGAAACACCCTCGAGTGGTCAGCCAGGAAATACTCGGCTGACTAATGTTTTGGGAGCATCATTGCAAGATGTCGAAAACGACTTAGAACATGTACTTTCCAAGCAGACTGCCATAGGTGCCCGGTTGCAAGAAATTGATACGCTTGATAGCGTGGGAAGCGATCAGGATATTCAGTTTCAGCAATCACTAGCTGAATTGCAGGGAGTTGATTTTGCAAAAGCCATTTCTGATCTGCAACGTCAACAACTGTATCTGCAAGCCGCACAGCAATCCTATGTGAAAATTTCCGGCTTGACCTTATTCAACTTTATCTGATGATTTAAAAATCATCAGATAAGGTAACAGCGCAGTGAAGGACAATTATTTTTTTAAATGATTGATTGCTTGATACCCGATGTCCCGGCGGATGTGATAATCCTTAAAATGAATGTTCTCGATGAGCTTATAGGCATTTTGTTGAGCGATCTTGATGTTCTCACCCAACGCTGTTGCACATAATACCCGGCCTCCCGCAGTGACGAATTCTTTGTCTTCTAAACCGCCCATGCGGGTGCCGGAATGAAAAACATGAAAATCATGAGTATCTTTTTGCTGAGATATCAATTCAAATAATCCATGGATGGTGTCATCCTTCCTCGGATTATCAGGATAGCCACGAGCCGCCATCACCACACCCAAAGCGGTGCGTCGATCCCATTCGATATCAATAGAATCCAAAGCGCCATTCACAGCGTGATCGATTAATTCAAAGAGATCGCTCTTCAATCGCAGCATGATCGGTTGAGTTTCTGGATCTCCAAGCCGGCAATTGAATTCCAATACCTTTGCCTGATTATCGGGGGTGATCATTAATCCGGCATACAGGAAACCGGTGTAATTCATTCCATCCTGCTTCATTCCAGCTACCACAGGATAAATGATGTCTCGTAGGATTCTTGCATGTAAATCCGGGGAGACGAATGGTGCTGGCGAATAGGCGCCCATTCCGCCTGTGTTTGGTCCCAGATCTCCATCATTCAGACGCTTGTGATCCTGGCTGGTGGCTAAAGGCAAGATGCTACGGCCATCGGTCATGACAATGAAACTGACTTCAGTGCCCTGCAGAAATTCTTCGATGATGATCTCATTGCCGGCGGTACCGAGATGTCCTTCAACAAGGATGGCATTGACCGCTGTGTGAGCTTGCTCATGGGTTTGAGCAACCACCACGCCTTTTCCTGCCGCAAGACCATCTGCTTTGATGACCAGAGGAATAGCGCTGTGGTCTATATATTGGTGAGCAAGGACAGGATCGGTAAAACTGGCATAATCAGCAGTAGGGATCTGATGGCGGCGCATGAAGTCTTTGGCAAAAAGCTTGGACGTTTCAAGTTGCGCTGCTTGTTGAGTCGGACCGAAAATTCTTAGTCCAGCCGCATGAAAGGCGTCCACGATACCTTCTGCCAATGGAATTTCAGGGCCGACGATGGTGATTGTGACATGCTCTTTTTTGGCAAATTCGATTAAGTCAGGAATCGATGTAAGGGACACATTCTCGAGTCCAGGCTCATGTGCAGTTCCGGCATTACCTGGCGCGACAAATACTTTATGTACATGTGGCGATAGACTCAATTTCCATGCCAGCGCATGTTCTCTGCCACCGCTGCCTATTACCAGCAATTGTATATTGTTCGAAGCGATCATTTAGTGCCTGAAATGACGGATACCGGTAAAAACCATCGCAATGTTTTGTTCATTTGCCGCTTCGATCACTTCGTTATCCCGGATGCTGCCGCCGGGCTGGATCACGGCTGTGGCGCCTGCTTGAACGATCACATCCAATCCATCGCGAAATGGGAAAAATGCATCGGATGCCACAACCGAACCCGCAAGTGATAAGTTTGCTTGCTGCGCCTTGATGGCTGCGATGCGAGCGCTGTCGACACGACTCATCTGGCCGGCGCCGATACCCACGGTTTGACCATCACGGCAAAAGACGATGGCATTGGATTTGACGAATTTCGCAGCCCGCCATGCAAACAGCAGATCATCCATTTGTTGGCGAGTTGGTGCAATCTTGGTTACGACGCTGAGATCCGCTGCTGAAATATTGATGTTATCCGGTGTCTGAACAAGCAGGCCTCCACCGATGCGTTTCAGATCATAGCTGTGATGTTCGTTTTGCAGTGGCACCGTTAACACGCGAATATTGATTTTTTGAGAAAAAATATGCTGTGCCTCGGATGTGATTTCGGGGGCGATAACGACTTCAACGAATTGTTTGAGAATGGCCTCGGCAATCTCTTTATCAACCGTTCGGTTGAAGGCAATGATGCCGCCAAAAGCTGAAGCCGGGTCAGTGGAAAACGCCAGCTGATAGGCGCGAAAAGGTGTTTCTGCCGTGGCTATTCCGCATGGATTGGCATGCTTGACGATCACGCAGGCCGGTTGGTCGAAGGTTTTGACGCATTCCCACGCCGCATCGGTGTCGGCAATGTTGTTATATGATAATTCCTTGCCCTGTAATTGCCGGTAGTTTGCCAGACTGCCGGGAGTGACCGATTCATCACGGTAAAATGCCGCTTTCTGATGCGGATTTTCTCCATAGCGAAGGTGCTGGACAAGGCTGAAATTGAGATTAAGTGAATCGGGGAAATCTTTGCGTTGCTGATGGTCATCGATCGACGTCAGATAATTGCTGATAGCGCTGTCATAGGAGGCGGTATGGGTAAACGCTTTTTGCGCCAATTTAAAACGAGTGCTTACATGAGTTGTTCCGTTATGTTCTTCTAATTCTTTACAGAGCAATGAATAGTCTTCAGGATCGGTGATGACGGTGACTTTCTGGTAATTTTTTGCGGCTGCACGAACCATGGTGGGGCCGCCGATATCAATATTCTCGATTGCTTCAGTCAGGTCGCAATTCTGTTTCGCGATGGTCTCCCGGAAGGGATACAGATTAACGATGACCAATTCAATATTTGGAATAGAGGTTTGCTGCATCGTTTCCTGATGATCTGCTGAATCACCGCGTGCAAGTATTCCTGCATGAATTTTGGGGTGTAGCGTTTTAACCCGCCCATCGAGCATTTCAGGAAAACCGGTATAGTCGCTGACTTCGATGACCGGGATTTGATGTTGTTGCAGTAATTGGGCCGTACCACCGGTTGAAATGAGCGTGATTCCCCGTTGGGCCAGTTGATGTGCTAAATCAATAATGCCGGTTTTGTCAGAAACACTGATCAGGGCGTATTGGATAGTCATTTAATTTGATGTTGTTTCATTTTTTGTCGCAATGTATTTCGATTGATTCCCAGCAATTCTGCTGCTTTGGTCTGATTGCCGTTGGTATGCTGCATGACGATTTCGATTAATGGCCGTTCGACGCTATTGATGACCATGCCGTACATATTTCCTGGCTTTTCTCCATCCAGATCATTGAGATAACCACCGATAGCTTTACGGATACAAGTTGAAATCTCATTTTCCTTCATTGCATTCATGAACTAACGCCTCCCCGTCATTGATGTAACTCAATCTTTGATTTTTCTCCGCTAATCTTGAGAAGAAGTTATTGGTTTCAATAACTTGTTGCTCAGATGTCTGCAATTGGTTCATCGCGTGGCGAAAGCTCGCAGAACCCACTAAGCCTTTGGTGTACCAGGAAATGTGCTTGCGAGCGATGCGAACACCTGAATATTCACCATAGAATTCATATAAATCATGGAGATGATTTGTGAGCACCCGGTGTATTTCCGTGACTTCAGGCGCTGATAAATGCTGGCCAGTGGCGAGGTAGTGATCTATCTCGCGAAAAATCCACGGACGGCCTTGAGCAGCTCGGCCTATCATAATGGCGTCAGCCTGGGTATATGCAAGAATATGTCGTGCTTTTTCAGGCGTGGTGATATCGCCGTTTGCAATGATCGGAATCTTGCTGACTGCTTTCACAGCCGCAATCGTGTCATATTCGGCTTCGCCCAGATAAGCGCAAGCACGGGTACGGCCATGAATGGCCAACGCTTGAATGCCGGAATTTTCTGCAATGCGGGCGATCGATAAGGCATTCTTGTGCTGTTTATCCCAACCAGTGCGAATCTTGAGGGTCACGGGAATGTCAACGGCTTTTACGACAGTGTCAAGAATTTTGCTCACCAATTTTTCATTCTGCAATAACGCGGAACCAGCCATGACATTGCAGACTTTTTTTGCCGGGCAACCCATATTGATATCGATAATTTGAGCGCCCTGTTCCATATTGTAGCGTGCGGCGGCTGCCAGCATGTCCGGATCTGCGCCGGCAATTTGAACGGAAATGGGTGAAACTTCACCGTCGTGATTTGCTCTGCGTTGAGTTTTTTTTGAACCCCAGAGCAGGGAATTGCTGGACACCATTTCGGATACCGCCATGCCGGCTCCCATCAGCTTGCATAATTGCCGGAAGGGACGATCGGTAACCCCTGCCATTGGAGCAACGATCAGTCTATTTTTTAGAACCTGAGAGCCAATTTGCATAAAACGTCTATCAACTGATCTGGTGATGATGAGTGATTACTTTTAAATTCAATGATTTTTTGAGAAATCTGGACTGAGGTAGAAAGCGATCAAGAAATCGTGCCACATCCCTAGAGGGGTAATTATAACTTTTGTTAAGCCAGTTGGGGGGGAAACTCTTGCGTGAAATTATCCTCTCGCTCCAAATATCATGCGACGTGACACAAATCGTTTGAGAGGAGGGAGGCAATCTAATGTGCTTAGGCCAAATCCACAGGCTTGTTGAAGTAGGGTATTTTTATTGCTGAACAGTTTGACCAGAGAATCAGTAAAGAATCGACCAGCATTACTATCCATCTGCCTTTTTTGTTGATATCGGGACAGCATGGTGGAGGTGCCGATCTCGCTTCCGGCGGCGTAAGAGTGAATGATTTCATTGCTCAGTTCGTATGCATCCCTGAGTCCTAGATTAAATCCTTGTCCGGCTACGGGATGCAATGTTTGGGCAGCGTTGCCAATCAAAGCAACTCTGTGGGTGGTGATTGGCTTTGCAAATTTGAGCGTGAGAGGAAATGCGGAGCGCTTGCCTGCACTTCTGAATTTTCCAAGCCGGTCGCCGAAATGATGCTGCAAGCGCGACAGGAAATTCTCATCATTGAGTTGAATGATTTCTTCAGCAATTTCAGGAGCCACCGTCCAAACGAGTGCAAAATCCTGCTGATTGGGAAGTAACGCGACCGGCCCATCACTGGTAAAGCGTTCATAGGCTATGCCGGTTTGTTTTTTTTCGGCCTGGATGTTGGCAACGACAGCCCATTGTTGATAATCATGGGTTTGATACATGATTTCCGGGAGTTGTTTGGCAAGCTGACCGCCATCTGCCAGCACCAGTAATTGGGCGCTGACCTTTTTTTCTTCATTTTGATGGTTAAAGAATACAGTACCGCAATCTTCGGAAGTCTCCAGCTTGGTAACAGCCGCGCCGGCAAGATAATGAGTATCTCTGACCGTCAAATTTTTGTGCATCGCATGAAAAAGATCATGATAGTTCACCACAAAGCCTAACGCCGGAACACCGGCATCCTGGGTGGTGATGGTCGTTTTGCCGAAGTTGCCGCGGTTTGAAATATGAATCGTGGTGATGGGGGTATGCTGCGCAAGCTGGTTCCATGCACCCAGACGATGCAAAATCAAATGACTTCCATGCGATAACGCTAATGGGCGAGGATCATCGACTTTTTCCGGTATTTCTCGAGCTTCGAGTAACAAGCTGGAAACACCTGAGCCTTGAAGCGCGAGCGAAAGCGCCATTCCTACTGGCCCGCCGCCAATGATGATGATGTCATACTGATCAGAGGTCATGCTGTTCTGATTTTCTTGCATTAAATTGTTCGCATCGAAAGATGGTTGATTTTCTCATTGCTCAATCATCATAACGATGATGTGGCGGTATCGGCTGCTTGTCTGATTGGATTTTGCTCAAGCATAGCATACCGGTTGCGGGCAGGGAACGAGCCAGACTATAAATCTGTCATGATAGGCTGTAGAGAAGGTGGCATAATGATGCACCTTTATTTTTGATCAGCAGATATTTAATGATGTGGAAAAAGCGAGTGTATTGTTGGGACGTATGATGAGAGTATTGAGTAAGCAATTAATACGATTTGGACTGCCGTTTTGGATGCTTGTAGCCGCCAACGCGTGGTCGATGCAAGTTGATAGTGAGCTGGCCAAGGCGGCGGAAAAGGGGAATGTCGTTCTGGTGAAACAAATTCTCGACACTAAAGCTGTTGATCGAGAAACTTTAAATGCTGCATTCTGGGCAGCGATAAAAAAGGGCAATCCCGCCATCGTCGAGCGGTTTCTTCAAGCGGGAGCGAATGTTAATTTTAAAGCCGAAAATGGATTCACGCCCTTAATGCAAGCTGCGCGGGATGGTCGGGATCAAGTGGTGGAGATGCTGCTAGCAACTCAGGCTGATGTCAATGCGGTGTCTGAGGAACACGATACGGCGTTAATCTTGGCTGCTGAAAAGGATCGGAGGAAAGTCCTGCCGTTATTGTTAGCTGCGCATGCCGATGTGAATGCCAAAAGAAATAACGGTATGACAGCGCTAACATTGGCAGCTCAGGAGGGTTACCAGCACATCATTCAAATCCTTGTCAAAGCCAATGCGGATGTGAATTATCAATTGGAAAATGGAGCCACCGCATTGATGCTGGCTGCTCAGCATGGTCACCTGGCTGCGGTACACTCATTAATTGCAGCTAAGGCAGATCCCAATCTCAAAGCGAGTAATGGAGTGACAGCAATGATGCTGGCAAATCTGTACAGACATCGAGAAATCATCGATACACTGAAAAAAGCAGGGGCTAAGTAATCGCTGATGCCCATCGTTTGCGGACTTGGCACAAAGTTACATTAATTAGTGAAGGAAATTACCATGAATGCATATACTGCTGTATTACTTGCAGCCACATTATCATTACTCACCGCCTGTGGCGGTGAGTCGCCGAGTGATAAGTCAGAAGCCAATCACTCATCCACAGCCAAAGGTGAAATCACTAAGATGGGAGAAATTCCATCTCTCTTGAGCGAAGGATTGACACCCGAAGAGCAAGCCGAACTGAAGGATCAGATTTTGCCGTCAGGCGTGGTCGATAGTAAGGTTGCAGAAGAAAAATTCAAGAAATTGCTCGAGGATGCAAAAGCCGGCGATCCTGCTGCGCAGAATGGCTTGGGTGTCATGTATTATACCGGTGAAGCCATCTCAAAAAGCCCTTCTGGCCAAGTATTGAAAAATGATCCCGAAATGGCCGCAGGTTGGTTTTTCCGTGCAGCGGAGCAGGGTTTCGCAGACGCCCAGTTCAACTTGGGACTCATGTATGTTAATGGGGAAGGGGTTGAAAAAAATATGAAGCATGCCGTTGAGTTATTCAAGAAAGCCGCTGAACAGGGACATATCGATGCGCAAAATAATCTGGGTGCGATGTATTTTACCGGCGAGGGTGTGGAACGCGATACCAAGAAAGCGATAAGTTGGTTTGAAAAAG
The DNA here is from genome assembly GCF_009833095.1 of Nitrosomonas sp. JL21. Lineage (GTDB taxonomy): Bacteria > Pseudomonadota > Gammaproteobacteria > Burkholderiales > Nitrosomonadaceae > Nitrosomonas. The sequence continues at coordinate 27,225 of NZ_QRCB01000022.1, forward strand.
CTGCAGCCCAGGGAAATGCGGATGCAAAAGCTAACTTGGAAGCAATCAAAGCATCTGAAAAATAGCAGATTGCTTGAGATGTAATGCCAAAAAAGATTGAGAATGAATCGATCTGCTCAATGGCTTCGGGGCGCCGTGTGCCCATCGTAAGGGTTGCCGGGCAAACTGCGCATGCCGACCACCAGGCCTTCCTTGTGGGGTGTAGCCACCGTGACCTTGACACCGAATTCATACGGTTGGCGGATTTTTCCCTTCGATATGCATTCCACGTTCTGGAACGTGCAGACTGTAGAGCTTGTTCCTGTCTTTGGGCTTGGTTCCAGCAGTCGTTTGACGCGTTCGAGGATACTGGTCGCTTTGATGGCCTGAATTCATCCTGGCCATCTAGTTTGCGATCGATGACGCGCCAGACTCGCCCAACCAGGGTGCGCAAGGATTTCAGTGCACCCTTCTGAAAAAAGTTACCCGTCGAAGGGTGTTTATCCTTAGGTCTCATCAGAATCTCACCAGAATTTGCAAGAAATACTCTGCAATTGTCTCATTTCGGCAAGCTTCAATCTAACAATTAACAAAACACAGTTATCTAATCACGATGTTAGGTGTTATTCAGGACAGACTACTTCCTTGCGGTATCCCAGGTTGTGACCAGAATTGGCACCGATAGTGATTGATGATGGTTTGATGAAAATCAGTTTCTCCTTGCGCCCATCGCTTTGCCCAATATTCACTCTTGTAAAATCACGTAAATTTTTATTTCAATGTAATTCTGGGTTTGCTTGTAAGCGACTGGAAAATTTTTAGCTCTTTTTCTACAATTGAGCTAGGAATAATCCCTTTAAACCGGTCATTGCCGGTCAAGAGGGCGCAATATCCCTATGTTTACGTGATTACTAGGCGTTCGGCAAAGAGTCTAGGCAGTCTTTTCAAGTTATACGCCATAGCCAATAATATATGCACATGCATGTGCTAAGGCCAGACCACGGTAACGCAGCGTTTTGGCATTGAACCAACGTGCCTGGCCGCCGAAGGTGCGCTCTACGACATAGCGAGCTTTCGCAATGAGACTGTTGCGTTGCAGCTGCCGTCGCGTCAATGGGCCATTCTTTGCAGCCTTATCCTGAATGCCGTTTTTAACTTGCAATTCCCCGTGGTCTTGCCACGGAGAGCATTATAGTTTGTGTTTTTGAAGTCAGCGTAGCGCGCCGTTTTTGGTTTTCTGCGCCGTAATACCCCGCGGTCTTGCCGCGGGGATAGGTGCAGGGCGTGCGGAGCAAATTTATTCATATTGTTTTAAAATACAATTGTATCACTCGAGCCATCGCTCTGGGGTTATTGCCGTGCAATAATGGAATGGACGCCCACTACCCTAAACGGCATCAAAGTGCCAAAGTAATGGTGCAATAAAGCCCACTAAACAAGAGAGGAGCGTCCGACATGAAGATTACAACGATAGGCATTGATTTAGCAAAAGAAGTGTTTCAGATTCACGGTGTGGATGTGCAGGGCAAGGCTGTGCTACGCAAGCAGTTGCGCCGAAGTGAGATGGCAAAATTCTTTGCTAACCTCGAACCCTGTTTGATCGGCATGGAAGCCTGTGGTAGTGCACATCATTGGGCTAGGAAACTGGAGCTTTATGGTCACAGGGTGAAGCTCATGGCACCACAATTCGTCAAGCCATATGTCAAAACGAATAAAAATGACGTGGCAGATGCACAAGCCATCTGTGAAGCAGTAGGCCGGCCGACGATGCGTTTTGTCACCAAAAAGACCGTTGAGCAACAATCAATTCTGTCGGTACATAGAGCGAGGCAAGGTTTTGTGAAAGCTCGGACGGCGCAGGGAAATCAAATACGTGGCTTACTCGCTGAATTTGGCATTGTTTTACCCCATAGAATTTATACTATCACTGAGCGAATGCCGGACATACTAGAAGATGGTGAAAACGGCCTGACACAGATCATGCGGCAATTATTAGCACGCTTGACTGATCATCTCAAAGAGCTAGATAAGCAAGTCAATGAACTGGAAGTACAAATTCAGTGCTGGCATCAGGATAACGAAGTTAGTAGGAAGCTGGCAAAAATCCCTGGTCTTGGCCCTATTACCGCAAGTGCCATCGTAGCCACCATAGGTGACGCACGAGAGTTCAAGAATGGCAGGCAATTAGCGGCTTGGTTAGGCCTAGTCCCCAGGCAACACTCAAGCGGAGGTAAACAAGTCTTGCTCAGTATCAGCAAACGGGGTGATAGTTATTTGCGTACCTTGTTAATTCATGGTGCACGCGCCGTAATCCGATATGCCGATAACAAGGAAATATCTGACAACTGGCTTGGAAAAATATTGACCAGGCGCAATAAAAATATTGTGGCAGTCGCTTTGGCCAACAAAAATGCGCGTATTATTTGGTCACTCCTGACCAAAGGCACTTCATTTAAAGCTAACTTCGCACCAGCGTAACTGGTATCGGAATTTATTTGATTAACAATCTATAAAACAGACTGGTATTTTAAATAAGGACAATTTTTCACAGATTGCTAGGGCAATCATGACATGATGGCGAATCTGGTAAGACCGTAAATAGCTTACCTTAACGAGACCTGGCACTTCGAGTGCGCTGCAATGATCAGGGGCTATTTAGCGAATTCCATCAGGGATAGGAGAAACTTCTCCAACTATAATCCGAATGTATGGCTGCAATCTAAACCAATTCATCATCAACAATTGAATGCCTTGCAAATTGTGGGCGTCCATGTAAGGTCTCTCCTTGTGTGGATTGGCTACTGATCACCGATGTCCTCTATGGCCGCCATGGTGGTGGCCATGGCCTCCGCCAAAATGCCTGTGGCCGTGGTGACCGTGGTGACTGTGGCCGCCGCTCATGAAATGACGATGTCCATTCCCCAAATGAATATGCCCGCTCATGATTGGTTGCCGGTAGACGTAGCCAAAGTTGCCAAAATATGAAGGATAGCTTGTACCGTACACCGTTCTGCCAATATAGCCAGAGCTTCCATAATACGGCGTTGCAACGCATCCGCCAAGAAAAAGGCTGCCGATGACCATTGCATACACAAGAATTTTTTTTGTAGTCATGATGATTCTCCTCAATCGTTTCGTTAGCGAAATTAATGATGAGTTTTGGGATTCTCATCGTGTGCCTGTCATCGCAGCGGTTCGCGGACAGGCTCATGGTCGCTACTATGCAATCTCATGACTGAATGATGGCTGAATGCGAATGGAAACCCTCTGCTTCATTGTTTGGATGAGATCGGAGAGTCGTTGCTACGGGGGAGAATATGATTGGCGGTGTGATGGAGGAAAGTAATAATTGAGATGGGCAATGGCAGATTATAAGAGCAGTTTTTCACAAAATTTGATAGTTGTACCTAAGCGCTATTATTGGGAGCTATAACTGAATCTGGTGTTTGGGGAATTGAAAAATAGCGATGTATCTGGTTGATTAGTTGTTGCCATAGCACGGAACTGGTTTACTTTCGTAAGCGCATTGGTGCTGAAGGCGCAGACTTGATTTTTCAAATGAGCATTGGTCTGCATGGAGGCTTGGCGCAGGAAGATGCTATCCATGTGGATACGACGATCCAAGAAAAGAACATTACATACCCGCTTGCAATTAAGATCATCAATCGCCTGAACAAGATTGGCAAAGTGCATGGCGTTACACAACGGCGTACCTTCGTTAAGGAAGTCAAATCATTGCGGCTGGCGATCCGGCATTTGCGTTATGTGACCAAACGAGCGAAAGCCAAATGCGCCCTGAAGCGGCTTAGAACCATTGCTGGAATTTTGATGCGGGAGCTGAGGAGGCAATTGCCGCAACACTGTTTGTTCGAGTGCTACTAAAGGAATTTTGTCTTGTATGAACGGGTTTTAGCGCAACAACCGAAGGATACAACAAGATCTACTCGTTGCATGAACCGCAAGTGCACTGTGTGGCTAAGAGAAAAGATCACAAACAATACGAATATGGCAAGCATCGATAGCCAGTACCGCCAAAAGCAATTTGATCGTCGGCGTTGTCAGCCATGAACAAAACTTGCATGACAGTCATACGTTATCGGAAATATTGCGTCATGTGGAACAATCGCGCGGGAGAGCTGCCAAGCAAGCCGTATGCGATCGCGGTTACCGTGGCAAATGTGAAGTCAACGGTACGAGAATCGTTATGCCGGGGAAGCTGCTCAAACGAGATACGCTGCAAAGATTCACGTATATTAGCTGTAGCCATACTATCCGACCCTAGCCCTTATCTACCTCGGTGCTGCAGAACTCCTTACCTTCGCAGGATCAGGAAAACCTGTCGGTTCAGGATACATTATCAGAGTGCTTAACACGAGTCGTTATCTTCTCGCGCTTCCTCTTAGGGTACGGCTAATGGGACAACCGATTCTGTTCGTCTTTTTACGTCAGAACATTCAAGCAAGCGACTTTCCATGCCGCACGAAATTATTGACATCGATCAGTGCAATGGCGCGGTTCGCCATGATCAACCCAGTAAAATGACGTTGACATTTTTCTTGTTCAGGAATTTGAGCAGATAACGGTAAGTATCGCGATCAAAATGCGGATTGACGGATATTTCCTCCAATTCCCGATCATTCTGGACGGAACCCAGATAGCACCATTGATCAAAAACATGCACTTCTGCTTTGTGATTGTAAGGGTTATATTCCTTGATTCCGATACGTCCCTTAAATGGCCACGACAAAATCTTGTAATGACTTAATGCTGCTAATAGCCTTACATAATGAATTTCTGCCGGTTCACTACCGTCACATACGCCTCGGCAGCGCTTCAGTTGACGAGAAAAACATACCCCCGAGCCTTTTTCCAGTCCGAGGGCTTTATCGCATAGTCCATGCTCATCGGCCAGTTTGTTCAAGAGCTGCAATGCTTGACGCTTGGTTCGGAAAGTACCGAACACGTTTCCCACGTCGAGCTTCATATCACTCTCGTTAACCAGCGTAACCAATGGCCATCGATTTGGATCAGTGGATACTTGCCAAGCGCATAATTGTTTTTCGCGCCGGAGCTGCCGGTTATGAATCGGTTGATGATCCTTGATCAATTGAGATTCCAGCAGCAATGCGCCCAACTCTCCACTGGTTATTTGATATTCAATCCGCCTGACTTCTTGTGCGATGCGCATTTCTCTGGCGGAACGGTGGTCACTTTGAAAATGACTCAGCACGCGGGCTCGCAAAGAGATACTTTTTCCTACGTATAGCAAGGCACTGTCGCCATAAAACAAATAAACTCCGCAGGTATCCGGAATGGCGTGAATCTGGAGATAGTCCAAACCCGTCGGAATTGCTTGCTGCTTTAAAAGTAGCTGAGCCGTTTCTTGCACGGCAGACTCTCCCAATTCTTGGATGGCCGCATGGATAAACGCTGCCATCGTTTCGGTATCACCCATGGCCCGATGACGTTGTTCACACATCAGGTTGAATCTTTCAATAATGGCATCCAAACTATGGGATGGGTGCTGCGGATAGAGCTTTCGGGAAAGCTTGACGGTACACAGGAGTTTCTTTTGAAAAGAAATACCGATGCGCTTGAATTCATTCTTAAGAAAGCTATAATCAAACCGCACATTATGTGCGCACAGTACGGCGTCATTCAGCCAATCGAGCAGAATTTCACGAATTTCAGAAAACACCGGGGCAGTGCTCACCATCTCCGGTGTAATGCCGGTCAATCGCTGAATGAACGGTGGGATACTGACTTCGGGGTTGATCAGCGTATTCCAGCGTCCGACTTCAATGCCGTTCTCATACCGGATCAGGCCAATCTCAGTGATGCGATCTTGAGTTGGTGTAGCGCCGGTGGTTTCGAGATCGAGCAATACATAACAAGGCAGCAAGCTGCTCATTTGAATCGGCGGAATGACCCCGTTACGACCCCGAAAATTTCAAATTGCATATCTGGACGGATATAGATGGGCCGGTACGTACCGCTTGAATTGGCGGGCATGAGTCGTGGCATTTTATTTGCGCCATAATCGAAGATTTTGATCGTGAATTCTTGATTCACCACGGCCAAGACAATATCGCCGATGCTCGCGGTTTTGGATCGATCAACCACGACTTTATCACCGGGCAACAAACCTACATCAACCATTGACTGACCTTGGATGGTAACGAAGAAGGTGGTGTCATGATGATCGATCAAAAATTCACTGACATCCAGGTGTTGTTCAACATGATCATCTGCAGGACTGGGTAAGCCGGCTGCAACTTTGGTAGAGAACAGCGGCAGTTTGGGAGATTGCTGATTGATCACTGGGAGAAAAAATTCTTCCACGTTGGTAGATTCCATATTCAACTCCCTGTGTTGATAGGCGGCGAGAAATTCTTTGATGACCGGTGCTTGACTTGTCGGGATACGAACAACCGAAGTAGGTTCCTGGTACTTGCCTGTTCCTTTTTTGCGTCCGGCTCCCGGCGCATTTTTTCGGAGTGATGGTGGAGTTTTTGTTGGCATGAAATAATTGTAACAATAATTATTGCCTAAGAAAAGAGCTCTTCTTTAACCAGTTTTCTTAATATAGGGCATATGCAGAGAAAAACTGTTCGAATGCCCGTGACTTGAACTTATCAGCTTAACGATAGACGCCATGAATTCATAACGGGATAATGAATTTATACCCATACGTTTCATTTACATCAAGCTTGGCCTCTCACTGTGAGAAACATATACATTAGGATAAAAAAATATATTCAGCGTCATCGACATGCACCTACTGGACCGTGGCAGTGGTTTTTTGGTGCAAAGGATACCGCACAGTCGTTTCTGTCGCGCGCGTTCTTCGCGATGGATCGTTTATTGCTCATCTTTAAAAAAGATGAGGTGAGATTGTTGCATTGTGAAACCGATGCCATTGAATTTGAAGTCATGTGCATTAATTTGCTCCGCAGGCCGGACAAGAAACGCTTTATGGAAAAACAGTTTGACGGCACCGGCCTGAAGGTGCACATCTTTCCGGCAGTCGATGGCTTGGCTATCGATGTCCCCAAGTTGATCAACGACGGTGTTCTGGCAGAAGATAATTTTTGTCCAGCCACCGGCATGGCCCTCATCCCAGCTCAGATAGGCGCCTATCTTTCACATTATGAATTATGGAAAACCGCGCTGTCGTTGCCGAACGAGATCTCGCTCATTCTTGAGGATGACGCATTGTTAGTCTGCGACATTCCCCAATTGGAAGTGTACGCGCGCCATATTCCTGCAGATACCGACATATTTTTTCTCAATCGTAGGAAGAACAAAACGCGACCGGTTAGCCTCTATGCCTCAACGTTTACCAGCCGGTTTTGGGGATTGACGGCCTATTTCATTACCCGGAAGGGAGCCGAAAAGCTGGTAAGGCTGATGTTGCCTATCCACAAAAGCGCCGACGAAGCGATCAACGAGTTAAATAAGCTCGGAATGATCACTTGTTATTGCGCACGAAAAGAACTGGTGGTGGAGTGCAGTAACTCAAGGGATGAACGGAACTTCCGGTTTGAGAGCGATATCATTACTCGAACGAAGGAATAAATGGCTCATGTCATTCTTTCAAGGAAGAATTCTGCCGGCGAGTGAATGATGAAGTCTAAAAAAGCAGTAAAGGCGGTCAGGCAAGATGACCTCGAGCTCAACACGCGCAGTTCATGAATGGCAACTGAGTATGTCGGGCTTGAGACCAACACCGCCTGACCGGATACATATCAATTCTTCAGAGCTTTCTTAAAGGATAAAGTCAGCCGCATTGATGCCAACCGCTGCGGCACCATTGAGTTGAATTTCAAAATCGGCAGTCTGATTCCCATCGCCTTGCGTATCAAGTTGAACGATAACATCAGCCCCGGAAGTGAAAAATCTGACTTCACCCGCAGTTCCTGTAAAGGCGACATTGCCGATAAAAGTAAACGCTTGATTTCCAGCCACATTGAGATCGGCATCGAGCGACGAGAAATCTATGTCATCGCTATTATGAGCAAAGTCAGTAATGACGTCGCGGCTAGCTCCAACAGCGCTTTCCGTGATGGCATTGTAGTCGAAATCATCGCTTCCGCTACCACCAGTCATGGTATCTGTGCCTGTTCCACCGATAATAATATCGCCGCCCGCGCCTCCACTGATCGTGTCATTACCGCTCACGCCAGAAAGAAGATTACCGTTACTGTTACCGGTGATCACGTTGGCTGCACTGTTACCTGTGCCATTGAGCGCAGTCAGAAAACCTGCGGTATTGTCCAGCGTAAGATTTTCGAAATTGGTTTTCAGGGTTGTGCTGGCATTACGCGTAATGACCGTATCGGTACCCTGACCGGCGATTTCGCGGATATCATCGAGTATTGAATTGATCCTGTAAATATCATTGCCGGCGAATCCCATCATCAGGTCGTTGCCAAGCGACCAATTGGCATTCAGATCATCTGCTACAGCGGTTCCCAATAAAGGCAGGGCGGTATTTCCATCATCACTGAAGATTGTTCCATTGATTATTGCCATGATAAGTCTCCTTATACTGTTATTTGAAAGAAATAATCCAAATCAGTCTGAATGAACGATCATTCAGATCAAGAGTGAATACATGCAATGCATGCCAATGCGCGTGTGATAAGGGAGCGTTTCTTGATGAGTAACTTCACGCAAAATTACTTTTTTAATATATACATATTTGAAGAAGGGGCATAGGGTTTTTTTGCTTTTTTATGAGGTCTTTTTTGCATCTTTAGAGATTTGCAGAGGCTTCGACGAAGCTGGCTGTGCATCCATCAGGCGTGTTAATTTGATCTGGCAGCGTGTTTCTTCTGGTAGCTTGAGGGCGTCATGCCGTTATGGCGGCGAAATAATTTTGCAAAGCTCGAAGTATCGGTGAATCCGCTGAGTTGCGCCACATCGGTGATGGTGATCTGGGGATTGCGAAGAAATTCTTTGGCCTGCGTGATGCGGTAGCGGATCAGAAATTCCCGGAAAGTCATATGATGCTCAACGCGGAATTGCCTGCTGAAGGTAAACACGCTCATCCCGCACAGCGCAGCCATTTCTCTTGCGGTGATCTTTTCGTGAAAATGGGCTGCTACATAATTGACCGCTGAAAGCGTGCGTTGCGATAGCCGCGCCGGGGATATGAAGTGAAATTCCGGCGGAATCTGGTAATGCCGCATAAGGTTGATGCGTGGCTTGGAGAGCTTGGAATTGAACCGAGGAGCGGCCAGTTGAGCCATTTCTTTAAGCACGGCATCGATACTCAGCGGTTTTACCAGATAATTTCTGACTCCCGTTCGGAATGCCCAGACCGCCAGATTTTCGCTGTGCTGTACAGTCAGCATGATGACGGGAATGGTGGAGTAGGCGGAGCGGATTTGGCGAAGTAATTGCAGGTCGGGCAGATCGGGAAAATCAAAGTCGAGGCAAATGAGGTTTGGCTTGATATGCGTGATGACACCGGCCATCCGATGTTTATCGATAGCCTCATGTACTCGATAGATGGCGATATCTTCATTTGAAATATCAATATCCTGTGCATTGTTCTTGTTCTTGCAGAGAGTTATCCATGCTACCCTGGCTTCATCAGCCTTCATATGCAGTACCTCCCCCTGATCATTATTTTTCGAAGAACACTCTGAAAAAATGCTGCGATCGACCATGATGAGCAACGTATTCATTGGCCAGGTGTAAACGACGCTTTTGCTTAATTTCTCCCTGCCTGGCCATCGGTTTCCGTCTTTGTCAGAGCTTTCTAAAGTTGCATCACTCCTGAGAATTGAATTGTGGATTTTCCCAAATATACGCTTTTCATTGCCGTTGTTGATAAATACTGTACTGATTCAGATCAATGGGCGTGTTCCCCGGGAGGAGGCATCACCTCGCCTTCCTGATTGAGCTGCGTCAGCTGTAATGTCAGAGCACTGATATTTTGCCAGCCATATCCTTCAAATTGCGCAACCCAGCGGGCGCGCAAATAGCCGAACCGATCGGTAATGAACTCCATATGACCGGGAAACATGCCTTTGCCTGATAAATCCGGAACCGCCCTGACTCGCCGGTACAGCCAATAAGTATCTTTGATTTCGGGCCATCCCTCCGTGACGATCGGAAAAGGAACGATGTCAGCAATCTGCTGCAATTCCTCATCGGTTAGTGCACGGATGGGAACCGCCAGAATCTCGGTATTGAGATCCTTGATTCGCTCATAGGCTGCGGCAAGCTGGAAAAAGCGCTCCTTCGATTGTGGCCATGAAAATAACACCAGCAGCACATTTTTTTGCAAGCGGAAATCCTTCAGATTTCCACCGGAATGATCATGTGCGGAATAATTGAACACTGGCGCTGCGACAGCGGGCATTTCAGGAACGATCATGCTTCCCAGCAGGCGGGCATCGAAACCGCGCGATAACGCATGCAGGAAATTGACCAGATCCCAGCGATCTTCTTCCGATAACGAGGTGGAGAAACCCGGCATTTGAGTCCCAGGAATTCCGTCGGATATCCAATGAAAAATGTTTCCAACCGTGTGCCGCGCAGTGTGCGGTTCGGTCAAGAGATCAGTGGGATCTTTTTCCGTCGGATCAGTCACTACACCGGTGCCTTTGCCTTGCGGGCCATGACAATTGACACAATGTCCAGCAAATAATCGCGAACCATTCGATATCGACACGGCATCGAATGGAACGGTCGGTTTTTGATAGGTTTCAGGATATGCCTGAATGGTAATGGGCGGTAACACGATGGCTAGCGCGATGACTGCCAGGATGCCGGGAACCAGAACCCGTGTTTTCCGGCTCCAGTCGACGATCGCACCAACCCAGATTGTGCTGATAGCGACTGCCAGCAGCGCAACCCCGAGCCATACCAGTTCGGGTACATTCTTTTCGTCCCAGGTGGCGCCGATCGAGAAACGGAATGGATAGGGCCAATGCTCGATAATGGCATGCTTGGCCGGCAAGGTATTGGCTAGTAGGGTGGCGAGCAGCACCAATACTAACGCCATGAAGAATTCGATACGCACCCATTTGCGTAAATGAGCGATGACTTGCGGGGTCCGCGAATTGTCATTCTTCTGCGAAAAAACCGGCAACCATCGATAGCGTGCCTGATAGGCAATCCATAGAATCCCGGCAAGAACGGCCAGCTTGGCATTCAAGAGCCAGCCGTAAGCAGTCGCGACCAACGTATGGTATTGCGACGCGATCATGCGGTCGGCGGCAACGACACCGGTCAGCGCCAGCAGAAGCATGACCGGTAATGCAATGGTGGAAAACTGCTCAAGATAAGTGGCGTTCGCGCGTCGCATCGCCGGATCGGATTTTTGCCGATCCGTATGGATAATCAATAAAAAAGCCGGCAACGCGCCGAACCACATGCCGGCCAGCAGGATATGCAATGCGTAGGGCGTAATGGATTCGAAGGAAATTTCTTCGGCTCCGGAATGACTGACGAGTGACCCTGCAATCAGTGGCAGGGCTGCCACAGCCGCACCGATAGTGTAGTGCCAGCGCACCCGGGGTGAGTGGCGGATGATGAGCATATAGACCAGCAGCAGGATCGCCAGCAATTCTCGAGCTGCCCAGATGTGACCGATGCGAGTCTGTTGTACGATTTCCAGCCAGGCGCTGAAATTCCAGGCGTCGGAGGAAACTCCCGTTGCTGCGCTCGTGGTTGTGGCCAGAATGCCGAGTAACCCGACAATGACGATGGCGGCAAGCCACGGAAAAGCTTTTTCCAGGCGACCTACCCAATCCGCCGCAAATACCGATTTCTGGGCGCTGATTATGGCCAGAAACACACAGCTGCCGAACACGATGAGATTGGCAGTCAATTGCGACCAACGGGCAAATGTAGAAATGATTTCGATCATGATGATGTATTAGGGATGATAATAGTGATGCTTTGATAATATGTGCGCTGCAGCTTGTGCCAGCGATCCAGTTAAGGTGATGGATATGAACGGGGCGGCAGATGGAAAATAGATGGATTATTTTACAAGAATGTCACTGGCAAACCTACCCTGATATGGAATTCGGATGAGATTTCAGTCGTCATGAAGAAAAAACTCATGGAAAACAATCTGCATCTGAATGATGGTTTGAGCCAGTAGCCAACGAATGAGAAAAACACTGAACTTCGTACAGAAACAAGATAGAGGAAAAAATGAAAACAGTATTGATTACCGGGGCAAATCGAGGTATTGGATTGGAATTCGTGCGGCAATACGCCGCCGATGGTTGGCGTGTTTTTGCATGTTGCCGCGATCCTGAAGCAGCAAGTGTATTGAATGATGTGGCGGCTCGTCATGTTGATCAGGTGACAGTGTATCCGCTGGATGTCGCCAACCATAAACATATCGAGCAATTGTCGCAGGCACTGGCTGGAGAAGCGATTGATGTACTGATCAACAATGCCGGCGTATATCCACCGCAGCAGGGTGATGTTTTCGGGAAAACGGATTACGACGCATGGGCTTATGCCTTTGAAGTCAATACCATGGCGCCACTGAAAATGGTGGAAGCATTTATTCGGCAGGTTGCGCGAAGCCACCGCAAAGTGATCATTACGCTGACCAGCAAGATGGGCAGTATTGCCGATAATCGCGGCGGCGGCAGCTATATTTACCGTTCCAGCAAATCGGCAGTGAATAATGTCATGAAAAGTTTATCGATCGACTTGAGTTCAGAGCAAATCATCGCAGTGCTGTTGCATCCTGGCTGGGTCAGAACCGACATGGGCGGCCCGAATGGGTTGATTTCACCGGAGCAAAGCGTCGCGGGCATGCGGCAGGTGATCGATAAGTTGAAATTGAAGGATTCCGGACAATTTTATGCCTACGATGGGCAGATCGTTCCGTGGTAATAGCGGCTCGTTTATTGCCGGATTGCTGTCGATCGGCATCACCCTCTTTCTTCTGCGAAAGATAAGTCAAAGCTGGAAGGTTGCATTACACTATGCACTAGTTGCTGCTATATCAATTTAGCGCGGCAAACCGGACATTTTGTCACGTCATCATCAAGGGTCGAGTACTCTGATTGGATGAACATCAAAAATCAAAAAATGGTTAGACCTTCTCGCTCCGAGGGGTTAGCCGAAGTTAGCAATAAGGATTACACGCGTCATGACACATATACACCATCAAGTTTTGCCAGAAGGTACTCAAATTGGCGTCTACGAAATCAAGGGCATTGCAAAAATCACTGCCTTCGAAATCACGTACCGGGCCTGGAATCATCATCTCAAGGAACAGGTAAAAATACGGGAATATTTTCCGTATGATTTTGCCCAGCGCACAGCCGATCACCGCGGCGTGGAACCCAAGTCTCCCGAGGACAAGGAAAATTATGACTATGGATTGAAGGCTTTTTTGAATCAAGCCGAGGCGCTTACCCAGTTCGAGCACCCTCATATCGTGCCCTTGGAAAATATTCTGCCATTCAATGGAACAGCCTACATGATCATGGGATTCCGCGAAGGCATGCCGCTGTCGCGATTGGTGCAATCGCAAGCGTCTTTCGCCGAAGCAGAACTGAAATTCATTCTGGCATCGATTTTGAGTGCCCTGCAGGAATTGCATGAACATAAAATTGTGCATGGCGGTATTCAGCCGGCGACGATACTGATCGGCAAAGAAGGTTTGCCGTTATTGGTCAATGTCGCCAGTGCGAGACTGGCGATTGCCGCACGCACTACTCATTACGCTGAAGAATTGGCCACTGGTTATGCGCCGGCTGAGCAATATGAGCCTGCCAATGTCATCGGGCCTCCGACGGATTTTTATGCTTTGGGTGCCACGATCTATGCCTGTATGACGCATCGCCAACCGGTTGCCGCGCAGATCAGAAAAACGGCGTTGAGCCGCGATGAACCCGATCCGATGGTGTTGCCGCCGGAGTCTGCAGATGTTGCCTATAACCCGGAATTATTGGAAGCGCTCCAGTGGATGTTACGGCCCGATTATACGGACCGGCCGCAATCCGCTGCTGAGATTCTCGCTCTGTTGAAATCGGAACAGATCAGTGCTGTCTCAGATGCCGTACCGCATCGACAAGCCAGTCGGGATTACACGGACGGCCGTCCGGCCACTAAGAATACCGTATTGCTGGGTATCGTGATCGGAATCGCCGTGGCCGTCGGGGTGGGCGTATGGTTGAATGAGAAACCTGCCGAAGCGCCAGCTATTCAGTCGACTGCCATGGATGATCAAACTGCAGTACCCTCGACCCCTGCTGAAACGGCCATCGCAACAGAACCCATCATTGATCAACCGATCGCTCAAGCAGTTGAGCGGCCGGAACTTGCCAACCCGGTAGTAACCGCAGCAGAACCTGAAGATGCAGAGATCGCTCATACACGGAAGGATACTGCCCAGCAGTTCAGTGTTACGGAACAATCTCGATCCCAACAAATGGAATTACCCAAGCAATCGAGTGACGCGGACACCATCAACCGGCACTTAGCCGCTGCCGGAAGAGCCTTTAAAGAGGGTCGTCTGACCACGCCTGCAAAGGACAACGCCAACAAGTACTATCGAATGGTGCTGGATATGGATCCCGATAATTCGCAGGCACGCACAGGCCAACAGAAAATAGTCGGTCGGTATGTGCAATTCATTGACTCGGCCAAGGCCCGGGGCCAGCGGGATATTGCGAAGCGTTATTTGCAAAGAGCGGAATTTGTTCTACCCGATGATCCGCGGCTGGATCGGGTTCGGGCGCAATTGGCAGGGGCGCGGTGAAAATGATTCTTTCAGAATCATTCAATGCAGCATGGTCAAGCACAGCAGCTTGGTTTATCCGAACTTCTTCGGTTTGAGCTAAGCAGTTTCAGCGCTCTTACGCGCGGGTCTCGATAGGATGGCATTCAAATAACGTGCCACATGGGGGTAAGGTGAGAAATCGAACTCGCCACCGCGTGCATAGGATAGAACTCCGGCCATATTGATATCAGCCACGGTAAATCGATTAGCGATTAGCGCATCTTTGTCCGCAAGGTGATCATTCAAGACTTCGAGCGGTTTTGCCAATTTCCTCTCAGCCAGGTGGACCAGATCCGGGTTTCTCTCGCTCTGATCCAGAGCTTTTCGATGAAGAATGAGATCGACACAGGATGTTTCCATTTGCGTGACGGCAAAAAAAGCCCATTTATAGATTTGCGCTTCATCTTCCAGCCGGCTAACCCACAGTTTTTCTGCACCGTATTTCTTAGCAAGATAGAAGTTGATGGCCATTGCTTCGGTCAGTACTAGATCCCCATCCACCAGTGTCGGAACCTGCGCAAGCGGATTCAGCTTGAGATAATTGGAAGCATTCTTTTCCTCAGTAAAGGGATTGATTTTGACATGCTTGAAATCAAGGCCGAGCTCTGCCAATGTGAACAGCACATACTGTGCTCGTGACCATTCAATGCCATACAAGGTGATCATAGATTTTCTCCGCGGTGTTATTCATATATCAATCGATTCTAGCGTTTATCCAGCCTGCGATATTGAATTGCCTCGGCAATATGCTGAGCGCTGATTTTTTCAATGCTTGCCATATCCGCGATGGTTCGGGCCAGTTTGAGGATGCGATGATAGGCCCGGGCTGATAGGTTCAAGCGGCTGATGGCCTGCTGCAATAGATTTTCGCTGGCGGAATCCAGTGCGCAGAGTCGATCGATGTCGTTGACAGTCAGACGGCTGTTTGCTTTGCCTTGGCGATCGAGTTGCCGCTGGCGTGAATTCTCGACGCGTTGCCGGATGGTTATCGTGTTATCGCTGGCCATTTGCGGTCGCATCAGTTCTTCCTGGGGCACGGTCGGAACTTCAAAGTGCATATCGATACGATCCAATAATGGGCCTGAAATCCGTGCACGATAGCGGTTGATCTGGTCAGGCGTGCAGTGGCATTTGCCGTTGGGATGGCCGAGATAACCGCAGGGGCAGGGATTCATTGCTGCAATGAACTGAAACTGAGCCGGAAATTCTGCCTGGCGTGCCGCGCGCGAGATGGTGATTTTCCCGGACTCCAACGGTTCGCGCAGGACTTCGAGTACTTTACGGTCGAATTCCGCGAGTTCGTCGAGAAATAATACGCCATGCATGGCCAGTGAGATTTCTCCCGGCCGAGGCGGACTGCCGCCGCCCACCAGCGCAATGCCGGAGGCGGTGTGATGCGGGGAACGGAAAGGGCGGCGCTTCCAATGATCGATGTTGAAACTGCCATGACTGAGGGATTGAACAGCCGCGGATTCCAGTGCTTCGGTCTCGGTCATCGATGGCAGAATACCCGGGAAGCGGGTTGCGAGCATGGATTTTCCGGTACCGGGCGGGCCGACCATCAAAACGCTGTGCTCCCCGGCAGCAGCTATTTCCAAGGCGCGCTTGGCATGAGATTGTCCCTTGACGTCAGCAAAGTCGGGGTAGCGTGGATCATGACATTCGTCGCGGTCAGTGGATGCGTGCTGGCACAGGGGCAAGGATTCATGGCCCAGCAGATGGGCGCAGATCTGCAGCAGCGATGTGGCTGCATATACCGTGGCGTTCTTGACCAGTGCTGCTTCGGCGGCATTCTGCTGCGGTAGAACGAAGCTGCGGCCCGATTGTGAGGCATTGAACGTCATCGCAAGCGCGCCATGGACCGGACGTAACGCGCCAGTGAGCGCCAGTTCTCCGGCCCACTCATAGCGATCTAGTTGATCGCCAGGAATTTGGCCGGTGGCGGCCAGGATACCCAACGCGATCGGCAGATCGAAGCGCCCGCTTTCTTTGGGAAGATCGGCAGGCGCTAGGTTAATGGTAATACGCTGCGCCGGGATTTTGAATTGCGCATTTTGCAAGGCTGCCCGGACGCGATCCTTGCTCTCTTTGACTTCAGTGTCCGGAAGACCGACGATGGTGAAGCTGGGTAGACCATTCGAAATATGGGTTTCTACCGTCACCAGCGGTGCGTGCATTCCTGACAAAGCGCGGCTGTACAGCACGGCGAGCGGCATGAGCGCGCCTCAATCCCGTGAAGATGCGTAATCAACCACGATACCGATGAAAGATGGCGGAAATTGGAATCAGTGATGGCTCTTGTCTGATCCTTCGTGTACATGGTGCGATTCGGTTTTTGAGGGTTTTTGCATCGCATGGCTCAGTTTTGCTTCCAATTCGGAGACTTTCGCTTCCAGAATGATCAATTTCTCGCGGGTGCGTTGCAATACTTCCTGCTGAACGTCGAATTCATCTCGGGTCACTAAATCGAGCCGCGTAAAAGCGCCCGACAGCAACATCCGGACATTCTTTTCAATATCCTTGGCCGGACTGTTTTGCAGTATTTCGCTGACTTTGGCGTTGATTTCATCGATGACATGTTTATTGAGCATAGCTAGTTCTCCTGATTGTATTAACGCACGACTTGATCGGCTGATTGTGGCGACTGCGTGATAAAATGGCACCTGTCATTAGAGCTGACGTCAGGTGATTATCCACTGTTATTACCGAGGATGCCAGTTTTTACGGCTGCACGGCTATTGTGCCATGCAATTTACATCGGATGAAATAGGCTTATACCCTCATGAGTGAAGAACAGGACGACGTATGATGGGAAAGGTGAATGGATCGTAGGCAATTAGTTGAGCATTGGGTCAAGAGGCAATTTCCGCAACAGTCATTTACCATGCAACCGGCGTCGGCAGACGCTAGTTTCCGGCGTTATTTCCGGGTTTTCGTTGAGGATCGGACGTTCATTGTCATGGATGCGCCACCGCAACACGAGGATTGCGGGCCATTTCTGAGAATTGCCGGTATCCTTGCCGAAGCGGGGGTACATGTGCCTAGAATTCTGGCTTTCAACGCCGAACAAGGCTTCATGCTGTTATCCGATCTCGGCAGCAAGACCTTTCTGCAGGCGCTGACCGATCAACCAGAAATGGCTCAGGCTTTATACAGCGATGCGATGGATGCATTGATCAAGTTGCAGTTGTCGCAGCAAACGAAGAGCTTGCCGCCGTATGATCAAGCTTTGCTGTCGAGAGAACTCGATCTGTTTCCTGAGTGGTATATTGCCAAGCATGCGCAAAAGCGTCTGTCAGAGCGGCAACAGAAAATTCTGGATGATGTGTTTGAGCATATCCTGCGGAATAATCTGGCTCAGCCGAGGGTGCTGGTGCACCGCGATTATCATTCCCGCAATTTGATGGTGACGTCGCCCAATCCTGGCATCATCGATTTTCAGGATGCGGTGTATGGCCCGATTACGTATGATCTCGTATCCTTGTTCAAAGATGCTTATATCCGCTGGGATGAAGAACGCATTCTCGATTGGGTGATCCGCTATTGGGAAAAAGCGCGCGCTGCTGGATTGCCGGTAGGCGCTGATTTTGCATCGTTCTATCAGGATTTTGAATGGATGGGCGTGCAGCGCCATTTGAAAGTCCTGGGAATTTTTGCGCGCCTCCATTACCGTGACGGCAAATCCAGCTATTTGGATGACATGCCGGTGGTGATGGACTATCTGCGCAAAACCTGTGAACGCTATCGCGAACTGAGTTCGTTGCTGATTGTGCTGGATGAATTGGATTCCGCTGAGTCGAGCCAGAAAATTGGCTATACCTTTTAACGCTGTGCCTTTCAAAGCCATGATTCTCGCCGCCGGCCGCGGCGAGCGCATGCGTCCTCTGACCGATCACTCGCCCAAACCGCTGCTCAGGGCGGGCAGTCACTCTTTGATCGAATATCAACTGACCAATTTAGCGCGTGCCGGATTTGTCGAGATCGTCATCAATCATGCTTATCTAGGGTACATGATCGAGCATGCGCTCGGTACGGGTGAGCGCTATGGTGTTACCATTCGGTATTCGCCCGAGAAAGTCGTGCTGGAAACGGCTGGCGGCATAGCGAATGCATTGCCGTTACTGACGGATGAATCCCGGTCGTTGCCTTTTTTAGTTGTGAATGGGGATATCTATTGCGACATGGAGTATGCCGCGTTACTGCCGGTGATGCAGGCGATGCATTCCAACCGGGATAACTCCATTGCTCATTTAATATTAGTGGACAATCCGCTGCATCATGCAATGGGTGATTTTGCCCTGCAGGGAAACAAAGTGGCGCTGGCCGGGGTCAATAGCTGGACGTTCAGCGGTATCGGCGTATACCGACCGCAGTTGTTCGCTGACGTGAATCCTGGTTTACCGGCGAAATTGGCGCCGTTGCTACGAAAAGCGATAGAGTACGGCCAGGTTACCGGTGAGCGTTTTACGGGACAATGGGTTGATGTGGGAACGCCCGATCGGCTTGAGTCACTGGATCGACAACTCTCCCTGAGGCAATGCAGTACTTGAGATTATTGGTTTAATCAAACAATATAAATATTTATGACGCAATTTCAGCAATTCAAAAGTCGCCGGCAAATTTTTGCAGCCAGAATGGAGAGTGGCGTTGCGATTATTCCGACTGCGCCGGAACAACTGCGTAACCGCGATGCTCATTATCCGTACCGGTTCGATAGCTATTTTTATTATCTGACCGGCTTTCGTGAGCCCGAGGCTGTGCTGGTGATCATTGCGGCTAGCCGTGATACTGCAGCAAAGCATATTTTGTTTTGCCGTGAAAAAAACCAGGAACGGGAGATATGGGATGGTTTCCGCTACGGTCCTGATGCTGCCAAGGAGGTATTTGGTTTTGATGAAGCCTATCCGATCGCGCAATTGGATGAATTACTTCCAAAATTGCTGATCAATCAACCGGCTGTGTATGCGGCATTCGGTCATGATCAGTCGTGGAATCAACGGATCATCGGCTGGTTGAATCAGGTGCGGGAACAATCGCGCGCGGGTGCGGCGCCACCGGCAGAAATTCATGATTACCGCATCGTGCTCGATGACATGCGGTTGATCAAGACAAGCGATGAGCTTCAAATCATGCAGCGCGCGGCGGATATTTCGACCCAGGCGCATCAGCGCGCGATGCAGACGACTTGTCCTGGCATGCGCGAATATGAGATCGAAGCTGAGCTGCTGTATACCTTTTACCGGCATGGTGCACAAGCGCCGGCATATACATCGATTATAGCAGGGGGCGCCAATGCCTGCGTGCTGCATTATGTCGAGAATAATGCCGAACTGAAATCCGGAGATCTGCTGTTGATCGATGCCGGTTGTGAGCTGGATGGATATGCCTCCGATATCACCCGTACCTTTCCCATCAGTGGCCGGTTTACGCCGCAACAACGGGATATTTATCAATTGGTGCTGGCGGCGCAGATCGAGGCCATTGCTCAAGTAAAGCCAGGCAATCGATGGAATGATCCGCACCAGGCTGCTTTGCGGGTGCTGGCCCAGGGTTTTATCGACCTAGGATTATGCCAGGGCAGTGTCGATGCGATACTGGAAACTGAGGACTATAAACGTTTTTACATGCATAAAACCGGCCACTGGTTGGGCATGGATGTGCATGATGTCGGAGAATATAAGCAACAGGGTGACTGGCGCGAGTTTCAGCCCGGCATGGTGCTGACCGTTGAACCCGGTTGTTATATTCGTCCGGCGGATAATGTTCCGGAACATTTCTGGAATATCGGAATACGCATTGAGGATGATGTCTTGGTGACACACACCGGTCATGAAATTCTGACGACTGCGGCACCCAAGACGATTCCCGAGATAGAGGAGTTGATGCAATGAATGATGATGAGCAACGTAAAATTATTATTGACAGAGTTTCTGAATTTCACCGTGCCGGGGAGGATGAGCGACCCCACGTTCCCATATCGCCGCTGAATCGATGGGCTACTTACCTCATGCTGATTCCGATCGTGGTCGCGATGGTGCTGATAGGCATGTTCTTTTTTGCGGCTTTTCTTGCGCTGCTGGCTGTCGCCGTTGTCGTCATTGGCATACGATTCTGGTGGGTGCGCCGGCAATATGAGAAAGCCCGGCAGCAAGCCGATGATACCAAT
Source organism: Nitrosomonas sp. JL21 (assembly GCF_009833095.1). Taxonomy (GTDB): domain Bacteria; phylum Pseudomonadota; class Gammaproteobacteria; order Burkholderiales; family Nitrosomonadaceae; genus Nitrosomonas. The sequence goes on from NZ_QRCB01000022.1 coordinate 48,146, forward strand.
CCTCCGAAAGAAGGCGATGCTTCGATTATCATTGAGGATGCGCAGATCATCGAAGAAACCAATACCTATCGCAACAAATCACAGAAATGAACATCGGTTTCGAGCCGATTGGTCTGCCTTCGCAATCATTGGCTATAACGGCAAACATGTAGCCAGTCATTTTCTCCAGCAAGGATATTTTCTATGCTCATGTCATCCACTGACCCGGCATCGGGTGAGACGCTTCATACCTTTGCTACCTGGTCAATGGATCAGACGCATGCCGTCTTGAGGCAGGTCGAGCATGCTCATGCGGGCTGGGCGGGGCTTACCATCGAACAGCGATCGCATGCCATGCGGCAACTGGCGCAAGTGTTTCGTCGGCATCGGGAAGAGTATGCCAATCTGATTACCGAGGAGATGGGAAAGTTATCAAAAGAGGCTCGAGCGGAGGTGGATAAATGTGCGCTCGGCTGTGAATACTATGCTGATCATGCGCAATCGTACTTAAACGACGAGATCATGGCTTCTGACGCCAGCCGTAGCCTCGTGACCTATCAACCATTGGGCATCCTGCTCTGCATCATGCCGTGGAATTTCCCGTTCTGGCAATTGATTCGCGCTGCGGCGCCGGCAATGATGGCTGGTAATGCAGTGGTATTGAAGCATGCTTCGAATGTTCCACGTTGTGCGCTGGCATTGGAACAGGCATTTCAGCGGGCCGGGTTTCCTGCAGATGTTTTTCGGACGCTGATGATCACTGCCGATCAGACTGAATCGGTGGTGGCCGATCCGCGCATTGCCGCCGTCACATTGACCGGCAGCAGTCAGGCGGGGCGTAAAGTGGCGAGCATCGCGGGTCAGCATTTGAAGAAATGCGTGCTCGAATTGGGTGGCTCGGATCCCTTCATCGTGCTGGAGGATGCGGATCTGGAAACCACGGCGCAACAAGCGCTGTTTGCTCGTTTTCAGAATATGGGGCAGAGCTGTATTGCCGCCAAACGTTTTATCCTGATCGATTCTATTGCCGATACCTTCATTGAACACATCAAGACATTGGTTAACCAGATGCAGTGTGGAAATCCGAAGAATGAAGCCACCACGATAGCGCCGATGGCGCGTGATGATTTGCGCGCTGAACTGCAATCGCAAGTCGAGCGCAGCCTGGCGGCCGGCGCACAGCTTGTTGTCGGCGGCTTTGCTATTGAGATGCCGGGCTTTTATTACCAACCGACCATACTGGATCATGTTTGGCCCGGTATGCCTGCTTTTGACGAAGAATTATTTGGCCCGGTGGCTGCCATCACGCGGGCAAAGAATATCGAAGAAGCCGTTCAATTGGCAAATCGCACGCCATTTGGTCTTGGAGGAAGTGTATGGACCGGGGATATCGCGCGTGGCGAAGGATTGGCCCGGCAGATTCATGCCGGATGTACCTTCGTGAATGGCGTAGTAAAGAGTGATCCCCGCTTGCCATTCGGCGGCATCAAACATTCTGGCTATGGACGGGAATTATCTTATTTTGGTATTCGTGAGTTTGTGAACATTAAAACAATCTGGATCAAATAGTTCTCCACTGGATCGTCTTAATGCCGACTGGTCTTGTGGGTTACTTCTTGATCAGCTGTTATGGCGGCGCTTGTGAAAAATCGATCGACTGTTGAGTACATTCTTATGTCGCGCCTTGTGGAATACTTTGTAAAAAGAAGGTTCATTGGCTTGCGCCAATAATGTAAAAAGCTCCTGATTATTCGCGTTTCGTTTTAACTGCAGCAGCAGGGCGGTGAGACCGGAGACATGTGCCGTGGCGAGAGAATTTCCCGATACGAAATCATAAGTGCCGTTCGGTAGTGTCGTCAGGATGTCTTCTCCAGGTGCAGCCACCGAAAGAACGGAAGATCCATCGGTGGATTGCACCGTTAGGTTGGTTAAGCTGCGGACTCCGATGACACCCGGTTGCCGGGCGGGAAAACCGGATTTTTCATCTGTGGTGTCAGCCTGTGAAGCAATCACGATGATTCCTTCCTGAACAGCTTTATCGATGAGTCTGGCCAACAGCGGGTCATGCGGGCCAGTCAAGCTGAGGTTCAGGATGTCAATGTTCATTCCAATGGCTGTGCTGATCGCCAACGCCAACGTGAAGCTATTGCATGCTGCATCGAGGCTTCCTGCTTTTATTCCCCAGCAGGCTTTCAAGGAAATTACCGAACTGTCGGGAGCGATGCCGACAATGCCCCGACCATTGTTTGGTTTGGCTGCAATCACACCCGCAATCGCTGTACCATGGTTATCACCAAACGACCGGGATGATTTTTGGGCGACGAAATCCTTGCTTTCCTGGATTTGTCCTTTCAAATCGGGGTGATTGGTGTCTACACCGGTATCGATGATAGCAATGGTGACGTTCTTTCCGGTAGCTCGATCGTGGATATCAGCCAGATTCAACGACTTGATGTGCGTTTGCAGGCGGTAATAGGGATCGCTGTAGCGATTCTCAGCCATGACCTGGAAAGTATTCATCGCTTGTACGCTAGCGATGCGATTGTCTTTCGATAGCGCACCAATGACTTCTGCTATGGTTTGGCCTTCATTGATGAGATATACCACGCAATGTTCTCCGATTTCCTTGATGGGCCATTGCGATAGAATTTTTAATTGGTAATCCTTTTCAATATTGGAAGCAATCCGCTGACTCCAGGTCGAACTGCTGTAATGACCGCGCCGACGGTAGGATTGATTGACGACTCCAACCGGAATACGATCGATGTGCTTATCCACGTAGGTTACCAGAATGATCCGTTCCGCCTGTTGGATATCAACGATGTGCGGGTGTATGGGAATTTCCTGTTCCATGGCTATGACGGGTAGTGCCATTACCAGAATCGATAGCAGTAGGGGAACTGATAGCAGACAACTTGGCAACTTATTGAACATCGGAACTATTTCCTATCTGCCGAGGATAAACCATGTGCCAGCTCTGCAAAAATAACTCGGGTATCGTTATGTAAGTATGCAATCGCAGTCTGGATGTCTTGTGGATGTGTGAGTTGGTCACCGATCTGAACCAGATAAACGCCATTATCCGACGGGCCCTTAACGATTTGGGCAGAGACTGCGTTCAGAATGGCGCTGATTTGCTCCGGATCGGATTGATCAGAAAAGACAACTCGTAGCATATTCATGCTTTCTTCCCCTACGACCGTATTGGCCAGTGTTCTGTAATCGCTTCCGAGCTCGGTTCGGTCGATCAGCGAACCCAGCATGAACGGTAGCGACAGTAGCAGCAAGCTGGCCGCCAAGGCCGTGTACTGCACAAAACTAAGAAACTGCTGTGAGAAGAATTTTGAATCTTTTTTGGCTTCGTGAGGCTGGGTCAGTGTACCTACACTCGGTTGCTTCTCAATTTTCATTTTCAATTGTGCAAAAGAAACTTGGGAAACTTGTTCCAGAAGGTCAATTTGCTGCATTCTTTCAACCAATTGCTGCTGCTGATCCAATTCGATTCTGCACGTGATACAGAATTTGACGTGATGTCTTACGCTGGCTTGCTCGACTGGATCCAATGTATTATTGATATACCACGGCAGCAGATTCCATACTTTCTGATGCTCGCTGCGAGTGGATATTTCATCATTCGAAGAAAACATTATTGACTCCTGTCCTTAAGCTCTAGAAATAATTTAGCTAAAATTTTACGTGCATGAAACATTCTCGTTTTTACTGTATTTTCAGGGCACTGCATGATTTCTGCAATTTCATGATAATGCAAGCCCTGATAATAAGTCATTTCCACCACCGCTCGTTGTTCAGTAGACAACTTATTGAAAGCCATCTCCAGCCAGTTACTGACTTCCAATTCTTCGACCCACCGGCCTCCGCTTTCGGGAAGATAGTCCATCTCTTCATTAAACTCTGTCGATCGATCTTCTCGAACCGAGCTTTGTTCAGCGCTCTTCAGTGATTTTAAATAAGCTATTCCCAAAATCCATGTCGAAGGACGGCACACGTAGTTATAAGTGGACGCCTTTTCCCATACGACGTACATGACATCATTGATAATTTCTTCGATGCAATCATGGCGTTTAACGATATGGAATATAAATTGGTACAGCCGGTTAAAATAGAGCTGGTAAAGTTTCTCAAAAGCTTCGACATTCCCTGTTGCGGTTTCGGCAATCAAATCTCTTTCCTTAACCAGTTGTTCTTGGGAACTAAAGGTTATTCGCACGGTTGATGTGGGTAACTCATGCATGGTATTTCATTATCAAAGTGCCGGCGTTAAGATTCTCGCAAAGTGATGCGTTCATTCCTCACGATCGAAAAAAAGTTCATTGCGGTGAAAAAAAGCTCTTCAAGCAATGGAGAAGTGCTTTGAAAACAGTGTGTCTAGTCATTCTCGCCGTCTTTTCAAGATATCCTTAGAACCCAATTGTCATCGAAAATACTGCCCGATGATCGGCAACATGCGGGTAAAATTGCCAACCGGCGGCCATACCATGCGCCTGAGTGGATGTATGAATACCTCCGTAATAACGAACATCGATGCCGATATTCTTGGAAAAATGCAGGGTTAGGCCGGATGTCCAGTACAAATAATCATAATGTAGATTTTTTTTCTGCTTGTTATAGCCTAAAGTGCCGGATAGTTCGATAGAATCGCTGATTGGGTAGCGACCGGTTATTTCTGAGTTGAATGACATGTGGTTCTGGTTGTAACTATTTTCGGAAACATTGAAATTGAGCGATACGAGGTCACGAAAGTGGCTGTAAATGTAAAATTCATTATAGTCAGCATCTTGGCCAAATATCTTGCCATCATAGAGATAGCGGGTCCATGCGGTATTAAATCGCCAATCTTCCGATAACTGATAAGCAAAACCTAGATAAGGTCTGAATTCCAATGTTGAGCGATCATCATAGCCATGATCGGCAAAATTAATGGTTGAAGCAGACGAACCCAGGAAAATTCCTGATTTAAATTCATAATCGATATTGCCCTGTATGACAGGCTTGCCATTGCTCTTGGAATAACCACGCCAAATATAATCGGTGGCTCCGGTAATGCCGCCGCTTAATTTTCCATTGAATTCAGCTGTGCAATGAATCGAATAAAACATCGTCAGCAGCAGAAATAATAATTGATGATTCCTCCTCCGAGAGTGAACAGTCTTCTGTGGATTCGAATAAGGAAAAATCATTAAAAAGTTAAATACCAGAATAATTGAAATTGAAATCTTGGAAACAGGCTTTGCACTGCTGTGTCAAGAGTAACTGGATTCGATGGGTTGCTGTATTTAGATTACAAGGTATTTATCGTTGTATTTTGTGTATTGCGCAAATTGTGAAGGTAGAGGTTATTGGGTATTCTCGGGGAAAGCTCTGAATTTCGAGTTTCCTAAAGTATATGAACCTTTTTCAATGCTGACAGAATAAACGGCTTACAATAAAAAATTTCATTCCTGAATTTTGTAGATATCTAATTAGGAAAATAATGATGAAGAAGTTTCACAGGGAGATCATATCAATCATGGATTTGATTGTTTTATCGGTAATCATGTCGAGTGGGGTAGGGGGAACGGGTTGAATTCCCAATATACGAAATTTTCTCGATTGTATTGCTGTCTTTTCTTCTGCTGTTATCAGTTTTTACTCTTCCACGGTTTCAAACAATCTCAATAGCTCTTGATTTTCTAATATTTCACTCATTTCATCGAGCTTAGCTGTTCGAATTTTAAAGGTTGGATTGTACAAGGTAGAGACAATGCGTCCGTCGCATCATGCCATGAAGCCTTCTTGTCGTTCGCACGAGGATACCGAAAAACATCTGGAATTGAACCTTTTGTTCTGTACGCTGGATTAACAGCAGGAAACAGGAGCGAAAATGCGTAAAGGCGTGCTCCAAACCATTTTGATGACCAAATCTAATAAGAATAAAATCGAGGAAATGAATATTTCATCCATAAGCCAAGAACGCTTACTCAATGCCAAGCTAGGCTACACTTCACGTAATTTATCGATCGAATCCGTAACCACGTTATTACATGGGGATGGCATTATCCCGGGTTCAGGAGATATCGCGCTGGCGAGAGTCACCGCCATAGGTCAACAACATGAGCTCGAACTGGCTCATGGCCGGCCTTCCGCATTATCCATCGGCGATGAAATCATTGTTTGTTTTGGACATTCCATGAATCCATTTGAATTTCAAGTGCCTGAGGATTTGCAATCCTGCCATTTGGTGGCCCCCGGTGGCATTGCCGCTTTGGTAAATGTTTCGCTTGCTAGTGCCCAAACGTTCACTACCATTCAACTAGTTGGTTTGCTTGCTGACGGTAATCAACGGTGTATCAATTTGAAAGACACTGCTTTGCCAAGAGTAGTTAGTCTGTTTCCTCATCCATTCACGATCGCGATCGTCGGTTCATCGATGAATACAATGAAAACAACCCTTGATCTCATTTGCAGCTTGACGCAGGCAGGATATCGCGTTGGGGGTGGCAAAGTGACCGGTATTGGATCAGGGCAGAATACATGGCTACTGACGGATGCCGGAGCAAAAATTGCACTCGATTTTACTCATGCGGGTTTCCCGTCCACGGATCAGATTTTACCTGAGCAAGTCAATTTCATTCTCGAGACATTGATCACCCATTTGAGTGTGGCGAGAATGGATGTCATCGTACTGGAAATATCCGATGACTTAGTGTGTCAAGAAACCACCTCCGTGCTTGATTCTAAAATATTTGCAAAAATCGTTGACGGTATAGTTTTTACAGCCAGTGATATGATGTATGCCCTCGCAGGGGTAGAGCTATTAAAACAGCATGGACTATCCGCTACCGCAATTGGCGGACGATTTGCTGAATCTGAATCGGCGAGCGCCGAAACCGCATCCGCTATTGGATTGCCAGTTCTGGATAAGGCATTACTCAGTCCGGAAAGAGTAATCGATATATTCCAGATTCCCGTCCAGATACCTTGTCAAGAAAGTCAGTGCATGGGCAATGCATTAGGGAAACGCTGATTAATTGCGCGAGGGAATCGCTTCGTTGTGCGGTGCACACTGTATTTCCTGTCTTGTTGAGTTACCCGGGTTTTCGCATTCCGTGCGCCTACGCTTCATTTCGTTCACATAATCAATCAGCGTTTTTATAGTAACTCTGATGAAAGCAGCTATCGAAGGTTAGGCAAAGCGAAGGCGGGTGAAGATGCTCAGTCGACGTGGGTATACATTGATACGCCCTGTACTCATGCAAACTTCATTGGATGATGAACGCATGGCTGACGAATTGATCATCTTCCCATTCTGAACGCATGGTATTCCGATTCTTTAGAGAAATTGTCAAACACAAACAGTGGCTCAGGAATGGGAAAAGTGGGAATCCAAAACGTAACAAGATCGATTGCCCCGCTGGCGGTACGGCTGGCTGTGTGAACCAATCCCCACAGGATTCCCTCAGCAGTGCCTTCGAGAATATTTTCGTCCTTCTGATTCCATAAGCCGATATTTTTAGGCAATTCCATCCAACCGGTTGCAACGTTGACGACACCACTGAGGATTTTTGTCCCGGCTCGATGCATATAAATATTGGCCGTTATTTCTTCACTCGCATAAACCTGGGATGCAAAGGGATGTAAAATCAATAAAATTGATATTATTTTGATCAGTCTGTTCACGACTAATATCCTAAAAAATGGAGGGGCAGAGGCAAATAAACTATCCAACACTGGTTGAACTACATCACTCTTGCTTGCACTTGATGAATAAATTGCGAATCACCATCGAGCCGGATTGGGTCAAGAACCCTATTGAGCCTGTTGACGTGCCGGCGCTGAATTCACGAATTGCAGCCGAAAAAGGAACGATATTGCCTTGTTGATTGAGCAAATAATAGCCACGCGCCCCGCAAACTTCGCCGGCTTTTTCCAGGCAATTGCTATAGTTCATTCCAGAACCGCTGCAATTGATGTTATAACCTTTGGTTCCATCAGCCAAAAAGACCTCTCGGGACGACGGCGCCGCACATCCTTGAAGCACGGCAGCGCCAATAATAAAAATACAAAATATGCGGATCATATTGATTCCTTCTGGTTAAAATTTGCGCAATAGACATCGCAATCACAATACAGCCGTTTCTTCGTCAATTTTATACCATAGATGGGTGAAAGTGCTTCTGAGTCATCCTTTTTATCGCCACTTATCGATAATATCGTTTAGTGAAAAGACATTTCCTATTGCATTTTTCGGAGAGGAATAAATTTCTCCCACTATGGCGCAGCGCATGAGATTGATTCAAAATGCATCATGTTCGCCCGTATCCGCATTATGGCAGGTTGATTATTGATGGAATTTTTTCTTGTGAAATTCGTGTTGATCGGCATTGTCATGGCCTTTGCCAATATGTGTAATACGCTTTATTTCAGAAATGTCGCCAAGAAAAAGGCGCACACGGCTGCATTTTGGTCGGCTATGCTTATTCTGGTCAATGCAATCACCATTGTGCATTACGTCGAGGACCAGGTATATATACTGGCTGCATTGCTGGGGACCTACGGGGGTACCTTTTTCACGCTCAAGTGGGAACAGAAAAAGATGGAAAATTAAGTCCAAACGTAATTACAGTGTCAAATTCTCCATCAGAACTTTGGTCTAGGATGAGTAGGCTTTCAGAACAAAAGCTACTTAGCCTGATGAACTAAGATCAAGCTCAACATGTTTTTCTGCACCACCTAATAAGTCTTTTCCGATTCTTTTTCTGATCATCATTCACTCCCTTTTCCTACATATTTTTCCTACATATATCTAAGTACTTGCTCAGTTTTGCTAAGTAATTTCCTAGAAGAAAATAAGGATTTTGCCAATATTTATTTAGTTTTGGTAAATATATGATCTTAAGAGCTTCTAAGGGGAAATAAGTTATCAATTTGATATCAGTAATTTTGAAAAACAAATGACTGGGTTCAGTCATGGAATTGTTGGAAAAATTATTTTATATCTTTGATTCAGCCACTCTTTCCTCTGCGCTTATCACACTACCTACATCCGCATAGGTGGGGGCTATGACTACTCATAATAATAAGTAGCTCGAAAAAACAACAATGAGTTAATTACCAACGTGGTTCTTTTATTACGCGGTGGAGGGGTTTTTTCTAAAGGAAGGAGAAGAGAGATGAGTAAGAAGATCATAAATCCAGTCAGTTCTAGTCGACACGAAACAGCAGTGTCTAGATACATGCAAGAAGTAAGGGAGATCGTAGCGGCTGATCTCAGTCGCCGGGATTTGCTGAAGATGGGATTGACTGCCAGCGCAGGCGGATTGGTATCCGTGGGCGGTAGCGCATTTTTTCCAAATTTGGCAGTGGCAGCGGCTTCCAATATTCATATCAGTCCACCCTGTACTAAGCCATGGACTGATCCGTTGCCCATTCCAAAAGTATGTGTTCCCGTTGATGAATTCGAAGGCACAGATATCGATAAGGATGGCTGCAAGAGCGTCATCACCCGCTTTAATCCAGGATGGGATGAATTCTGCGATTTCAAAGAAGCACGGGTTGAAACGCACCAGCGGTGGGAAGAATTTGGAGGTAACGCAGGAATTACCGCCAGGTATGAACTGATGGCCCGAGAGATCGATTGGAATTTCTATCCCAGTGCCGAGTATCCGAATTTCAATTCCAAAGTCTGGACATATACCGATTTGAACAGCGATGCGGTCGGCGTTCTGCGTATCAAAGCTCAATATGGTCATCCCATCATCATGCGCATGTATAACGCGTTGCCGAAGGATGGGAATGATAATCAGGGTTTTGGGATCAACCAGATTTCACCGCATTTACACAATGCGCATAATCCGCATACTTCGGATGGCGGTCCTACGCGCTTTTACGACAGCGGTACCTGGTGGGATCACTGGTATCCCAATGTGCGCGCTGGTTTTGCCAGTACCCACAAGAATGGCACCACGCGCGATGGCTTGTGGTGTCAAGGAGATTGGCAGGAAACCCAGAGTACATTATGGTTTCACGATCATCGCTACGATTATACGGCGCAGAATGTATACAAAGGCTTAGCATCCTTTTACACCTTATTCAGTGATGACATCAAGCTGGATACCGACGACGAAACGACGGGTCTGCGCCTGCCCAGCGGCGAATACGACATTCCGATGCTGATTACCGACAAATCCTTTGATACCACCGGCCAAATGTTCTGGGATCCATTCATGACCGAAGGCTTCCTGGGCGACCAGCAGACCGTGAATTTCAAGATCAAACCCAAGCTTTACGTCAAAAAACGTAAATACCGCTTTCGTTTCCTGAATGGCGGGCCTTCGCGTTTCGTTCAATTGTTCTGGAGCAATGGGAGCAGCTTCACGCGCATCGCCAACTGTGGCAATTTGCTGCCGAAGGCGCAAATCGTACCCAGCATTCGTCTGGGTGTTGCCGAGCGTGCCGACGTGATCGTTGATTTCAGTCAGTTGCCGCCTGGCACGGAGCTATATCTGGAAAATCGGCTGGAACAAATCAATGGCCAAGGCCCTACCGGCAAAATTCTAACTTCCAGCAATAAAACCAAACTGCTGAAAATCATTGTGACCGATAATGCCGTGCAGGACGATAGCGCGCCCATGAACACATTAAAAACGCAAACCATGGTGCCGATGCCTTTGCCGTCCAAGAATCCGGCAGTCAAACAACGTACGTTCCGTTTTGGCAATCTCAATGGTGCCTGGACTGTCAATGATCAATTTTTCAATAAAGATGTGATCAGCGCATATCCAACCGAAGGCAAGGCCGAGGTATGGACTCTGAAATCGGGAGGCGGCTGGTCCCATCCCATTCACATCCATTTTGAGGAATTCCAGATCATCAGCCGCGACGGCGCTGCATCGAAAATGAACATCGAGGACAAATCGCGCAAGGATGTGGTGCGTATCGGACAAGCTTCGTGGAACACGAGCGGCTCGAGCGAGGTGAAATTGTATATGCAATTCCGTGATTGGCATGGTGATTATCCGATGCATTGTCACAATGTAGTCCATGAGGATCACGGCATGATGGTGCTGTTCAAGGTCGTTCCTTCGACTGATCCCAACGCCGGTAAATAATTTGGCCATAGCTCAGGAGATTACTTCAATGAATAAACGAGAATTTATCAAGGGTGTGGCTGGCGCCTCGATTGGCCTGGCTACATTGGGTTTGGGCGTAGCCACGATGGCCGCGAATGTACAACCGAGCAGCGAATCCGCAGTCAAGTCGCTCAGTAAATCGGAGCAGCGCCGCCGGGATCGTTTCCCGAACATGACGCTGCTTACTCACGAAGGCAGGCAAGTACGGTTTTACGACGATCTCATCAAAGATAAAGCTGTCTTCATCAATTTCATGTATGCCCGCTGCGGTGACATCTGTCCGGGTATGACGGTCAATTTGAAACGCCTGGAACATGAGTTTGGCGGTCGGGTTGGACGTGACATTTTTATGTACTCGATTACGTTGGAACCCGAACATGACACCTTGGCCATGCTGAAAGCGTATGCCAATACGTTCGAAGTCGGTCCCGGCTGGAAATTCTTGACGGGAACCAAACAGGACATCGAGTTATTACGTAGAAAACTGGGATTTTACTATTCCGATCCTGAGCGGGATGGGAATAAAACGGAGCATACCGGAATGATCAAGTATGGAATCGAAGCTTTGGAACGATGGGGGACGAGTCCGGCTCTGGCCAATCCCAAAGCGATTGCTCAATATTTTTACTGGATGGAACCTAATGGAGCAAGGCCAGTACACGGGGCAGCGCTGAACGCGGTAACGCAGGCAAGTTAGCAACAAAAAGTGATTGCCGACGAGATGATGGCAATCTAATCAAACAAACACGTCGAGTAACGATATTTTGTTGGCCCGCGTGCAATCAGCGCAGTTAGTACCCCGCTGCTTGCGGCGGG
>NZ_QRCB01000023.1 GCF_009833095.1 Nitrosomonas sp. JL21
AAAAGGATTCTTCAGGGACGACAAGCTAGAGGGATGCAACGGGAGAGCGCAGCGTCTCCCTTGCCAAGCTGCGTTGGACGAAAAATGGAACATTTGTAGTACAACGCACAGCTTGCGCGTAGCGGGAGGAGGTGTAAGACGGAATTGACGAGGCGTCATACAAAAGTGATTGGGCGTATCTGTAGCTCAGTGAATATCTTTCAGAGAGTTTTGATGAATGTACTATGAGATTAAATATTCGCGATTGCATTCTAAATTTGTTCGCAATCAACGAATATGACTTTACCTACATTATAGAATTTCATCCCTTCCAGATAAAGATATCAAACGCTTGAAGTTCATTGAAAATATGTCTTCAATTTCAGCGGAAGAAATTGACAAGATGGTTTCGAGTTGTGAATTTACACCTATTGCATCCCAAGGGAATAATTTCTTTTGATTGATTTTCGCAAGCGGTCCGTCCGTTTCTGGTAGAACACGATCTAATGGTATTTTTTTTGCTACCTTACGACCTGTTTCTGATCTCAGCATGGCGGGACCAACCGAAAACCAACAGCCCATTTCAACTGCTCGAGAAATTTCTTTTTCTGTTCCTAAAAACCAATGTAGTATAGGTCGTCCAGCTAAGGGTTCGTATTCAATTATATCTAATAATGGTTTTACAGCACCACGACTGTGAAGTGATATCGTCTTACCGCCCGCTGCGGCACATAAGCTTAAGATAGTGGTAAGTATTGCTCCCTGACGATCAAGCGTATCTCTATGCTGCCGGGAACCATCTAAGCCAACTTCTCCGACATAAGCCGTAGATGGCAAAAGCTTTTCGAATAGAGAAAGTTCATTCTCCCTTGCCACAGCGATCTCGGGATGTAGACCCAAGGCTGTTCGGATTCGACTATTCGGAGGGGCCAGTGCCTTTGTGCCAAGAAATGCACTTGGAGTTGTTGTCACCGAGAGAACATAGATGCCGCGCCGTGTTGCTTCCTGAGCGACGCGATGCGGATCGGAGAATAAGTCTAGGTGACAGTGGAAGTCTATTAAAGCCATCTTACTCCATCGAGAAAACCAGCCAACTCTGCAAATCCTCTTTCCACGCCGTCCGTTATATTCTTTCTGCGAAAAATATCCATGGGGAGCGGCCCCGCCTTTCCGGCCCAGCGTGCGATATCCTCTGATGAAAGGCGTGCCACACGAGTGGTAGCCAGTCTGGCCGCGAGAACATCGTCATGTTGGGCGGAACCGGATAGATTCATAACCTTGTACTTTGTTCGATCTGTCAATCCAGCTGCTTGGAACGAGGCGCGCCGAATGAGACATGGTATACATCTGCCGCACTGCATATTAATTCGCTTTCCTTTTCCACACGAATAAGACTCGGCAGCGAGTGTCTCGATGTCGCTGCGACTGCTTCCAGCCAGCATCTCTCCCTTAGTCATTCCTTCGAATAGATTCGTAAGCGCAATGTCTAATCCTACTGCGCGCAACACTACTTCCAGCTCTTCAAGAAAGTAAGGATGCGTTGTTCGCGTGCTTAGGGAACCAAAGCGTCGTGCCGTAAAGGGAGGGTTTATCGCAATAAGCCCATTCTCAGGGATGAACAGTTCATTCAAACCATGTGAGGAAGCGGCGACAATCCCATATGCGAAGAATATTATGGATCGGCTACGAGTCGATCCCTCATAGGGAGGGTGCCATTTTTCGGTAACGCGACCATCAAACCGATAACTATCTAATTTCAAGGCATTTGCGAGATACTTCTGCGGTGAAATTTCCTTTGGTGAGCCTTGACTCACCAAAAAAGGATGTTTGCCATCATTAAGGAGTTTAATAGCCCCCAGAAGGCTATCAAGGCCACCAGAAAATAAGCAGATTGCATCGCGATCAGTCATTCGGGGAGAAAATGTGGGAGGCGAAATCCCGCCGCTACGCAAAGATAGCTGCCATATATCTCCTGTTAGGAATCGGAGAGTAGCAGCAAGTCTTTTTAAGTGCGGTATCCAAGGGACGGGGTTAGAAACCGCGACATCAAGTGCAATGACCCTGGTCCACCCATCTTCTGCGTTGGCTCTCAAAACGAATCGATCAGCTGCGAAAACAGCAAGTGCTATTGATAAAAAATCCCAAGCCTCCACTGATGGAGGTTGGGGAAGCTGTTTTACTACTGACTGAGATAAGTTGCTTCCCAGGCCCGGAAGCTGAGTTGTACCGGCGTGGTAAAGTGCAACACCGATGTTTCCCTTTCGCATTGCGGTCATGGCATCGGAATCGTTAGGGGTGGCAATAACGCGTGTCGCTACCATTTCGACATTTCCCCGAACACAGTTTCGACGATTGAATGAATTAGTCCTTCAACCTGAGTCTGGCTCAATGATGAACCCGCCTGCTGTAATGCTGGGGTTGCCTTCGCGTCTGTTACCTCGCAAACTAGGATCCGCAGATCGTTTTCACGGATTACTGCTTCCTGTGGTGATACGCTGCCTACTGATTGTCCCTGATCAGCGGAAATCGAGCTGAACACCATCTCGGCGATGAAAGCTCGTGTGGCAACTACTACAGCGTGATCATCTAATGCGGCCAAATCAAATTTGTCCAAACCATCAAGTGCTTCAACTAGCGCTTCACCGATGGATGCTCTCAAGATGTCCTCATCAATGATCCCTGGAGGGCAGAATGCATCGACGATCTCATTGATTGCATCTTGGACGGGCCGGCCGGTGAGGCTGGCGAGGTCAAATCCGTTTGACGCAACGGTGTTGCCAGCGACGGCATTCGAGAGGGCAGATATAACTCCTCCACCCACTTTCGACGCTCTCGCCATTCGTTGAGCGCCACCTGACCCACTGCCTGCTGATCCTCTTGAATAATGTCCAAGTGCTCGCCTCGCGTCGTCTCGATTTCCAGATCGCATGAATTGCTTTAGTGCCCGGCGAAAGTTGGCGTGCCGTCTTGGTGGGATGATCTCATCCGGTTGTTGCGTCTCATCTGCGGGAGGCAGTTGGGGTAGATTTGCTGCATCTGCAGGAGGTGGATCTGCTGCTGCCCAAGACGGAACCAAGGGACTTCCAGGTCTTGCCGACGGCTTGGATTGTGATGTTCCCATTATTTCTCTCCTTCTATTATCTTTGCATTTTCGAGCAGATATTTTGTCGCTTTGTGCATATTGGAGATGGTAAGCCCACCGACAAAAGTTTTTAGCTCTGCTTGGGCGTCGGTTGACGACTGAGCGAGAATAATTGCCCCGTGAATACCTGATGGGGATTTGGAGAAATCTTGCTCTCTTAGGTGAGCAACGATTTCTCCCATTACTACTCTTCTATCAGTTGGAGGCAAGTCTTCAGCAAGTTTTTTTCCTTGAGGTGAGTTGACACTGTTTACCAAAAGCAACGCAGCCAATGTGTTCATTGCCGTATCTGAGAGACTTGTTCTGGCGAAGGAAGGTGCCATGACATCGCGGCTAAGGAATGCAGCTGGCCGTAACGACTTGGCGTCTTCAAAAGCAGGTTCCATTTCGCGCCAGCTCGTGATGAATTCCTCATAACCTTTCCACTCGACAGGCAATTCGGGACGCTTATCCTTTAGCTTTGCGTCTGGACACAGCAACAAGCCGCCCTTGTCGTCCTCCATTACGAGGCGATACAGTGCGCTGGCGGCTTTGCCATCGGTGCTTCTTTCGAACACGGCTAATTTGGCCAAAGTTGCCAGGTCAACGTTCATTCCTCTGCTGCGTGCAAGTGATTGGCGAAGGGTGATCGCATTTAGCAAACGCTTCACGATACGAGGATTCCCGCCAATCGTCGGAGCGGTTGTCAAAATGGACGCAAGCCTATCGCATACTGAAAGTGAATCGAGGAGATCTGTCGGGCTCCCAGCAAGGCTGTTAATTTCAGCTTTTGAGAATGTTTTACCAGACCAGCTATTCTGAAGTGCATCAAGCAAGTACTTCTGTACATCCGCAAGTCTGCTAGGTGCATGTAGTTCGACGAACAAAGAATACATATATGCGCGAACATCCTCATTACTGACCTGAGGAACACGCATCGGCACCTGT
Organism: Nitrosomonas sp. JL21; assembly: GCF_009833095.1. Taxonomy (GTDB): domain Bacteria; phylum Pseudomonadota; class Gammaproteobacteria; order Burkholderiales; family Nitrosomonadaceae; genus Nitrosomonas. Next base: position 4,049 of record NZ_QRCB01000023.1, read on the forward strand.
ATGACCTTATCCAAATAGTCGTTCACGTGTCGTGAATTTATGTCTTTGAAATGCTTGCTTACAGAATGCCGAACCATGTCCTCATCAGCTGCAATGACGAATGCAGTTCCTTGGATAAAGAGGAAAAGCCGAATTGCTTCCAAAGTGCCAATAGCGACATCAGGCAGGCAACGATCAAGGTTGTCTATGAAAAGTACAAGTGGACGTTCGAGTCCTTCAATAATCTCGCCGAACTCCTGCCGAAAGGCGTCGATTTCTTTTGGCGGAGTTCGCTCTTTTTTAGGGCCGACGAGTTCTGACCATGTCGCTCCAACGGTTTTTCGAGCGTCTTTGAGCGCTTCAGCATCATCTGCTCCGCCCGTGCCGGCAATAAGTGAAGTTATTGCGCCGCCTGCCTTAGTTAGAAGACCGGGGGGCACACCAAACGCCATGCCTATGCCAAAATCGGCGGCCATCCCGAGTGCTCGAAAGTAGTTTACACGTTCTGCGAAACCCTTAGCTTTCTGATATAGAGTGTCTTTCGCGGCAGTTTCATTCAATAGACGATCAGCAACCACTTCCATGAGTGCAGCTTTGGCGTCATCGAATCCCTGATAAAGCCATGCATCAAATTTGATTATGATGGGATCCAGACCGGATATAAGCAAGCGCTTCTCTGCGAGCGCCAAGACCGTAGATTTACCTGTCCCCCAAGTGCCGAACACACCAATAGATACAGGAAGCAGCTGTGGGCTGGTAGCCAGCGTTGCAATCTGATCTGCAAGCTCGGTGAAGTTCAGAAAATCCTGATCGCTTTCACTATCGCGCCACATATACTTCCTCCCCTATGAACAAATAATACCTAAATGTGCCGTCTTGCAAGATAGGTAATATAATTTTCGGAACTTGATAAATGATCCCATTTAGCCTTGCATGCGCATGCAAGTGTGATAACAGTAAGTTTCGTTCTGGTTATCTGGTGCTGGTCATCAATTTTTCCTTTATATGAGAAAATTGGGACAGAGCGCGGTAGATCGTACGCGGAGAAACGTTGAATTGACCTGCAATCTGTACGGGAGTCATATTAGGCTGATATTGTAGCAGGCTTTGCATACGGGCAATCTGGCAACGAGACAGCTTCTTCGGCCTGCCAAGATGCGCTCCGCGTTGCCGCGCGGCCTCCATTCCCGCCTTGGTACGCTCGCGAATGAGATTGCGTTCCAGCTCCGAAAACGCATGACGGATCTGGTACATGCATTTTCCCATTGGTGTGGTCGTATCGATGTCTTCGGTCAGGCACCGAAATTCAATCGCCCGATTTTCAAATTCCTCCAGAATGTTCAGCGCATTTTTAAGCGAGCGAAAGGCACGATCCATTTTCCACACCACCAGAACATCACCCGCCTGCAAATGGGATAGCGCTTTTTCAAAGCCAGGTCGCCGCTTGGCAGTGGCCGATACGCCACGGTCTTCAAAAATGGCGCTGCACCCGGCCAGCTTCAAAGCATTGATCTGAAGATCAAGATGCTGGTCTTCCGTCGAAACGCGGGCATAACCGATGATGCAGCCAAAATTTTTGATAGCGTGATTGTGCTCTTTGTACATTTCATTTCCTTAACGATAGACAAAAAGGAACCCTTTTGACTTATCCTCATAACCGCCTCCCGTCAATTCAAAATGGAACAATCGTGTCAAAAAGCCTGCAAGATCGGCTGCTTTTCGCTCAATAAAAAGATATGCAAATTGTGACAAAATGGTTCCCTTTTGTCACAGCGAAAGATATCGATAGGTCAAAGACTTATCGGTAAATGGGTGATGATTGGCATCCTGTTCGTAGGTGTTGGCAGCAATGCTGCGTCTGCGCAGGAAACGTTGTTATCAGCCAAGGAAGATTACATTACCTGCTGGAAACAGCCGTGTGTGCTTGTTGCCGGAAGTGAATGGTCTGAGAAGAATCCGAATGGCGTAGGGATTTCTGTGCGAATGGGAACCCAGTCGGGTGTAACGGACGATCAGATTAAAACTGTGCTGACCAGAGATTTCAAGAAGCATGGCATGACGAATATCAAGTTTTTCTTTGAGCAAAACGATGCGCCTGCCGCCGGTATTTCGTTTCATGTTCGAGGAGGAACGCAAGGATTATTTTTTATAGATAACGTGCGTGAAAAGGTTGCGGTCATTGCCAAACGAGCAGCTAATACGAACCCGGTATTCCAGTAGCTTACGACATAAACTTTAAAACGGCATCGGAAGGGCGTGTCTGTGAAAGCTCTTCATCATGCTGACTGTCCCAATCATCACGAACAGATGCTTTTGTATCCAAATTGTTAAAAAGACGATCTGCAAAAACCATTTCTTGGTTATCTCCACGCTGTTTCATTTCATCGAGGAGTTGTGACTTGCGCTGCGGGCTGGTATAGTCATCATCCAGTTCAGCAACAATCGCTTTGGCGCTGGTGAGGTGAAATTGTTTCTGCGCCCATTCTGCGTAGTCGCTATATTTCGGATCGTTTTTGTATTTGTCCTTGATCGTACCGTCCGGGTTGAGCATTTCGTCAATCAGGTGGCGTTCCAGCCGCTTGCGGTAGGCTTGAATACTTTCACCCACTTCTTGTTGCGGGATTGCATCCGCATCCAGAATCTTAAGCGCCAGTTTTTCACGCCACGCATCCCCGTCGCGTTTCTCGAATAAGGCGGTCAGTTTTTTGATATCGGCTTCCATCCGTTCGATGGATGCGCGGAGTTGCGCGGCTATCTCAACAAATTGAGAGGTCTGGCGCTCCTTGGTTTTACGTTCTTCTTCAGCTTGCCTGGATGAATTTCTGCTGGCGACAGAACCGCGCTCAATCATGCCTGTGACTGTACCTGAAAGCTGACCAACCAGCAGTTGGTTGTCTTTTTCGATAAATTCCATATGACGCAGACGATTGAAATCGTCGTCTGACAGACAGGTATCACAATCGAGAAAAACACTGGTCAATCCACCTGAAGTCCGCAGTTCTTCATCAGTCGACTTATTAACCATTGGCGGCTCCGTCGCAGAGCCATAAGGTCAGAGTGGCGCGGTATGCTACCGCATACCAAATATTCAGAATAACTACGTTATTCTGAATCACTGTCGATGAAATTCCAGGCACAATATTCCCCATTATCCCTGCTTCCCGGTTAATATCAAATTGTGCAAGGCACAACATTGCCTATAAAAATCGCCTTTTTACATTAACAGGAACGGGTTAATAAGTGGTTAATTGCGATCATAACCATTTTCTTTTGTATTCAATAGGGATTGAAAAAAAATAAAGAAATGTAGGACAAGTCGAAATCGAAAGATTGTGATATAAGTGTCTGATTGATAGTTTGCCTTAGAATATCAACTTAAAATGAAGAGTAAAAAATCTAATTTTCAACACCATACTCAATCAATAGTTCGATTATTGTTGTGTGTCCGTTCGCTCTAGCAATTGATAAAGCCGTTTGTCCTTCATTATAAAATACGTCAAATTTGATCTTTCGATCCAATAGCGATTTAACAACTTCAATATGGTTACGTAGACACGCCCAAATAAGTGCTGTTTGACCCTCGTTGTCAGCGATATGAATATTCGCTCCTTTATCAATCAATAACCTGATCGCTTCAGTGTGTCCGTTGTCGCTAGCCCAGATAAGCGCCGTACGATCCTCATTGTCGGCAAAATCAATATTTGCTCCCTCATCAAGCAAGATTCTGACCGCTTCAGTATGACCATTGCCACTGGCCCAGATAAGCGCTGTACGGTTCTCGATATCCGTAAATTCAATATTTGCTCCTTTCGCGATCAGGATTTTGACTGTTTCAGTATGACCGTTGCCACTGGCCCAGATAAGTGCTGTACAACCTATATTGTTTGCGGCATCAATATTTGCTCCTTTATCGAGTAGCAGTTTCACTACTTCAATGTAACCGTTGCCGCTGGCCAAAATAAGTGCCGTACAATCCTCGTCATCAGTAACATCTGTCTTTGCTTCTCTATTCAGAAGCAGTCTGACTACATCCATATGACCGTTGAGGCTGGACCAGGCAAGTGCCGTACTACCCCCATTATCGGTGGCATCAATATTTGCTCCTTTATCGAGCAAGATTCTAACTGTTTCATAATGACCGTAGCGGCTGGCGCTAATAAGTGCTGTATTACCCTCATTATCGATAAAATCAATCATTGCTCCCCTATCGAGCAAAATCCCTACTGCTTCAGTATGACCGTTGGCACTGGCCCAGATAAGTGCCGTACAATTATCCTTGTCGGCAAAATTAATCGCTGCTCCTTTGTCGAGTAAAATTCTCACTGTTGCAGCATGGCCATTGTCGCTAGCCCAGATAAGCGCTGTGCGACCCTTCTTATCGGTAGCATCTATCTCTGCTCCTTTTTCGAGCAACAGCTTAACAATTTCACAGTGACCATCTTCGCTGGCTAGTATTAGCGATGTTCGATCCCCTATAGCATCAACATCAATCTTTGCTGCCTTATCAAGCAACAACTTAACCATTTCTGTATGACCGCTGATTGAAGCAGACATAAGTGAGATTGGACTTGCTTCAGCGCTATTTTTAAGTAGTAATTTGAATATTTCCATGTTCCCACTAACAATAGCCCAAGTAAGTGCCGTAAGACTTTTTTTATCTGGGATTTCACTATTTGCTCCTCTCTCAAGAAGTAATCTGACCGCTTCAATGTGCCCGTTAACGCTAGCACAGAAAAGTGCCGTGCGACCATCTTTGTCAGTAGTATTAATATCTGCTCCTTTGTTGAGCAGCAATCTGATTAATTTAGTATGTCCTTTGCCACTAGCCCAGATTAGTGCCGTTAGACCTTTGTTATCAATGGCATGTAAGTTTGCTCCTACATTTAGTAAGTACTTTGCAGTTTTAATATCTCCCTTCATGCACGCAATCATGATCGAATTCATACCGTTGTCGAGCACTGCGTCCTTGTTGATTCCACCATAATTAATCAGTCCATATATAAATTTATTAAACCCATTAAAACTTGCGATGATGAGTAGCGTTTCTCCGCTAAATTCCTTTGATAAGTAAAAATAAAGCAATGAAAAGATTTCCTTAGAGATTAAGGCTGGGATTTTTATAAACTTGTGCATTAATTCGAAGTGAAGAATGTAGTAGTGTACAGATGCTGCATTAAAATCTTCGCCAATAATCTGATAAAAGACAACGGGATCGATTTTATTGAATAAAGAAACTATTTCTTCTTTTTCAGAGAACTGATCTTGTAATGCATCAACGATATCTAAAATCCCAGCGGTTACCGCCCACTCAATAGGCTTAGCTATTCCAAAATCTGATGGATTCATAAAATTGAAAAGCGTATGCCACAGCGCTCGCGTTTCTTTCAGACTCTGGTCATCGTTAAGTAAGTTCCGTGTTAAACGTTGGATGAAAGCAATAAATTCCGCGGCATCTTCTGTTTGCGTGGCTTCAACTCCCGCCATGAATACCTAGCGAAATTCAACTTGATATTTGGGGGAGTCTTCGAGAAATCGGAGAAATTTCAGAAAGAAACTTTCACCAAGGATATCGGGCTCAAAAGGTTTTAAAATTTCTGTATTGTTATCTGCAACAACTTTCTGACAAATTTCTTTCACTCCGTCAAAATGCTCAGGAGAGGGGGTGTAATTGCCCGCCGCCTCGATAAGATTACTATAGTGCATCCCTCGCCGTGCCGTCGCTACCGCAATAAAGTGTGATGCCCATCGCCCTATATCATCTCCACGTTTCCAAGGTAGACGATTATCGCCTGAAAGATAGTAATTGATCAGTTCACGGCGATTCCATATCTTGAAATCATTGCCTGACTTAATTATTGCATCACCTACGAGCGCTGCGAAAAGTGGGTGATATGCGCCTTGTGTTTCTTGAAGATATTTGTGAGCTATATCAACTTGATCACTTTTTTTATCAAACCCAGAACGATGTGCAATGACAGATTTGATGATTTCTTCTTGATCCTGTGTGTGTATAAGATCAAGCGGCTTTAAATCAAAAAAATATTTCTCATTACGGTTAAGGCTCGATCCATCGCCGGAAAATCCCCAGCGTTTGTCGCTGTGCAATGGTTCTGAAAATACATGATCGATAAGGAGTAGTCTTATTTTTGGTACATCAGATTCTAGGCGGTGATGCATTAATTTCTGAATCACTGCTTCAAAACCGTACATATAATCGATGATGAGCAATGTCGGTTTATCAGGTATCCAGTTCGACCATTTCTCAGGTTCGGTTCGATCCTCTTTATGCAGAAAGCGGCGATTCCAATCTTTCAGTGCAGCCGACTCATATGCCCATTGGGAAGCCAGTCGCGTTTTTCCAGCACCGGAAGGGCCTACAATGGCCCAAATTTTGAATTGACCGTCATCTTTGATAAATTTGTCGAGTGATTTACGCTCATCGTCTCGGCCTTCAAGAGGAAGCGCATCAAAGTTATAGGGATCAAGCCATTTTTCTCTATCATTAACACGATCAATCCCATGTCCACTTTCTGTGGTTGTTTGTTCAGATGGTTGCTCTTGATGATCCTGTGCAATGAGTTGCGCTGATTCTGATTCCAGTTGCCTTACCAGTTTAGGAGCTTCACGAAGAAAATCTTCTATGGTGCCCTTATATTCAGAATGTAATAAAAGCTGTATTTTTTTACTTTCACAATCTTTAAGGAATTCAGCCAGTAAATGGATAAGCTCTACATCTAAAAATTCGGCAGCAGTCTGAATTCCAATTTTTATTCGTCCAGATTTTATGTTTCTATTTCTTCCTAAACGAAAAACTTCAGCTAGCCCAGCGGCTCTTTTATTTAATTCATTTCGAAAATCTTGTCTGCGTTCTTTTTCCCTCGCTTCACTCACCGGTTTACGATGCTTCCCTTGACTTACCCAATCAATTAAAAAGCCATGGAGATGTATGAAATCAAGCCGTGAGTAGGATGGATCGATGGGGTGCTTAAGATCGGGAATATTTTTCCCATCCTTTTCTACCCAATCACGGATACCGCATTTTAAGATTTCTTCAAAAAGATCTCGGTATTTCTGAGCTTCGATAGATTCTGCTTTGTATTTATTAATTTCCTTTTTTTTGTTTTCCACACCTACTTTCCTAAATGATTTCGGATAGTAGTTTAAACAAAAAAACGGATGAACATACTTTTCATCTAATTTCTCCAGATTGGAAAAATAAAATTATTTGGGTTCACCTATATCAGGATTACCAGTGCCAGATGAATATTTCCCAGATTTATCAGCTTCAGCCAGCCTTTCACACAAGTTCATAAATTCATCAAAGCTTTCTTGTGAAGGAGATATTTCCATGAGTTTGAGCTTTAGCGCATCCTGCATGTGATTAGCGACTGGAATGTTACGGTCTTCAGCATGAAGGGCTACTGCGATTAATAATTTGGTACATATGTAATCCCAGTTTTGCGCATTAAATGTGATGGTGACTTTGTCATCCTTGACTTTGATCTTTAATGAGTCTGAGCCATGTGATCTTTTCCGTGTCACTGCTCATTTTCCCTTCCTATAGCGTTTCAGCCTGCCTTCAGGTTCTGCATTTCCATAGCATGAGACATTTCCTACACGCAAGAGATTTTATCAACATACTGATTATATATATTAATTTATCGAATCTGCACCGCGGCTAACCGGAATATTGCGTGTGCGCCGTACAAAAACGCGTACGTATCTACGAACATCTCGTACGCAAAATTCCCCCTAAAATTGAATTGTTTTTTGAAAATTTAATTCGGAAGCACGGCCATGAGTACCGGAAAGCCCACCAGTTTTTCAAGATTCTACATACGGGAGAAAAACATGAAAACCCCAGAAAATTTTAATCCTACGCCATCATCTATTGAAACGGCTATTCAGGAAATTAAAGAAAGCCTCGCGGATCTTTATCCGCCGGGCGATGCACAATACATCCAGCTTTATCAATCGCTTGCGTCTGAGCATCAGCAAGCTTTGCAAGCGAAACAGCAGGAAATAGACGATTTAACACGGCGTGTCATGACCAATGTTCACTTGATTCTATCTCTTGACTATCCGGACGATCATTCTTCCGTCATCTCAGCCTCAGCCCCGCCAACCATTCGCGCTTTGATCCAGCGCCACGATGGGGAGGAATAGCACTATGAATGGATCAAAACCTTGCGTCGCGATAACCGAACATCAATTTGCTATCGTGGTGATCACCATAAACAAGCTCAAACGGGAGGCCATTCAATGTTTGTGGAAACTGGTTCCCTTGATCTTCTCGATAGTTATTTTCCTGAGTGCCACCGGGGTGGAAGTGGCAATTGCCTACGGGGTATTCAGTGGATTGCTGGCTGGCATCGAAGATCCAATCGTGCAGCATTCGGCTGGACTGCTCTCGATGACAGCGGTCATCGCCATGCTGACCTATCACTGGATCAGCGAGAACAACCCCGATGCGTGGTCGGTGCGATTGATCAAAAATTTAAGCACAGTGTTCGCGCCGCTGTATGTTTTCGCTGGCGGTCTGTTCCTCGGCATAATACTTTTCCCCGGCGTGATAGCCGTCACCACCAGCGGAACCCTCGATACGATCTTTGGTTTGCCGGTAGAGCAAGTCAACGCCGACAATGTAGGACAAGCCCTCATCACCTGGCTGCAAGACAATCTGATACTTGCTGCTCCTTTGTTTCTCGCTGGAGTGATGGGAATTTCCGTGATGAGCCTTTTCGTGGGCGGTCAATGCATCAATGTGATCAGCACGAATGCATACGCCATTTTCCGCGCCCTGTCGAAATATCTTGTCTCTCGAAGGGCTGGTTTGCAGATGCAACTCGACATCAAAGCATCTCGCAAAATGACCTCTGAGCTTGCCCAGCTCGAAAAGCGTAACGATAGTTTTTACAGAAATCATGCGGCCATTGTGGCAGCCGGTCTGGTCGATCAGTACGTGCGGCGTGCCGAGGCGGCCATCGAAGCCAATCCCGCCTTGTTTACCCGCATAGACGAGCCGGATTCAGCGGTAAGCCGCTTGTTCGGCAAACAGCCTGACTTATCCGTTATCCAGGCCCGCATCGATGTTCTCAGAACCCAAAATGTCAAGCATATCCGCAGCGTCATCGACCGCATTCTTAAATAGAGGAGATATAACAAATGAAACTGACGACTTTACTCTTATTCACTGCCTTGAGCGGTGTCGCATATGCCCAGAAACCGACACATATAACTTTCGTACTGGATCAATCGTCATCCAACCCCAATGAAGTAGAAGCTTTTCGCAATACTGCCGGAAGACATGCCAAGAACACAGTGACTGAGCTCAACATGGGCGACAGCGTTGCTGTGATGACGTTTGGCGACGGCGGTCTGAGTAATTTCCAATTAACCAAGCGCGTAAAACTATCGATGCGCATGCGGCCCTCGCAAGTGGGGCTGGCGCTGGAGAAGGCCATTACCGCAAAGGCCGAAGAAGCTGCCAAGAATCCACAGAATGAAACGCGCTTGATGTCTTTTTTCGAGGACTCTTACCGGGAATTCCAGTGTGGGTCCGGCAATGCGAAGGTGATCGTTTTTACCGACGGTGTCGAACATTCGGCTGAAATATCGGCCAAGCAGTTTGTTGTCGATAAAAAACAATTACCTAACCCAACGCCCGATATTTTGAAGGGATGCCATGTCGAGTTTATCGGGGTCGGGATAGGAGCCAAAGGATCGTTGCAACGGCTTGAGAAAAAACACATCACCGATGCATGGTCGGCATGGATGAAAAAAGCCGGAGCCACGTTCGAAGCGCGTTCCAATCTTTAAGATTGGATAACTTCCAGCCCTCATTATCATGAGCCACTACTCCAACAATCAACATCCTACCAGCCTACTTACACTTTTGTGCGTTACCGTATTGTTGGTGGGCTGGTCAAATAGTCTACCCCTGCCGATGATGGCGGGTCGCGTAGTAGACTGGTTTTCTGCGCTCATCCACTTCATGGCAGGGCTATTTTGCCTACACACCGCAATCCGGCTGCTCGAAAATCTCTCGCACTATATCGACCTTTTCGGCAGCCGCAAGGTATCGGGACAGAAGGGAACTTCCGCATGGGCTAAAGTCAAGGAATACAAAGACGCATTGACCAAAGATAGGCGCGGCCCATTCTGGGGGTGCGCTTTGGATGGCCCCCGGCCTGCCTTGTTTTTTGATTTCGCCAGTAACGCGATGACAGTCGCACCAGCAGGTTCCGGCAAAGGCATTTATAACGTTGTTCCCAACATCATGAGCACCAGGAAAAGCAAGGTAGTGGCTGATTTCAAAGGAGAATTATCTTGCTTGTGTAAATCTGCGTTGGAAGCACGTGGCGAAATTGTTCGAGTACTCAATCCTGGGAATTTATGGTCAGAAATTATTGGAAAAAGTGACTCGTATAATCCGCTCGATATTATTGCCGACGATCTGACGCGTCCTGGAGGTTTGCGGGACATTAATGACGATCTACGTGAACTGGGAATGCAAATTCAACCAGAGCCGGGAGAGAAAGAGACGGATAATTCCTACTTCCGTGAAGGCGGCCGTTTCTTGATTGGCTTGGGAAGTTTGTCCGAGTGTATGGTGGATTTGCACGATGCCACGCTTTCATCGGTTGCATTGCTGCTAGAGAACCCTCAACGCTTGGAAGATACTGCAAGATGGCTAGCGGGCGTAGATATGGAAGGCAAACCACATCCGGATGGACCTTTCCCCATCGAGCATACCGAATGGGCAAAGGTACATGACCCACGGGATGTCGCAGAATTCGCGAAGTTGGTCAGAGCCAAAGCACACAACCTCATTACATTGATTTCAGACAGTGATAAAAAAACTTATCTAAGTTTCGTAACGGGTGCTCAACAAAGTTTGAGTGTGTTCGCTTTCGGGCGATTAGCGCTTGCCATGGGCCGCTCGACCTTTAGCATGAACGATCTCAAGGAAGGCGACAAACCGACTACGCTTTTCATCGTGGCTGACGCCAGCCGTATGGAGGCATACAAGGCGTATGTCGGCTTGATGCAATGGTGTTGTCTGACTGCAATGAAACGTCATCCGAATAAAGAACGTCCCCTATATTGTATTCTGGATGAGGCAAGCAACTATAAAATCAATGGCTTAGAGAGCCTGCTGACATGGGGTAGATCGTATGGGCTTCGCCTTCATCTTATCTTTCAAGATCTTGCGGCCTTTGAACGAGTATACGGCAAGACAGCTCTCGATACGCTGATGAGTGAAACCGAGATCAAACAATTTCTTCCCGGTCAGCGTTCGCCCAAAACACTGGAAATGATCTCCAAGCAAATGCTCGGCGAGCAATCGGTCATGGCGATGAGTGGCAACCGATCCATCGAGCATCTCGGGTTAAACGAAACCATCAGCGAAGTGGGCCGTCTGCTTGCAACCCCTGATGAAATACGGCGCATGAAGGAAGGTATTTTATTCGTGCGTCAACACCGCCCGATTTTGTTTGAACCTGTATCGTACGCCGAGATCGAGCCTTGGCGCTCGCAAGTAGGCATCAATCCATTTCACGGCAAACCATTTCGTAAAAAAATCAAACTGCGTCTCTAGGAGTAAATAATGAAAATGTATTCACCTCAAAAATTTCGCTCTTTCTCATGGCTATCAGTGCTGCTCCGAAGCTTGGCTTATCTGTTGCGTCACTGGTTTTTGCTATTGATTGCCGCACTGATGATCTCGCCAATCGGCCCACATTTGCTCGTGTGGTACTCATATAAAGATTACGGGGCATACAGAGATTACAACGATTGCCTCTATCTAGGGGGCGGCGGGTTGCTTGAACGCGATTTTGGCGATGACTGTCCGGTAATCGTGATCATCGATAAACGAGACAAGCAGTAAATTTTAATCACAACGACAGGAGAAAAAAATGAGCAACAGAACCTCAAATGATGCACCGAATGAAGGCACTCAATCGCATACGGGACGCAAACCCGATCAAATTGCTTACACGGTGCGCGAAACAAGCGATGGCAAGGAATACTGGAATCGGATCGGCGCGATGTGGAAACACAAGGACGGGCGCGGTTCTGAGTTGGTACTGGACAGCATTCCGATAGACGGTCGAATTACGCTTCGCGAGCAACGCGAACAGCGCATGCAGGACTATGAGGAAGAACGTGCCAATCGGCAGCCGGTGAACAACACCCGAACCCGCGATTATGGCCGGGAACGTTGACAAGAACTATGACGGGGAGCTGCCATCGCGAACGACCAGCTTCTCCGGCAAGCATCCACAACTGGGGAGCGATACCCCGGCAAGCTTTCAAAGAGCACCGTCATCCCGCCGGGAATTCGATCAGGTACGCGATCCATACTATGCCAGGCAAATGAAAGTGATGGAGCTGACCGAAGCACAGCGGCGCGGGGACAGCGAACGCACGGGACGCGGCTCCGAGATGGTGAAACTGAACAAACCGTTTCCAGAGCTGCGCCCGAAATCCGAGCAGATTCCCATTCGTGAAACATTTAACCGCGCATGGCTGCGTGAACAACGTGAGGCACGGCTCAATGATCTGGAGCGGCAACGGGCAAAGCAGCAATTCGAGCGATCCGACCGCTCCATGCACGAGGATTGGGAGGAAAAAAGGCAGCAACAGCGTGGACTGGAACGCTAAATAGTTTTGGAAATTGAATGCACGAGGTACGTTTTTTATTGCCAGCTTTAAAAGAATATGTTCTCTTTTTGTTCGTGTTGAATATTTTTTAAACGACGAAGAGGGACACGAAACGATGAATGAATAACTTTCAAGGCAGGGCCTTGAACAAATCAGGGAGACGAAGATGAATAACAATGCGACAGAACAGAACGAAAATAAACGGGAAGCCATTCCCGTCCCCACACTGGATTATGATATATACCGTGGAGATTTGGCGGATCTGAAACTGACCGCCGCGCAGGAGAATGAATTACTGACTATTCTCTGGGATATCATGCGTATGATGGTAGATCTCAATCTGGATATGGATGCCGTGCATGTACTCATGCCGCCTTCATTGTGCAAGGCATTCAATGAGGATGGAGAAGACGATGAAGCAGAGCAAAAACGCAATCGAAGCGCTGGTACACAAAACGAAAGGAGTCGGAATGGATAAGGCTGTGATTTATTGCCGGGTATCTACCAAGCGGCAGACGAAAGAAGGCGATGGATTAGCCTCGCAAGCGACGCGCTGCCGCGAGTTTGCCCGCTACCGCAATCTGGAAGTGGTCGAAGTGTTTCAGGATTCCCAATCCGGTTCGCTCATTGACCGGCCCGGCATGCAGGCAATGCTTAAATACTTGAGGTCGCACCGCAGAGACAATCTGACGGTGATCATCGACGATCTGAGCAGGCTTGCGCGGGGGGTGGAAGCGCATATCCATCTGCGCACAGCAATTTCCAGCGTAGGGGCGAAACTGGCTTCGCCCAGCATCGAATTCGGCGAAGATTCGGATTCGGTGCTGGTCGAGCATCTGCTTGCCAGCGTGTCGCAACATCATCGCCAGAAGAATGCCGAACAAACCCGCAACAGAAGACGGGCGCGAATGCTGAACGGCTATTGGGTGCATTTTGCGCCGATTGGCTATAAGTACGCCTCAAAGCCGGGCCATGGCAAAGTTCTAGTGAGAGATGAGCCGCTCGCCAGTATCGTGGCCGAAGGATTGGAAGGCTATGCCAGCGGGCGCTTCCAAATCAGGGCAGAGGTAAAACGATTCTTTGAGCAGTTTCCCGAGTTTCCCACAGACGCCAAGGGCGAAGTCAGCAACGAACATGTCAACCGAATTTTAAGCCGGGTGATTTATGCCGGCCACATCCAATCGGACATCATGAATGTGTCGTTGCGCCCGGCACACAACGAACCGTTAATCTCGCTGGAAACCTTCCAAAAAATCCAGCAACGCATGCAGGAGAAACCCAAAATAGCCGCACGGAAAGATTTGAATGAAGATTTCCCACTACGTGGTGCCGTGCGTTGTAGCGATTGCGACAATCCTTTGACTGCCTGCTGGACGAAGGGGCGTAGCAAATATTATCCGTATTATTACTGCTTCGCCAAAGGCTGTGAAAGCTACGGCAAGGCCATCAACCGCGAAAAGCTCGAAGGCGAATTTGTAAGCTTGCTACACAAGCTGGAACCTTCACCGCCGCTATTCAAAGTCGCGACCAAGATGTTCGAAACATGGTGGCGTTACCGGCAGGCGCAGATTACGCAGCGCGGGCAGTCAATGGTGCGCGAGGTACGCAAACTGGATGAGAAAATCGAGCAATTGATGGATAGATTGGTTGAGGCGGACAGCCAAACGATGGTCAAGGCGTATGAAAAGCGGGTCAAGCAACTGGAAACCGATAAGGCCGTGCTGGTCGAAAAATCCGGCCAATCCATGCGTCCAATGCGCTCGTTCGATGCGGCACTTAGAACCGCCCTGGATTTTATCTCGAACCCACATAAGCTCTGGGATTCCGGGCGATTGTGCGATCGCCGCGCCGTGCTGAAACTGGCTTTTCCGGGTGGGTTCCAATATCACCGAAAAACAGGACTTAGAACCGCTGAAACCCCATTACCCTTCAAGGTGTTAGGAGAGCTTATGAGTAAGAAAATTCAAATGGCGGGGCATTAATAGTTTGAACCTGATCAGCCGGGGATACACTGATCCACGCTGGCTGACCTATAAACAGGCAGAGGGGGTAGGGGCACAGGTGCGAAAAGGAGAAAAAAGCACACCCGTGCAGTACTGGCTATTTACTGAAGAACGGATAAAAACCGATGAGCAGGGCGTGCCGATCCTGAACAGTGATGCCCAGCCCATCAAAGAGCACGTCAAACTTGAGCGTCCCAAAGTATTTTATGCCGCTGTATTTAACGCGGAGCAAATCGATAACCTGCCAGAATTGGTTATTAAGGCTCCTGACTGGGATCCACTCGAGCGGTCAGAAGATTTATTGGAACGCTCTCAAGCCATTATCCATCACGGTGAGATCGATGGCGCATTTTATCGGCCATCGACCGACAGCATTCATCTGCCGTACAAACATCAATTTCCCACAGCGGCTGGTTATTACCAAACAGCCCTGCATGAACTAGGCCACTGGAGTGGTCACGAATCACGCTTGAATCGTGATCTTTCCCATCCATTCGGCAGTGAAGGATATAGCCGTGAAGAACTGCGCGCCGAGATTGCAAGCATGATATTAGGCGCAGAACTGGGCATTGGCCATGATCCTGCGCAGCACGTGGCTTATGTAGGGTCATGGATCAAAACCCTGCAGGATGATCCCCTCGAGATATTCCGTACTGCAGCTGATGCAGAAAAAATCCGGGAATTTGTGCTCGCATTAGCACATCAACAAGAAAGGGAAGTTAGGGAGACCATCAACACACATCCAGTTAATCAATCCTATGAGCATGATAAACCCATGCTGCAGCAATCCGACAAGCAAGAGGAGGGGAGTATGCGCCAATATTTGATTGTGCCTTATAAAGACAAAGAATTTGCCAAGCTTGCCGGAGCACGTTGGGATAAATCAGCTAAAGCCTGGTATGTGGGGCCCGATGCCGACATCGAAGCTCTGCAACCCTGGTTACCCGATAACGTAGTTCTGCGGCCAGAACCGGCTATAGATCCAATAGTTGAGTTTGCCGAGTTATTACATGCGCAAGGTTGCCAAGTGGACGGCAATCACCCGATGATGGACGGCCAGACTCACAGAATCAAAGTAACAGGAGACAAGCGAAATGAAAAATCCGGATTTTATGTAGCCCATCTGGACGGCCGCCCAGCAGGGTATTTCAAGAACAATCGAACTGGTGTTGAGACACGCTGGAAAGCGAAAGGATATTCTTTAACGGATGAGCAAAAAGCAGAACTCATTGCCCAGGCCGCGATCAAATTGCAAATCAGAGAAGCCGAGCATCATGCCCAGCACATCAAAATTGCGCAAGCCATTCAAGAATTGCTCGCTATCGCACCCCTTGCCGATGCCAGTCATCCATATTTAGCTCAAAAGCACGCTAGGGCAGGGGATTTAAAGGTCGTGCCTCAGAATGCGGATCATTTACCAGCTGATTCGATCATCAAAATTGCCAGCAATTGGCACGAAGCCAAACAATTGCGTGAAGATCATCCTGAGTGTCTGGTATTGACCGTCGGTGATTTATTACTGTCTGCTCAGGGTGTTGATGGTTCGATCTGGAGCGTGCAAACGATACAAGCCAATGGTACGAAGCTTTTTGCGGCCGGAAGCAAAAAGGAGCACACCTTTCATATTGCAGGGAACAATGGTTTGGCATGGGATAAAACTATCGACACAGCCTCTGCCATTATCATTGCCGAAGGCTATGCCACAGCGGATACGTTGTCTCAGGCGTTGGAAATGCCTGTCATCGCAGCGTTTGATTCCGGCAATCTGCCCAAAGTAGCGCAAGATCTACATGATGCCTATCCAGATAAGCCCATCATCATTGCAGGAGATGATGATCGTCACCTGGAGTCAACCCAGAACAAAAACCCAGGCAGAGAGAAAGCATCAGAAGCGGCACAGCTCGTGGATGGGGTAGCGGTATTTCCTCTATTTGCACCAGGTGAGCAAATAGAATTTAATTTCAGTGACTTCAATGATCTGGCTAACCGAAGTGTGCTTGAGCTCGAAGCGGTCAAGCGACAAGTCGGATCCGTTGTGGAGCGCGTGCTACGAAATACACGTGTGGAAAATCTTCAGACTCCGACCAAGTTAAGGCAGGAAACTGCACAAAAACGCGCATTGGTCAGATAATCCAGGGAGATCAGCAGTTGCTACCGGAAACCGAGAAGTTTTATGACGGAAAATGATGGAATAATTAAATCAAAAGGCAGGGGTGTTCGGCTCTAATAGGTTGTGATGAAGGTTATCCACAAAAATAGTGGATGAAGATGTGGATAAGTGCTTTAAATTGAGCATGGGTGATGATGATTTCAGATGCTTAAAAATTAACCTTCAAGTTTCCTGACATTTTTAAAATGTGCGGCGGTATTCAATATCAAGATCATAAAATCTACTTTCCTCAGCCTGATGCAAGGTTACCAATAAAACTACGGGGAGGAGGGGTCACGTGGATTACCTGGGGCAGGCGCCAGAAAGAAGCCATCGGTAAATTCCCCAATGGCGGTTGGGCGAGATTGGATTCCATCAAAATGGGCAAATGGAAGCCTTGGCATCCGAAGCCTGTACTAATCCCCATCGAGAGCTTTCTGGAAAAAGATCACAATAAGCAATCCCATTGGATCACGCTTGCTACAAACATGTTTCTGCAAGGATTAGTTGCTGAAAGAAACGGTGAGCAAAGAGTTTATATTGTCACAGAAGAGACACCGCCAGAATATCACTGGATCCATGACCGCTGGCCCAGGTTGATCAAAGTATCAGGCTGAAGATTTTACTTACTGCTACGCGGTTGACATCATTTAGGATGGTATGCTTGAATATAGTACACTATTCAAGATGGAGCTTTTGATATGTCAACTCATGGCGGAAAACGCGAAAAAGCAGGTCGGCCGAGCGGCCAGGGCACTTTTGGTGAACCCACAAAAATCATGCGCATACCAGAGAGTCAGACGGGGGTCGTCAGGAATTTCCTGGAAGCCTTGCAACGCAAACGGTCGAAGGCAGAAAGCGAGTTGGCGGATACAGAAATCAATGTGGAAGAGTTTTTCAGCCCCATTATTAATGAGCAACCCACCCATCTTCCCCTGTTTTCAACAAAAGTTGCCGCAGGATTTCCGAGCCCTGCCGACGATTACGTCGAGAAAAGCCTTGATGTCAGCGAATTTTTGATCGATCACGCTGCATCCACTTTCTTTGTCACAATCAAAGGGGAATCGATGATCGATGTAGGCTTGCTCCCAGGCGATAAGGTTGTCGTCGATCGTTCAAAAACACCGGCGCTTGGCGATATCGTATTGGCCGTGGTCGATCGGGAGTTTACGATCAAAATTTATGATCATGGCGCAAACAAAATGCCAAGGCTCATGCCCGCTAATTCATCCGGAGCTTATCGGCCCCTTTATATCCGCCCGGATATGCAATTTGAGATCTTCGGCGTAATTATTGGATCGTTCCGACGATTCAAATAAGAATCTTAATATTTTTCCGTCAGTCAGGTTCGCTTAGTCATTGATTAGCAGGATAAACTATGTCCCGCCGTGCTATCGCGCTCATCGATGTCAATAATTTTTACGTCAGCTGTGAGCGTATTTTCAACCCGCATCTGGAAGGCAAACCAGTGGTAGTGCTATCCAACAACGATGGTTGTGCTGTAGCTAGAAGTAATGAAGTCAAGGCGCTGGGCGTCAAAATGGGACAGCCCTGGTTCCAACTCAAAGATCTGGCCCGTAAACATAACATCATCGCTTACTCATCCAATTACACGTTATATGCTGACATGAGTCATCGAGTGATGACTATTTTGAACATGTTCAGTCCCCGGCAAGAAATTTATTCGATTGACGAATGTTTCTTAGATTTAACTGGATTTTCGAATCTAGCGCAGTATGGCCAGGACATTCGGCAGACAATAAAACAATGGACGGGTTTGCCAGTTTGTGTGGGGATCGCTGCTACTAAAACACAGGCCAAATTGTCTAACCATATCGCTAAAAAATTCCCACAGCTCGATGGGGTATGTGATTTCACCGCCATGTCAGCCTTCGAACAAGATATCTGGTATAAAAGAATCGAAGTAGGGGAGATCTGGGGGATAGGCAGGCGTCTCGCGCCTAAGCTTCATCAGTATGGGATCCAGAACGTTTATGACCTCAAATGTGCCTCTCCAATCATCATGAGGAATAAATTCTCTGTCGTGATGGAAAAAATCATCCGGGAACTCAATGGCACTTCATGCATTGAATTGGAGGAGGTAACACCAAAAAAGGAAATCGTCTGTTCGCGATCGTTTGGAGTGAGGGTCACGCAATTATCGGAATTAGAGGAAGCTGTATCCCTTTATATGCGCCGTGCTTCAGAAAAACTGCGCCGCCAGCGCTCATATGCCGGTGCAGTATCCGTATTCATCAATACCAGCCGGTTCAACAAACCGCAAGAGAATTATTGGAATGAGACGACAATCCCTCTGCCAACCCACACTGACAGCACGATACTTCTGACCAAAACCGCACTGTGGGGCTTGAGAAGAATATATCGTCGGGGGTTCGAGTATCAAAAAGCAGGGGTTAGGCTATCAGGACTGGTGAATGCTCAAACAAGGCAAACTGATCTTTTTGGACTGCTACCAAAAGGCTATACCTCTCAAGAATTAATTGAAGTCGTAGACCACATCAATCACCGGATGGGTACTGGCACGATTCGCCTTACATCCGAGGGCATGCAGCAGGGCTGGATGATGAAGCGAGAAAAGATCAGTCAGGAATATACAACCAATTGGGATGAATTGCTTTGTGTACCATAGTTATCTAATATTTATTTTTCATACAGGATGTTATATTTTGATACAACAGTGCCCGCTATTTCAGTGATTTCCTGATCTCCCAGTGGGAATAGTCAGTCATTGTATCTAGGCCTAAATACCTGCAATAGGATATTGACAGGTATAGTCATAAAGTCCGTGTAAACCTAAAACCTGGCCTGCTTATAAAGCGGTAAGTGACCAGTGTGGTTAGCACGAAGAGCGTTGGGTTAAGAAAGCGGCAAATCGGTATTTGATTATAAGCAGCATGCAGTAGTAGATAACAATGGTTTGGTGCTGGCGGTTTAAACCACCGCAACCAATTGCCATGGCAACAAGCAGCTGCTGGGCCTGCTCGACAAAGCCAATATTCAGGCGGGAATTTCTTTTAGAAAAGATGATATTTTGCATGATATGAGCCTCATCCTTATCCAAGGCCTTATAGTAATATTTGTTATCAGTATCTGCCAAAAATTAAAAGTTACTTACACCAAGGACAGACTCGCTCATATTAATGCTAAATCTTTTGATAATGCCATGAACGGCAAGGAAGCTAAGAGCGATGTCAAGCCATGATTGAGACCGTAAAATGCTTGATTCAATATTATTGGAAGCCTGTAACCCTGAACTAAATATCTGGCGGTCCTACCGTATAACCTTCGGACAAGACTTATTCGGTAGCTGGATAGTTGAACTGAGTTATGGCCGTATCGGCTCAAAGGGTCGAAGCAGAACTATCTTAGCTGAAAACGAAACCCAAGCTATGGGCTATGTTGAGCAGTGCCTTAAAAAAAGACAATCTGCCCCGAAGCGTATCGGGGCGAGCTATAGAATTAAGCAATTACCCAGAGAATGGGAAGAAAATACAAATAAGCTGCTGTCAAAAATTAGCGGTGAATTCCAGTCGTCGAATGAAGATTGATTTGGGGGCTGTAGTAGATTAGCTTAGTTGTTAAGCTAATCTACTACAGCCCCTTAAGTAATTGTTTAACGATTCGCTTAATATTTTAGGCCATTGCGGTCATCAAGCATCATACTCACTACCAAGCACTTTATAGACACAATAGCTCAGATAGGAATTTGCACTGCTAAAATTAATCTCTCTCTATAAAAATCCTCTTGTAATTAATTTATCTCAAACTTTGTCCAACAATCACTGACACAACCAAAAATACTCCTATCGCAATTAAGAAATACTCAGCTATATCTGTACTCATAGAAACTCCTCGAAGTCAATCAAGTAAAAACATTTCTTAAAAACATAGTTTGCGGCTACGAACGAAATTTTTACCTTTTGATAAAAGGAAGAAATTCAGTGCAATTCATCGGCAAGTTATGTATTGGTAAGATTTGAAAGCGAACTGCTTTAGGTATGATCCTTTTCCAATAAATTTGTCAGAAACGCTTATGTCTATTGCTCTATGTATGATTGAGGAGTAAAACTAACAAAGCCTTTTAACAATTAGCATTAAGATCTGTCAGAAATAAAGAATAGAATTGAACATATAAACATAAGTTATCCTGAATTGTGAAATGAGGAGGTACAGCATGACTAAAATTCTCGTTCTTTACTACAGCATGTATGGGCATATCGAAATGATGGCCTATGCTGTCGCTGAAGGTGCTAGAAGCGCGGAAAATACTGAGGTTGTCGTTAAACGTGTTCCAGAGCTCATGTCTGATGAAGTAGCACAGAGAGTAGGAGCCAAGCTCAATCAGGAAGCACCTATTGCTACTGTTGATGAGTTAGCAAGTTATGACGCTATTATTTTTGGTACGCCTACGCGCTTCGGCAATATGTGCGCACAAATGCGAAATTTTCTCGATCAGACAGGGAAGTTATGGCTTAACGGTGGTCTGATTGGCAAAGTAGGCAGCGTATTTACGTCCACGGGAACCCAGCATGGTGGGCAAGAAACTACAATAACTTCGTTTCATACCACTTTACTCCATCACGGCATGATCATCGTAGGAGTCCCATATTCGTGCCAGGAAATCATGAATATGAATGAAATAACTGGTGGCTCTCCATATGGAGCTGGAACGCTTGCTGGTGGGGATGGCAGTAGGCAGCCCTCAGATAATGAATTAAAAATTGCTCGTTTTCAAGGCTCTCATGTAGCAACCATAACTCAGAAATTAACCTGAGCAGTTGCTAAGGAGGATGAGTATATGGATAGTCCATCATCAAAAAAACTTTCATCGGTTATATATATACCGCATGGTGGAGGGCCATTGCCGATTCTAGGAGATAAAGCTCATGAGAAAATGGTTACTTTTCTTAAAGAGATAGTCCAAGATTTGGATCAGCCCTCAGCAATACTTGTTATTAGCGCGCATTGGGAAGAAGATCAGGCAACGACTACGGGCGGCAACTGCCCTGGATTGATTTATGATTATTACGGCTTCCCTGAGGAGGCGTATCGACTTCAATATTCAGCAACAGGTCAGCCTCAGCTCGCTAAAGAAATCTTTGAATTGCTAGCAACCCACGGAATTCCAGCAAAAGTGAGCGAGCAACGAGGCTTTGATCACGGCATGTATATTCCTCTTATGCTGATGTATCCAGCTGCAAACATTCCCTGTGTTCAGTTATCTCTTCTTAAGAATTTAGACCCGAAACAGCACATTAATATCGGAAAAGCCCTCAGATCTTTGCGAGGCAAAAATATTCTGATTGTGGGCTCAGGAATGTCATTTCACAATTTAAAGCGGTTCTTTTCAAAAGGTAATGATGGTGATAAAGAAAACCATGAGTTCGATAGCTGGTTAATAGAAACTTGTACAGACAAAGAGTTATCTACAGATGAGCGTGAGCAAAGATTAATCGAATGGCAAAAAGCTCCCTCTGCACGCTACTGCCACCCTCGAGAAGACCATTTATTACCGTTGCATGTTTGCTACGGTATTGCCTGTGCCGAGACCCCAATAGCGAAAGTTGTGTTTAATCAGGACATCATGGGCAAGAAAGTAACCAGTCTTTTGTGGCAGTAATCGAAAAAATTACTTTATTTATAGTAAATACAAAACCTCACTTGTTAATCCCTGAAATTCTTAGGAGGATCAGCATGGAAAGAATAAAAAGCATAAATGTGCGATGGGCCTTCATGTTAATACTTATCTTTTTTGCAATAAGCAACGCATGGTCAGCGCCAGAAAATGAACCTAATACTGGTTTTGCGTGGAAGGATGGGGAAGAAATATATACCAAAATTTGCGCTTATTGTCATGAGGTTCAAGTGGGGCCGCAGATTCGAAATCGTGAACTTCCTGCAGCCTATATTCGCGAAATTGTTCGTAATGGAAATCGGGCAATGCCTGCCTTCCGCTATGCTGAGATTGACGATGAGTCTCTGGCAAAACTATCAGAATTCATCTCTCAAACCCAATCTAAACATTAAGGAGTTGCATTCATGGATGAAACTCGACGTAGCCTCATTAAAGGCGTGCTTACTGGAGGAACTTTATTGGCTTTGGGTATTCCCGTAATTTCTCAAGCAGCATCTGTCAATCAAGCGCTTGTAGATAATGTGCGAAATTGCCATCTATTGCTGGGGAATACCCCCATCGACGAAGAATTTGCAAGAGGAGCACAAGCTGCTTGCTCTCTGTATGGTAATTACCTTGATGGCACATTACCCACTTTTCAACTTGAAGATGAATTATTAATCAGCCCCTTGCACATTGGAGACTTATTAGCACAATCATGCAATATGCGTTGGATAGCCATCATGGATTATGCAAACGCCGCTATATTCAATGAACTAATTCGAAATTCTGGGCGACGTCTGCTTGCATTGGGTTCTCACATATTCACATCCAACAATAAAACCATCCCCTTGCGTCATGTCTGGACTGTTGCCTCACCGGAATACAGCGCAGCCGGATTGCTGGCCTCCACGCTTAGCCAAAATCAGCACGATTTTTCTATTGTAGAAAATTTTCTGGAACAATCTATTGGAGATGGCGTATTAAAAAATACCTCCTTGGCTGAATTTTCGTCCTACTGGCAAACTGATCAACCTGCAACTCACATACATTGCAGCGGTATGTCTCCCGAAGAAGCCAGCCAATTAATCGGCTGGAAAACATCAGAAAAAACGAAAGCTTTATTCTCTCAAGTGGCAAGTTCTTCTAACTTCTCGAATAGAGTATTAAGTGACGTAGCCATAGATCATCCCCGGTTTGATGATTGGATTGAAGCCACTGGCTTTGCGGTTGTAGCAACGGCATTGGGTGTGAAAATGCACCAACAAACTTGTTCCAGCCGCGCATTTGTGTATCGGTCTGATCAGCGCAATCATCATAGACACGAACTGTCAGAGAAAAGCTTTGTTTCGTTTGTAATTGACGTGTAGGGAGAATACCGCATGACCAGTAAATATATCGCATTGCCTAAAGGTGTATCGGAAAAAAACTTTGATGCAGCCATTAGTGATTTTCGAAGAGTACTGGGCGATGCTTCTGTACTCACCAGCGCGGAACAGCTTGCCCCTTACATCAAGACGATGATGCCGGTTCCTGATGCCGATCATACGCCATCCGCGGCGCTACTGGCCACAACCGTCGAGCAAATCCAGAAAATCGTTGCGATTTGCAATCAATATAAAGTCCCGATCTGGATGATCTCCACTGGCAAAAACCTGGGTTATGGCTCGGCAGCTCCGGCAGAGCGTGGTCAAGTAGTGCTTGATCTCAAACGTATGAATCGCATCCTTGAAGTCGATAAAGATTTGGCTTTTGCTTTGGTTGAGCCGGGCGTTACCTATCAGCAGCTCTATGATTACATCAAAGAGCACAAGCTGGGTTTATGGCTGTCGATGCCTGCACCCTCAGCCATTGCCGGGCCGGTGGGCAATACGCTGGACCGGGGCGTTGGCTATACACCTTATGGCGAACATTTCTTGTTTGCTTGCGGTATGGAAGTGGTGCTGGCGAATGGCGAAGTATTGCGTACCGGCATGGGCTCGATGCCCAACTCCAATACCTGGCAGGTTTTCAAATGGGGCTATGGCCCTTATCTGGATGGCATTTTTACGCAATCCAATTATGGCATCGTCACCAAATTCGGTTTTTGGTTGATGCCCGAACCACCGGCATTCAAGCCGTTCGTTATCCAATATCAACATGAAGAAGACATCGTTGAGATCGTGGAAACGATCCGGCCGCTGCGTATTAGTGGGGTTATTCCGAACGCCGTGGTCATTGCTCACGCACTGTATGAAGCACCGGTAAAAGCTAATCGTAGTGATTATGTGTCCGGGCCAGGTTCAATCCCGGATGAAGCAGTCTATCGGATCATGAAAGATCACAAACTAGGAATTTGGAATGTATACGCGGCGCTCTATGGCACGCAGGAGCAAATTGATGTTAATTGGAAAATCGTTAAACAGGCATTCGGCAAGTCCGGCAAGGCAAAAATTCTGACGGAGCAGGAAGCGGCGGAGGATCCCGCTTTTATTTATCGCGCCAAGCTCATGCGTGGAGAGATGACCCTTACAGAATTTTCGTTGTATAACTGGCGTAAAGGTGGTGGGTCGATGTGGTTCGCACCTGTGTCGCAAGCGCGAGGTAGCGAGACCCTCAAACAAATGGCGCTGACCAAGCAGATTCTTGCAAAATACGGCCTAGATTATTCAGGCGAATTTATCGTTGGCATGCGTGATATGCATCATATCGTCGACGTGCTGTATGACAAGACTGATCCTGAACAGACCAAAGCGGCTTATCAGTGTTTCGATGAATTGTTGACTGAGTTTTCCGCCCGAGGATACGGAACTTATCGCGTCAATACTGCATTCATGGATAAAGTTGCTGATACCTATGGCCCAGTGCAGAGAAACATTCATAAAACGCTGAAGAAAGCACTGGACCCCAATGGCATCCTGGCGCCTGGAAAATCAGGCATACGCTAATTATCCAATAAAAACAAAGCGGAGGTGCACGTGAAAACAATTAGGGCAGCAGTTATCCGCCAGTGTGGCGGGCCTTTCCAGATAGAAGAACTATTGCAGGATGAACCACATTTCGATGAAGTACGTGTGCGCATTGTAGCAACAGGAATGTGTCATACCGATATGGTTGCACGCGATCAGCTTTATGATGTGCCGCTTCCCATTGTGCTGGGACATGAGGGCTCAGGAATAGTTGAGCAAATCGGCAGTAACGTGAAGAAAGTCGGTGTTGGTGATCACGTGGTGTTGACATATATGTGGTGCGGTCATTGTAAACCTTGCTTACATGGTGATTTGACTTATTGCGAGAATTTTTATGCTTTGAATTTCAATGGCGCACGCGAAGACGGCAGCACGTCAACTTTTACGACAGGAAATACTTCCGAACAGATTCATGATCATTTCTTTGGACAGTCGTCATTTGGCACATTTGCACTCGTGCATGAGCGAAATGTTATTAAAGTACCGAAAGATGCGCCCTTGGAGCTGCTTGGACCGCTAGGGTGTGGCATTCAGACTGGCGCCGGGGCCGTTATGAATGCACTCAAGGTAAGTCCGGGCAGCAGTTTCGCCGCATTTGGCGGTGGCGCAGTAGGACTCAGCGCCGTAATGGCGGCTCGAGCTGCTGGTGCTACGACCATCATCTCAGCAGACGTAGTGCCTTCACGCTTAGCTCTAGCGATGGAACTCGGTGCAACCCATACCATCAATAGCCGAGAAACCGATCCTGTCGAAGCGGTTCGTAGAATTACCGGCAGCGGTGCTGATTTTGCGCTGGAATCAAGTGGACGCCCAGCCGTATTGCGTCAAGCCATTGATGCACTGTCTATTCGGGGAACATGCGGCATAGTCGGCGCACCGGCTTTAGGTACAGAAGCAAGCTTCGATGTAAATGGGGTGATGACGGCAGGCAAGCGCATTATTGGTATCGTTGAAGGGGATAGCAAACCCGATCTTTTCATTCCTGCACTGGTTGAGCTTTATCAGCAGGGAAGATTTCCCTTTGATAAGCTGGTGAAGTTTTACACCCTCGACCAGATTAATCAGGCTGCTGAGGATAGTGAAAAAGGCATTACGATTAAGCCAATCATTCGGTTAGCATCTTAGCGGAAGCCTGAGCATCTTTCTGTTTTTCGTTGAGCACAGCGAAATCATGATCTGTTAACGGATTAAATAATAGATTATGCGAATAGCATTGAAAGATTTTCACATTATTAATACGTTTTACCTTTAGTTATCTCATTCTGAGAACCGTCAATATGAAGACTGATAAACCTTTACATAGTCGCCGTACTATTCTGAAAGCATCGGCAGCGCTATTCGCTGCAGGCATAATACCTCCTACTGGCTCTGCTTTTGCCCAGATGCTATTGAACAGAACACAAGATCAGATTTTAGGACCTTTTTATCCCATTATGAGCAAGCCTAATCGCACTGGAGATCTAACACGAGTGCCCGGCGGTTCGGGACGCGCCAAGGGGCAGCTTCTTATTGTTAAGGGACGAGTACTTAATCCCCAAGGTAAACCAGTCGCGGGAGCCGATGTTGAGATCTGGCAAGCCAATTCTGTGGGACGCTATGCTCATCCTGACGACACGAACCCGGCACCGCTCGATCCAAATTTTGAAGGATTTGGCGCAATGACAACTGATACCGATGGGTATTATCAATTCAAAACTATAAAACCGCCGCCCTATCCCATTACACCTACCAGAACACGGCCAGCACATATTCATTTTGACGTCAGAGGCCGCCATGACGAACTGATCACCCAAATGTATTTCGAGGGAGATCCGTACCATAAGACGGATCCATTCTTGCAAAGCGCATTCAATCCAGAAGCGTTGATTGTAAAGCTAAGTCCGCCAACGCCGGAGGAACCCGATTTCATGGTGGCTGAATTCAATATCGTATGTAGAGGTTAATTAATACACACACGAGGAATTGATTATGGATAATAAAAAAGGTCTTAGGAAGTTAAGCACTTATTAAAGTGTGTTAACTTACTGAGATAAATGTTAAAAATAGATATTAATTTCGTTCTCAAATCAGAGAAGTTAAATTCAGGCAACTTATTCGATGTTTTTCGCTGGATTTCACGGCCACTAGCACAGCTCAATTTAATGGTATTTCTAGCCGATCGATCAATAACATTATTTCCTTAAAGTACGACAGCGAATTACTCAGTGTTATGAGCTTGAGTTGCCCTTGCAAGGTTCTGCATAAGTTGTGAATCGCACTACGGCGCGCAACGTGTTCGAAGCATAAGAGGACGTGGAGCGTATGGCGAAACGATCGTCTTTGGTGTCTTTGAACGCCAAGGAAAGGTTCCTACCGAAATTGTGTCATATTGTTCCAAAGCTGTATTTGCATAAAGCCGTGCAGCCTTTAGCCCCTTCTCAGCAATTGGCGACGCGTCATAGCTGTGGATTAAATAATGGAATAACATTGGGATGAATAGCCCAAGCGTCAGAGCCTGAACAAACCTGGGTTTAGGTCAAAATTGTAAGAGATAGGTCAATTTTAATTTGTCGTTTAAAAAGTCTAGTGGGTCAAATTCAATTGCCGTTGACCAATAAATAATTAGAGAAATATGATATTTAGGATTTTCCTGCGAGCCAGCGTGCGCATTCGAGTCCCAATTCTTTTACTGCGCGGGCTTCATACTGGGCTGAATCCTCCGCAGTTAGGGTATCATTCCAGCGGCCATTCACACCTTTGTTAATGAATACTCTTGCACCTTCATCCCAGAACGCGCCACCTAGCGGCACACTTCTCGTCGCATTATTTTTCATCCAATCGAATGAGCAATATTCGACTATATATGGCCATCTGTCTTCATTAATAGTAATATCCAAAAAGCGTGCAATTCGGCGCATTTCTCCCGACATATCTCGTTTGAGATCATTGAAATGAAGGAGCAAGAGGTTAGGTAATTCTCTAATCTTCCACCAGGAGCGAATATTTTCCCAAAATGGCCAGAAAGGGTAACCGTCGTTATCCATCCAGTCATGCCAACATTTGAGAATGTCTGTTGGTAGAGGCGTGAAAGCAGGCCCGACCAGCCCTGGAGTATCATTTAATGCCGAATACATAGCTTGATTACCGTTAGAATAATGATTATATAAACTCCATAGGACATCTCGTCCATCGCGGCCAATGTAAATGTACTTTGCTTTAGGTGAATAAACTAGCGCATCGACAGGCAAGTGCGTTTTTAGAAACCTGCGATGCTTCTGCGCCTCTATTTGAGGTAATTTTGTTGCTTTGGGAGGAACACGTAGATCAAGCCATGGCGACATTTCCGCTACTTCTAAATCTGGGTCACCACTGAATAATAACTGCCCCACAATTTGTTGGGTCCAAGTCGTGCCTGATTTAGCATAGGTTGCAATGATGATATCATCAGATCTGAATTGAATATCATTCCAAATTGTCGAGTCAAAATGATTACTATGCAGTTCTCTAGATTTTACCGGCCATTCAATTACGTTATACATTCTTGCTCATATCCTTTTCAGAAAAAGTATAAATTTAAACATTTGCCTATCTGCAGTTCGCTAGGTGGTAAAGTAAAGAAAGTACAAAGATCAAATAATTGTGACTTTTAAACCAAGTTGTAAGAAACCTATTTCCACATTATTTAAGGATTTGCGCAAATCTAGCTAAAAAATAGATGCTGATTTTTGTTACAGAAAGAATAACAACCATTAATACCAGATGCCATCATCACCTTCTTTCAGGCATGATCCATTAGCATCCAGTCCGTATGGACATTCTATTTTTTTACCAGCAAGTTTTTTTTCATAATTTTCCCTTTCTCTTTCATTAATCGTCACCGTAGGACGACCGCACGCCGTTATCAGTGTAACTAGCAAAGCAATAATAACTATATTGATAATACGCTTCATGAAATAACTCCCTAAAAAATTAATAAAAATTTTTCTTTTACAGCTGAGATTAATTTGCCCCTATTTGATGGATAAGGTCAGGAAGCTTCGAATATCCTGCAGAATGGAGGCTGGTTCAGCGAAGCATGTGCATTATTTAGTTCCTCTTGGTGCCGGTGTAATAGAGCCAGCTCCAGGTCAACATGAACCGAATGGTTAATCTTGTGGATGTTTCTCATGCAATTTATCCATGATGATTACAACAAATTTTTCATAGTAGAATTATCCAATGCTTCTTATATAGTATAAAGATTGATTTATGGATAAGATTGCTCCACTAATGGAGCAAAGAAATGGAATTTTTGAATGACATGGCCTTGTTTGTGGAAGTTGTCAAGGCTAGAAGTTTTCGCGGGGCTGCCGATATTATCGGGATGCCGAACTCAACCCTATCGCGACGGATCAGTGCGCTGGAGAAGACGATCGGATTGCGTCTTTTGCATCGCACAACGCGCAGGATCACATTAACCGAGGCTGGTCAGATTTATTTCGAGCGCTGTAAGCGCATCGTCGATGAAGCTAAGCTCGCTCACGAACAACTCGGCGAAATGCTCGCACAGCCCAGCGGGGTGCTACGCGCTTCGTTGCCTGTAGACTTTGCCGTTTCCTATATAACACCTTTGATCGTCGAATTTGCAAGACTCTATCCTGGCATTGTTTTCGATTTAGATCTTACGTCGAGGCGAGCCGATCTGGTGAGTGAGCCTTTCGATGTGGCAATCCGCATCGGAGAACCTGAGAATTCGCAATTGATCGCACGTCCATTGGCTGTGCTCCCTGTGTACTTTTACGCTTCGCCTCGTTATCTTGAGCGCTCGGGAGAGCCTGCCGAACCAGCCGATTTAGCGCACCATGAGTGTTTAGGTCTCATGAAGACTGGTACGTGGATACTGCATGATGGAGAGCACACCGCTAAAATTTCAATTAGTAGCCGGTTCACGCTCAACAGTGTCGGTATGATTTGCCGCTTGGCAACACTCGATATGGGCATCATCATGATGATGGAGAAAATCGTCGCTGATGATCTTGCCTCTGGACGATTGCGTCGAATACTTCCCAATTGGCATGGGACTCCGGCCTCCGTCTACGCCGTTACGGAAACCCGGTTATTGCCTGCAAAAACACAGCACTTCATTAAGTTCCTGCAGGAACATTTGAACAAGATTTAGCAGGAAGTCAAAATGAAAGCTCCGCCACCTAGAATTCCTATCATTTAAAATATTGGATTGCGATTTACTAGCCGAAGGGATTATATCTAATAATCAGTCTTATTTAATTTATGGGCAATATAATTGACCAGTTGTTCGTTCCGAGAGATTTAATGATATTTTGATACATTTTTCACTATATCACAGGAGCCTTCCCTGAGAACCAATGGTTTGCTGTTCATGTATTTCAATTCCTTTTATAAAGCTTCTTTTGTTTAAAAAACTCTGCTTTAAGGTTGAATTCAATGGCGGCTTGATTTGAAAAAATATACCCCACTTGTTTATGCTCACCAATCTCCATTATCACATCCCATTAAATGTAAAACACGAGTAAGAAAGTTTATACTCTCCTATCTTTATCCAAAATGAGAATTATTCACGTATTTAATTCATTGCAAAAAAATATTATAAGCAAGCCCGAAATAACCGATCATAGGCTTTTTTAAATCGATTATGCACTTTTGAGTTTGGGAAAGAAGTTGAAGTAATTCAGTGCTAATCTGGTACCGAAGCAATAATAATTTTAAATGTAAGGAGTTAGTTATGTTTGAAGACCAAAAGCAGAGATTTATACACCGCAGTATTGTTGACCGCAGAAAGAATCCATCGCTGATCGCGCCGCGATGTCCGAAAGGAATTAGCGAAGTAATGCTTCGGAAAATATTTGAAGAAATCGCCTCACATCAAAATTATCAAATGGACTTAATACGATTCGAAGAATATTCCGCTTTAACAGGGCAGTATGTCGATTTGACTACGAATGCAGCGTTTCAAATATTTGTCGAAGGAGTTAATAAGTGCCTAACTTATCAAGATTATGACCTGCAAAAAAAATTACAGATAGGCGCATGCGCAATAAGTTTGTGTGAAAGTATTTGTCTGATAAAACATAACCCTAACTGCCCGGTGACTATTGCAGGGTATTAACAAAAACAGATTTTTTAGTTTGAAAATCCGCAAATCAATAGCGATATGCAAATTATAAGATTGATGTTATTGGTTTGCTATTATATGACTCAACTCGCAATAGCGATACTATCAAGAGCTAGTGCTTATAAAATCATATTATTACAATATGACATCAGTATTTATACCAGAATCTGCTTCTAATCCAATTAATAACATTGTGAGATCAATTGGAGAATTAATTACATCAGCAGTGAATATTTGTATAGATGGATTATTATTGATCAAATTCATCTATTGTGGTTTGATTCGATCTTAAACTTAGTATCAAACAGAAGATGAATAACGAAAGTGATCAAAAGGAGCATAAAATGAAAGTATTGTTGAGTTTATTTGCATTAATTACTATTGGGCTGGTGACGGCATGTACACATATGTCTCCAGTTCGGATGGATATGTTTGAGGAAATCAGAAAGGCAAGAACTCCTGCTGACCATATTTCCCTTGCTAAACATTATGAAGATACTGCAAAAGAGATGCAGTCAAAAGTTGATGAACATAAGAAAATGCTAGCGGAATATGAAGCACACAGAGAAACGTATGGTAGACGAGGATTAGATATGGAATCCATGTGCAAGGCTTTGCTTCATGTTTATGGAGAAGCTGTAAACGAAAATATGAATTTGGCTGATTCTCATCGGAAAATAGCTGCAGAAATAAAATAATATTTGTGAAGTGAACTAACTTAACTTATTTCAAACAAATTCCTCATACTTATCTAAATTGAACAAAAGATGAGATCAAGTGCATACCATTGGTTACTGCTTTTTTTCATGCTATGGCTCCCAGTTCAGGGTGCTGCGGCGGCTGTGCTGTCGGTATGCGCAGAGGAAAAAAAATTAAACGGTCATCATGGTACAAAATTAGCAATAAATATTAACGACGATCATCATCATGCTGACTGCCATAAGCAAGTAACTGAAAATCCAATAGATCATGTGCTAGCCAGCATTGCATGTGATGACACCTCTTGTGATGCATACAGCAACACACCGATCGTACCGAACTGTGCAGTATCAATGTCGGTTTATAAAACTTCTGCCGTGTTTGTTTTGAATTCCGGTCTCATTTCATTCATACCGGAACAACTGCAACGACCTCCCTTGTATCTTTCCTTCTAAAAATCCGCCTGTAATTTAGGCAAAAAATATCTATTCGCTTACCTTCTGTCGCTCTTTGAAGTAGAGCGATAGATATCGCGCGTATCCGTATCTTCATTTTCAACTAAGAAAAGACCTTATCAGTCAGGAGATAGGCATGTTCATAATATTCGTCATTTATATTGTTGTTCAACAAAAAGATTCTCTCTGGAGGCTGCAATGATCCGCGTCAGTTTGAGCGCATTTGCCCTGATTGCGCTTGTGAGTGCAGCTATTGCACAAGGAGAAGATATTACAACAAACACATTTGGCTCAGGTGTGTATTCTCACTCAGCCAGTTTTCGTAATGAAACTCCGCTACCAAGTTTGGTGGTGGAAGCCCTCGAAAATAATCCAGAAATTCGCGCGGCGCTAAAAGAACGCGAAGCCGCTCAGCAGCGCATAGCGCCAGCAGAAGCGTTGGACGATCCAATGCTTGAAGCAGGGGTAATCAATGCGCCTCTGGCATCGTCCCCATTTAACCGTGAAGACATGACAATGAAAATGATTGGTTTGTCTCAACGATTGCCTTTTCCTGGAAAGCGTGGCTTGCGTAAAGAGGTCGCCAGTAAAGATGCTGAAGCTATCGAACAGGGTTACCATGAAACAGTCAATCGTGTGATGCACGATCTCAAAATATCCTATTTTAATCTTGGGCTAACGCTGGAGATGATCAAACTGGTTGAAAAAAATAAGCAAACGCTTGAACATTTTCTGCGCATTGCTGAAGGACGCTATCAAGTAGGACAGGGCAATCAGGCGGATGTGCTTAAAGCACAGACACAAGTATCAAGAATGCTGGATAGATTGCTGGGCTTGGCCCGCGAGCAACCCATATTCGAAGCGGAAGTAATTCGTGCTCTGGGGCGTAACACTAAGGGTGAGGTTCCGGTTCCAGCGATATTGCACATTCATGAAGTACCGTTGATTCTCGAATCGATGCAACAAGAGGCAATAGCGCAACGTCCACAACTGCTGGCATTACAAAGCTTAATTGCACGTAACGAGAAATCCATTGATTTAGCTCGCAGAGCCTATTACCCAGATTTTGATGTACGTCTTTCATACGGACAACGCGACAATATGCTCGATGGCACTCGACGCGATGACATGGTCAGTATGACGGTGGCTGTTAATTTGCCCGTATGGCGTGGTAATAAGATTGAACCCCGTATCATGGAATTTCAAGCATTGCGCGACCAAGCAATCAATTTGTATCAAGCACAAAGCAATGAAATCACGGCAAGGTTGCGTCAACAAGTAGCGACCGCTGAGCAAAGCCTGAAATCGGTCAAGCTCTATCAGAATGCCATATTACCCCAAGCAAAACTGACAGTTGAGTCCGCACTAGCTGCTTATCAAGTAAACCGCATTGATTTTCTGACCCTGCTCGATAATCAGATGACCGTATTTGATTATGAAACCAATCTTATCTCCGCAATAGCCAATTACAACAAGGCACTTGCAGAAATCGATTTACTGATCGGCAAGAAACAACACTAACTGATACCGATTATGGAGTTTTCTATGAATACCCTTGCAAAATTTATCGTTGCGGGCATCACAGTGGTAGCCGCGATTTCCGCTGGTTTCTGGTGGGGTCATAAACAATCCCAGACAGCGACTACAGCTATTTCTCACCAAACAAACAACTTTGATAAAAAGATTCTTTATTATCGTAATCCGATGGGACTGCCCGATACGTCTCCCATCCCCAAGAAAGATCCGATGGGAATGGATTATTTGCCTGTTTATGAAGGCGAAGAATCCCAAACTGATAAATCCTTAATCAGGATTAGTACAGAAAAAATTCAAAAATTAGGTGTGCGAACTGAAGAAGCATCAATGCGCCAGCTTAACCGCACCGTCAGGGCGGTTGCGACAATACAAGTGGATGAACGCAAATTATATACCTTAGTCACTAAATTTGAAGGATGGATTCATCAGCTTTATGTCAATACAACCGGGCAAGCGGTGAAGAAAGGCGAAATATTGATGGATGTATACAGTCCTGAGCTGATCACAGCGCAACAGGAATATCTCATTGCTGAGAAAGGGTTGCAAGCAGTTGCAAACAGTGATCCAGATGTCAAGGCCACTATGAACAGGCTGGCTAAAAGTGCACTCCAACGATTGCGCAATTGGGATATCTCGGAAATTGAATTACAGCGCTTGCAGCGTGAAGGTGTTGCCAAAGAATATGTCACATTGCGATCTTTAGCCAATGGTGTCGTTTTGGAAAAACCTTCTATTGAAGGAAAGCGCTTTGCACCTGGAGAAGTGCTTTATCAAATTGCCGATCTCTCTCATGTGTGGGTGTTAGCTGACGTTTTTGAACAGGATCTAAGCATGATTCATCCTGGGCAGAAGGTAACCATCAGAGTCGATGCGTATCCAGAAAAAATATTTACTGGAGACGTTACTTTTATCTACCCTAAAGTAACGTCGGAAACGCGTACAGCCATTGTGCGTATCGTTCTTGACAATCCCGCCGGTTTGCTCAGGCCGGATATGTATGCCCGCGTAGAATTTGCTTCATTTCATACTGGCAATAAGGTATTAACAATTCCCGATTCGGCAGTGCTTGATACCGGAACACGCCGGATGGTGCTGGTTGATCTCGGAGAAGGCCGATATGAACCGCGTATCGTGAAGCTGGGTATGCACGCGGATGGTTTTACTGAAGTACTAGGTGGGATTCAAGCCGGTGAATTTGTGGTGGTTAAGGCTAATTTTCTAATTGATGCCGAAAGTAATATGAAAGCGGCGATAAGCAATTTTAGTCATGCTTCACATAATTTCAGAACAGACGAGCTAATGACCGTCAGTTCCAGTAAGCCTACAGCAAGTACAAATACTGTTCATCAAGCGGGTGGAATCATTAAAGAAATAGCCTCCTCGCGAAGTGTTATCAAGCTTGCGCATGGCCCAGTCCCTAGCCTTAATTGGCCGTCCATGACTATGGATTTCAGCTTAAAGAATCCTTCATTGCTGAGTTCTTTAAAACCTGGACAAAAGGTAATATTTGAATTTATTGAGGAATCTCCTGGAGCATATGTAATTACCCACATATATCCTGCTGCAGGCCACAATCTCGGCCCGCTCCAAGAACATTAACATGGTTAAGCAAATTATCGAATGGTCAGTACGGCATGTTTTTTTGGTATTACTGGCTACTTTCTCAATCATTGCCTGGGGAGTATATGCTGTTTCAAAAACTCCGGTAGATGCAATTCCTGACCTATCCGATGTACAAGTCATCGTCTATACCGAATACCCGGGACAGGCTCCTCAAGTAGTCGAAGATCAAGTGACTTACCCGCTGACTACAGCGATGCTGAGTGTGCCTAAATCCAAGGTGGTGCGCGGGTTGTCTGCATTTGGGGTATCGTTTGTCTATGTCATTTTTGAAGATGGGACTGATATTTACTGGGCTCGCTCACGAGTACTGGAATACCTAAGCTTTGCTGCCAACAAATTGCCGGAAAACGTCAGACCCGCGCTCGGCCCGGATGCAACCGGGGTAGGATGGGTTTATCAATATATTGTTACCGCTAAAGACCGCACATTGGATGAATTACGCAGTCTCCAGGATTGGTTTTTACGTTTTCAATTGGTTGCGGTAGACGGAGTGTCCGAAGTAGCCAGCGTTGGCGGATTCCAGAAAACCTATCAGATCACAGTCGATCCGCGACGATTGCAAGCCTATGGCATCTCACTCAGAACGGTAATCAATGTTGTTGCTCAGAGTAATCGTGATGTTGGCGGGCGGGTGATCGAACTCACAGAAACCGAATACATGGTGCGTGGTAAAGGCTATCTGCGCGGCATCAGCGACTTGGAAACTTTGGTGGTAAAAGCACATGAAGGTATGCCAGTGCTGCTACGTGATGTGGCTCGCATAGAGTTGGCACCGAATGAGCGGCGCGGGATCACAGAATTCGATGGCGGAGGCGAAGCTGTTTCTGGCATCGCAGTAGCGCGTTATGGAGAAAATGCGCTCGATGTCATCCACAATGTAGAAGCAAAAATCGACGAACTCAAACCTGGCTTGCCGGAGGGTGTCGAAATTCAGCCGGTTTACAATCGCTCCGAATTAATCAAACGAGCTATTGCAACGCTTAATGAAGTATTGATTGAACAAGTCGTTATCGTGGCGCTGATATGCGTGGCATTTCTTATGCATGTCCGCAGTGCATTGATTGCAATCATTATATTGCCAATTGGCGTAATCATCGCATTTATTGTTATGTTTCATTTGGGTATCAATTCCAATATTATGAGCTTGGCAGGCATAGCACTGGCTATTGCTGAAATGACCGACGCAGCCATTGTAATGATCGAAAATGCTCACAAGCATCTTTCGAGGCTCGAGCCCCAGGCTCCTGCTTCTGAGCGCAGGAATGCAATTATCAAAGCATGTCAAGAAGTCGGTCCTACCCTATTTTTCAGTTTGCTGATTATCACTGTGTCATTTCTACCGATATTTGCACTCGAAGCCCAGGAAGGGCGTATGTTTCAACCGCTCGCTTTTACCAAAACCTTTGCTATGGCGGGCGGGGCTCTACTTTCCATTACTTTGGTTCCAGCGCTGATGTTGTTATTGCTCCGAGGTCGTATTCCGCGTGAACAGGATAATCCATTGGGAAAGCTGCTGATCCGCTTGTATGAACCGGTCATCCCCTGGATTATAAGGAGTAAGAAAAGTATTCTTGTTCTCGCCATTGCAGTATTGGCATTGACTATTTATCCAGCTTTAAAACTCGGAACTGAGTTCATGCCGCCTTTAAATGAAGGGACCTTGCTTTATATGCCCGTGACACTCCCTGGTGTCTCTATTACAAAAGCAGCAGAATTGTTGCAAACGCAGAACAAGATTATCAAAAATTTTCCTGAAGTTGCGTCAGTATTTGGTAAGGCGGGACGTGCAAATACCGCTACTGATCCGGCACCTTTGGAAATGACAGAAACAATTATTAACTTAAAACCTGAAAGTGAATGGCGGCCTAATATTTCGCTCGAAAAACTCGTTGCAGAATTAGATCAGGCACTACAAATTCCTGGGGTAGCCAATGCCTGGACTATGCCTATCAAAAATAGAACGGATATGTTGGCGACCGGTATTCGTACGCCGATTGGTATCAAAGTCTTCGGCAGTGATCTCGGTGAAATAGAAAAGTTAGGCAAACAGATTGAGGCGGCTATAAAAACTGTACCCGGCACCACTAGCGCCTTTGCAGAGCGTACAACCGGTGGTTATTACCTCGATATAGAACCCGATCGTATGGCGCTGGCACGTTATGGATTAGCAATAGGGGATCTGCTCGAAGTCATTACGGTGGCGCTTGGGGGAGAAACGATTACCACAACGGTGGAAGGACGTGAGCGCTATGGTGTGA
The DNA here is from genome assembly GCF_009833095.1 of Nitrosomonas sp. JL21. GTDB lineage: Bacteria > Pseudomonadota > Gammaproteobacteria > Burkholderiales > Nitrosomonadaceae > Nitrosomonas. Next base: position 42,112 of record NZ_QRCB01000023.1, read on the forward strand.
CTGTGCGCTATCCACGTGAATTTAGAAATGAACCCCAAGCTATCGCTACGCAAGTGCTAGTTCCAACTATGAATGGAGCCATGATCCCGTTGGGTCAATTGGCTCAAATCAAGTTGATCCAAGGGCCCTCCAGTATTCGTACAGAAAATGCATTGCTAGCTGCTTATATCTTTGTTGATATTCGAGGTAGAGATATCGGCAGTTATATTGCTGATGCACAAAAGGCTGTGCTCGAACAAGTAGAATTTCCGCCCGGTTATTATGCAACCTGGAGCGGACAATTTGAATATATGGAACGTGCAACCGAGAAATTGAAAGTAGTGGTGCCAGTTACGCTTCTCATTGTATTTGTCCTGATCTACTTGAATTTCAATCGACTGACCGAAACCATGATCGTTATGCTATCTGTTCCCTTTTCTCTGGTCGGCGGTATCTGGCTGATGTATTGGCTCGACTACAACATCAGTATCGCGGTGGCAGTAGGTTTCATAGGTTTGGTTGGCATTGCGGCTGAATCCGGTATGGTGATGCTGGAGTTTCTCGATCAGGCGCTGACTGAGATGCAGAAAAAGCGCCAAGCCACAGGTGAAAAAGTCACCATTGAAGACCTCTACTTTGCAGTGACTGAGGGCGCTGTAACGCGGATACGCTCTGTCATGATGACTATTGCCGGTAGTATTCTAGGTTTGCTGCCCGTTATGCTGAGTAGTGGCACGGGTTCCGAGTTGACTCGGCGGATCGCAGCTCCGATGGTTGGCGGCATGGTTTCGGCGACGATACTGACACTGGTTATTTTTCCTGCCATTTATGTGCTGGTTAAGGAAATTTCGATCCGACGCTCACTTAAAACGTAAAAATTAGGAGATTGGTCGCGATGAAAAAGATCCTCGCTATATCCCAGCGTTTCATTTTCACTGGCTGACGCGTTGGTATGATCCGGTCATGCGGCACTTATTTCCTGAGGAAGCACTAAAGTCCGCAGTGATTGCGCAAGCCAGTATTCAACCAGGTCATGAAGTACTAGATGTTGATACCGATTCAAAATTGATCACCCATTACGGTTGAAAAATGACCAGGGGGAAACAAATCGCAGGTTACTACGCTTCTGTGGATAAGTGGACCGGACTGAGTTGGTTTTTGCCTCCTGTTGATTTTTAGTTTAATTTTAATTGACTACAAATTAGCCAGATTTTCTTCTGAAGAGTATTTTTCTTTTTCTCGCTGCTGGATTCTAATCTTTGCAGTGACAGCGCTTTGTTTGTATCGGAAAGACTCATTGCCGGTTTCAATGATGTGGCAATGGTGCGTGAGTCGATCCAGAAGCGCGGTGGTCATTTTGGCATCGATAAAAACGTTACTCCATTCTGCGAATGCGAGGTTGGTGGTAATGATTACGCTGGTGCGTTCATAAAGCCTGGAGAGCAAGTGAAACGATAAAGCACCTCCGGCTTGTGAGAATGGCAGATAGCCCAGTTCATCAAGGATAACCAGATCAATCTGCAACAGTCGCAGGGCAAGCCTGCCTTGTTTGCCGGTGGATTTTTCCTGCTCCAGACTATTAGCCAGGTCAATGGCGGCTTCCGAATCGCACCTTTTTATTGTGATGCTGTATGCCTGAAGTACCAATGGCAATAGCCAGGTGCGTTTTTCCGTACCGGTGCCGCCAACCAGCACAAGATTCTGTGCGGCGGTGGTAAATTCCATCGTGGCCAATTGATAAATCAGTTATTGATCGACTTTGGACTGACTGAAGTCGAAGCCTTGTAAGTGACGCTGCACATGGAATCTGGCGGCTTGGGTCTGATAGCGGATGGAACGGATATTGCGCTCGGTTGACTCGGCTTGGAACAGTTGAGACAAAATCTGGTCTGCCGAATCAAGATCAGCCATCCGGTCTGGCGTATACTGCTGCCTCAGCTCGGTATAGCAGCTAGCCATGCCATATAATTTCAGCGCCTTGAATTGTGCGGGTATGTCAGACATACGGCACCCCCTGCTTGTTCAAGCGGTCATAGCGTGCTGTATCGGCCTGCGGTTCTTCATTGAGCTTAAGTGTCGTTTCGACGGATGCCGGCATGTCGGTTTGTTTCAGGCGTGCCAATACATTGGAGACATGCTCAGCACTGGGCACACCGGATTCCAACACCAGCTCAACGGCGACTAGCACCGCTTCGAGCCCATGCATTGGTACCAGACTTAGTACTTTTGCCATGATTCGATCAGCCTGTTGACGTTCTCTACGTCGCTATGCTGTTTGCAACTGCAACAGGGGCGCCGGTAATTCAGCAAATGGCGCGCCGTTGCGCAAGGCGCCCGGTTTCTTCTCAATGACCGGAATATAATGCTGCCAGTCATAACTGACTTGGTCGCTATCCAGCAAACGGGTATGACAAGTTGCTACAGCATTGTTATGAACGATCTCAATACGGTCGGCATACTGATGAACGGCTACCATCTGGTTGGCCAGGCGGCAAGGTACGGAATAACGATGCGGTGCAATGTGACCAAACACGTGCTGGATACGCGCGCCAATACTTCGATATAGCCATCGAACGGTGCTGGCATCGGCATCAAGTACAATTGTTCCTGCTCCAGCGCATCGGCTAGGGTAATACCCGCGTAATCCGGATGCTGAATTTCAGACCACAACGCGCGGCAGCATGTCTCAAGCCATCGGTTCAGATCATCGAATGAACTGAACTGCTGCTGTTTGGTTTCATTCCAAAGGCGGCGGCGCATATCCTGAACATTCTTCTCGACGACACCTTTCTCCCAGCCGGAAGCAACATTGCAGAAATCCGGATCAAACAGATAATGCGCCGTCATCGCAAAGAAACGCGTATTGACTACTCGCCCGTTGCCTTTGGACACCTTGTCCACGGCCGTCTTCATGTTGTCGTAAATGCCGCGTTTCGGCACGCCTCCAAACGCTGAGAATGCACGGGTGTGGGCTTCAAACAACGTCTCGTGGCTTTGTGACGGGTAACCCGACAACATGAAAGCACGACTGGCGCATAGCTTGATATGGGCTGCCAGCACCTTGCGGTGTAAGCCGCCAATCACCAGCCACTCTTCACTCCAGTCAAACTGAAAGGCTTCACCCAACGCAAACCGCAACGGCACATACACTGATTTACTCTGACTGCCTTGATTACGCCACCCTCGGATAAAATCGCAAACAATGCTATAACCGCCCGTATAGCCTTCGTTCAATATCTCTTTGAACAGCATCAACGCTGTGCGCCGATCCTTCTTCGGACGACGTGCATCCGCTTCTAGCGCCAACAGCAACCTGGATTCAAATAGTGTCAACTTGCCAGGCTTCTTCGCTCTCTGATATTTAACCGCGCTGTCGTTTGGCGCTTTCAACCACTTCTTTACTCGGAGTATATTTAAACTTAGTTTCATACTATCGTCGGAAGTTAAAATGAATCTTCCACCATCAAACATAGATTAATAGTTCAAATTCTGGTTGTATGTGACTTAAGGCACATGCGAGTTTTTAGTCCGACAGAGTGGAGCCCGACGCTGTACCCCGTCAGCACAAGTAGGACAAAGCTCTGGAGTATTTAGGAAAAATAAGTCTTTTTCGCTAAAACTTTTGCATTATCGTACGTTATACCGTACGATAACGTGTTAGTGAAAGGAATTATTATGAACATACTTAAAGCCACCGAGGCTCGCACTAAGTTGTACGCTCTTATTGATGAAGCTGCTGAAACACATCAGCCAATTGTCATTACAGGCAAAAGAAATAATGCAGTATTGATCTCAGAAGAAGATTGGACCGCGATTAATGAAACGTTGTATTTACTATCGATTCCAGGAATGCGGGCATCAATCAAAGAGAGCATGGAGTCTGGTTTATCTGAATGCGCTAAGGATTTGGATTGGTGAATTGGGAAGTCTTGTTCACCAGACAAGCCCAGAAAGATGCAAACAAAATCAGTCAAGCTGGATTGAAGCCTAAAGTGGTTGAATTATTAAAATTACTCGAAGAGAATCCATTCCAAAATCCACCACCTTATGAGAAGCTTATTGGTGATTTATCAGGTGCATATTCAAGAAGGATCACTATTCAACATCGTCTGATATATCAGATATATTCAGAAGATAAGAAGATCAAGGTATTACGAATGTGGACACATTATGAATGAAAAGAAAGAATCCCTTCGAAAATTTTAAATCATAATCCTTTCTACTTCATCGAGTGTCATTTCATCGTGGCGTCGGTCATATAGTTGTGTTGTTCGAGTACTCGAATGGTTGGCCATAATTGCTGCTTTTTCTAAAGTGCCGCCATTTTTCAGGTACGCAGTAATGCCGGTAGCTCTAAAACTGTGATTTCCTACTTTTGTTGCTATGCCTGATTTGATAATGTGCCTTTGTATCATGGCATGCGCATTTGCTTGTACTAAAGGGGAGGAGGTTAATTGTCCGGTTCCTCGGCCAATGGTGCGAAATAAGAAACCCTTGGGATCATCACGCAAATTGGTTTCATTGATATAGGCGCTTAAATATTCTTCCAGATTATGGTGACAGGGCATTTCATGCCTTTTACCACCTTTCTCATGCAAACGAACCCATAACCGTCTATTTTGTATATAAACATCCTCAACTTTCATCGCTAAAGCAGCGCCAATTCGTGCAAAGGAATAGACCATCAGTGCAATAAGCGCCCGATCTCTTAATCCGGAAGGTTTGCTGACATCGATGCTGTTCAATAATTGCCGGGTATCTTCACTATCTAGGATGGGAGTTTTTCCCGTTTTGACTCGATGAGCAGGGCCTCTGACAGAGGATGCTGGATTGGTTGCTACAATCTGACCGACTACCAACCAGTCAAATAAATGACGTATGGCAGCTAAATGTTGTTTGACACTGGGAGCGGATAGTCGTCTGGTTTGTAGTTCAATCCATGCGGCCACATGTAATGGCTCAATATCGATCAATGCAGCAACTTGAGCTTCGGTTTGGCACCAATTCAAAAAATCCAAAACCGCTCGAACATATGCACGGCGAGTATGAGAATTGCGAATGTTGGACGCAAAGAATTCCAGAAATCGAAGTCTGGCTCGTTCACCGGATGCGGTAACCAGTGACGGGCAGGAAATTTTTGTCAGAGAAATTAAACTGGACATTCTTTGGTTAGGACAAAATGCAATCGGGATGAGTGAATTTTACTATCATTCATACATGTGATAAAGGACATTATCACATATTAAATATCATTATTCGAATTGATAGATTGTATTATTGAAACACCTCATAGTATGATTAAAAGATATCCTTTTTTAATGTGAGAATACTATGACACATCGAACAACCATTACATTGGATGATGAAAGTTTTATCTTTTTAAATAATATTGCTGGTGAAAATCGTAGTGCATATATCAATGAGCTACTAAAGCAGGAACGAATGAATCATCTTAAGCAAGCTTTGCTAAAAGCAAACCAAGAAGAAGCTGCGGACTCTGAGTATCAGGAAGAATTAAAAGAATGGGACACAGCTCTATCGGACGGACTCACAAATGACAGAGTTTAAGCAACTTGATATTTACTGGATGGATTTGGAATCATCTCTCGGTGCTGAAACTCAAAAACTGCGACCGTGCGTAATCATTCAAAGCGATCTGGTGAATATACAATCAAAAACTTTGATTGTGGCACCGTTGCTTCCCAATCATAAGTCGTGGCCATTTGCAGTAAATTTGACGCCAACAAATGATAATGGATTAGATAAGGATCGTCATATCAATCTCAAACAACTGCGTGCAATTGATATCTCCCGAATTGGCAAGAAGCAAGGAAAGGTTGAGAATCAATATCTCCAAGTGATCAAACAAGCTTTAACAATTATATTTGATTTGTAGCTATTCTTAAATTCCCGGCGAATGTGTTTGCGTATACTTCGAATATTCAGAGGATCTATCTGATAGCTGAGCTGAGGGGTTTTAAATAAAAATATAGCTGGAAAAGAATTTCTTCGTTGTTAATATCGATTGCTATTGATCATTGTAAGCTAGCTGAAACCGACAATTTGGTAATTGGCTAAACTGCGGAAATTATAACTAAACCTGAATGAAGCATTTATTTGAACAAAATCTTTTCCATGCCACCCATTTTTGAGTGTCTGCTTAACCTCAGTTTTTTAATGCTATAATTCGAGCGGGGATTCAGCAGCCTCCCCACTCTAAGACAATTTCGTCCAAGGCCTGCTTTTTTTGGATAATTCCAAGGAGAAGCTATGGACGAGTCACATACAAATATTTCTGATAATTCCTCAAATCGCGATGTAACTCCGCCTAAAAATGTAACTTTGTCTGAAGCGTTTTGGTATTGGTTAAAGCTCGGGCTTATCAGCTTTGGAGGTCCAGCCGGTCAAATCGCAATTATGCATCAAGATCTGGTTGAACGTATGCATTGGATTTCTGAAAGAAGATTTCTCCATGCGCTGAACTATTGCATGTTGTTGCCAGGGCCAGAAGCTCAACAGCTTGCTATATATGTCGGCTGGTTATTACATCGCACGTGGGGTGGCATTATTGCTGGGGTCTTATTCGTTCTCCCTTCTCTTTTTATCCTAATCGCCCTTTCCTGGATATATATTGCATTCGGGGATGTTCCCCTAGTTGCGGGAATATTTTATGGAATCAAGCCTGCAGTAACTGCGATTGTGTTTCAAGCTGCCTATCGGATCGGATCAAGAACTATCAAGAACAATTTTCTTTTCTTTATCGCTATAGCATCGTTTATCGCAATATTTCTATTTAAAATCCCTTTTCCCTTCATAGTTGCTACTGCTACTCTAATAGGTTTTATCGGAGGAATATATAGACCACAAATTTTTCGTGTAAATAACTCACATGGGAAAGCTAGTATTTCTTACGGTGCAGCCCTAATTGATGACCATACTCCAACTCCAGAACATGCAAAATTTTCTTGGATAAGGCTTAGCTCGATCATCGTAACAGGATTATTGTTATGGCTAATCCCTATATTATTTTTGACGGTGCTTTATTCATGGAATCATGACTTCACCCAAATGGCGTGGTTCTTTACAAAAGCTGCGTTGTTAACCTTTGGTGGCGCTTATGCAGTTTTGCCGTACATTTATCAAGGAGCAGTTGAATTTTACGGGTGGCTAACACCTGAGCAAATGATAGATGGGCTAGCACTTGGAGAAGCAACCCCTGGCCCCTTAATTATGGTAGTGGCTTTTGTGGCTTTTATTGGTGGCTACGCAAAAGAGCTCTTAGGGTCAGATATGCTATTTATGGCAGGTTCGATGGCTGCCATCATAGTAACTTGGTTCACCTTTTTACCCTCATTTATGTTTATTCTTGCGGGTGGGCCAATAGTCGAATCAACCCACGATAACTTGAGATTTACTGCACCGCTAACAGCAATCACAGCAGCCATTGTTGGGGTTATATTAAATTTGGCCATGTTCTTTGGCTATCATGTTCTTTGGCCGCAGGGATTTAATGGAGAGTTTGATTGGATATCAGTATCAATTGCAATCATTGCAGCGATTGCGCTATTTCGTTTTAAGAGGAATGTTCTTGAAGTAATAAGCCTTTGTGGAATAATCGGCTTAGGTGCAAAATTAATTCTTCTTTAAGAAGCATTTAGCAGAAGGAATAGCCAAATAAATAATCACCGAGCTAGGGTTCGGAATAGCATTTCGGCTTGCAGCTTATGTCCCTCGCGCCGGTCGACGGTGCGAGCACTGGAATCAAATATTAATGCCTCTTCTCCAACCAATCCGCCCATTTAACAGCCTTGTCCATCAAGTCTTCCCGACACTTCGCATTATATCCTCTGTCAAAAATAAATTGGGCAGAGCAATATACTTGATAATGTTATCATCAGGTGATAACATTATCCGCGAATGACAGAACCGAAATCAGATTATGGACTGGAAACACTATTAGAGCTTAATGGTGTAATTATGGTTATTGACCCTGCTAATCAGCACTGGGTTAAATTTGTTGTTCATCGCGTCCCTTATACAGAAGAACGTCCCCACGGGCTGAGTTATTCATTAACTCTGCATGACGGCAAAGGAGAGCGGTTACTTGGGTTCGATAATGCACATGCTGTTAGTGAGAAACGGGGAATTTCACGAGTTAGGGCTGCCAAACATGACCATATTCATCGAATGAGAACGATTAAGCCCTATGAATACACTAATGCAGCAGATTTACTTGCTGATTTCTGGGACGAAGTAGACAGGGTAATGAAGGAAAGAGGAATTACAACATGAAGACTTTAAAAATTGGCATTGCCAGTTATGAAGAGATGAAAGAAAGAACTCTTGCTATTGCCCGCGGTGAAATAAAGCCATCTTGCGATGAACCTACAATATGGTTCACATCAATAGAGAGCCTAGCTCAGGTGCTTTCTAAAAAAAACCGTAAATTGCTTGATATTATTATCGAGCAGCAGCCAAATTCAATAACAGAACTTGAGCATATGTCAGGCCGGGCAAAATCTAATCTCTCCCGTACCCTTAATAATATGGCTCGTTTTGGGTTAGTAGAACTGACTAAAAATAAAAGCGGAACAATTACCCCGCATGTTCCGTATGAAAAAATCAATCTTGATTTGCCGATTGGAATTCATCGCTAATTTTTGACAGCAGCTTACTCGTATTTCCTTGTCTGGATAATTGCTTAATTCTATAACTAGCCCCGATACGCTTCGGGGCAGATTGCCTTTTTTTAAGGCATTGTTCAACATAGCCCATAGCCTGGGTTTCGCTTTCAGCTAAGATAGTTCTGCTTCGGCCTCTTGAGCCGATGCGACCATAGCTCAGTTCAACTATCCAGCTACCGAATAAGTCTTGTCCGAAGGTTATACGGTAGGAACGCCAGATATTTAGCTCAGGGTTGCAAGCTTCCAATAATATTGAATCAAGCATTTTACGGCCTCAATCTAAATTTTGAATTGTCGCCAGGACTCTATCTAAATCATTTCATATTATCAGCTTATCTAAACAATATTTTAAAAGCCTAAAAAATGTGACATAAATTAGTGTCAGAAGTTATTATGAAAATCGGCTATATTCGGGTGTCCACAGAGGAACAGAACGACGATTTACAAATTGCCGCCTTAAAAGCCATCGGTTGCGAATCATTCTTTAAAGATACGGCCACCGGAGCTAATGCTAAACGCTCACAACTACAAAATTGTTTTAAGAGTTTAAACAAAGGCGATACGCTGGCAGTTTATAAACTCGACCGGCTAGGACGATCGCTCGGCGACATCATTTCTCTGCTGGATGAATTAAAAGCGCGGGGAATTGCTTTTCAATCGGTTACAGAAGCAATTGACACGACAACACCGACAGGCCGGGCAATGTGGCAGATGCTCGGCATTATGGCAGAGCTGGAACGCTCGCTAATCGTTGAGCGCACCAAAGCAGGACGGGAGGCGGCCAAAATTCGCGGGGTAGTTATGGGGCGCAAACCAAAATTATCTAAACAACAGATTGAACATGCTAGAAAGCTGCTAGCAGGGCAGGAGCATATAAGTATCGTAGCTAAATCCCTCAATGTTTCTGTGCGAACCCTTTATAGAGCAATTGAAAAGGCTCCTGTAATCTCAAATTAGGCATTTAAACGCTGCAAGGCAACTCCAGCAAATGGCGGCTGGTGACACAACTGCTTGTTTTACCCCTATTTGCTTTAATCATGGAATTTTTCTTATGATCGCATCTTGAATTTCATTAACAAACTTAATGACCCCACCCTTTAGGCGGTGATAATGCATATCCAGTTCATCTAGCTTGTTACCTTTTATCCACCCTGGATAACTCGCAAGCGATTTATTAACCTTACCGCTATGTTTTATGCAATTATTAATCAACCTAAGCTCATCGTATGAGTTGTAGTTATTGAGCGTAGTTATATCGCATAATTTTTCCTTAAGATTTACATCCCATTCACAAAATTTAAGAAATTTATTGATTTGGTTTTTCGTAAAAAGCTCACTTGCAATTGCCATTTCTTTTATGGAGATTTCAGATGTCTTAAATAATGCAACGATCATCATCTCTCCTGCAAGTTCTGTCGTAAGGTGAGCTATGTAGCGTTCATCATCTAAAGAACTAAGTAATTGCTCCTTATCGTCTGGATCGAGCGTATCGTCCGCTTCTATTTCAGCAGCTTGCCGTTGTAAGTTTTTCATTAATTGATTTCTCATGTTTACTGAAGACTCATAAAGGCCGTCAATTACTTCGTGATAATAGACCGTAGCAAATTTAACGCGGATTTTTTTTAAGTTTGTTTGCATATTTCCCTCTTATCGGAAGGCATTTTATTATGTGCATTTAATTAAAAACGCTTGATAATTTATAGGGTTATCCGATAAAAATCCGGTGAATTAATCTACTGCACAGAGCGAGCATGGCATAGATGGGAAGCCGGTGAACGCAGAATACATCCAGGATTATGGGAATTGTTTAAATTAAAATCAAAAATTGTGGAATGACTGGATTGAAATCTCGCTTTAAGGTTAAACTCAGCTAATCTGGCACCGTATCAAAGCTATGAATTAATAGAAATTAGGCCAATTATGAGCTTTCTTCGAATTATTAGCTTGACCATAATAATTTTAGTATCTGCTTGTTCTTCAACTCATTAATTTCCTCCAAACATTGAATCATCTGAGTTTTCACTTGATGTATACAGTTATAGTTCACGTGGTATAAGTAACTCAGTAGTGGTCTCTGCAATAAATAAAGATACCTGTAAAAATTCTTCTTATGGATCTCTCGTTGGTAGAAGCGCAGGTTTTTCATATAAGTCAGTCAGAGAAATTCCGCAAATTAAAATATCTGCTCATGAAGTATTTGCTTTTCGATCTGATTATTTCGAAGGTAGGTCTTTCGAAATGAGAAGCTGTTCAGTTTATGGTTATTTTCAACCTAATCCCGATAGAAAATATAAAACAATTGTAAATATTACCGATGAAGCTGCAACGTGTAATATTGTAGTGTATGACGTAACCAATGGAATTAATCAAAAAATAGAATTTGTTCAACCTCAATTCTCGTGTGGGTCTGAGAAAACCCCAAACGGTAAAAGGGAGGAGACAGAATTCCATATACCTCAATATTTATAAACTCCGAAGATCAACCTAACTGCTTAATAACTTAAGCTAAGCAATTTATCAATCCCTCTTCTCTAACCATTCCGCCCACTTAATTGCCTTAGCTATCAAGTCAGCCCGATACGTCGCATTATATTTTGGCGTTCGTGAATGATAATTCGCTGCCCTAGTCCAGACATCCCCTTGATCATTCCTGATATGTAGCCGTATACGCCAAGCGGCCAAGTCAAAAGCATAACAACCCGCAGCTGACACATGATCAGGTTTAATGCCATATTTGGATAAATCCTTTAAATATGCTGTATTGAACTGCATCGAGCCGAAATCATACGTACCATTACTGTTTCGCACCCGCTGCCCAGGTTTACCACCCTCCTTTTCCGCTATGGCGAGCATGATATTGGCAGGTATCTCATACTTGATAGCAGCAGCGACCGAACAAACTACACGCTCCTGCATGTCCGGAGGCAAATCCATCATAAGTCTCTTCCACCCGAAATATTCCCACCTCTTGCTGCCTCATATGCCTGGCCTTTCTCTATGGCATTTCTCAAAGCCTCCGTTCCATATCGTGAAGATGTAGCCGCTGCAACCCGACTGACAACCAGTGACCCGCCATAAGAGGCAACCGCTGCCGCAGTCCCTGCCCCTGCTAGGAAATTGCCCCCACTATAACCACCAATTCCACCATTCGATCCTATGGAACTGCCCGTAATAATCCCCGCCAATAATGGCGGCAACTTGGATATCAACACAAAAAACGCAATCGAAAAAATCAGCATCACCGCCAATTCTTCATAATTGAGCACATTCTTGCCCATCTTGGTGTAAAAACTGGTCAACAGATCGCTACCGATACCTACTATCAGCAGCATTACAAATAACTGAACGCCAATACTCAGCACTGTTTTAAAGTAATTGATGGCAATATCCGTTGTCCAGCGTGCCCCACCAAATCCCAGAAAAAATATCCCCGCATACATCAGTACCCAGGAAGAAATCATCAATAGCAGCATATTGACCGCAATGACGGCCAAAACAACTAGGATGATCAGCGAGATAATCATCGCGATTAAACTATCTACAGGTTGTAGTAAGGTGAGATTATTTGTGGCCTGAGTCCAGATCAAAACACCGGTATCTATGACACTGGAATGACTTGCACCTTGAGGTAATCCTGCTGCAGTTCTTCCTAGATCTTCCATCGACAAGATGATTGTACCGGCGATATTGTGTCCTGAAACTGCGTTGGTAAGCAGCCAGAAGTACAGTCCCGTAAAAATAATAAAGCGCGTAAACTCAGCAAAGAAATCAGCTATATCCGCTTTGCGTAACAACATCATGCCGAAAGTCCATACCATGGAAATCAAAACTAGCGTCCAGAATAAACGTTCTGCTGCAGCTTGAATAATGTTCTTCCATGATCTAACTTTTCCGCCAAATTTCTGCACTACCTGATCCAGCACGCTTTGATTGGATGTTGGATCTATATAAGACAACTCAGCAAATGCGCTTGTTGATAAGCACATAAAGAAAAATAGGATTAAAACGGTGCCTAAATTAAACTTTTGCATTTGTAATCCCCAGGTTGAGTTACATGTAATTGATTACTGCTATTTATTCGCCGAAGCCTTCTGCATCTTTAACAGACCAATTCTTCCTTTCCGGCATCTCACTCAACTCCTTCTTAGGCTCTTTCATCTCCAGCTTGCCATCACCATCCTTATAACAACCCGATAACAGCAAAAAAGCCGATAACCCCACCACTGCAATGCTTAAATCACGTATTTTCATTGTCTTCTCCTTGAGCTAATTTATTAAAACCCATCTCTAACCGACCAACTCCTACCCACAGGTAGTATCTCAGGACTCAATCGCTTAATCGCCACTCCCCGCGCAGCCTGCTGCATAGCCTTCAGATCCACTTCAGCCTGGGCTTGTGTATTCAGTGCATTGTGCTGCGCAATCAGCATCTGACGCATCTGTAACAGCTGATTAGCCTGGAATGCCGCGAGTTGATTGGCGTATTGCAGTGCTGCCATCTGCCCTTCGGCTGTTTCAGTTCTCTGTTGCAATAATTGCAGGTGCGCAGCATCAACCGGCATCTGACTCTGATGCTCACTCAAACCGGTCAGAAGCCCATCATTAGCCTTCTTCTGGGCATCGGTGCTGGTATTTTGACCGTCCTGCAGTAATTTCCAGGCTGCTTCATTGCATTTTTCCTCGACACTGAAACACGGTGAGCTGCGGTAATACTCGACATTACGAAACCGCTGCATATAACCGTCTATCCCTCCATAGGTCTGCTCGTAATAGCGTATCGTGTTGGTCAGGTGGATGAGTTTGTTCATTGCGAACTGGGCCTTCGCCCAAAGATATGCTGGAGGCGCTAAGGTATTTCTGACCATGTTTTCGTATTGCTCGAGCTGTTTTTTGTATTGATCTATGAGTATAAGGGTTTGATCCACACTTTCTGTTGCGGTAACAATGCTTTGAGCGATATTGGCCGCATCGATGACAGGAATCCCCGTTGCACGAGCATTTGATGTAAGCCCTGCATTCATGATGACCAGCAGCATCATGATGAATCGAATGGGTTTACTTCCAGCATTTACCATTGGCATTCTCCTGTATTAATAATCAAAGGACTGATACGGTTTAGAGAATCTCAGATCTTTGGTTACTATGATGTTGAATCGATATCCCGGCCTGATCTGGAGCGTTGGTGAGATATTGAGGTTTTTGCGAATCAGATTGGCCGTGACCAGTCCTAATTGCTGCCCCAGTGCCTGGCTCATGATGCTGCCAGCGTTCTGCCGTCCAAACGTACTTCCCGCATCGCGCTGGCTATAGGTTGAACCCGCCACAATCGCCGACATGATCAGTGCTGAGCCAAAGATTCGAAGGTAATGGTTATTCACCTGATCGTTAAATCCGGCATACCCCAGCCCATCAGCACCGGGCATGGCGCCAATGTCCATCGTCTTGCCATCTGGGAAGATGATGCGCTGCCAGGCAACCAAAACCCTTGCCTGGCCGTATTCCACATCACTGGAGTAGGTGCCAACCAGCCGGGATCCTTGCGGTATCAAGCGCCAGCGACCCACGGGTGAGTCATAGATGTGTTGACTCACCTGGGCCATGATCTGCCCCGGCAGGCTGGAATTGATACCGGAGATCAAGGTGGCCGGAATTACAAATCCTGCTTGTAATACATAGCGCGATGCGGGTTTTTGCACGTCACTATTTAATGTCCAGCGTTTTTCACCATCAGTCGAATCAAAGCGTGAATAATCCTGTGCTTGTTTTTTCTGCTCATCATCCACCAAGCGGGGTGCCATATCATCCATAACCTCCTCTCCCCTCCCCGCTCCCAAGCCTCTCACATCTCCCCTATTTCCATGACCATTCATGCGCAATTTAGCCAAACGCGCCTGATACGCCGTCGTTGGATCCTCACGCAACGTCGAATCGATCTGATGCCGCACAGAGGCCATCTCAGCGAGCATTTCATCGCGCGTCGGTGTGGTATTGGGTGAGGATGTGCTGCTTCGAGGAGCAACGACATTGACCTGGGTTTTAGCCTTGATGGCCTCTTCCAGTTGCTGGCGTTTGAGCATGCGGATGTGTGCAAGATCTGGGTTTTGTGCTGGATTGGAAGGTTGGACGCCTACTCCAGGCGGCAACGGAGGTCGATCCAGATCAGCGGGCCGCTCGATAATGAGCCCCGGCAGGGGCATTTTGGAATCCGGTACTGCCGGTGGGTTTTTAGGCTCGATCATACCGCCGACATAATCTTTTGCGATGAGTGAGGCAAACGATTGGCTCGATTGCACATCTTGAGTAGTGTCAGGGGGTGGCTGATTGCGCTCGGCTGCGCGATTCATCGCTACAATCATCATGAGCAGCATAAAAACCAGCATGATTGCGCCAAATATGACGATCGGCAGATTATTGACGCGCCGAACCCCGGCAGATTTAACAATATTACCCGGTGCGCGGTCTTGAGATAGGAGGTTCGATTGCGTTGACATTCTGTCCCCCTACTCTTCTTTCTTAACCCATAATCCGGCGGGATGGATACTGTCGGCGCGGGCCACAAATGCACGCGACAAGCGCGTATCTCCAATCATCAGATTGGCGTGATAGAGATCATCCGATTGATCCACGATGTAGCTCAACCGAAGACCGGCTTTGTGTTCTGCATCTAATTGAGGGGCGACAAACAAGAATTGCTCAATCGATGATTCAGGGATTTCCTGCACGGCAAATCCTGAAACCCGCAGTTTCTCAACCAGCGTTTGCCCAAAAGCATCATTAACTGCATGAGCTATCGAGAATTGCGTCGTGGCAGCCGGATAGAGCCGATCAATCTGGGCTGCGGCATCCATTGCCATGGACTGACTAGCTTGCAGCGATGGGTTTTGAATGAAATTGCCATATTGCGTTGTCGCGCATCCTTTCAGCAACATGGACGCCAGCAACAGAATCAAGAAGCCGTGAGAATGATTCATTTTTATGTTCATCATCAATTCCCCCGAGAGATCGTCACCCGGCTTTGGTTACTTCCGACCCCTGCAATCAAAATGGCCCGATCGAACACGGCATCGACGATATAACGATCGCCCTGCAGACGATAATTGACCATCACCGTCTCATCGTCCCGAAACAACCCCCCTTCCCTGTTCAGCAATAACAGCGTCGGTGCTTCTGTCTGCGCCATGATGCTTGGCATCTGTATGATGGTTTTCTGGCCATCGTTATAGACTCTGATCGGCTTCCAGGCCGCACTGCCATTCACCGAATACGCAAAATCGAGATTTCCCAGATATTCCCCGGTTTCAGGCATCGTTCTAGATCGTTTGATATCCATCGCATGGCTCTCACGCGATTTGATCGCATCCCATTTGGCTAACGCATCCTCAGGATAGGTAAATCCCACTCTGGGCATGAAATCACGCCGATGGGATCGCAGCCGCAAGTGATAGGTGCGCCGGTTGGTCGTCACGACCAATGAAGTCTCTAACCCCACATCGAGCGGTTTTACAATGAGGTGTTGAACTTCTTGGACTCCCTGCCCTGTCACGGCCGGTTCAGCGAGCCAGCGGGCCTGATCGCCCAGATGAATCGAATTGACTTGTTCCCCGGCCTGCAATTCGATATCGCAGACCTGCAATACCGCACAGACGATGCTCGGTTGCTGCGAGCCAAACAAAAACCGAATGGAGCCATCGGGTCCAGCAACCGGTTTCACGCCAGTAGGGTTGGCGGCTTGCCATTTCTTGGCCAAGTCGATGGCTGCGCGTTCCTGAGGTGTGAGCTGTGGGCTTTTGTCGGTGAAATACGCTTCAGATAAACCGTTTGCATGAATAGGAGTGGCCCATGCAAACGTGATGATAAGCGCGCCCATAGCATTGAAAGAACTGAATACTCGCGAAAACCGTAATGAATTCATGATGAGCGGTCTCTTTAGGTTTGTTTTGACCAGGAGAAATCCTGAATATAAATCCCCAGCGGGTTATTTCTGATCTGCTCTTCCGTCGTACTTGGGGTGGTCGGCTTGTTGTAAATTCTGAGATCCGAACTATCAAACAAGAGCGGCAATGGTGTGCCCAGAGCCTTGGCAATAGCTTCAATAATTCTAAGCGATGGATTGGCATTGTCATGAGTCAGATCATTTAGAAATGAGATGGATACTCCCGCCCTTTCAGACAGCTCCGCCTTGCTTATTTTTTTCTCGCGCAGAATCCTGAGAATGTTAGTGGTCAGAATTAAATTGTACATATCTTGATCCTTGTATCATTAGCAGTTAAGTATTTGAGTTTTGGTTTATTCCTAATACATATTATGGTATTAAGGTTATAATGACCACTTGGAGTAAATGTATACGATTTATTGGCTAGATGATAATCAAAAGCAAACAAAAATGAATGGGTCACGTACTGCTGAATTTTGGTTTTTGAGCAACCGAAGATCGTTTGAATTTTACAAAATATTTATAAATATCAGAGCAATATACAATAAACTATTTTATTCTTACTGAAATGCGACTATTTTTGCTATGAATATTACTAATTTTTCTTACATTTGATGAAATTATCGCAGTGATATATTGCACTTTAAGCGTTGCAAAATTAACTGGTAGAACTACTTCGCATACAAGGTAATCATTAAATCAATGGTAAGTAAGAATACTGTAGCTGAACCCAATAAAGCACCTGATGTATTAGGTGCGAGTCAAATTCCACTGGATTTGATTGTTGAAGACCCAACCCAGCCAAGAAAGATATTTGATCCGGATTCTCTCGCAGAATTAACCGAAACTATTAAAACACGCGGGGTCAAGACGCCTATTTCTGTGCGCCCCAATCCTGATAAGTCTGGTACTTATATCATCAATCATGGCGCCAGAAGATTTCGTGCCAGCAAAAGTGCGGGGCTTGTCTCAATTCCTGCCTATATCGATACTGATTACAGTTTGGCTGACCAGGTCGTTGAAAATCTGCAGCGGGATAATCTAACATCTCGTGAAATTGTAGATTACATCGGCCGCGAAGTTGCCGTTGGTAAAACTCATGAGCAAATTGCCAAGTTGATCGGCAAGTCCCCATCCTATGTGTCATTACATGCTGCCGCAATGGATTTACCTGATCCCATCGCCGAGCTATTTAATTCGGGGGTATTAACGGATATCGCAACCATATTCAATTTAAAGAAAACTTTTAAGAGATATCCCCTGGAATTGACTGATTGGTTGAATTACAGCAAACCAGAAGACCTTACGCGATCGAAGGTACAACAATTCAGAAAATTTCTCGAATCCAGAGATGATGAGAAAGGCATCATGACTGAATTGACACGTCAGGCCCCTTATCACCCATCTGACCTCAACGAGAACAGTGTTAAGAATAAATCAGAAAAACGTAAACTTAATGCCGATGACTTGCTTACTTACATTTATGTACGGCTCAAAAAACGCACGCATCAACCCCAGGATATTATGAAAAAACTATCCAATGCTCAAAAGACAACGATCTCGGAGGCACTTCAGAAATACTATGTAGCTGGTCAGAAATGCAAAGATTTATTTCATTCAATCCTAAACTCTTTAAAAGAAGGGGAATTTGACGGGGCGGGTCGCGGAGCTTTTAATCTGACGGCTTTCTTTTTTGGCGTCAATAAAAAAGAGTTTGACTTGGAAATGATCATCCACGAAGTCTCTCTTAATTTAGATAAATGAAACAACGACTCATTGTCATGAATGGCCACCGGGCTCTTCAGAATTTAACTGAAAATGGCTGGAAGACTACGGGTTTGATAAAGCCGGTTGAAGAAGGCATTAAACCGGGAATTTACAACCTTTTCATTTCAAAGGCTGCTGAAACAGAAAAAAGCGTTTATGAGGGATTGCTTCTTTTTGTAGACAAAGAAAAAAGTATAGTCTATCAGCAAGTCAATCAGGATTATATTGCACACAAATTGGAGTTATTTGAAAAACCTCCGGTTGCCGGTAAAACCGTTTCTATTCAATACGACAACGAGAAATTAAATCTCAAGAAGATCGATCCTATCAGCAAAAAAAGAACACATAGATTATAAACTTGAAAATACTGATTAAACAAATTACGGCTATGCGAATCAAATTGCCGGTTCATCTTCACTACGTCACGGCATTTGCTGCGCCGTATGTTTCACTCGCAAAACTTCGACGGTACGGCTTTCATCCAGCACACGGTAGAGCACAATGTAATTTCGATGGACGACCAGCTCGCGCATATAATCCGGCAGGCCAGGCCGTCCAGTACGACCAAGCTCTGGATGATGTGTAAGAGATAAGGTCTTATCACGTAATTCTTGGCCAAAGCTTTGCGCTTTGGGCGGATTCTCTTTGCCGATGTATCGAACAATGGCACTCAAATCCTCGCGGGCCTTCTGCCGCCATTCAACGCGGTAAGGTTGTTTGTTTTCGTTTCGGATCAGTCGTCCAAATCGGGACGCCATGCGTGCACGATGGCCTTGAAGTCGGCTTCATAGCCCAGGCTGTCGGGGTACTTGCTGACGCGGGCGATGAAGGCAAACACGATCGCCATGTCGGCCGTTATTGCATCGTCCAGTGCCCATAGCGCGGTAAGGTCGAAGCTGCCGCAACTGCCGGCATTCCACCACGCCAGCAGGAAATCAGCAACGCGCCGGCTCTGGCCGGTGTGGGCCTTGGCGATGCGGATAAGGCGCTCAAGCGCCGCCCGCTCGGCGTCGGTCATGTTCCTGGCCGGTTCGGCCGCCAGCGCGGCCAGGATGGCCGGCGGGATGCCCTCGGGCTGGTGCGGTTGCCCCTTCATGCCCGCTTCCTCGCGGCCGGCTTGTGTTCGGCCATCAGGGCGGCAATGTCGGCATCCATTTCGGCCATGACGTCATCGTGCGAAATGTTCGGCCGGGGGTCGTCGATGGATTCCTGAATCTCGGCGGCCAGCCACTCCGTATAGGCGGCGGCTTGGTGCGCCTTGCGCATAGCGTCGGCCCGGCCACGGTTGCCGGCGGTTTCCTCTTTCTCGGCCGGGTTCCATTCGCTGGCGTCGAACTGGCCGATGGTGATGCCCACGTCGCGCAGGACGTTCAAGGCTGCAACGGGATTACCGAATCGGCGCGGCTCGTTGCTGCGGGCCTTCGCCAGCAAAGCAGTGGATCCGCTACGCGTGGAGATCTGTATAAAGAACGCCCCACCCTGCCCTTTTAGGGTTACACCCTCCACTCCGCCTGCATCACTCGCAGCACGCAGCTGTTCGATGGTCATGCTTTGCATGTTTGTTCCTTAAAGAATTACAACATAAATTAGATTAGTTGTGCATATTTTATAGGATACATGCAAGTTTTCGCAATGCGTTTTTATCATTTCCATTGTCAATAAAACTTTTTCGATTTTGCACCAATAATTATTTGCTAACTATTAAAATTCTTTTTTCTTATTTTTCTTGAACTATTTCTCTGTAGCGCTTCAATAATTCACTAAGTTCATATTTCTCAATTATTGCGAGAAGAGCTTGTTCAAATGTCGTACGATCATGAAAATCCAATTCATTACCGATATCTTGAAAAAGCTCTTTCATTTCCTCGCGACACTTAACATTCAATTGTGTTTTATAGGGGGATTGAGGTTTTCTTCTTCGTTGACTTTTATGTTTTCTACTTACAAAACCAGATTGCTCAGCGACCCTTTCTAGGGTCTTGGTTTCAATTTCTTGAGTTCTCTCCTTTTTTAAAGGTAAGAATTCTGACACGTCCAAATCATCGCTTAAATCTAAATGTGCGCGCTCTTTAGCCATGATTCAGTTCTCTCTCTTTCTTCAAACTCTTAATCTTTTCTATAACTTCCACTGCTAAGGCATGAGCATTCGATACCGCTTTTTCAACCCCAGAGACCTGAGCTGGATCTAAATCATGAATAGTACCGCCAAAAGATCGGATAGCCCTAAAAGCCTCCCTATCGATTAGACTCGTCTTGAAAATTTCTACACCAGCGGCATGAAATTCATTCATGATATGTTTTAATGTTCTCGGCGTTATTGCCGGGTTTGTCCTAGTCATTAAAACAGCATAAGGGATGGCTCGATTTAATACTTTTGCTTGTCGATTGACTAACTTAATTGTTTTTGCGGCTTCATCTGCATCATCCTGAGAGCCTTGACATAATGTAATAACGAGATCAGCACGGCTTATGGCGCTCGCTACTGCCATGCTCGCTGTTCCTTCTAGATCAACTAACACAAAAGCTGTTTTTTCCTGAGCTGTGTCAATATCTTCTATTATGGTTTCCTCAGTCGACTTTTCAATTAATTTAATATTTGTTGGACACCCGTCCTTTTGTGCCCATTTAGCGCTATGCTGATTCGGATCAGCATCAATTAATGTAATAGTTGTATTATGCTGTGATAACTCTGAAGCTAAAACAATTGCCGCAGTTGTTTTCCCCGCACCACCTTTAGATGATGCAAATACAATAGTTGGCAAAACATTCTCCTCATAATAATAGATAGCTATCTTCCATTTTTCGAAAATGGATAGCTTTAGCTATCCTAATTCTGAATTACCTTTCAAATGCCATCATTCGATCATTCGACAGGATAATCTCACCTAATAAATATTTTTAACTCAACATTCAGCAATGTTACATTTCAGATAGCTAGATAGCTAGCTAAATGAATATTATTTTTGATAGCTATCTATATAGTGTCTAATTTACCAATATTAATATTGTGCTATCAATTATCATAAATTGATAGCTAGCTAGCATGCTATCTAATAATATAAATAGCTCGATATTCTTAGTTGTTTTTAATCTCAAATAACAACCTATACCATATAGTCTAAGTAGCTCAATATTTCAGTACTTAACTGTTATTGATAACAATTACTTAGGTAGATTCTCATTATTTAAAATTGATAGCTATCCATTAAAAATTTAATTTACTTTATATCGTTGGCATTTATCTTTGGATAGCTTGCTAGCTATCTACATTTACACTCCAAAATATTTACTTTTACAGTTTAAAAATAACTTTCAGCTTTAATTTAAATCAATTATCTTCGTTCATCTATTAAATCTCATAATAACTTTATGCTGCATTCTATTTTAACTATATTAATAAAACATCTGATATGACTGAACGAATTATAAGATAGCTATCCGGATATCTACAATACACAGATATTTAGATAGCTATCTATAAATGGATATCATTCGAAACGATGTGGGTATAAAAAAACAAGGCGCTATTCCATCTAAGGCGATAAGCTAGAAGGGGATTATGTATGAGCGCAAAAGCCGTTTAACGCCACGGCAGCAGGGCAGATTGATAGATTATTTCGTGGCCGGGGCAACGGCGCGGGCGGCCTCGGAAGTTGTTGGGGTGAACGTGAAGGTCGCGACGGCATTTTATCTGCGGTTGCGCCAGTTGATCGCCAGCAAACTGCCCAGCTATGAACTCTCGGGCGAAGTGGAGGCGGATGAAAGTTATTTTGGCGGCCGCCGCAAGGACAGGCGTGGCCGGGGCGCTGCCGGCAAGGTTTATACCGCGATCATCCCGAATGCGAAAACCGAGACGCTCTTGCCGTTCATTAAAGAAAAAGTCCGTCCAGAAAGCATCGTTTATACGGACACGTTTCGATCTTATAACGCGCTCGATGTTTCTGATTTCCATCACATGCGGATCAACCACACGGAATTATTCGCCGACAGGCAAAACCACATCAACGGCATCGAGAATTTCTGGAACTAGGCCAAGCTCCAGATGCGCAAATTTAACGGCATCAAACAGGATAATTTCTACTGGGTTTTGAAGGAAGTTGAATGGCGCTTCAATGGAGGCAACCAGCAACAGCTTCTCAAATAGCTGAAATATTTGTACAAACACTCCAAACATTAAGCCTTAGATGGAATAGCCCCAAAATTACTGGGAAAAGGGAGAATAAATTAGGATAGCTATCTGGATATCTATATAGAATAGATATCCAGATAGCTATCTTATAATTTTCTGGGTTGAATAAAACCCCACGGCTTTTGCAAGCTATGGGGTCGGTATATCACCGTTTACAGCCATCGGCATCCCTGCCTGTACTGCACAACTACTATAACGAAATCTTCGGTTCAAATAAATACTTAAGAATTAAAGGCAGAGTAATTATGCAAATCTAACATTTTATGTTATGAATGCATAAATGATAAAACGATATCTTGAGGGAAATATACGCTCTGCTCTGGCAGTAAATCCATCTATAGCGCTTATGGGGCCCCGACAAGTAGGAAAAACAACGCTTGCAATTAATATTGCAGATACAGTTTCATCTATCTATCTTGACTTAGAGAATCGGCTCGATATTCAGAAAGCACAAGACATCGAAGCATTCCATAGAGCAAACAGCGATAAGTTAATTATTCTGGATGAAGTACAGCGACTACCTCACATTTTTGCGCCCATTCGTGGAATCATAGATCAAACAACGTAGGAAAGGTAAAAGGGTAGGGCAGTTCCTCTTTTTGGGATCAGCCTGGGGGGCTCGCAGAATTCGGAAAAAATCGTACGCTAAGGTTTTCCGGGCATCCGTAGGGGCCGAAACTTCCCCTCTTCCAGTCTGCGGCTCTGCCGCCAGACGTAATCGCCGGTGAGGTTGATGTGCTCCCAGCCCAGCGGCGACAGGAATTGCAGCAGCTCGCCGTCCACCGGCTTGCCGGCCTCGACCAACCCCTGGGTGGCGCGCTCCAGGTACACCGTGTTCCACAGCACGATAGCCGCCGTCACCAGGTTGAGGCCGCTGGCCCGGTAGCGCTGCTGCTCGAAGCTCCGATCCCTGATTTCCCCAAGGCGGTTGAAGAACACCGCCCTGGCCAGCGAGTTGCGCGCCTCACCTTTGTTCAGGCCGGCATGCACGCGGCGGCGCAGCTCAACACTTTGCAGCCAGTCTAGGATGAACAGCGTGCGTTCGATCCGGCCCAGCTCGCGCAGGGCCACGGCCAGGCCGTTCTGGCGCGGATAGCTGCCGAGCTTGCGCAGCATCAGCGAGGCAGTGACGGTGCCCTGTTTGATCGAGCTGGCCAGGCGCAGGATGTCGTCCCAATGGGCGCGGACGTGCTTGATGTTCAGGGTGCCGCCGATCAGCGGCCGCAGCGTCGGGTAGGTCTGCACGCCCTGCGGCACGTACAGCTTGGTTTCGCCGAGGTCGCGGATGCGCGGCGCGAAACGGAAGCCCAGCAGGTGCATCAGGGCGAAGACGTGATCGGTGAAGCCGGCCGTGTCGGTGTAGTGCTCCTCGATCCGCAGGTCGGACTCGTGGTACAGCAGGCCGTCGAGCACATAGGTGGAATCGCGCACGCCGACATTCACCACGCGGGTGCTGAACGGCGCGTACTGGTCGGAGATATGGGTGTAGAACAGCCGTCCCGGCTCACTGCCGTACTTCGGGTTGACGTGTCCGGTGCTCTCGCCCCGGCCGCCAGCCCGGAAACGCTGGCCATCGGAGGATGAGGTGGTGCCGTCGCCCCAGTGGGCGGCGAAGGCATGCTGGTACTGGTGGTTGACCAGCTCGGCCAGGGCCGCCGAATAGGTCTCGTCGCGGATGTGCCAGGCTTGCAGCCAGGACAGCTTGGCGTAGGTCAGACCGGGGCTCGACTCGGCCATCTTGGTCAGCCCGAGGTTGATCGCATCACCGAGGATCGCGGACAGCAGCAACGTCCGGTCTTTGGCCTCGGCCCCGTCCTTCAGGTGGGTGAAGTGGCGGCTGAAGCCCGTCCAGTCGTCCACGTCCATCAGCAGTTCGGTGATCTTGATGCGCGGCAGTAACTGACTGGTCTGGTCGATCAGCGCCTGCGCCCGATCCGGCACCGCCGCATCCAGCGGGGTGATCTTCAACCCGGACTCGGTGAGGATGGCATCGGGCAGCTCGTTGTCCTTGGCCAGGCGGGCGACAGTGGCCAACTGCTCGTCCAGCAGCTGCAAGCGCTCTTCCAGATACTGGTCGCTGTTCGGGTTGATCGCCAGCGGCAGGGCCTGTTCCCGCTTGAGCGCGGCGAACTTCTCGGCCGGCAGCAGGTAGTCGTCGAAGTCGCGGAACTGCCGCGAGCCCTTGACCCAGATGTCGCCGGAGCGCAGGGCGTTCTTCAGCTCGGACAGGGCGCAGATTTCGTAGAAGCGCCGGTCGAGGCCTTCCGGGGTGATCACCAGTGGCTTCCAGCGCGGCTTGATGAAGGCGGTGGGAGCATCGGCCGGCACCTTGCGCAGGTTGTCGGCGTTCATCTCGCGCAGCGTCTGCACGGCTGCCAGCACGCCCTGCGCGGCCGGGGCGGCGCGCAGCTCCAATACCTCCAGCAGAGCCGGCGTGTAGCGGCGCAGGGTGGCGAAGTTCTCGCCGACCAGGTGCAGGTGGTCGAAGCCCTCCGGCCGGGCCAGCAGCTCGGCTTCGCTGACGCTCTCGGTGAACTCGTCCCAGGGGATCACCGCCTCGATGGCGGCATAGGGGTCGCTGCCGGCTTCCTTGGCCTCCAGCAGCGCCTGGCCGATCTTGGAGTACAGGCGCACCTTGTCGTTGATCGCCTTGCCCTGCTTCTGGAACTGCTGCTGATGCTTGTGCTTCGCGCCGCTGAACAGCTTGACTAGGATGCGGTCGTGCAGATCCACCAGCTCATCAATCACGGTTGCAGTGCTCTCCAGCACCACGGCGGCCAGGGTCGCATAGCGCCGCTGCGGCTCGAACTTGCCGAGGTCTTTGGGCGTCATCTGCCCACCCTCGCGGGCCAGCTTGAGCAGGCGGTTCTGGTGGATGTGCCGGCCCAGGACTTCGGGCAAGTCCACCAGCTGAAATGTCTTCAGCCGCTCGATGTGCTCAAGCATGTGCCGAGAGTTGGGTTTCAGCGGTGCCTGGCGCAGCCAGGTCAACCAGGTGATGCTGCTGCCGGCCTTGAGCTTCAACAGCTCGTCCAGCTTGGCCCGATGCGAGTCCGTGAGCGGTTCAACCAGGGCGCGGTAGACCCGCCGATTGGCCCGTGCAATGGCCTCCGAGCAAGCCCGGTCGATCACGCTCAACGCCGGCAGGATGCGTCGCTTCTGCCGCAGGCTCTCCAGCGCCTGGCCGGCCAGCAGCAAGCCCTTGTCGGTCTGCTGGGCCAGTTCGGTCAGCTCGCGCACCAGGGCGCGGAAGTCGGACAGGCCGAACGGGGCCAGTTGAAGGTAGGTGCGCAGTTCCTGGGCGTGCTCGCGACGGGTCACATCGCGCTCGCCGTACTTCGTCCAACTCGCCGGATCGGTCTGGACTTGCTTGGCCACCCACAGGATGACCGGTTCGGGCAGCTCGCTGTCAGTGCCCAACGCATAGCCGGGGTAGCGCAGCAGGCAGAGTTGCACGGCGAAGCCGAGGCGGTTGGCGTCGCCGCGCCGCTGACGGATCAGCGACAGGTCGGAGTCGTTGAAGGTGTAGTAGCGGATCAGGTCATCCTGGCTTTCTGGCAACGCGAGCAGGGTGCCCCGCTCCGTGGCCGAGAGGATCAAGCGACGCGGCATGTGTCAGTCGTCCGTGCGGAGGTACTGGTAGAGGGTTTCCCGGCTGATGTTGAACTCGCGGGCAAGCTGCGCCTTGGGCTCGCCGGCCGTCGCTCGCTGCCGCAGGGTAGCAGCCTGCTCATCGGACAGGGCTTTCTTGCGGCCCCGGTACGCGCCACGCTGCTTGGCCAAGGTGATGCCCTCACGCTGCCGCTCGCGGATCAGGGCGCGCTCGAACTCAGCGAAGGCCCCCATCACCGACAGCATCAGGTTGGCCATCGGCGAGTCCTCGCCAGTGAACACCAGGCCCTCCTTCAGGAACTCGATGCGCACGCCGCGTTGAGTCAGCTTCTGTACCAAGCGACGCAGGTCATCGAGGTTGCGGGCCAGCCGGTCCATGCTGTGCACCACCACTGTATCGCCTTCGCGGACGAAGCTCAGCAGCGCTTCGAGCTGGGGGCGCTGGGTGTCCTTGCCCGATGCCTTGTCGGTGAACACCTTGCTCACCTGTGTCTGTTCCAGCTGGCGTTCCGGGTTCTGGTCGAAGCTGCTGACCCGGACGTAGCCGATGCGGTGCCCCTGCACGATGTCTCCTTGGTTGAAGGCGGCTTAAGTGCTCCTTCTGTTCCGTTGTGCCTCAAACCCCGTTTCTGTCAGGCTGAAATCTATGACCTTCGCAGGCATGTGTCAAAAAATGCGAAAGATGACTCTATTCTGACTAAGCGGCGCGGCCCTGCCTGACATCCAGTTAGGGTATGCCTCAATCTGACGGTAGCGAGTCGCAGGCGTTCGGATCGGCATCGGTTTCGTTCCCTGTCTTGGCACGCGCTTCGAAGCGTTGATAACACTCCAACCCGCAGAAGTGCTCGACGTATTCCGCGCCTTCCGGGGTGAAGGCGGCATCGAGCGGGATTTCCTTGCAGCACACGCAGCAACTGGTGGTGGTCGAGTCACTTGCATTCATGGTGGCACCCCTCCATTGACTGACGAAGACGGCGAATGCCGCCGCCGGCATTGGCTTCGCGAACAGGAAGCCTTGTCCTGTGTCGCAGTCCGCTTGTCGCAATAGATCAAGACTCGCCGATGTTTCCACGCCTTCAGCCACCACATCCATGCCCAGCCCGTGCGCAAGCTGAATCACGGTGTGCACGATGGTTTGGTCGCGGCGGTCGTTGGCGAGCCCGGCGACAAACGATTGGTCGATCTTGAGCGTGCTGATTGGGCAGCACTTCAGATGTTGCAGACAGGAATACCCCGTCCCGAAGTCATCGGCGGCGAAGCGCACACCGATCTGCCGCAAGGCGTCCAGGGCGGGGAAGATCGCCGGATCACCAAACGCGACCGATTCGGTCAGCTCGATTTCGAGATACTCGGCGGGCAACTCGGCATCAGCCAGCACGCCCTTTACCCACCCGTCGAAGTCCGGTCCCACTTGGCTCGCCGAAACATTGACGGCCAGCCGGAACGGTCGCCATGCCAGCATTCGCCAGTCACGCATCTGGCGGCAGGCTTCGCCCAGCACCCAAGCGCCGATTTCAGGCATCAGGCCGGACGATTCGACCACGGGCAGGAACTGGCCCGGTGGCAATAGTCCAAGCGTCGGATGACGCCAGCGCAACAGGGCTTCCGCGCCGACAATCCCACCACTGCGCAGATCGACGACGGGCTGGTAGTGCAGTTCAAGCTGCCCGCGCTCGACCGCTTGGGCCAGTTCCGGCGTCGTCCATCCATCCGGCCGGAAAGCGCTCATTCTCTTTCCCTGAATGCCCGCAACGCCCGCGACAGGGACAGAAGGAACAGGCCGGTCAAACCGAGCGCCGCGATGACCCAATGCTCGCCGAGGAAAGCACCGGCGGTTGTGCCGGCCAGCACGACAGCGAGGATGGGCAGGTGGCAGGGGCAAGTCAGCACAGCCAGTCCGCCCCACAGGTAGCCGGTGATCGGTTTGTGCGTCTCGGACGGCAAGCGCTCGGGGTTGTTCATGGCAGACTCTCCGCGTGCTGTGCCGGCTCGGTCGGCAGGGTGGCCAACTGCACTTCCAGATCGGCCAACGCTTCGCGCCGACGCTCGACGAACTGACGCAGCAGGGCAAGCTGCGCGGCCGCTTCGTCGCCGTCCGCCGCATCCAGCGCCCGGCACAGCCGCGCCAGCGCGTCGAGGCCGATGCCCGCCTCGAAGGCCGCCCGCACGAAGCACAGCCGTTGCAAGGCGGCGTCATCGAACAAGCCGTAGCCGCCTGGTGTGCACGCCACCGGGCGCAGCAATCCGCGCAGCAGGTAGTCGCGCACGATATGCACGCTCACCCCGGCATCAAGAGCCAGCCGGGACACCGTGTAGGCGTTCATTGAACACCTCCTTTTTCTCACCCGGCGCAGCAGGAAAGCTGCTTCACATCCTTGTTGAAGGTCTGCGCCGCGAGCTTCAACCCCTCGACCATCGTCAGGTAGGGGAACAACTGGTCGGCCAGTTCCTGCACCGTCATGCGGTTGCGAATGGCCAGAGCCGCCGTCTGGATCAGTTCACCCGCTTCCGGCGCGACCGCCTGTACGCCGATCAGCCGATGGCTGCCTTCCTCGATAACCAACTTGATGAAGCCGCGTGTGTCGAAGTTGGCGAGCGCACGCGGCACGTTGTCCAAGGTCAAGGTGCGGCTGTCGGTCTCGATCCCGTCGTGGTGGGCTTCCGCCTCGCTGTAGCCCACGGTCGCCACTTGCGGATCGGTGAACACCACGGCCGGCATTGCGGTCAGGTCGAGCGCCGCATCGCCGCCGGTCATGTTGATCGCGGCACGGGTGCCGGCCGCTGCCGCCACATAGACGAACTGCGGCTGGTCGGTGCAGTCGCCGGCCGCGTAGATGTTCGGGTTGCTCGTGCGCATGCCTTGGTCGATGACGATGGCACCTTGCGCATTGACAGTGACCCCCGCTGCGTCCAGCGCGAGGCTGCGCGTGTTCGGTGTCCGACCGGTGGCAACCAGCAGTTTGTCGGCGCGCAATTCACCGTGCGTGGTGGTCAGCACGAATTCACCGTCCATATGGGCGACCTGGCTGGCTTGCGTGTGCTCCAGCACCTCGATGCCCTCGGCACGGAAAGCGGCTGTCACCGCCTCGCCGATGGCCGGGTCTTCACGGAAGAACAAGGTATTGCGCGCCAGGACCGTGACCTTGCTGCCCAGCCGGGCAAAGGCTTGCGCCAGCTCCAGCGCCACCACCGACGAGCCGATTACGGCAAGGCGTTCGGCAATGGTGTCGCTCGCCAGGGCCTCGGTGGAAGTCCAGTAGGGTGACTCTTTCAACCCCGGAATCGGCGGGACCGCCGGGCTGGCACCCGTGGCGACCAGGCAGCGGTCGAACATCACGACGCGCTCGCCACCCTCGTTCAAACGGACGGTAAGGCTCTGGTCGTCCTTGAAGCGCGCCTCACCGTGCACAACGGTGATGGCCGGATTACCGCCCAGGATGCCTTCGTACTTGGCGTGCCGCAGTTCGTCGACGCGGGCCTGCTGCTGGGCCAGCAGCTTACTGCGGTCAATCGTAGGCACAGTTGCCGCAATACCGCCATCGAACGGGCTTTCCCGGCGCAGATGGGCGATGTGGGCGGCGCGGATCATGATCTTGGACGGCACACAGCCGACATTGACGCAGGTGCCGCCGATGGTGCCGCGCTCGATCAGCGTGACCTGCGCGCCTTGCTCGACGGCCTTCAGCGCCGCCGCCATCGCGGCTCCACCGCTGCCAATGACCGCTACCTGCACCGGGGGCTCGTTGCCACTGTGCTTTTCGGCGGCGGCCATCCATCCCCGCACCTTGTCGAGCAGTCCGACGCGGTTGTCCGCCAGTGGCGCATCGGCTAGCGTTGCCTTGTAGCCCAGTCCGGCCACGGCGGCAGTCAGCGCGTCCGGCGATGTGCCCGGCACGATGGCGAGTTGCGCTGTGCCCTTCGGATAGGACACCAGCGCCGACTGCACGCCTGGCACTTTTTCCAGCGCTTCCTTGACGTGCGCCGCGCACGAGTCGCAAGTCATGCCGGTGATTTTTAGATGGGTCATGCAACAGATCCTTTATCGTTTGTGGCGCCAGACAATGACGTCCGTTGTGCTGCGGTGCCGTTTTCAGTGACTCACTGCTTGACGCTGGACGGATAGCCCGCGTCTGCGGTTGCCTTGGTCAGCTTCTGCACGCTGGTCTTGGCATCGTCGAAGGTGACGACCGCTTGGCGTGTCTCGAAAGTCACGTCAACTTTGCTGACGCCTTCGACCTTGGAAATCGCCTTCTTGACAGTGATCGGGCAGGCGGAGCAGGTCATGCCCGGTACGGACAGCGTGACGGTCTGGGTGGCGGCCCAGACGGGGGCAACAACGGCGGCGAGGGCGAGGGAGGCAAACAGTTTCTTCATGGTGAACTCCGATCAGTAGAAAAATGGCATGACGTAGGGAAATCCGAGCGCGACCAGAACCAGCGCGGCCACGATCCAGAAAATGAGCTTGTAAGTAGCTCGCACTTGGGGAATCGCGCAGACCTCACCCGGTTTGCAGGCCGCTGCCTGCCGGTAGATGCGCCGCCAGGCGAAGAACAACGCCACCAGCGCCACGCCGATAAAGATGGGGCGATAGGGTTCCAACACCGCCAAGTTGCCGATCCAAGCGCCGCTGAACCCCAAGGCGATCAGAACCAACGGCCCGAGGCAGCAAGCCGAGGCGAGGATGGCGGCAAGCCCTCCAGTGAAGAGCGCGCCGCGCCCGGTTTTTGGTTCAGACATGCGCTTGTCCTTTCGAATTGAAATTGGATAGCGTAACCTTACTTCCGTACTCATGTACGGAGTCAAGCGATATGGAAAACAATTTGGAGAACCTGACCATTGGCGTTTTCGCCAAGGCGGCCGGGGTCAATGTGGAGACCATCCGTTTCTATCAGCGCAAGGGCTTGTTGCTGGAGCCTGACAAGCCCTATGGCAGCATCCGCCGCTATGGCGAGGCGGATGTAACGCGGGTGCGCTTCGTGAAATCAGCCCAGCGGCTGGGCTTCAGCCTGGATGAGATCGCCGAGCTGCTGCGGCTGGAGGATGGCACCCATTGCGAGGAAGCCAGCAGTCTGGCCGAGCACAAGCTCAAGGACGTGCGCGAGAAAATGGCTGACCTGGCGCGCATGGAGGCCGTGCTGTCTGAGTTGGTGTGCGCCTGCCATGCGCGAAGGGGGAACGTTTCCTGCCCGCTGATCGCGTCACTACAGGGTGGAGCAAGCTTGGCAGGTTCGGCTATGCCTTAGCGTGCTTTATTTTCCGTTTTCTGAGACGACTCCTTAGAAAGCCTAGTCAAAGAGCTGTCACGAGAACACCGTTAGCTTAGCGTACGATTTTTTCCGAATTCTGCGGTTCCCCCAGCCTCAATTGATTTATTAAAACAATCGAGTGAAACGCTGACTGGCCGGTTTTCGTATATCGAAATGTTTCCGGTCAATATTTTGGAATATATCACTGGTGATGAACATTTCGAAGCCATAAACGAACTCTGGTTACGGGGTGGTTTTCCTGACAGTCTGTTGGCAATTAATGACTAAGCAAGCTTAAATTGGCGCTATGATTTCATCAGAACCTATCTTGAACGTGATATTAGGCTTCGCTGTTGTAAAAGGAACATCACTGTTTTTTAAATATCCTCGGGGTTTGGGGCAGACAGCCCCATTTTTTAGGTGAGCGTAGCGATCTCGATTTAACTTTAATGTTGGTTATTTTAGTTATCCACATGTACACAGATATGAATAAAATAAGAATTAATAATAAGATTAAATAAAGAAAAGAATAGAGTTTTTTGAAAATTTTAAAAGTATCATTGAAACAGATACATATGTATACTCTAACAGAGATTAATGTGTATTAAACCTTCTACTAAAAGCGTTTTGTGTGTAAAACCTTCTACCTTTTAAGTTAAATGTGATTTAAACCTGCTACTTAGTGTGAGTTAAGCCTACTACTTTTTTGAATTATTGTGAGTTATACCTTCTAGTTGAGCACTGAATAATGCAGAAATTTATATAAATTTTTGTCCAGGTTGATCTTTGAAATAATTAGTGTGCGTTAAACCTTCTACTAAACGTGAGTTTAACCTTCTACATTACCTTTAAAACGTGTATTAAACCTACTACTTTGTGTGAGCCATACCTTCTACAAATTAAAAAATAATCCACAGTAAGTGTATAAACCCGACAGGATGAATTATTATTTAGGAGACCTTAATATTTTCAAAATGGAAATTGAACGAGAATATTCTTTACATGTTAATTCAATGTCTTATTATTATATTCGTAGAGCAAAAATGATGTAAAGGTTAGGCCTCGAATGATCTAGAAGTTACCTTGCATGATCAATTTATCACTTTTGAAGTACAGAAGTACTTACATGAAAGTGAGGTATTCAAATGAATATCTTAGAGAAGGTACATTTTGAGGAGAGTTTATAAAGATTAAATGTGAGTTGTACCTACTACATCTCCTGTGTATTGTGAGCCAAACCTTCTAGCTATTTTAGCTTAGCCATTGGTTTAGGGAATACATCAATAGGTTGTTTTTCAGAATTATCACTAACACGCTTGTTAGCTGCTTTTTGTTCACTAATGAATTGATTAGAAGGAAATATTACATATTTTACGTCTATAATTGCTCGACCTTCCTTTCGATCATCTGTTTCGTAGCGTGCGATTATATTTTTTTCCTTCAATTCATCTAGGGCTGAAAGCACCTTTCTTCTATTGTCAATGTCTCTTTTCTGCTGTAGTAACCCACTATTTTTTAGATCGGAGAACATAAAATGGTAATTATTAATTAAGTTTGCATGCCGATAGCGGTTTATTAATTTTTTGTAAATAAAACGAGAAAGCTGCTCATTACAACTCATTAATCGGTCATAATTAAACTGTCTATATTCCAAGCGATTAATTGCGTTACTAATGAATAAGGGAAGTCTACCGATATGATGAGCGTCAGTATCTGCTAGATATTCCTCACGACCAACCGTGACTAGATCTTGAAGAATTGCTCCACTCCAGATTTCTTTTTTATCTTTAAATAATGAGATGTTACATTTATTCATAACTTCAATCGCATGCTTAATTTCATTTCGACTTCTCGTGCGTCCTCTAGATTTGAGTTCGCGGTAAATCATGCTCAAAGAAAATCGTACCCATGTCTCGGCTTTATTGACATCATGGATTCCATGATTTTGGATAGTAAGGAACTTTTTTAAGGCTTCTTCAACAAGTTCTTCAGTAACACTAGGAAAACAAGCTTTATAACCGCCGCCTTTTTGTTCAATCAGAGCAGGCTGAATTTTTACGCTAAAGGCAATTCCATCATATGAAAATTCCATTTTGTAGGGATCGGCATGACCTGTTTTGGTGCGTAGCTTCTCTACTTGGGTAGAGGTAAAAAAATATTTCGGAATACTCTCCCATACCTCTACGGTATTGGAGACTTCACTTTTGTCATTGGTGACAAATTGCGAAAACAGGTCAAGTTGAAGGCTTTTGATGTACTTTTCGGGAGGTTTTTTCACTAGTTTATATCGTGTTTTTGAAATAGCACAGGTGATTACCGAGGTGTTCGTAATTGTACTATTAATTTTATGTGTGTCGATCATAAAACCTC
>NZ_QRCB01000024.1 GCF_009833095.1 Nitrosomonas sp. JL21
ATTGCCCGCGCCACCATTCATGATGTCAGCGCCGTTCCACCCCCTCAGCGTATCGTTGCCGGCACCGCCGGTCAGCGTATTACTCTTGGTATCGCCGGTTAAATCATCGTTGAATTTGCTGCCTATCAGATTCTCGATATTGGTCAGTGTGTCCAATCCCGCACCCACGGTATTTTGTTGCGTGGTGATCAACAGTGACACGCTGACTCCGCTACCGGCCGACGCATAGGTGGCGGTATCATTGGGTGCTGGCGTACCAGTTAGTACATTGTTCCCAGCCGTACTCGCCACCAGCAAACCATCATTGACGAAAAATGCCGTGTTGCCACCACGTCCGCCAATGAAACCGTCCGTGTCGCCGTCATTATCAATATCTGCGAAACTTAAACTGGCTCTCGAAGCAACATTTGCCAATCCAAATGGTATGCTGCTTGGATCATCAAATACCGGATTGCTTGATGTTCCAATATTTCTATAAAACACTGTACTGCTTGAAAAATGACTGTCAGCCCCCTCAAAGGCATCCAGGTCGCCATCCTCATCGATATCCACAAACACCAGCTCCGAGTAGTACGAGCTTAACAAACCAAATGCTGTGGTTTCGGCAGTAAATACTGGATTACTGGCTGTTCCTGTATTTCTAAAAAATTGCACCGGGTTATGATAGGAACATATAAAAACATCCAGATCGCCATCGCCATCGATATCAGCAAATGCGGGTTTCGAATATGAACCCACATCAACCAGGCCGAACGGATTCGTGCTAGGCGCGGCAAATGCCGGACTTCTGGCGTTACCCGTGTTCCTGAAAAACAGTATATTGCCGTCATCATTACCGATCAGCGCATCCAGATCGCCATCATGATCAATATCCACAAAGCTCGGGCTCGATGAAAACCCTACATCGCTTAAACCAAATGGGTTGGTACTCGGGGCTGCGAACACTGGATTGGTAGCCGTTCCGGTGTTTCTAAAAAACAGAGTATTGCCACTGCCATTACCTATAAACGCATCCAGATCGCTATCGCCATCGATATCAATAAGATTAGGGCTGGCGTCATCGCCTACATTGCTCAAGCCAAAGGGATTGATAGAACTGAGGGTAAAATCGGGATCGGCCATGTGAATCTCCTGAAAATAGGTTATTGTTTATGCTTATTATTTAAGATCATGCTGATTTCGCAATGACAAAGGATCAATCGCTTTCTGCAAATGCTGATGGAGTTTTCGTTCGATTGATAAATGCCGGTAAGCGGGCAATACATAGGATGATAATAATTCCGCATGCTGATGTTCATCTTCCTGCCAAGCCTCTGCAATGACCAAGCCAATCAGTTCGCCATCCAACGATGCCGCAATGCCGGTTATTTCACCACGTGGCGGCTGGGATTGCCAGCGTTTTTGCAGACTCGGTTCAGTCATCGCTTCATAGGGAAGCAGATTTTCGGGAGTCAAATGATAAACCCGCTGGTATTTGACCGGAAGCTCTTCCGCATTTTCGATCTGCGAAGGCCGTGGCAAACCGGCGGTCTGGGTCGGCTGGCTCAATCCCGGTCGTTTCACGGTAGGTTTAGTGACGATCAAACCGCCGGAACCAGGAAAAGAAATCAACCGATCGATATCATCGGTCTGAAAACCCAATGCCCGCGGCTGGCGAATTCCCGGCAATACCAAGACGTCAAACAACTCCTCGACCACACCATCAATATGCAGCACATGCACGACCGTGCCCGTATTCAAATCTACAACCGCAAGTCCGCACTGGGCCGTCATTTGATCGGCTGCCAAGCGGGTTTCCAATGTCAAACCGGTAAATGCCTTGGAACGCAGTTTGGATAACCCGACCAGGGCAAAATTCTTCCAGAACGCTAACCCTCGCACAAAACCCGGGCAAAACGTGACCGGCTCGAATCGCTCACCATTCAGATAACCCAGCTCGCCAGTACCGGAATTGAGGACCCACAGCTTGTCCTGATACCAGCGCGGCGAATGAGGCATCGACAAACCGCGAGCGATGATTTCACTGCTCGGTATGTGCATCACTATGCCACCGTCGACCCTATGATTGCGCCATCCCGCAGCTTCATCAGTTTCACTGCAGGCAGTGACATATGTGGGTTTGCCATCTTGCATGGCCAGGCCATTCAAATGGCAACGGTCTTCCGCCGCTAATTTGGTAATGAAAGGTGGCTGCCATAACGGAACAAAGCTATATCCAGCCTGGAGCTTGGCCAGGCAGCTAAAATCGGTATTGATGAAGACGATTTCCTGCGCTGCAGTCACGACGACATCATGCACATTCAAATCACCGGTAGTGTGCGCCTGGCTCGGTACATACAGGCGGTCGCCATGCTGGTATTGTTCATTGCGACCCAAGCGATTTTCCAATTGCCAGATCTGATACCGCGTCGCCAAATAGAGGCTGTCGTCCTTGGCATACAACCCCATCGGCTTATCAAACAAACGCTCATTGACTGCTAAATGGCCATTTTCTTTGCGTCCGACCAGAAAAAGCCGGTTGGTTTGATAGGTAGTAAACGCTAGGCTGATTTGCTCCTCCTCCAGCCAGTGGTAAAGTCGTGCAGAACCATGCATGGTAACGGCAGGCGAAGTATATGGGGATGTTTGTTGGGTCATTGGGTTCGGTTGATTCAATCAAAAAGGCAGGCTACCAGAAATTACCTCCAGGCAACCTTGAAGTTGAATTAAATAAAGACGATATCGACATTAGTCGTGTTCAATCCAACATCCACGGTGGCAATCTGTGCGTCGCATTGGCGCTTTGCCACTCCTTCGATACCGATCAAGCTTAGCGCATCAATACACTTGTACAAGTGATAAAAGCCACACTCCCGGCAATATGGCCTAATCATCACCCCCGGACATCGGGAACCAACTCAGTTCCTCAATTAAATCACGACAATGTCTGCAGACGTCAATGCCAATCCCGTGCCGACCGCGGCAATCTGCGTGGCGCCACCCGCGCCGTTGCCATTGGCATCGTAGATCAGAGCCCCGGTTACGCTGTTGTAGATGACATGGTCGTTGGCATCGAGCGCTTGCGCCCCGATGCGGAATTGGCCAGCCGCCAACGTGCCCGGCGCAGCCAAAGCGGTGAAAACGCTGTTTTCCAGTTGGATCGTGTCATTGACGGCCTGGTAATCCGTGATTACATCCACCGGCCCCATGCTGGTAAACTTGAAGATATCGTTACCGGCTCCGCCCGTTAAACGGTTCGCGCCCAGTCCGCCATCCAGCATGTCATTGCCAGCACCGCCGTTCAATGGGTTGTCGGCGGAATTTCCGGTAATGATGTTCGCTAATCCGTTCCCGGTACCGTTGATCGCTGTTGTTCCCGTCAGCGTGAGGTTTTCGACATTTGCCGGCAAGGTATAAGTCAGCCGGCTGCTGACCGTATCGATGCCCTGGTTCGGGCTCTCAGTAACCACATCCCCCACATTCTCGACAAAATAGAGGTCATCCCTGAGCCCACCGATCATGGTATCGGCGCCCGACCAACCGGTCAGCGTGTCATTGCCGCCCCCGCCATTTAAAGTATCGTTACCGGCCTGACCATTTAACTGATTGTCGGCATTATTGCCCGTCAACACGTTAGCCAACTCATTGCCCGTGCCATTGATTGCGCTGCCGCCGGTCAAGATCAGCTTTTCGGCATTGACCGGAAGCGTGTATGTAATGGTGCTGCTGACGGTATCGATACCTTCATTCGGTTTCTCGATCACGGCATCGCGCGTGTTCTCGACATACATCGTGTCATCGCCCGTACCGCCGATCATCGTATCGGCGCCCGACCAGCCGCGCAGACTATCGTTGCCCGCCCTGCCATCCAGAATGTTATAGGTTGTATTGCCGGTCAGGTTATCCGCAAACGCGCTACCGATCAGGTTCTCAACCGCGGTGATGGTATCCAACCCCGCC
The DNA here is from genome assembly GCF_009833095.1 of Nitrosomonas sp. JL21. GTDB lineage: Bacteria > Pseudomonadota > Gammaproteobacteria > Burkholderiales > Nitrosomonadaceae > Nitrosomonas. Next base: position 3,940 of record NZ_QRCB01000024.1, read on the forward strand.
CCGCCGGTATTCTGCTGGGTCGTGATATTCAGAGAAACGGTCACGGCTCCAGTGGACGACGCATAGGTGATGGTATTGTTGCCTGAAGAAGTGCCCGTCAGAACGGTATTGCCGGGCGTGCTGACCAGCATCACGGTAAAGTCCTTGGTACCGGTAAGCGCCGGCGCAATGTCATCGCCGACGCTGGCGTTGACCGAGAATTCGCCAACAAAATTGGTTGCCGGCGTAAATACCACCCCCGCCAATAACGCATTGACATTCGCAACCGCACCGCTGGCTTTCCATTCACCGGTTGCCGCGTTGTAACTCGAAGTCACGCCGCCGGATGTTGCCGTGTTCAGTTTGCCAGCCGCACTATTTGATAGTGTCAAACTTACGCTAATAATTGTACTATCAGGATCGGTGACGATAACATCTTTTAGATTCAGAGGGTTATTTTTGGTATACACTTCTGGGATAGTAAGGTTGACTACATTAGGAGCATGATTATTAATTAGAAATTCATCCCAAGCAAAGCTCGAGGCATACCAGTACATTCCCATCACGTAAACATCCAAATCCCCATCACCATCAATATCTACAAATGCTTGACCGGTCAAACTACTACGCCCGCCGGGTTCTGGGATATTTAACGGATTGGCTTCACTAGAAAACAAAGGAATATTCGATGTTCCTATGTTTCTAAAAAAAGAACCATTGAAACCTAAGGAATCTAAATCCCCATCATCATCAACATCTTTGAAATCAAAATCAGATCCATTCAAACCAAACGAATTGGCAACAGGCTCAGCAAAAATTGGAATGCTATTAGTTCCAATATTCTCAAAAAAATTGTTATTCACAAATATATCTTGATCATTATCAGCATCAATATCTGCAAATACGGGTTTGGCATTAAAGCCAGTACCGCTCAAACCAAATGGACTAAATATGGGAGCATTAAATAACGGAATAGCAGCAGTTCCACTATTCTCAAAAAATAAAATATTTCCAGTTTCATTTCCTATAAATGCATCCTTATCTCCATCATTGTCGATATCGACAAAAGTTGGCGCGGCAAAACTCCCTACATCGATCAGTCCGAATGGATTAGTCAGGGCATTGTCAAAAATTGGTTGAGTCGTTGTTCCAATATTTTCAAAAAATAATGTATCTCCGCCTGGATCTCCAGGATAGGAATAGCTTTGCCCAACAAAAACGTCTAAATCGCCATCACCATCTATATCAACAAAAGTAGGAATCGGATCATAACTAGTTGTAGGTAAGTGAAAACTAGCGAATGAAAAATTTTCGCTACTGCCTGTCCCTTCATTTTTGAAAAAAGAAGTGTTACCAAAATAAGTACCTTCAAAAATATCTAAATCGCCATCTCCGTCAATATCGGCAAATGTTAAGTTTGTATAGGTACTTTCAGCATTTATGTGGAAAGGATTCAAACCGTGGCGATAGAACACTGGATCTTGTTGCGTTCCGACATTACGAAAAAACCATGTTCCACCAGTACCGAAATAATGATACCAACTCACAAAGGCATCAAAATCACCATCTTCGTCAATATCGACAAAATTGATAGTTGTATATCTACTTATATAATTCAATCCAAATGGGTTAGTTTGAGGAGTAGAAAAAGTAGGGGTGGAAGCGGTTCCTATATTTCTGAGAAATTCCACAGAACCATCACCACTACCAATAAAAGCATCAAAATCACCATCGCCGTCTATATCAACTAGTGATGGCGTAGCATACGAACCAACGTCAACCAATCCAAACGGATTTGTTACAGGAGATGCAAAAAAAGGAGTATTGAAAGTCCCTATATTTCTAAAAAAAAGTGTATTCCCTTCGGTATTGCCAATAAAAGCATCCAGATCATTGTCGCCATCGACATCGACAAACGTGGGATTTGCGTTATCAGTTACATCAGTAATTCCAAATGGATTTGTAATAGGAGTATTAAAAAGAGAATCATTGATCGATCCTCCATTCTTGAAAAAGAGCGTATTACCATCGCCATTCCCAACAAAAGCATCTAAGTCTCTGTCTCCATCAATATCAACCAAGGTTGGAGCAGCAAAATTTCCTACATCACTTAATCCAAACGGGTTAACACCAACATAAGAAAAAACGGGATCAGATTGCGCCATGAAGTCATCTCCGATGAAAGTTATAACTGCTGAATTGATCAATAGCTAACTTGAAATTGGTACAAACAGAAACTTGTCACTCTGCTGAGGGGAAAATGGTCGGCAAGCAATCAACTCATTTCAACCCCAGACTTTCCAATGCCTTCTGATGATCCCATTTGCCATGAAATAACAATCCTTTTTTCTCAGGCGTGCGATCGCTGGTCCAGGTGATATAGTTGCCATCAGGGGTAAACACCGGCAAACCGTCGAATCCTTCTTTGTCGGTCACGCGGACAGGGGCTTTTTCGCCGTCGACGTCGACGATGTAGAGTTCAAAATTGCGGTGGCCATGCAGATTGGTGGCAAATATGATGTATTTGCCGGAGGGATGATAAAAAGGCGCCCACGACATTGCGTTGAGGCGCGTAATTTGTTTTTGGTCGGTGCCGTCGATGTTCATCGTGAAAATCTCGGCTTCCCGACCGCTTTCGGTAAACCGGCGCCAGACGATCCGCTTCCCATCCGGACTGAAGAACGGGCCGCCATCGTAGGTGTTGGTGTCGGTCAGACGTTTCACGTTCGAGCCATCGGCATCCATGATGTAAATATCGATCATGGACGACGGATTGGTTTTGAATAGTGCAGCTTCCTCATCGGTCAACTTATTGGCATAGGCTCTGCGGTTGGAAGCGAATGCGATCAATTTCCCGTCCGGCGACCACGATGCTTCGGCGTCGTAGCCCAGGGTCTTGGTCAGATTGCGGATGTTGTTGCCGGAAAAATCGGTTTCATAGATATCGTAGAATTCATCATAATCCCACGCATATGACTGCCGTTCGCCGGATTTCCTGCGTTCGATCTCGGCGAGCATTTTGGCTTTTGCACCCGCATCTTCATGCGTAGACGAAAACAGCACTTTTTCTTGCGAAGGATGAACCCAAGCGCAGGTCGTTTTGCCCTGTCCGGGCGAGACTTGCTGCACCGCCCCGCTGTCGATATTTTTCAGGAAAATCTGGTAGAACGGGTTGTCGTCGGCCACTTCAGCCTGATAGATCATCCATTTCATGTCCTGGCGATAGTAGGCTTCCCCGGCCCTTTTTTCCTTGACGGAAAGTTGCTGTTCGGCGGTGATGAAATCTGTTGCATGCGCTGGCACACCATTGAATGCAGCTAACGAAACGAAGCTGCTGACTGCTAACGAGGCGCTGCTCAGAAAAGGGGTTGGAAGAAAATTTCTCATTGCGGTAAATGTCCGGGTTAAAAGAAACCATTAGAACATAGCCGCAAAAAGAAAGTAAACACGCAATGTTATAGAATGCAGGCTGTGAAAATCGACCCTGTCGACTGCCATCATTCCATCAAAAATTACTCGATGAGAACTTGAATAATGCCCAAATCATTAAAATTTTTTGCCGCCTGCATCCTCGTCCTGAACGGTTTGCTCTTCAGCCTCAGCGTCTTGGCTGGCGAACAGACCATACACCACCGCATGGAAATCATCCTGACTCCTGCAACCTCGGAACTTCAGGTAACGGATCACATCCGCGTTCCCGAGCATGTCCGAAACCAGAATGGCGCAACCACGCTCGAATTCAGCCTGCATGGCGATTTGACGATCACGGACAGTCAGGGCGTCCGCATCCTCGCGCGAGAAAATGATCGATCGTCGAATGCCGGCCCTGTTCCGCTCAAGTACTACACACTCACGCTGGCGCCGCAGCAGACCGAATTCACCGTGCATTACCGGGGAAAAATCAATCATGCCTTGAAAAATCCCGGCGAAGACTATGCGCGCAGTTTCAGTTATACCCCTGGCGTCATTTCCAGCGAAGGCGTATTTCTGGCCAATTCCAGTCATTGGTATCCGCAATTTGCGGATGCGCTGGTGTCCTTCCATATGGCTATCGAAGTACCACCGGATTGGGATGTCGTCAGCCAAGGTGTGCTGGTAAACGAGCACAAAACCGCAGAAAATCACATCGTGATCTGGGAAGAACAGCAACCGCAGGATGATATTTATCTCGTTGCTGGCCGCTATCATCGCTACACGCAATCCGCAGGCGCGGTCAATGCCCTGGTTTACCTGCGCAGTCCCGATGATGCGCTGGCTCAGAAATATCTCGACACCACCGCGCAATACATCGGAATGTACAACAAGCTGCTGGGCCCCTACCCGTACACCAAGTTTGCGCTGGTCGAGAATTTCTGGGAAACCGGCTACGGCATGCCCTCATTCACGCTGCTGGGCCCCAAAGTCATCCGCTTTCCATTCATTTTGCATTCGTCCTATCCGCATGAAATCCTGCACAATTACTGGGGCAACGGTGTTTTCGTCGATTATGCCAAAGGCAACTGGGCAGAAGGATTGACGGCCTATCTCGCCGACCATCTCGTCAATGAACAGCGCGGTAAGGGTGAGGAATATCGACGCGACGTATTGCAGAAATATGCCGACTTTGTCAGCAAGGAAAAGGATTTTCCGCTGATTCAATTCGTATCACGGCATAGCGCCAGTTCGGAGGCCATCGGCTACGGCAAGACCATGATGTTCTTCCACATGCTGCGCCAGGAACTGGGCGACGAGACATTCGTACGCGCGTTACGGCAATTGTACAAGCAGTTCAAGTTCAAACAGGCGACGTTCGACAATGTGCAAACCACGTTCAGCACGGTAGCCGGGAAGGATTTCAGTCGGCATTTCGACCAATGGGTACGCCGTGCCGGTGCGCCGAATCTGGTATTGCGCCAAGCAGACCTCGAACCGACTCCGCAAGGTTTCAAGCTCAAAGCGCAGATCGAACAAACCCAGCCCGGCGAACCGTATGATCTGATCGTGCCGGTGTTTGTATCCTTGCAGGATGAGGAATCGGCGAGCCGAGCGGATGTCAGCATCACCCAGAAAATGCAGACCGTTGAAATGAACTTCCCTGCCCGTCCGGTGCGCATCGATATCGATCCGCAATTCGATCTGTTCAGGCGCCTCGATGACCGGGAAATTCCATCGGCGTTGTCCCAGGGCTTCGGCGCCGAAAAACCGTTGCTGGTGCTGCCTGCAAAAGCCGACTCATCGTTATTGCAAGCCTACCGCGCGCTCGCCGCGCAATGGCAAAAAACCCAATCCATGGTGTTGGAAGTCATCGCAGATGATCAATTGGAAACGCTGCCGGCGGATCGAACCGTATGGTTGATGGGCTGGCAGAATAAATTCGGCCCTGAATTTCTGAAGGCGGCTGGCAGGCAGAATCTCGCTTACCGCGACCATTCATTGCAATTGGAACAGCACCAGTATGCGCAAGCAGAACATGCCGTCGTGCTGACGGCGCGGCAACCCGCGCGCAGCGATAAGACATTGTTGTGGGTCGCATCCGACAATGCCAAGGCCATTGCCGAGCTCACCCATAAATTGCCGCACTACCGCAAATACAGCTATCTGGTGTTCAAGCATGGCGATGAGCTGACCAATATCAACAAAGGCCAGTGGCCAGTCAGCGAGTCGCCGCTGACCCGGATCATCGATCCCGACGGCAATGCCGCAATTCCGCTTCCTGCGCTCAATATCAAGCCACGCCGAGCGTTGGCGGAACTGCCGCCAATATTCTCGGAAAGCCGCATGATGGCCGATATCACCCATCTGGCCAGCGCAGCGTTCAAGGGGCGCGAATTGGGCACGCCGGAGCTGGATACCGCGGCTGATTATATCGCCGCGCAATTTCAGCAGATCGGCCTGCAGCCTGGTGGCGACGGCGGTAGCTATATTCAAGCCTGGCAACAGGATGTCGGAGCTCCGAAAGGCAAGATTGCGTTGCGCAATGTCATTGGCATTCTGCCCGGAATCAATCCGCAACTATCGGGCCAGAGCCTGATCATCGGCGCTCATTACGATCATCTCGGCCTGGGCTGGCCGGATGTGCGTTCGGCGCATCAGGGGAAAATTCATTTTGGCGCAGACGATAATGCCAGCGGCATCGCCGTGATGCTGGAGCTGGCGCGGCAGATTGTGCCGAAATGGCAACCGGAGCGCAGCATCATTTTTGTCGCATTCACTGGTGAGGAAGCCGAACTGCTCGGTTCCAGGCATTACCTCAAGGTAGCCAGCACGTATCCGCGCGACAAGATCGCCGCGATGCTGAATCTGGATACGGTCGGACGGCTTGCCACTCATCCGGTCACCGTATTCGGCGCTGGCAGCGCGCGCGAATTGGTGCATGTCTTGCGCGGCGCGGGGTTTGTGACCGGCATCGCCGTCAATGCCGTACAAGATGATTTCGGCTCCAGCGACCAAGCCGCATTCATCGAAGCCGGCATCCCGGCCGTACAATTTTTTGCCAGCGCCCATGAAGATTTTCATGCGCCGGGAGATACCGTCGATAAAATCGACTCCGCCGGATTGGTCAAAATCGCCGCCATTCTGAAGGAAACCGCCGAATATCTGGCAAATCGCATCGAACCGCTGACGGTTGCGTTGCCGGCGAATACCGCTCAACCGGCACCACCCGCAGCCAAACAAAAACGCACCGCCAGTCTGGGCACCGTTCCAGATTTTTCCTATCAGGGTAAAGGAGTTCGCGTGGACAATGTCATTGCTGATTCCCCGGCGCAACAGGCAGGATTACAGACGGGAGACATCTTGACGCGGCTAGCCGGCCAGCCGATCAGCGATCTTGCGTCGTATGCGAGCATTTTACGCACGCTGAAAGCCGGCGAAAAAGTGGAATTACAGTTTCAGAGAGACAACGAAATAAAAACGGTTGATGTTACGTTGACTGAACGCTGATGTTTGCATCCAGAGGCAGGGCAGCCGAAGAATCTCAACCATGCTGCCCTGATTGAATTCATGCGTCCGGCCAGTATCGAAGACCACCGACCACAAGAACAGCAATGCCAAAGGCCGTGCTTGTTGAAATCAACCGCGGCTTGCGGCAAAAAGCACTAACTATGAAATTCTACGGCGACGCGACAGCGCAGCCATCAATCCAAGACCTGCAAGCAACATCATGTAAATCTCGGGTTCAGGTATGGCTTGCGCAACATGGATACTAATTGCCCCGCTATTATTCACCCATTCAGTGCCATCCATTGTGCCCAGGAAAAGACGGGTAGCAGCGTCAGGAATAAGAAATTGCTGGATGACATTCCCCGATGTCATGCCATCTCCAATGAAGAACACCTGCTGGATCTGAGGTGACAGCGTAGTAAAATTGAGTCCGAAGGTTTGAAAATCCAATCCTGCGGGCGCAGGCGACAAATTGGGAACGCTATCGGTTAAAAATACGCCAATTAATGAATTGATCGGTGCGCGGATATCGGATATGCCATTTTGGGCGCCTGCTTCATGATCCCAAAATAGCGTGCCATTATATACGTTGCCGTCTATGGAACTGCAATTGGTATCTACGCATGCAGGGGTATTGCTCACGCCTCCGATAGCTCCTGAGAATGTAAGGATTCCACCGGTTGAAAGACTCAATCCTTTGACCTCTATGGGGGATTGATCAGGAGCTTGGTCAGGCGGCGCTGTCGATCCGTCCGGCATCCCCGCGAGGTAAGGGTTGGCATTACCAGGAACAGAAACAGACACTGCTTGCGCAAAGCCGCAAAAACTCATCAACAGGATAATGAACGAATGGTTTCTTAAAGAAGTGATTATTCTCATTTTCATCTTTCTATCTCCAATTAAAGTTTATTGTTGGGTTCGTAAAGAATCTGCTAAGAAATGAGGATCAACTACCAAAAATGCCCGCATCCCTCCAAGACAAGGATAGGCAATGGGTTTTTGGTTTTGCGTTATGGGACGTTTAACTGAATGGAGTAAAACCCACTTCAACCGGAGGCATGTATAAAGGCGGGTCTATATGTTTCGTTCTGAAACAACACTCGCCTTCACGTATAGAAGTATTTCCCCTGTAGAAGCGCTGCATGGCCTTACCTATTTCATTTTTACAGCACTTCTCCACGCAATGCTAACAGGCGAAGATCAATCCTACAATAGCAGCGCGCAATAAATAACACCAAGTCTGAGTTGATTCACATCCCGACCAATCAATCATAGCTGTGAAAAACGCGTCCACACGTATCTGTCGGCAATATGTGATCAAGATAGCTGGCATGTGCTTTTCCTGACATTTGCAGTCCGGCTCCCATCAATACCAAGAATAACAAATGAATGAATCTGATTTTGCGCATGATTGACTCCATTCGATCCGGAAATATTCGAAAACTTTGCTTGATTCGGACATTCGTCGAATGACGGTTCGCGTTGCGTGTCAATCAATACGAAAATTGCCGATGTGTGCCGATGGTTCATTGAGTCTGAATGCACCAGCACTTGCCATTGTAAGCGTGGCGGCACGGCAGCCATGTAAGGAATTGAGTACTGTTTGGGCGGCTAACCAGGGATTTGAATCCACAACGCCACATCTAGAACTACTGCGCCTTAGGCGCAGCTACATCAGTGCTGTCTGATTTTGATATTGATTTCGGGCGTGGGATACGGCGCAGTAGAAGACAATCGGTTGAATCCAAGCACAGTCACCCGATGGGTTGCGTTGAAACTGGGAGCGCCATCCTGGTCACGCAATATCGAGGAGACTTTGTATTCCATGCTTTGCGAAACGGGGTCAAAACGAACATCATGAACCCAGATTCCAGCCCGCTGTACGCGTTGTTGCCCGCATTCATAGGACAGATCCCAACCGGTCAGCAGCGGTACAGCATAATTGTAAGGTAATTCGTCGATACGAAATGTCTGGGTACGCACCGCGCCATCAGAATTTTTGCGGCAATTTCCAGCATTGGCGGAACGGGGATTCAATACCAGAAAGTCGGGGCGCACTTTGATGCTGCTGCCGCGAATCACTGCCGCCCGCGTTTTGACCCCATGCGTCCGCGTGCCGTTGTCCTTGAATATGGTTTGTGTAGCCCAATGCGGGCTGCCATCCTGGCTCGGCGATACGCCGGTCTGGGAAAGACTGTAAGCCATCTGCAACAGAGGATAATCGACCCGATCGCCCCACTTGCACGGCGATAAACGGAATTCGCACTCGAAGGCATCGTCGTAACGGAACTCGAAGCCGCGCGGAATGATCGCAATCGCATCATGGCGCTTGAGCGTGCCTTTATTGCCGGTATTCTCCAGCGTCGTCACCGCGCCCTGATTCTTTTTCTGCTGCACGGCAGCTTCAATCCCGTTGTAATCACTTTCCATCGCCGCATCGAACCATATCGACGAATACCCGAATGCAGTATAAAAGACGCAAAATTCAAACGGTTCTTTGCCATTCTGGTCGTCCAACTTTCCTTGTATTTCGAACATCAGCATCGCTGATCCGGCATTTTTTACCAGTTTGCTGTGCGTGATATCGGCCCGCATTGAGTTGACTTCGCGTTCCTGGTGCAGGTAGCGCAAATCCCATCCATTCAGTACGATGGAGCCATTATCCACATAATGCGGCATTTCAATCCAGGCAACGACGGTAGCCGCTTCGGCCCCGCTGTCGCGCTGCACACATTTGGTTCCTTCCATCAGAATGAATCTGCCGTTGTCTTCAAATGACGTTCTGGCGGTGGTTTTCAACGAGAGCTGTTCAAATGGCGTGGCAGCTTTTGCCCGATCCGATGCATCCGGTGATTTCTTCTGCTGGGCCTTGGATGCGCAAGCCGAAAGCACCGCCAAGATGCCGAGTAACACTAGCCACCAGAGCGCGCGTCGAATCATACATGTTCTCCATTGAAAATCTGATGCGAAAAAAGCAGTGTTGCACATTCCCATCCGTAACGATCATATCATGCAGTCACGTTCGGCTAACCTTTGACCCGACTGATTTTGGCAATTTCCTTAATGTGCCTCAAGCTACGTAGAATTTGGGCCAGATGCTGACGGTTATTGACTTGCAGGATGAAACGCATTTGCGTGTAATCCCCATCGCCTTCCATCGCGATATCGTCGATATTGGACTCGGCTCTGGCTATTTCTGCTGCAATACGGGCCAATACACCTTGCTTGTTGATCGCAGTAACCTTGATGCATGCTTCGAAAGTTCTGCTGATGTCTTTACCCCAGGCAACGTCGAGATAATTCTCGGCGTTCTTGTGATTGCTGGAAATGACCGAGCAATCATGGGCATGAATCACTAGACCATAATCTTTCTTGATCAATCCTACAATGGCGTCGCCGGGAATCGGACGACAGCATTTTGCAAATTGCACGGTCAATCCTTCGGTGCCTAATATCGTAATGGGACCTGCTGCCTGTTCGTTGGAAACGGATTCCAGTGGCGCTGTCAGGCGCTTAGCCACCACGGCGGGAAGCTGCTTGCCAAGCGCCATCTCGGCCATTAATTCGTCTTTCGATTTGACGCCGCTGTCACGCACCAGTTTATCCCATTGCGCTTCGGTAACCAGATCCGGATTGATATTAAAAAATAGCAGCGCCTGATTTAACATGCGCTCGCCCAATTTCACCGATTCATCATATTGAATATTCTTCAGGAAATAACGGATATGCGAGCGCGCCCGGCCGGTTGCGACGTAGCTCAGCCAAGCCGGATTCGGATTGGCATATGGTGCTGTGACGATTTCAACGCGATCGCCACTTTTCAGTTGCGTGCGCAAGGGCGCATTCTCACCATTGATTTTCACGGCAACACAGCAATTACCAACATCGGAATGCACGGCATAGGCAAAATCAACGGCGGTAGAACCTCTAGGAAGCGTGAGAATTTTTCCTTGCGGCGTGAATACATACACGTCGCCGGGGAAAAGATCGATTTTCAGATGTTCCAGAAACTCCAGTGAATCGGTTGAACCACTGAGTGTTTCCAGTAAGCTTTGCAACCATTGGCTGGTCTTCAAATGCAGGTCATTGAAATCGCCATCGGTGGCTTTATAGAGCCAGTGCGAAGCTACGCCATTTTCCGCAATCCGATGCATCTCGGCGGTGCGAATCTGGATCTCGATCGGAAGACCAAACGGCCCCAGCAGAGTGCTATGCAAGGATTGATAGCCATTGCTTTTGGGAATCGCAATATAGTCCTTGAACTTGCCGGGAATCGGTTTGTAGAGACTGTGCAACATGCCCAAGGCCACATAACACGCCGGAATATCCTTGACGATGACGCGAAATCCATAAATATCCAACACCTCGGAAAACGACAGATGCTTGTCCACCATTTTGGAATAAATGCTGTATAGGTGTTTTTCACGGCCGGAAACTTCAGCTTCGACGCCTGATTCTTTCAGTTTATGGTTGATTGCTTCAAGGATCTTTCCGACCACTTCGCGACGGTTTCCACGCGCGGCTCTGGTCGCTTTAACCAGTACCTTGTAGCGAGTCGGATAGGAATAGCGAAAACCTAATTCCTGTAATTCCTGATAGATATTGTTCAAGCCCAGGCGATGCGCAATCGGCGCATAGATCTCCAGCGTCTCGCGGGCGATACTGCGTTGCTTGGCTGGATGCATCGCCTCGAGGGTGCGCATGTTGTGCAATCGATCGGCCAGCTTGATCAGAATGACGCGCACGTCCCGCGCCATGGCCAGCAACATTTTGCGGAAATTCTCGGCTTGCGCTTCTTCCTGGGTCTGAAACTCGATTTTGGTGAGTTTCGAAACGCCGTCAACCAGTTCCGCAACGGATTCGCCAAACCGTTCGCTGATCTCGGCCTTGGAAATGTCCGTATCTTCTACGACATCATGCAGCAACGCAGCCGTCAATGTCGGCACATCCAGATGCAATTTGCTCAAAATTCCGGCTACTGCCAGAGGGTGCGAAATATAAGGCTCGCCCGATTTGCGGAATTGCCCCGAATGTGCGCCCTGGCCGAATAGATAGGCATTCTTGAGCTGAGTAACGTCCTCCGGCTTCAGATAATGGGATGTTTCAGAAAATAGAAGTTCTGCTTCAGGCATGGATGAATGGTGATTTTTTTAAAACACGTTATATTCGATGGACAGCAGAGATTGTAAATGATGCGCCGACATTCACAATCTCTGCCATTCTCTACAAAATAGAACGATTATATGCTGGGACTCAGTTGGAATGAAAGCTGCCCATGCCAGAAGGCCTATGAAAGAAAACTCGGACTGTGAAACTTTCCAGCAGCGGTCGTGCGATGTACTGCACAGTATCACCCCATCTTCTGGCAAATTAATCAGTAAAAAGGCAAAGGAATTTTTGAAAAAACAGAGACGTTAATCCGGCAAAACGAGAAGGTGAAACAGCACGATCTATGAACGATCAAGGAGCGTTGTGAAGTAACTTCAACGCCGCAAGATCAATCAAATCATTTTCCCAGAGCTTCCTCGGCATGAAAGCGTGCCTGGGTTTACAGACTTCTTGGATTGAGAATATCCATCCCTACTTTACCTTGCGCCACTTCGCGCAGCGCAATGACGGTCGGTTTGTCACGCGCGGCTTCTACGAGCGGAGCCGAGCCGATGGCTAATTGTCTCGCCCGTGCTGTTGCTGCGAGCGTCATATCGAATCGGTTGGGAATTCTTTTTAAACAATCTTCGACGGTGATTCTTGCCATGGTAGTTACCTCAAAAGTTAAAAATTGTAAATGTGGAGTTCATGAATCCGGGATTATAAGCGAATGTCATGTTCTGGAAAATCGGGAAAAGGCACTGCAAAAGCTGCAACTCCAACGCAATCCGACCGGGTGCACAGTATTTCAGCGCTTGTTAGGATAGCTGATCCATCAACGACCGGTGTTTCAGTAGCTGCCGATCCCTTCTCAAGCGTTCAGCTCTGATGATGCACAGTAAATCGCCGAGCGCTTTATCGAGATCATTATTAACAATGACATAGTCAAATTCATGGATATGACTCACCTCTTCACGCGCAGCCGCGAGTCTTTTCTGAATGACATCCGGATTATCCTGACCACGGGTTTTTAACCGCATCTCAAGCGCATCAATCGATGGCGGAAGTACGAAAATTGCCACAGCGCATGGAAAAATCCGCTGAACCTGGTGGGCTCCCTGACAATCGATCTCAAGCAGAATATCCTGTCCTGCCGCTACCGCTTCGTTGATCCATTTTTGCGAAGTGCCATACAAGTTGCCGTATACCTCGGCACTTTCGAGAAATTCTCCATTACCGAGCATGGTCTGGAAGATGTCCATACTCACGAAATGATAGTCCCGGCCATTCACTTCTTCCGAGCGCGGCAACCGTGTGGTATGCGAAATCGATAAGCTGAGGCTGAGACCCGATTGCAGCAGCGCTCTCACCAAACTGGTTTTACCGGCGCCAGAAGGCGCACTGATGATAAATAATGACCCGGTAGTTTCTGTCATGTCATTTTCCGGTAGCGGTCTTGAGTGAAAATAATTCGAAATTCAGAGCGTATGCGTCGAAACTCCTCGCATGAACCGGCTTATTTTTCACTGCGCACTTTGGTAATCAGCGCATCCAATGTTCTGATCGTATCCTGCGGTGTGCCGCCCATTCTTCCGCTGGTCAGATATTTGCCGTTCACAACCAATGCTGGGACGCCGCTCAGTTGATATTGCCGCGTCAGTTGAGTCGACCTTGATACCTGATTCTGAACGGAGAATGAATTATACGTGGCCTCGAATTTCTTTTTATCGATGCCTTGTTTTTCAATCCAATCGAACAATACGGTTTCGTTATTCAAATCAATTTTGTCCCGATGAATGGCATCATAGACCTTATCGTGCAGATCGTTCGTGATTCCCATCGCTTCGATCGCATAAAATATTTTGGCAGCAGTAACCCAGTTAGGCCGCAATATTGCCGGAACGTAGCGGAAGCTGACATCGCTGGGCACATTGGCCAGCCAGGATTTCAAGTGAGGATGGAGGCTATAGCAATGGGGGCAACCGTACCAGAAAAATTCCAGCACTTCGATTTTGCCGCTATCCTGCGTCGGTTGGGGATTCTTCAGAATGGTGTAGTCTTTACCGTCGACAACCTCGGCATGCACTCCCGACATTGCGATCCAACTCAAACATACTATCAAAAAGAAAACTGCTAGAGACTTGCGTTGACTCATTTTAGCTCCTTTAAAAATCATCTGATGGATTATTGGATTTCTTGATAAATCAAAATTCTGCACATCTTGAGTCTAACAAACCCCTGACTCGCTAGGGCGTTCTGACGAACTGAGCAGCAATACCATTTTCTCGCAGCGAAGCGCTTGCTTCGTCGAGTTCCTCCTTTTTATTGAATGGACCAATCCGCACCCGGTACCACACGCCTTTATCCGCCAAATTGATCGGCTGTATCGAGGCATACATCCCCAGCAGCGCCAGTCGCGCTTTGAGGTTTTCCGCATCATCATTGTTCTTGAAGGAGCCAGCCTGCAGAAAATATTTTTCAGCAGGTTTCGTATGCTTGGTCTGCGGCGGTAACGAAGTTTGGGCCGTGTCGGGCGCCATACTGCGCGGTTGGATTGAAGCAAATTGCTGTTTCTGATCGACGGCATTGACTGTTGGTTGATTTACGACAGCAGGTGGCGAGGTATCTACCGGTTTATGGCTAATTTCCGGAACCTTGGCAGTGGCGGAGGATGGCACAGTGGGACGTTGTTCGGGCCGCTTGTTACTAGGATCGATTTCTGGTTCATCGATACCTGGGAGGATTTTATAAAAATCGAACCGTGGTTTTTCTTCAACGACGCTGACGAGTTCTTCCTGGGCAGGCTTTACTGGTGTTTTGGACTGTTCGGCGACCGGACGGATTTCGTTCTTATCGGTGGGTTGAGTGGCTTTGTCAGTAGTCAAGAAAGGACTGGGTGCATAGCTGATATATAACCAAATCCCGATGGCGCTCATCAAACCCAGCGCATAGCCGACAAATCCACCGAAGAATGCTGAACCGCCTTTTCCATTCGCTGATTTCGAAGAATTTGGAGATTTATAATCGCGACTCATGAATGTCCTTATGCACTAATTGGGTTACATTTTATCAGGCGCACTCACGCCCAATAACCTCAGTCCGTTGCTCAATATCTGCTGTATCGAGGCAATGAGCGCCAACCGAGCATGTTGCACTGAAATCTCAGGCACCAGAAAGCGTGTAGAATTATAATAACTATGAAATTCACTGGCCAGTTCTCTGAGATAAAAAGCGATCAAATGAGGCGATAATTCTTTCGCGGCAATTTCAGTCACATCCGGATAATCGATGATTTTTTGCAGTAATCCCAATTCTGCTGGATTGATCAGCGCTGCGGCATCCACCTCAGCTAGATCGGCTCGATCGCCGTCCCATTGTGCCAGCACGCTGCACACGCGGGCATGCGCATATTGAACGTAGTACACGGGATTCTCGTTCGTCTGAGACGTGGCCAGATCCAGATCAAAATCCAGATGCTGATCGCTTTTGCGCATCACGTAAAAAAAGCGGGCCGCATCCTTGCCGACTTCCTGGCGCAATTCGCGCAAAGTCACAAACTCACCCGCGCGCGTCGACATCGACGCTTTTTTACCATTCCGGTACAGCACCGCAAACTGTACCAGAGCAATCTCCAGTTTGGCCGGATCCACTCCCAGCGCCTGCAACGCGCCTTTTACGCGCGGAATGTAGCCATGATGGTCTGCGCCCCAAATATTGATGACCTGGTCAAAACCGCGCTCGAATTTGTTCAGGTGATACGCAATGTCGGAAGCAAAATAGGTAAACTGACCATTTTCCCGTTGCACGACGCGATCCTTTTCATCGCCGAACCGGGTCGAGCGAAACCAGGTTGCGCCATCCTGCTGATAGAGAAAATGCCTTTTATCCAGCAACTCGATCGTATGCGCCACCAATCCATTGTCGAATAATGATTGCTCCGAGAACCAGGTATCGAATTCCACGCCGAACTCCATCAGATCATTGCGGCAATCCCCCAATTGTTCCGTCAACACGAAATTATGGATATAGGCATAATCCTCTCCGAGGATTTTTTTGGCGTTGGCAATCAATTGATCCAGGCGCTCATCGGTATCCATCTCTGCGCCCTGTGCGGCAATGGGCATATCCTGCAGCAAGGATTCTGGTTGATGCACATAACGCTGTCCATGCGCCTGATAAATTAGTTCGGCCATGGCTTTGACATAATCCCCTTGATAAGCATTGGACGGGAAAGGAATCTGGATGTTATCGAGCTCGAGATAGCGCAGCCATGTGGAAAGCGTCAGGATATCCATCTGCCGACCGGCATCATTGACGTAAAATTCCCGCGAAACGGCGTATCCTGCGGCCGACAGTATATTGGACAGACTAGCGCCGATCGCCGCTCCACGTCCATGCCCCACATGCAAGGGACCGGTTGGATTGGCTGAGACGAACTCCACCTGAACTTTTTTTCCATTTCCGAGTGTACTATGACCAAACATTTCTCTGCTTTGCAGCACATACTTCAAATACTGCTGCTTGGCAGTATTCTTGAGAAATACATTGATAAACCCTGCGCCGGCCACTTCAATCTTTTCGATATACGGCGAATCAGGCAGATGAGCAATCAATGATTGCGCGATTTCGCGTGGATTGTTGTGCAACGATTTGGTCAATTGCATCGCCAAATTACACGAGTAATCTCCATGACTGGCCTGCTTGGTACGCGCAAGTTCAACGCGCAGCGTTGGCTCCACTGCGGTGATTGCGCTGGCTGCCTGATGGAAAAGCTCCGCAAAATGCGTTTTAAAGTGGGGAGGGATCGATAAGTCCATAATTTAAAATAATGATAAGATTTTCATAACTGCGCGCTGGTAACGATTCCGCTGGCGATAGTTCTGAAGTCAGGAAAACGCTGAAAAACTACCGCGTCCGCTCATGCTGACGATGCATTTCAAACAGGCATATCCCGACGGTCACCGATATATTCAAGCTCTCGACACTACCCGCCATCGGAATACGCACCAACTGGTCACATACTTCCCGCGTCAGCCGCCGTATGCCCTTTTCTTCCGAACCGAACACCCAGGCGACTGGCATATTGATCTGGAAATGGGTCAGATCATTATCTGCATTCCCAGCAGTGCCAATAACCCAGATTCCCCGCTCTTTCAATTGCCGCAAGGTACGGGCCAGATTTGTGACGGCGATATAAGGAACGGTATCCGCCGCTCCACTGGAAACCTTGTAGACCGTTGACGTCAACCCAACCGCCCGGTCTTTGGGCGCAATCACCGCATGCACGCCAAAGGCATCGGCCACACGCAAGCACGCACCCAGGTTATGAGGATCCTGAATGCCGTCCAGCACCAGCAAACGAGCCGGTTCCGTCAAGGTATCGAGCACATCGTCGATGTCGATATGAGTACGCGAAATATCGATATTAGCGACCACGCCCTGATGGCGATCGGTCCCGGTCATACTGGTCAATGTCGAACCTTCACAGGATGTCAGGCGAATTTTCCGGTTTTCCGCTAAATTCATCAGTCCCCGCGCACGTTGATCTGCCCGCGCAGCATCAATAAAGATTTCCTGAATACTGTCAGGATTCTGCCGCAACCGGCTCGTCACGGCATGAAAGCCGAAGATCAGGCGTGTGCTCGAGGCCATTCTTCTTCAAACACTGCAAATTCTTGCTCGGCAATAAGTACCATAGCGGATACAGGCATAATCACATAGAAAAAATAATCTCGGACGTTCTCGACGTTATTTGTCACGCCATTTTTCTTAAATCCGTTATTGTAAAACAAATTGGCTGCTAAGAAAGCTCAGATAGAATTACTGTGCTCGACCCGTACCGCGTAGAAATCAAGCACAAGGCAGCTTATTTAGGGGATGTTGACTGATTTTTATCCGCCTTCGTTTTGTCTGATGATCGCTTGCTGCGTTTGCTTGCTACCGTTTTCAGAGCATCATTTTGCTGAGCGCGATTCTGACGATGGGATAATCTCTCTGCTCGGACAGAACGGACTCCTTTTAGGGAAGGTTCAGCCAATACGAAATCGATTTTGCTGGTTTCCAAATCGACACGTACCAATTTGACGCGTAATCGATCCCCCAGGCGATACTGCATGCCACTGCGTTCACCGAGCAAGCAATGTTTGGTGGCGTCAAAATGAAAATAATCGCTCGGCAATTCGGAAATATGCACTAAACCCTCCACATACACATTGTCCAATGCCACAAACAACCCAAACCCGGTCACTGCGCTGATGACGCCATCAAAACTCTCACCGATTTTATCCTGCATATAGAAGCACTTTAACCACGATTCGACTTCACGTGTCGCTTCATCGGCACGCCGTTCCGTCATGGAACAATGCTTACCGAGTTCCTGCCAATCGCCCGGTTGATAACTTCCGCCGTTGAGCACCGCCTTAATGGCGCGGTGCACCAGCAGATCAGGGTAACGACGTATGGGTGAAGTAAAATGCGTATAGGATTCGTACGCCAAACCGAAATGGCCGGTGATAACCGGACTGTAGATGGCCTGTTGCAACGATCTGAGCATGACGGTCTGCAATAATTGCGCATCGGGTCTGCCATAAATCTTCAGCAGGGTCTGAGCATAATCCTTGGCGCTGGGTTTTTCTTTGCCGCCCAGTTGAATACCGAATTCCTTCAGAAAATTCCGTAATGCAATGATTTTCTCAGGAGAGGGGTCTTCGTGAATGCGATAAAGCGTCATTTGACCGTGCTTCTGCAAGAAATCAGCCGCGCATACGTTGGCCGCCAGCATGCATTCTTCGATCAAGCGATGCGCATCATTACGCTGCACCGGTTCAATCCGATCAATCTTGCCCTGTTCATTGAAAAACATCTGGGTTTCAATCGTTTCAAAATCGATGGCACCTCTTTTTTTGCGCGTTTTCAGCAATGACTTGAACAGTTTATTGAGGATCAGCACGTGCGGCAATAATGCTGAATATCGTTTGGCTTCAGGTCCTTTTGGTTTGGCCAGCATTGCAGCAACTTCGGTATAAGTCAAACGCGCATGCGAGCACATCACCGCAGGATAGAATGCGTATTCGACGATCTCACCGTTTTTCTGAAACTCGATCTCGCATATCATGCAAAGCCGCTTTTGCTCCGGATTCAAGGAGCACAGCTCATTGGATAATGCTTCCGGCAACATCGGTATCACCCGACGCGGGAAATACACGGAATTACCACGGTTCAACGCTTCTTGATCAATAGGATCATGCGGTTTGATGTAATGGCTGACATCCGCAATCGCCACGTATAAACGAAATCCCTTATCCTCCTGCTGGCAATATACGGCATCGTCAAAATCACGAGCAGTTTCGCCATCGATGGTCACCAGCGGCAAATGACATACATCCTCGCGGCCTTTCAATTCTCTTTTTAAAACATTCTTGGGAAATTTAGCGGCTATTTTTTGGATCTCCGGTGAAAATACATGCGGAAGATCATGCTTCCTCAATGCGATTTCGATTTCCATGCCAGGCGCTGTGTAGTCTCCCAAAATCTCGATGATCTTGCCGATGGGCTGCGCATACTTGGTCGGCTGCTGGATGATCTCCACCATGACTATCTGCCCGGCTTTCGCTTTGAGGGAATGTTCGCGCGCAATCAAAATATCCTGGCTGATGCGTTTATTCTCGGCAACCACCAGCAAAATGCCATGATCGATATGCAACCGACCCACCAATCGGGTATTGGCGGATTCCAGCACCTCCACGATAGTTGCTTCCTTGCGACCGCGACGATCCAATCCAATCTCGCGCACCAGTACCTTATCACCGTGCAAGGCTTTCTGCATTTCTTTGGCGCTCAAATACAAATCATCGCTGCCATCATCCGGAATCAAAAACCCAAACCCATCGGGATGGCCTTGAACGATGCCTTTGATCAAATCCAGCTTTTCCATCACGCAAATGTCGCCTTTGCGGTTGCGAAAAATCTGCCCTTCCCGAATCATAGCCGCCAATCGTCGATTGAACAGATCGTGTTCGTTCTTGGTAATACTCAGCATTTTATGCAGGCTATGCTCTGCAATCGGAATTCCCTCTTGCTGTAATAATTGCAAAATAAATTCACGACTTGGCAAAGCATGTTTGTAGCGCTCTTTCTCGCGCTTAAGAAACGGATCTAAATTTCTCAGCTTTTGATTCTTCTTCATTGACAAAACATCGGTTTCCTATAGAATTACGCGTTCTTCAGCAGTCTGTTCAGGCTGCTACATCGCCCAGATGGCGGAATTGGTAGACGCGCATGGTTCAGGTCCATGTGCCTTCGGGTGTGGAGGTTCGAGTCCTCTTCTGGGCACCATGAGCATACAACAAACTGTAACTTAACTTCGAAATATTACTCAAGCACTTAATCCCGGGATGAGTCAACTTCTCCCAAAACACCGCACCCTTTCCAGAAGAAGCATAATTTTGATGTGATTAGCTATTGTTATCACTAAGTTAACATATCTTAATTACTGCAGAACCACGGATAGGAAAATAAACCACATTTCATCAAAATAAAGCACCCCGCCGCAAGCGGTGAGGTATTTAAATTCGCTCTTCAAGCTGCTGGTTTTCAACCAGTTTACGCCCCAAGGAGCGAGGAATTGAACCCGGTAGAGATTAAAATATAAATTTCAGAATGTTATGAATTATACTAAATAGCAGCGCTGCTTTCTAACTAGTATATCAATGTTAGAGCATCTTCTGCTGAGTATTGGCGCCGGGTTGCTCGGCATATATCGCATACGATCTTCTCGGCACTACGGTTTTGATGGTTCTTCTCTGTCATCATCGTTCCTTTTTAGAGTTACGATGAACCAAAAATACTCTCTTACGCAATCACATCATTTTGTCCAACTGGCGCTGACGGGATATAGTCCAATAGAAACTCGCTTTAGTATTATTCCTAACGAAATACCTGAGGGGCAATTTGGAGTCAGGTAAAAAAAGCGCGTTGCTCTGATGAGAAACGCGCTGAAGGAATCATAAACATGAAATACACCCGGTTATCCAGTGGAGGCAATTCAAATAACCGAGAAGTCTACCTTTGTCAAAGGGAATTAAGCAGACGAAAAAAGTATATCAACCCAATTATGAAGATTTTGTGATAAACAGGGAAAATATAGAAATTTTTTAAAAAAACATTTCCTCCATTCTTTGGACAGATAAGCTGAGACCTTTGCAAAATCAGAAAATTTTCTATTTCCCTATGATTTTGATTTATTTGCTCGTCATGAGGATCCTTAAGCTGCTAGCCCTTATTCCGCAGGTCTATCTGCATTATTACGCCCCATATACAGCTGGTACAGCTCGGCAGGGTTGGACGCTTGCCGCGGACATATGGACCTCCTGCTCCTATTCTGTCAGTCATACAAAAACTCCAAATCCAGTAGCTTATCGGCCTTCCTTAATAGATGATCTTTAGGAATAAACTCTCCAGATCTATCGAACTGCAATTTTTCTCGAGATTGGGTATTTTATTTGACTCAGACGCGCGGCTTTTCAGTTGTAGTCATTCCTCAATACCATGGCAATGATCTTCGCGAGCCGCATGAATCTCGCTTTTAGAATCTTCCCATGTATGAAATGCGAGAAAGTACGTAATAAACTCTGCTTCGGCCAATAGCTGCCAAGATTCAGTATAACTAAGATAATCAGAGTTTATTTTTGCAATTTTGCCAATTGCTCCTTGAGGAATTTGATTTCTTTCGCCGCAAGAATTTGAGGTGTCACATCAAATTGCACGCCCAAAAAATACAGCAGATCTCCATGAGAATCAAACAGCGGTGACATTTTCAAATGGTTGTAAAATAGTTCGCCATTTTTTCGGTAATTACGCAATGTTACTTCCACGGGTTGCCTATTTTTGATTGCATCGCGTAATTGGCTCAGTCCCACTTGGTCATGTTCCTGGCCTTGTAAAAAGCGACAATTTTTGCCGATTATTTCCGCCAATGTATAGCCCGTGATAGTTTCAAACGCTTTATTGACATATACCAAAGGCATATCTTCTTGATCAGGATCAGCCAGGGACACGCCATTCACACATGAATCAAGAATCTTGGACAATACTTGTGGAATCAATCCAGGGTCTTTCTCAACGATAAAATCCATGATTTTTCTCCAGGTTAAGAACTTGTTGCTTAATAAATGTGCATCAGACGATTGTTAAGCGATGTCAACACGTTCGGTTTCAATGATTTTCTTGATATTTTTGACTGTTCGATCAGTTCCTTCCTGGATCGCAATCCGCACCAGCTTCTCAAACGGCCTCACATGCAAATCAAGGCTGAGTAATTCAAAAATAAAGGTTAATCGGCTATCGGAAGAATTAAGAGGTTCAATCAGATAATCGCATCGGTAGGGATTTGAAACACCCTCAAAACAAATACGCGATCCCGCATCAAAAATTTTAACCTTGAAAGTCGATTCGGATCGATTACCCTGATCAATTCGAACTTGACGACAAACAGTTCCGATCTTTACCGGGCCGTCGGTTAGTTTCTCCAATTCCTTGACTTCGGGAGACCACTTGGGATAGTTAATCAACAAATCGTTGCCGATAAAATTAAAAAGCATGTCATTGGGGCTTTGAATGACGGTACTTGCCTTACCAACCACGGGGCTATCTTTGAATAAACCGAGCATCTTCTTGCCTCCTGCATAAACTTTGTTAAACCCAATAGGTATCAATTCCTGCTAACAGCAAATCATATTGCGCTTCAATGAGTTCCTTCAGTGTCAGTGCTGGCAGACCGGTAACCAGATTGTTTTCAATTCCTATCCAACCCACTGCATCCGCCGATCCCAGACTAACCACGTACCCCAGATCGGGGCGCAGGTGTGGTTCAAGTAATCCCGGCAACCCTGAATGACGCAGAATATTACGCGCCACGAGCTGGCCTTTACGAACAGCGGATTGGGCTGTCAAGGTATTAGAACCCACGGATTGATAGACAGAACAATCCCCTGCTACAAAAATATTCGGCAGAGGTTTTTGGTCGATAAGGATCTGACCAAAAGCATTAGCAATGTGCGAAGCGCGTTGCGCTTTTCCCAAAAACAAAATGGACAAACTGGACGATAACTCAATGTGTTTCTGCGTATGCTTCTCTGTTAATAGAATACTGTTCGAATGCTGGTCACGATAATAAGTATTAGGATAAAACGCGATATCTAATTCCTGCATTCGGGATTGCACATAAGTATCGAATCCACGAGGAAATTGCTCCAATACCCGCTCGCCTGAATGGATTAAACGCAAGGAAGCTTTGCTTTTTATACGGCTGAGAAATTGCTTGATCTCAAATAAAAACTGTATCCCCGTCGCGCCTCCTCCAACAACTGAAATCGATTGTTCTGACTGATAATTGCTCGCGAGTAGGCGATTGAATAATTCGGAGCCTGCCGAAGCAACAAAATCCTGCAAACCTAACACATTTTCGGCGTGATCCAAGATTCTGTTTTCACATCCCGAAGCAATCAATAAATAATCAAAAGGTATGGTTTCATCGTTGATGATCAGTTGCTTGGTTTGCTGGCACAACTGTAGCTTTTCGGTATCGAAATGTACGGATGCAGCGATATGACGACAACCGTAGCGTTTTTCGATGTCGGCGAAGGATACTAGCAGGTCAGATAATGGGAAGCGGAACGTTTCATGCAAATGGGTAATCTTTACATGATGTGTTCTTGGGTCGATCAACGTAATGCAGCTATCCGGTGCATGCTTCAAAAGCGCCGTCATTGCTGCGATGCCGGCATATCCTCCGCCGACGATAACTATTTCCAATCTTTTTTGCTTCGATATATAAAATGGTAAAAAAGCCACCTTGTCTCCTTCATCGCATGACGAGAGAATATCAGGTTATTCACGATTATCGCTGAAATTTAATTGCTGAAAAAATTTCTCAGCTCTCGTCTTAATGCGGAATGCGATTCTTTTGCCAGTTTTTAAAAGCCCACTGCCAAAAAGAAGCAATGGTTCCTTCGATAATCTCCGCTGGCGGTGCTTGGCCTAAGAACCTTACTGCATCCACTAATTGCTGCAATCCATCCGAGACATCGATTGGAGCGGCATGGGTTTGTTTACTGAGCTTTTCTCCTCTTTCATTCGTCACGATCGGTAAATGCATGTACTGAGGCGTGGGGTATCCGAGCAATTGTTGCAAATAGATTTGCCGTGGCGTCGAAGAAAGTAAATCTGCGCCTCGCACCACATGCGTAATGTGTTGCTGGGCATCATCGACAACCACGGCCAATTGATAAGCAAATAGGCCATCCGAACGTCGCAGCACGAAATCGCCGACTTCGCGTTGCAAACGTTGGGAATGCAAACCTTCCAGCACATCCTTGAACTCAATGGCGTCATCATGAGTACGAATGCGAAGTGCATGTGCTTCAGAGGGAAAATATCGTGTATCACGGCAAGTTCCGGGATAAACGGGTCCCTGCAAACCCATAATGCTCGAATCAGAAATTTCTTTTCTTGAACACGTGCAAGGATAGATCAACTCCATACTTTGCAGCACATGTAGCGCATCTTGATAAAGATGCGTGCGGTCACTTTGATGAACGATTTCCCCATCCCACTCCATACCCAGCCGCTCTAACGTTTTCAAAATCTCCGTTGCCGCTCCAGGCACCTCACGTTGCCGGTCGAGATCCTCAATTCTGACCAGCCATTCACCTCGATTGGATTTGGCATCCAAATAACTGCCTACGGCAGCGACCAATGATCCAAAATGTAACGGCCCAGTTGGCGAGGGCGCAAATCGGCCGCGATAGTTCATTGTTTTCATTGGACTCTATTTATATTTTCCTGAAAATTGAATTACAATAGTTGGCAAGATTAGCCTATGGTACCAACCACCATCAACGAAAATCCGTGATCACCTTACATATGGCCTGATTCAATCGACTATAATTCTAAATGAATACGCTGCTGACTTTGTCGGCAGCCAATAATGATGGCTTTTTGGGACAATAATGCATATACACATCCTCGGAATTTGTGGCACCTTTATGGGCGGTATCGCAGTGTTAGCGCGGGAATTCGGGCACCGGGTGACAGGGTGCGATCATGGCGTTTATCCTCCCATGAGCATACAACTTGAGTCCCAGGGAATTGAATTGATCTCCGGCTATTCGCCTGAGCAGGTCAAACTTCAACCCGATCTATTCGTCATCGGTAATGTCGTTGCACGAGGCAATCCGCTAATGGAGGAAATCCTCAATCAGAATCTGCCCTATATCTCGGGCCCTCAGTGGCTTTCCGAGAATATCTTAAGGAACCGCTGGGTTCTTGCTGTAGCCGGTACTCACGGCAAGACGACGACGAGCTCGATGCTGGCATGGATTCTAGAGTATGCAGGATTATATCCGGGGTTTTTAATTGGCGGCATTCCTGAAAATTTCGGTGTCTCTGCACGAATTGGTAGGGTTCCAACAGCACAACAAGACTCGGAGACCGATGAGACTTCTCCCTTTTTTGTGATTGAAGCGGATGAATATGACACGGCTTTTTTTGATAAGCGCTCAAAATTTGTTTACTATCATCCCAGAACAGTCATTTTAAATAACCTCGAGTTTGATCATGCGGATATCTTTCCTGATCTCTCAGCCATTGAGCGTCAATTTCATCATCTGATCCGCACGATTCCCAATAATGGCTTGGTCATCCAGAATGCCATGGATAACAACTTAGAGCGCGTACTGCAGCAGGGTTGCTGGACGCCCATCGAAAAATTCGCAACAAACGAGGGATGGCATTCCGTCGCGCGAGCCGATCATGACATTGATATTTTCTTCAAAGATCACCACGAAGGTTGCTTACGATGGGATTTGATGGGCGAGCATAATCGCATGAATGCTCTGGCCGCGCTGAGTGCTGCCCGGCATGCAGGGGTGCCTGCCCAAGTTGGCATTGAAGCACTCATGCAATTCAAAAATGTCAAGCGCCGTATGGAAAAACGCGGCGTCATCGACGGCATTACTGTTTATGATGATTTTGCTCATCATCCGACCGCAATTGAGGTAACGTTGCAGGGGTTACGTGCTCATGTCGGAAAACAGAACATTATTGCTGTCCTCGAACCTCGCTCAAATACGATGAAATTGGGAGTATGGCAGCATCATCTTGCTGATAGCCTGGCCGAGGCGGATGATGTGTTTTGCTTCAGCCGCGATGCTCAATGGGCAAAGGATGCGCTTCAGGAACTCGGCACTAAAGCAATCTGTCATGATCAATTGGATATATTGATTCAAGATATCTCTAAAGCCTCCCAAGCGGGTAGTCATATTGTCATCATGAGCAACGGTAGCTTCGAAGGGATACACGAAAAGCTGTTGTCAATTTTACAGAATCGCCAATGAATACTGGATATTCAATTGCTTCCTAAAATTCATCCGCCTTCAAACTCACATAACGAAAATACCGTGCATCCCAATTTCTCCAGACGCACCCTGCCTCCTATGTCTGGAAGATCAATGACAAAACAGCATTCCACTACCACTCCGCCCATCTCCCGTATCAGCATCACGGCAGCTTCTGCCGTTCCACCAGTCGCGATCAAATCATCCACAAGCAGTACCTGATCACCGGGTTGAATGGCATCGACATGAATCTCGATACGATCAGTGCCATATTCCAATTCATAATCTCTACCCACAGTTTCAGCCGGTAATTTATTTCGTTTGCGAATAGGTACAAAACCTTTACCTAACTGATAAGCAACCGGAGCGCCAATGATAAAGCCACGTGATTCAATCCCGATAACCTTGTTGATGTCAACGTTCTGGTAACGCTTGGAGATTTCCTGAATGGTCGTTCTTAAACCGATAGGATCTTTTAATAATGTGGTGATGTCACGAAACATAATCCCTGGATGAGGATAATGAGCAATCGTGCGAATGTGAGATTTAATCGACATATAATACAAACCATTTTATTCTGATCAATAAAAAAAGCCTCAACCTGAACAGGTTGAGGCTTTTTGAATAATTGCGATAGTTACACTATCAACCGCTTAGTGATCCATTGCAGCTTTTGCGTCAAAGCTTTTCGGTGCTTTAACTTGGGTCATGAGATCGTCGTCCCATTTACCTTCGACATTCATATGAAGAGCCGCACCCAGTAATACAGCTTCAATCAGGTTATGACTGAGGTATACGTATAAACCAGGTTGTTTGAATTCATACGCTGCAGCAACGGCACCACCTGCTGCAATAAACCAGGTTTCTTGGTTGGTCAGAGGAGTATCGTTGAACGAGCCTTCTGCCCAGAACAGATCAGCATGGCCACCGATCAGGTGCGGATAGGATGGGCGGTTTGATTGTGAATGAATGAACAATACTTTTTCGCCTACTTTAGCTTTCAGAGCATTGTCTCCGGTAATCGCGCCAACGGCACCATTGAATACTACGTGTGAAGGAATAAGCCCTTTGGCCGTTTCCAGCATGTCGGCCATACCTTCAGCTGGTGAACCGTATGTTTTGAATTTGCCGCTAGCATCTTTTGGCAGATAGAAATCTTGTTCACCGATGTAAAATGCTTTGTCGTATTTATAAGGTTTACCTTTGGCATCTTTCAGACCATCTTTAGGTAATACCATAACTGCGCCATTCATGCCTGAAATCACATGGAATGGAATCATCGTTCCACCAGGTGCGCAGTGATAAACGAAAACGCCCGGTTTAACAGCTTTCCAGCGCAATACCACATCTTCCCCAGGTTGAACCAATGTTAAGCCTGCACCACCCAATGCGCCGGTAGCAGCGTGGAAGTCCACGTTATGCGCTAAAGTGCTGCTTTTTGGATTAGATAAGGTCAATTCAACATAGTCACCTTCATGAACTACGATGAGCGGGCCAGGAATACTACCGTTGAAAGTCAAGCCCCATACTTTTGCACCAGGAGCTACTTCCATTAATTTTTCTTGAGTTTCCATACGGACTTCAACAATTTTTGGTCCTTTAGAAACTTGATCGTGTACAGGTACATTTGGTGGAGCCACCAGTTCCTGCTTCACACGAGGTAATTTAGAAATGTCAGTTGCAGCAACAACAGCTTGTGTTGCGCCCAAACAGAGCAATCCTAATCCAACAACTGCCTGAACAGCTTTAATCATATCTCCCTCCATAAAAGATGAATTTTGCGCTTATTGTTGCGCCATTCTAATCTGCTGTGTAATCACCAAGACTACCTCAACATCGACCCTTTCTTAGAGCAAAGGGCGGAACGGCGAATATACACTTTATGACCCAAGCTGTCTATTGTTAATAGCCTATTATCATGATCATAGGAGGGTTATTAACCTTGTATCAATTTGATCTCAGCGGCGGCTAAATTTTCTTGTGTTCCCTTGAGTACGAGTACGTCGCCGGTGACTAAGGTAGTGTCATCGGTCGGCAATAATCCGCGAATATTCCGCCTTCTCACTGCAGTCACTTCCACAGCCAAACTGGCTAAGTTGATATCGCCCAAGGTTTTATTGACGGCAGCTGCTCCGGGAATCAACGTAATGGTCAGTAAACGCGGTAAGATTTTCTCGCTGCTGCTATCATCGATGGCATCCGTCGTTCCATGATAAAAACCTCTCAGCAAATTATAACGTTGCTCTCGAATTTCTCGGATACGCCGTAAAATTCGTCCGGTCGATATATCGACAAACATCAGCGCATGAGATGCGAGCATCAAGCTGCCTTCCAGGATCTCTGCGACGACCTCGGTTGCACCTGCTTCTTTCAATATATCGATATCGGAGTCATCATTCGCTCGCACTACCACCGACAGTTCCGGACGAAGATCCTGAACATGCCGAAGAATTTTTATGGCTGACACGGTATCGGCATAACTTACCACCAAAACTTTTGCGCGCATCAGTCCTGCCGCAACCAGCACTTCGCGTCGGGCAGCATCCCCATACACGACGGATTCGCCGGCGCTGACCGCTTCTTGGATGCGCTTGGGATCCAGATCGAGCGCTATGAAGGGTATCGATTCTTGTTCCAGAATACGGGCAATGTTTTGACCACTTCGTCCATAGCCACAAATGATGACGTGATTTTGTGTCGCCATCGTTTGTGCTGCAATCGAGGTTATTTGCATGGCGCGGTATATCCAGTCCGAGCTGTAAAAACGTTGAATCAATGGCTCGCTGTATTCAATGATGAAAGGCGCTACAAACATCGATAACACCATGGCCGCAAGCACGGGTTGCAGAATTGAATGCTCTATCAATCCTATGCCACTCGCCAGTGCCAACAGCACAAACCCAAATTCACCCGCTTGCGCCAGATTCATTCCAGTGCGAATTGCTGTGCTGGAATCTGTACCGAACAATCGTGACAATTCAGCAATTACAATTATTTTTGTTATCACAAGTCCGGTCAATATCATGAATACCCAAAGAAAATTTTCTATGACGACGCGCATGTCCAATAACATACCGATGGTCACAAAAAATAACCCCAGCAACACATCCCGGAAGGGTTTGATATCGTCTTCAACTTGGTAACGATATTCAGTCTCGGAAATCAACATGCCGGCGAGAAATGCTCCCAACGCCAACGACAGGCCAGCCATCTCAGTCAACCACGCCAGACCTAAAGTGATCAACAATACATTCAGAACAAAGAGTTCCGAAGATCGTTGATGAGCTACGACATGCAACCATGGACGCATGAGTTTCTGTCCAAAAAACAAGATGATGGCAAGTACAATGCATACCTTCACGACAGCCACTACAAAATCGCTGGTATCGCTATCGATTTCAGTCGCCAATGCTGGCACGATAATCAACAAAGGAATCACCATTAAATCCTGAAAAAGCAATACGCCAATGACTTGCCGTCCATGCAATGAGTTTAATTCCAAGCGTTCAGCCAGCATCTTTATCACAATTGCGGTGGAAGACATGGCCAAAGCCCCGCCCAATACAAAACCAACTCGCCAATCGAGGCCCAGCATCCATGTAATGATCATCACCAGCAGAATACTGATGACGACCTGGGCAGTACCAAATCCAAATACCAGGCGTTTCATGGCAACCAATTTGGGCAAGCTGAATTCCAGTCCTATGCTGAACATCAAGAAAACCACTCCGAATTCAGCCAGATGGCGCGTATCCTCCGAGTCTGCAATCCAGCCCAATGCGTGAGGACCAATGACGACGCCTGCCAGCAAGTACCCCAGCATGGGCGGCAATCGCAACAGACGAAACACAACGACCGCCAGCACAGCGGTCATCAACAGAATTAAGACAGGTTGTAATGGGTTACTCATGAATCAACAACAAAAAATTGCTCACAATGAATTCAATCGCAACGATACTTGAGGATGGCTTGAATCACAATCGATGCGGCACATAATGGTATAATCGCGGTGACTTATTACTTGATAATTAAATGCCAGTACCTCATCTCTCAACCGCATTGCGCGGCCCCATTCTTGATTTAGAAAATCGTATCATCACCGCCATGCCCTCCATCGAACATTGGCTGAGAAGCAAATGGCGCGAACATACCGTACCTTTTTATTGCTCGGTTGATTTACGCAATAGCGGGTTCAAATTGGCTCCCGTCGATACTAATCTGTTTCCGGGCGGATTCAACAATCTGAATCCCGAATTCATGCCACTGTGCGTCCAGGCCATGATGAATGCGATCGAGAAAATCTGTCCCGATACGCAAAGCGTGTTGTTGGTTCCAGAAAATCATACCCGCAACACCTTTTATCTGCAGAACATCGCGACGCTGCAAAGTATCATGCAACAGGCCGGACTCAATGTCCGCATAGGTTCGTTATTGCCTGAAATTACGGCAGCCACTACCATTGATCTTCCCGATGGCCAAGCAATTACGCTTGAACCGTTGATACGCAAAAACAATCAGTTGGGCGTCAAAAACTTTGAACCATGCGCAGTCATTCTTAACAATGATCTATCCACGGGAATTCCGGATATCCTGCAAAACTTGAGTCAGGCCATCATTCCACCCTTGCATGCGGGATGGGCGACACGCCGAAAATCCGTTCATTTTTCCGCTTATGATCAAGTTGCACAGGAATTTGCGGAATTGATAGGAATCGATCCTTGGTTGATCAATCCGCGTTTTACCTCATGTGGAGAAATCAATTTCCGCGAAAAACAAGGTGAGGATTGCGTCGCCAGCGCTGTCAACCGCATCATTGCAGTCATTCAGAAAAAATATCAGGAATACGGCGTCAAAGAAGACCCTTTTGTGATCGTCAAGGCCGATTCGGGTACCTATGGCATGGGTATCATGACTGTCAAGGATGGCGCTGATATCTATAAGCTCAATCGCAAACAGCGCAACAAAATGGCTGTAGTCAAGGAAGGCATGCAAGTATCCAATGTGCTGGTGCAAGAAGGCGTTTACACGTTTGAGAATATCAATCAGGCTGTCGCCGAACCTGTCATCTACATGATAGACCGGTACGTTGTCGGCGGGTTTTACCGGGTGCATACCGGCCGCGGCATCGATGAGAATCTCAATGCCCCGGGTATGCATTTTGTGCCGCTCGCGTTCGAAGCCTCTTGTCTGCTGCCAAAAAATTCGGCGCAAACGCATTCGATTCCTAACCGCTTTTATGCGTATGGTGTGGTCGCGCGTTTAGCGTTATTGGCTGCAGCACTGGAACTGGAGCAGGAGCAAGCCGGACTGAATACCCCTGCCCCACTCCCAGCGGATTGACATGAAGCTTGCGTTCATCATTGATCAACTCGACTCGATCAAGACAGCGAAAGATTCCAGCTTCGCAATGATGTGCGAAGCAAACACCCGAAATCATCAGATCTACGTACTGTACCAGCATGATATCTTTCTGCTCGATCATAGGGTCGCTGGGCATGCACGCGCTTTGACCCTTAAGGATGCGCCTCATCGGGATAGTCACTGGTATTCAATTAGCGACGTTGAAACAGTACCACTCAATCGGTTTGATGCCGTACTCATGCGCAAGGATCCGCCGTTCGATCTGGAATATGTCTATAGTACCTATTTGCTGGAACTGGCTGAGAATCAAGGTGCGTGGGTCATCAATGATCCAAGCGCGATCCGCGATCATAATGAAAAACTGGCGATTACCCAATTTCCACAATGGATAGCTCCAACCTTGGTTACCAGCCAAGGACCGTTGATCCATGACTTCCTGGACATGCATCTCGATATCATTCTAAAACCATTGGATGGCATGGGAGGAGCCAGCGTGTTTCGGGTGCATCGTACCGATCACAATCTCAATGTCATTCTCGAAACACTCACTCATTATGGAACCCGAACTATCATGGCTCAACGATTCATTCCAGAAATCGTTCAGGGAGATAAACGCATTCTGTTGATCGATGGCAAAGCTGTGCCTTTTGCATTGGCGCGTGTTCCAAAACCGGGAGAAACTCGGGGCAATCTCGCTGCCGGAGGAATCGCTCAAGCGCAAACCTTGAGCACACGTGACCTGGAAATTGCAGAATCCATCGGACCAGAATTGACGCAGCGGGGTCTGATGTTAGTGGGATTGGATGTCATCGGTGACTATCTGACAGAAATTAACGTGACCAGTCCAACAGGCATGCAGGAAATTACCCGAGAAACGGGCTTTAATGTTGCCGGGATGATGCTGGATGCGATCGAGGCGAGTCGATCAGATCGAAAAATTCACTTTCAGGCGCATAATAAGATGTAGTACAGACAATGTCAGCAAAACTCAGCGGACCGGAATGAAATTAATTTTTCACAGCCGCTGAGTTTTATTACATTTCTAAACTGATTCGAATTACAAATTAATGTACGGTTGCAGCTTCTTTCTGCTCGCAGATCAAATTAGCGCAGTAGGTTTCATGAATACCATCCAAGAAACCCCATAGCGCGTCGCAGGCTTCCTGAGTCGCCGCGAGTACTTCAGCCTGTTTTTCAGGCGTATCGGCAAAGCGTTCAATAATCGACCACTCAGCTTGCGAATGATAAACATCGGCTTTTTCATGAACTGAGAAAAACTCATAATCTTGCGGATTTTTCATGCCATAGAATTTGGCCAAGCCATCGATTTTCACCGCAGCGATGTCGGGCACTTGCGATTCGAATGCATGCAATGCAGCCAACCCCGCATAAAATGGACGGTTCAAGCAAATATCGCGGAAGGTCGAAACGAGATGCTCAGTCGATGGCAATGCGGCTGCATTGGTTAAGCTTTTGTCATTGGCTCCCAATGCAAAGGCAAAATTTTTCCATAGCGCAGGATGGTTCTTGTCGCCATGTTCTTCATCGATCAGATTTCTCAGTACTTCCTGGCGCACGCTGATATCGCCACTATTGGTTTCCGAGTGCATATGCGGCGTATTGAAGTGTACAGCGCTTAAATAAGTAGGCTCGGCCAATACATTATAAAAATATTGTTCAGCGTAATGACGCAATTGTTCTTTGGTCAATTTTCCTTCTGTCCAGGCAATGTAAAATGGGTGCTTGAGCAGATGCTTCTCGCCAATAATGGCAGTAATTTTTTGCTTGAGCATTGTTGTCATGATAACTCCTTAAAAACCGTGATGGATAAGACGCCATATCATCGCTAATTAACTACTGCAAGTCAAATGCCGAAGACTTGAATTCAGTTGAGACATGGCTGGATAGATACCGGCTAGCCGTAACCATATTTTGAAGCGCCGGTTTGACTTCTTCCCAGTTGCGCGTTTTCAATCCGCAATCGGGGTTCACCCATAAACGTTCTGGCGGTATCCGCTGTGCAGCTTTCTTCATTAATTGAATGATGGATTCGACGGATGGGATATTGGGTGAATGAATATCATACACGCCAGGTCCAATTTCGTTCGGATACTGAAATTGATCGAAAGCATCCAGTAATTCCATGTTCGAACGCGATGTTTCAATGGTAATGACATCTGCATCCATACCCGCTATCGCTTCCATGATGTCGTTGAATTCCGAATAGCACATGTGCGTATGAATCTGGGTTTCATCCTTTACACCTTTTGCGGTGATGCGAAAAGCGCGGGTAGCCCAGTCCAAATAACCCTGCCACTGTGATTTCCTCAGCGGCAACCCTTCGCGCAACGCCGCCTCATCAATCTGAATCATTTGGATACCTGCTTTTTCCAAAGCCAGTACTTCATCGCGAATCGCAAGTGCTAATTGCATACAGGTCTCAGCGCGTGATT
This sequence comes from Nitrosomonas sp. JL21, assembly GCF_009833095.1. Classification (GTDB taxonomy): domain Bacteria; phylum Pseudomonadota; class Gammaproteobacteria; order Burkholderiales; family Nitrosomonadaceae; genus Nitrosomonas. The sequence continues at coordinate 38,135 of NZ_QRCB01000024.1, forward strand.
GATCATCGCGCACAAAAGACCAATTCAACATCGTCACCGGTCCCGTCAGCATGCCTTTCATCGGTTTGCGAGTCAATGATTGGGCATACTGAATCCATTCCGTGGTAATCGGTTTTGGATGCGCCACATCGCCAAAAATAATCGGCGGCTTGACGCAGCGCGACCCATATGATTGCACCCAGCCAAATTGAGTAAACGCAAAGCCGTCCAAATGCTCGCCGAAATACTCCACCATATCGTTGCGCTCCGGCTCGCCATGCACCAACACATCCAAGCCTAGTGTTTCCTGTTCACGCACACACACCTCAATTTCTTGTTGCATCGCTTGACGATACTCCTTTTCCGCTAATTGGCCGGTACGGAAATCGCGGCGTAATTGACGGATTTGCTGTGTTTGTGGAAATGACCCAATCGTGGTGGTGGGAAAAAGCGGTAACCGGAATCGATTGCGCTGTATGATCGCTCGCTGATGGTAAGGTGAACGGCGATTGCCCATTTCATCGGCAATTTCCAGCATGCGTGCTTCGACATCCGATCGGTGCACCTGTTTCGATTGCTCGCGGCTGGCGATTGCAGTTTGATTGTCTGCCAGTAATTCCGCAACACTGGCTCGACCATGATTCAATGCTTTTGCCAATATCTCGACTTCATCGAGCTTCTGGATTGCGAACGCCAGCCATGAATGAATATCCGCATCGAGTTTTTTTTCACTACTCAAATCAACCGGGACATGCAGCAGAGAGCAGGAAGGCGCCAGCCACAACCGATCTTGCAAACGTGTATGCACCGGTTCCAACCAATCCAGCGCTGCGGTTAAATCGGTTTTCCAGATATTACGGCCGTTTACGATACCCAGAGATAAGATTTTATGGCTAGGCAACCAGTCGATTACTTTGGGTATTTCATCGGGTGCACTGACAGCATCCAGATGTAATCCAGCCACCGGCAGCTCGCAGGCCAATTGCAAATTATCCTGCAACTGTCCAAAATAAGTCGTCAATAGCAGTTTGACTGACGAAGCTTGCAATTGGTAATACGCCGTGCGCAATGCGTGCTTCCATTGTTGCGATAATTCCATGACCAGTACCGGCTCGTCTATTTGTACCCATTCAACGCCGGCATTTTTGAATTCACTCAGTAATTGCGCGTAAACCGCCAATAAGTTATCAAGCAAATCAAGTCGTTCGCTACCGTCTTTAGCTTTTCCCAGCCACAAATAGGTAACTGGTCCCAGGATAACTGGTTTAACGTGTTGATGGATTTCCTGAGCCTGATTGATCTGTTCAAGTATGCGGCTGGCATGCAATGAAAAATGGGTATTTTTATCAAACTCCGGCACGATGTAATGGTAGTTGGTATCGAACCATTTCGTCATTTCGCCGGCGTTAACGCAGCTACACGAAGAGGTATCCGCAGCCGAGCGTCCCCGCGCAACACGAAAGTAATTGTCAATTTCACTCCCGGCTAATGTGCTGACCCGAGCTGGAATGTTACCCAGCATAAAGCTCGTATCCAGTACATGATCGTACAATGAGAAGTCACCTACCGGCATCCAATCCAGTTTCAACTGATCATGCCAGTGCTGCTGCCGGAGCGTGTCAACCGTACTGAGCAAGGTCTGTTCTGAAATCTCGCCTTTCCAATATTTTTCCAACGCAAATTTCAATTCCCGGTTTCTGCCGATTCGAGGAAAGCCCAGATTATGTATCGTTACCATCTTTCAATCACCACTCAAAGATTAATTAAAGTGACCCAATTGTATGGAAAATTAATAATGAGTAATAATGATAAATTTCAACATTCCAATAAGATTTCCTAATAAATGATCGAACACAGTCATCTGAAAATCATCCAAGCGCTGCATACCAATGGCACGTTGACTGAAGCTGCCAATGCGCTTTGCCTGAGTCAACCTGCGCTATCACATCAGATCAGTTATCTGGAAAAGAAACTTGGTATCAAGTTGTGGGAACGTGAAGGTCGCAACCTGCGCCTGACTCAAGCCGGAACATTGCTACTAGATGTTGCCAATCAAATACTCCCAGTTTTGGCGCAGACTGAAAAGACGTTGCAAGCCTATAGCGAAGGCCGCCAAGGCATTTTGCGCATCGGCGTCGAATGCTACCCCTGCTTTGAGTGGCTGACCGGCATGATCGGCCAGTACATGCGGCAAATGCCCAGCATCGATGTCGATATCGTGCAGAAATTCCAGTTTTCCGGATTGGAAGGTTTGTTGAATCGCCACATTGATGTATTGATCACGCCTGATCTGGTCAGAAAAGACAATATCGCATACGAAATTCTGGCGGAGTATCAATTGGTGTTGTTAGCCGCAGAACATCATCCAATGGCTGGTCTGCAGCACATCACTCCGGAACTGCTCAGCAAGGAAACCCTATTGACCTTTCCTGTACCGCTGGAACGGCTCGACATCCTCACACATTTCCTCACTCCCGCCCAGTTCGAGCCGGACAAGCTGAAACCCATCGAATCGCTTGACATCATGCTGCAAATGACCGCCCTCAACCGCGGCGTATGTGTGCTGCCGGAATGGCTCGCCGATCTCAAAAACAAGGATTTGAATCTCAAGAAAATTCGGATCGGCGACTCAGGACTTTTTCAGAAATTGTATTTGGCGATGCGAGATGCGGATGAGGCGGTTTCATACATCCGGGAATTTATTGCAATAGGCCAGCAAACAGCTAAAAGTTCATCCATTTAAACTATTGAAAATAGATTTCAATTGAGAAAATTTCTTCAAGAAAACCCGACTTGTTTATCACCAGCAGCGTTATCCATCAGCGAATACCAAAACACAGGTGGCACAGGAGTTGAAAAATGTCGGTACGCGATAAAATCAAGAGCCATTAGACCAGATTGCGCTGCTGGAGATTCAAGAAGTACCTTTCCAAACCCCGATTCACAAATCATTTGCATTTGTTGCCGGTATTCACTTGCAGTTGCTGGCAATTGAATTGGTGCTTCGGCTACACCAGATTCAGAATGTGCGGGCTGGAAGTAAAGATGTTGATATAAATCTTTCTCAGGGTGCCAGAGTTGTATACATACTCCTGGATACTGATCGCGTACATTCTGAGCTAACACTTCATACATCTCATCCATCCCCAAAATAACACTCCAACCGGCAAAAGTTGCCAACATCCAGGATGTTTCCGTCATGCGTTCAGTTGCTTGTCCCCCAAGCCACCCCCCCTCCTCCACCAGATCATCCAAAGAATCTGTAGCGATAGGTACAAATTTCTTTGCTTTCAAGGCGTAATCTACATTGCGAAACAGCTTCTTTAACCATTCCTTAGCTGTTTCTGTTCGACTTAATCCAAGCAGCGCTATTAATGCCAGATGAATGTCTTGACTTTGCCGATCGAGGCATGGGGAACTGCTAGCCCCGTTATTTTGTAGCCATGACTCCAAAGTTTGTATCACTATATTGGCATTTTCTTCCCAGAAAGTATTTTTTTCATCTGTTTTTTTGCTTCCTTCAGAGATTGCAGAAAATATCTGAAATAGCGCAATACTTGCCAGAATACCGATCTGCTCAAATGCAATTAACGACGATTCCACGCCATTCGAAGCATATCGGATTATGCTATTTTCCACGAAACAATACGGTTGAATTCTTGCATGATATTGAACTGTAAAACGATAGTAAATCCACCATATTTGACGAAGAGGACCAACTATTGCACTTTGTTTGTCTCTTTCATCAGCGAGGCAAATACGGTGCCAAGTCCACAACGTAGCACGCTCGACCGCACAGAGGCCTTGGCGAGTATCACCGTCATCACGCAGCGTCCAATAAGCAAACATTTGAGCTGATAGATTAACAATTCGCAAAGCTTTCAATAAAGCTTTCCCCGTCTTAGGCTTGTCGGTTAATCGCCCTTCATCATTCAAATCCAAGGAACGTTTAAATAGACGATATAAGTCTTGCCGGTCATACTCGCTATCACCAGATAATGCCAGTGCCCGTCGCAAATCGCGGCGATCTTCGTCAAGAAAAATATGCTCATCTAGAAGATGAATTTCGATCAGCTTAGCAATAGTATCGGCTCCCCAAAATTCGATACATGCCCTAGCTTTGTTATCAATGACGAATCCACTCCAATTGGAGTGCACAGTTTGTTTCAACTCTCCGTTAGTTGCAACTACAATGCGAATACTACGATCATGATCTTGCGGTTCGAGGTGAGACTTCAAATAAACATCAAAAATCTCGTTGATACTTTGGCGCACAGATTGATTGCCACCATCCCATTCGGTACGGCCTATATCTCCTTGCTTGACTACAACAAGCAGTAATTCATCTAAACCAGACTCAGAATCTCTCCCCCTGAATGCAATATCGACACCATATTGTCTATTACCAGTTTGTGGGCGAGCCACAGGAATATAATCCATTTCCACCAATAAATCAGGCAACAAGCGATCCAATTCATCTCGCTCTTTGAGTGAGCGCAAATACTCAGCAATAACCAGCTTCATTGATCTCCTCGTTTAGCAGATCTAAAGCCCAGATTTTTAATTTCATCATTGAGAGGGTCAACCACGTATTGTGCTGGCAATGAGATAAAACAAGAAAACGAACCAAGACGGTTGATATCACTGATTTTCCCTTGGAAAAGCGAAAAGCAACCTGTCCCAGCTTTTAACGAAACTGTTGTACAGAGTTGTCGCAATATCGATTTTTCATTTGCTTTATCTCTTGCCTCTCGGTGCTCTCTAGATTTTTTCAATGCAATACCATGTCTTATGCGTGTTGGAATTGGCGGACGAAATTCGTGTCGGACAGGCAATTGCTTAATTGCCTCTGTGTAAGTAAGCAAACCCGTTTGCACCTGTTCTAATAATTGTTTTTCCTCGGGCGAAGAAGCGTCATTCAATTTTTCCTGAATAGCTTCCAACGTGGATTGAGGATAATTCCGTCCCGCTTCTTCAACCAACAATGTATAAGCAAGATTAAAGGTTCTTTGCTGAGCATTTTGGGTATTCAGTAATGAAAATATTAACGAAAGCAATGCTTCTTCATGAAACACCCAACCCAACAAGCGCCGTGCGAGATATTTAAAATCATCAGCGGTTAAAGTATCGAGAATATCTTTCGCAAAAACAGGCTGCCTCACTTCATGAACCCACAAATGACCAATTAGGTCACGAAAAGCAACACCAAGAATCCTGTCATCAGAAATCAACCAGCGGGTAATCAACTCATGTAACAAGGGCTTGCCGACTAATTCCCTTATGCTATGGGCAAAACATGAACCCAATTTTTCATCCGAATTCCTACTATCGTAGTGCTTAACCACCCAAGTTGTTAAGCTGTTATATACCAATTCATCGTGCGTATTGACTTCAATCAATTGCGACAGAACATAATCAAAATTATTTTCTCGATCCGCATCTAAGCCGGTCAAAGCATCTAAAATTTCTGCAAAACTTGAATGATCTTTTGCTAATTTGAAATTCATAAAAGCAAAATCGCTAAGTACTAGTAATGCACTCTGATTGTTTGGCTGCGCATGTTTCAAAAGCTCAGTAACTAATTCGGGCTGTGAAACAGCGGCATTCGCGAGAGCTCTCCAGGCTTGGAGACTAACGTTGGAATCTGAATGATGCCCCACCGCCTTTAAAACTTGCTGCACCCGATTTTTTAATTCCGATTCTTTTTCCCAATAATCTTTCAAGCAGCCCAATGCCCACAAAGCAGCAGCTAAAAGATCAGCAAATTCAGATGCAGTATCACTCAAAACAAGCTCAGTAACATCGACAGAATGACCAGCTCTTGCCATACCGATTAAGGCGGAACCATACAGACCGGTATTCTCAGTTGATATTTGATTTCGAACTAAAGTGTATAGCTCTCTAGCGAAATCAGGATGATTCGATAGATAATTATTCAATTGATTGAAAAACATACCAGCGGCAAAGTCTCTTGAAGTTTTTAGATACTGCGCTTCCACCAAATCAACCAAGCTCTGGCTTTTTATTTCTTTAAGAAACGGTAGTGCATTGCCTATATTTCTCAATACACTAAAAACATAATGAGCATCCGAAGCATTAATAGCTTCAATCCCAGTCTTTAAAACATCAATTTTCTGAGAAATTAATCCTAAAAATCGACCGCTGGCGAAGTCAGTATGTCCAATTTCATCAATCTCCAATTGATGCGCTTCATCAAAAATTTCCTGAGCATTCAAGAGCGCATCAGAGTTTCCAAGTTTCTGGAAACTGTGCACTGCTGTACAGTAATTTCTTGCTGCAATTGAAATAAATCTTAGTTCACTATCTTCAATGTAAAAAAGCCCATCAATAATGTGTTTTTCTGAAAGGAAATCAGAACTTGAAATTTCGATCACTAAATCCATAGTACGCCGACTATGAAGTTCGGATGCAAGTCTCGAAATATCCTCAGGAATTTCTTCAAATTTCAAATCAAAAACAGGAATACTGCTATTCATCTTACTTCGTTCTCAAACATTTTTGCCAATGGAAGATAGTTAAATAAAAGAATCATCTTTCAAATTTTGTTGGTTAATCTCAATAAGTATATTCTATTACCTGACTCTAAATTTTCACTATCAATTTCCATCGCACTTCCAATATCCCGCTAAACTATCGTCCTTCTAATCTCACTCATTACCATGGACGAACAATCCAGCCTCCTGGCATTATTCACCAGCAGTTTCCTAGCCGCTACTCTTCTTCCCGGCGGCTCAGAAGCGGTGCTCGTGGGGGTATTGGTGACTTATCCGGATTTACACTGGCAAGCACTCATTTTAGCGACGATTGGTAATACGTTCGGCGGGATGAGTTCTTATCTGATTGGACGGTTGCTGCCCGATGAAAATGCTGTGCTGAAGAAAGCGGGAGGCAGTGCTCGGGGACTGGATTGGGTTAGGCGGCATGGGGCCCCAATTTTGTTGTTATCGTGGGCGCCCTTGATTGGAGATTTGTTGTGCGTTGCCGCCGGATGGTTACGAACCCATTGGGGATGGGCATTGTTATTTATTGCTATCGGAAAATTTGCGCGCTATTGGGCGATTGCGGCAGCCATAGGGTAAGGATAGAAGATAATTAGTGGGCGATCCAGCTCATTTGCATGTCGAATCAAACGAACTGAACCGCGCTGATAATGAATCTATTTCAATTTTCGAATAATTTTTGCAGTTCGCCGCTTTGATACATCTCCGTCACAATATCCGAACCACCAATGAATTCACCATTCACATATAACTGAGGAATGGTGGGCCAGTTGGAATAATCCTTGATGCCCTGTCTGATTTCCGGATCTGCCAGTACATCGACGGCATAAATATTATCGACACCACAAGCCTTGAGAATATTCACCGCATTTGCGGAGAAACCGCATTGCGGCTGATCTAATGAGCCTTTCATGTAAAGAACTACCGGATGAGTGCTAATTTGTTGCTCGATTAAATCTTCAACATTCATAGTGTTAATTTCTCCAAAAAATCATTCCAAAAATTTTGTACCTTAAAACGTTGTCAAGTGCCTTATCAGTTGCTGCTATTGCTGCCTGAATGAAAAGCCGTTGCCTGACCGCCGCTGACGCGCATTATGCCAGCCAAATCCGGATAGGAACAAATATTACTAAAATCTGCATCACGCAACAATCGCCTGCATTCCTCGGCTTGATCATATCCGTGCTCGAACAGCAACCAACCTGCATTCACGAGAAAGCCAGAAGCCATGCTGATAATATGTTGAATACACGTCAATCCATGAGTCCCTGCAGATAGCGCCAGCCGTGGTTCGAACCTCAAATCCCCTTGCTGCAAGTGAGGATCGGCTTCTGCCACATAGGGGGGATTGGATACTATCAGATCGAAGGTATCGGATGAAAGTTCATCAAACCAACTTGCAGTGATGCAGCGAAGATTATTGACGCGTAAATTGCTGGCGTTGCTCCGGCACACTGTAATTGCATCGCTGGAAACATCGACAGCCGTCACCTGGGCGTAAGGTCGGTGCTTGGCAATGGTAATCGCAATGGCGCCGCTTCCCGTCCCCAGATCCAGTATTTTCAATGGCTTATCAGCGGGGATATGCTGCAAGGCCAGATCCACCAATAATTCGGTCTCCGGGCGCGGAATCAACACGGCATCGGAAACTTTGAAGGTCAGATCATAGAATGCACGCTGTCCGGTTAAATAAGCAACCGGCACACCTTCCATGCGCCGTTGGATCAGATTCAAGAAATTCGCGTGCTGCTGCTCAGTGAGTATTTGTTCGGGGTGAGTCAATAAAAAGGCGTGTTCGACATCAAGCACATGCTGCAGCAACATCTGCGCATCGACTTTATCAACGATTGCTGCTGTTGCCAGCGCTTCTGCAATGGTGCTGGGGTATATCGCCATCAATGAGTCAATCCCATGCCACAGCGTCCGCGCCGGTACAGCGCACGATGCTCCAATTGATCAGATCAATTGGAGACCGTTTTTGAAGACACACCCACATTACTCAGTGGATAATAATGCGCGCCCGTTGACTTCCTGAGCAGCTCTTGCGTTGGAGGTATAGAAGGTTTTCAATTGATCAAGCTGCGCTGCCGAAATTGTGATGGTTTGCGGTAACAAATACCATTGCACGCCTTCGCTGCACGGTGGGGTAGTCAGTGAGCCGGCCAAGGTGTAGTACTCGAGGTTGGCAGGATCAAGCGCCGGTAATAATTGCGTTGGATTCAACTGGATGCCGGTGGTCGCATTTTCTTGCCCTTCATCTGGAGGCATGTTATCCAAAATAGTTTGGATAACCGGATGTTCGTTTCCGACATCAATCGCGACACCGAGCACGATGATCCGTCCATCTTCATTGATATGAACGAAATGCAATTCAGCAGGAAAATTTCTTCCTGCAACGACATGTTCGCTGGGTTCATGAAAATGAAACTGGATCAGCGGAAAGGACTCCTCTCCGATTTTCAGCGCGCCCGTGTAATTTTCCGATGTATTGACTTGCACGGCATGACCGGTATTGAAAAAACTCGGCGTATCAACATCATAGACCGTTTGTAAACGACTCAATGGCTTGCTGCTGTTGATCGGTGTGACTGCAAGATCGATCGGCGATTGATGCTTGCCAACCCCGCATTCCGCGTATGGATATTTCATCGGCACCACCTGCGTCGTATCCTCGACTGCCCACCACGTAGATTGTTCCTCATGAGTCCAATGAGGTGCTGCAATGACCGTCGTTGCATAACAAGTAAAAATTACAGAAGCCAGATTTCTTATTATCGTAGTTTTCATAAATTAACTCCGAATGTGGTAAATATTCGATTAACAGGTGTGTTTTTTACAATACTCAACCATGGGAGGTTTTGGATCAGAGCCGGAACCGGAACCTTGTGATGATTGCGGATTTCCCTGATTCACTGACGGCGCCGATTGAGAGGATTGGCTTTTTTGTTTGGCATCGGAAGACCTGTTTTGTTGACTACTATCAATCAGTGCGTTTGATTTGCGATCCCCTGTGTCAGCAAAACAGGAAACGCTGGAACTTAATACAATAATTAGAAAAAGTTTTTTAAGCATGATTTTCCTCGTCTATAAAATATCTTAATCACATTGACAAGCAATGTGCTGGTCAAGCTAGCATATGAAATGTCAAGAAAATGTGGACAGAAACAATTATTAGAAGTAATGTTATTGGAAAGAGTATTTGATAACTAATTGTTTATATGTATGTATAAATAGAATTCTCTCTGCTGAAAAATATAAAATTCAGAATAATCTTTCTATCAATGTCGACAAAATCCTACAATGAAATAACTTTTTCCAGATATTCAATCGTCAATCCGTTAACTTTTGGAATACCAATACCCGACTGCACAGGATAAGGTTCGATCCGGTCAGTATGCAGGTAGCCTCTGCGCTCATAAAACGCGATCAATTCCGATCGTTGAGACACGACGAACATCAGAAATTTAGTTTTCTTCAGATGATTTTGGGCAAAAGACTCCGCATACTCCAACATATATTTGCCCAATCCCTTTCCTTGCAAATCTGGATGAACCGAGAAAAAACCGATATACGCATGATCCTTTTCCTTAGCGACGTAAATACACGATATCAGCATACTTTCTTGATAAATCACAAAAAAATATCCTTCAGGGTTTGACAGTGCAGTAGTTATTTCATGCGGATTTGTTCTATCGCCTCGAATGATATGATTTTCGCTCGTCCACCCCAAATCACCGCGATAGGTCAGGTTAATCAGTTTGGATATGTCCTGGGCTTGCGTGAGATCAGCCCTTTTGATGCATAACCGGGAAAAGTCCATAGACTTATCGTTGAATGTGCTAGTGTGATTCAAACGGACCCGTTAATTCATTCCCAACCAAGGATTCTTGGTCAGCGCAACCAACACAATGTACACAAACACGCACTCGGCTGCTACCCACGCAGTGATCTTTAACTGCCGGGTTTTTCCAAATCGCATCGCAATGAGTCCAAGGCCAATATACACCAAAAGGCCAATGACCTTAGCCGTCAACCAGGCGTGCTCCAGTGGATTTTGTTGAATGGTCATTGCCAAAGCAATCGCGCTGCCCAGTAACAGCGTATCGACGATATGGGGCAATACTTTCACCCAGCGCTGGCGCAAATTTTGGGAATTCTGCAACAGCCAGATGCCTCGCAGGAAAAACAATGTAAAACTGACGATGACGCTGCCGACATGGATCATTTTCAAAACGGAATAACTCATCGGATTACATTCCCACGAGCCAGCCATGACTACCCGCGACGGCACCCGCAATGGTTATCAAACTCAGAATGAGTAAAAACAAATGCTTACGTTGAATTCGCGTAAACGTATCAGGTGAAATAGGAACAGCCGCCGATTGCGGAGTCTGGTGTCGCCGGCTGCGTGGCTCCTGTATAAACAGCATCACGCTGAACAATAGCCAAATAGCTACCATCGCATGCATCCACCAATACTGCCATTGCAAGAATCTCTGCCAGGCGTTCAACTCATACACCATATAAAACCCGGATATACCCACCACCAAGGTCGTAATTCGCGCCTGCGCCGCAAAGCGCCGCCTGAATTGCTGGAAGAAGGCCATCGCTTCAGACATCGATTGCATTCGCATCAATGTAGGCAGTAATACCGATGTGACCATCGAGACTCCGCCGATCCATAGCACTACTCCCAGCACATGCAACAAGCGGGCAAACACTAAATCATCCATGTATGAAAATCTCTAAAATTGATTGAGAATCTGGATAGATGGCACGACAATGCCACCAACGCCCCGTTTAATCATTCCACTAGGTCACTCGAAGCCCATTGCTCGGCTTCGTCGTAATCATGGAACACGGAGACATTGGCATTGACGAACAGATTGAATACCCAAGCGCCCCAGGCTTGCCACTCGTCATCGGTAACAACTGCCACTCGATTAAAATCACTGCCATGCTGGCGTATGAATTTTATTTCTTCCCAAGCAACATCGACGGTGTAATCGAGCATATCGCGCCAGTCAAACAACAGATTGGCTTTACCATCAAAATGAGATTGGTAGAGCACTTGCTGTTCAAACTCTTTATAGTCCACTAGCGTGAATTCCCCAATGACTGCGACGATGATGAGATTATTTTTTTTCTGGATAGTAATCATGATCGGACCTCGTGTGATAACTGGCACATCATAGGTAAATAAACCGCAGGGTGCAAATTCTACAGTCAAAATGACCGCTGCTGGATATCATTTCTGGGCAGCCGAAGCCGGCAATTTGATACCAAGAATTCCGCTCAGTGATCCGCCCAGAATGATCAAACCCATACCCAGCCATGCAATGGGTGGTAATACTTCATCCCAAACCAGCATTCCCCACAAACAGGCAAATATGACAGTGCTATAACCCAGCGACGTTACGACAAGCACTGCGCCACGATGATAGGCCCGGGTCATCGCCAATTGGGCCAATGTTGCTGTCATGCCGATACTCACCAGCAATACCAGGCCGTTTGCGGTAATGGGGTGGAAAGAAGTAAACGCCAGCCATCCCCCCGTCATTACCGTACTGATCAACGTAAAATAAAATACCACGTGCCATTCCGTTTCACCCAAGTTGCCCAATTGCTTGACATTCATATAAGCAATGGCGGCAAAGAAACCAGAAGCAATGCCAAGTAAATTGGCATCCCAGCTATCATCGGGTAAAGTCGGCCGCAGCAAAAGAATGACACCGATAAAACCGATCCCGATAGCTCCGATCATTAGCCAATGGTTGTGCTCTTTCAAAACCAATGTCGTCAACAACGCGACAAATAGCGGCCAGGTGTAATTGAGCGAAATCGCTGTCGCCAAAGGCAGATGAGTCAGGCAGTAAAAAAAGAGTAGCAGGCTGATAAGGCCCGACACTCCGCGCCAGCAGTGAATTCTCCAATGCGGTGTGCGAAGAGGAAGGCGGTGATGATGGATGATCATATACGTCATCCATACACCGAATAGCGAACGGTAAAATACCAGCTCGGTACTCGAAAAATAAGGAGCGCTCAGTTTGACCAATACGCCCATGCATGCAAACATAAAGGCTGCGAGTACCATCCACATTGACCGCATCATGAATTATTCCAATTGGTATTGAAGGGATAAAAAAGAAATAAGACGAAGAAAACGCTGAAAAACTCCTGCGCCTAGACCGGTTGTAGTGAAATCAGGCTCAATATGCTGTCCATGCTAACATTCAATTGCGTTTTCACCTGATTCCACCTTGCCGGCCAAAGCTTGCTGTTTTTTCAGAATTTACTTAAAGATGCGGTTCCATTTCACGCCGCAGAAATTGATGAAAGTGCTTCATTCCAGCTTCCATCGGCATTTGATAAGGTCCTACTTCATTCAATCCCTGCTCATGAAGTGCTCTGCGTCCCTCAGTCATCAATCTGCAGATTTCATCATCTTCCAACGCAGTTTCCTGGTAGGCTGCCTGTTCCGCTTCAACAAAATCACGCTCAAACAAGGCAATTTCTTCAGGAAAATAAAATTCAACCACATTGGTGCAGCTTTCAATACCTGTAGGAATCAAAGTGCTGATGACCAATGTGTGCGGATACCATTCCACCATGATATTCGGGTAGTACAACAGCCAGATGGCGCCATGAGATGGCATTTCCCCTTCAGTTTGTTGTCGCAGCACCTGTTCGTGCCATTTTGCATAGACAGGGCTACCCGGGCGTTGCAAACGCCCACTATCGATCGCAACCGTCTGGACGCTGTACCAATCATCGAATTCCCAGTCGAGTTTCTCGGTATTGACAAAATGCCCCAGCCCGGGATGGAAAGGATCGACATGGTAATCCTCCAGATAAACTTCGATGAAGGTTTTCCAATTACAGAGATAGTGATCGATCTGGATTCGATCCAATACATGACCGGAAAAATCAAACTCACTGAGCATGCTGAACTTGGCCATATCGTGCGATACATTCCGCGCCCCGCTGAAGAGCAGGCCATTCCAGTTTTGCAGCGGCGTCTTATTTAAATTAAGGCACGGGTTCTGTTCAAAATGCGGAGCCCCAAGTAATTTGCCTTCCAATGAGTAAGTCCAGCGATGAATCGGACAGACAATGTTTTTGATGTTGTCGCGCCCTTTCAGGAGCAGTGCTTGCCGATGACGGCAGATGTTCGAAAGCAATTCAATGCCGTGCTCATGTCGTACCAGAACCTTGGCATTATTCATCCCCTCTGGCACATAATAATCGCCCACATTGGGCACCATCATTTCATGTCCGATATATCCTGGACCTTTATCAAATAAAATTCGTTTTTCAATCTCTAGGATCTTTGGATCCAAGTACCAGTCAACCGGAAGTTGCACCGACATCCCCGTCAGTTGTGAGATTTCAGCCAAGTTAGACATATCGATACCTTACACTCTCCCAAAAAATTAGCGGCGAAAATACCCGAAAAAACAAAAAAATAAAACTCCCTTCAGCAACGAAGAAAAGAAAACTTGTTTGCTTGGTTATAATAGCAATGTTGATAGTACAATACGGTACCCATTTACCGAGCAATTTAACCAATATTAATCAAAAAGAGAGCATCTTAATGAAAGAGATACATCAGTTAAGAAAACATTCATGGGCATATCTATTATCCTCGTTGATGATCGCAGGACTGACTGCATGTGGCGATGGCAGTGAAAAAACCCAAGCGGCATCGTCCGACTCGTCATCTGTAGCCACCGCCAAACGTACAACTCAAACCGGCCCTGCAGTCGGTATTTTAGTCGATTCACCCGTCTCTGGCATATCTTATGCAGCAGGATCGGGGAAATCGGGCATCACTGATGAGCAAGGTAAATTCAATTTCAATCATGGTGATAAGATTGAATTCAAATTGGGAAATTTGACACTCGGTAATATTCAGGGTTCACAAATCCTCACCCCCATTGAGCTGGCCGGAGATAATCCCAATAAACTTCAGAATTTACTGGTTCTGCTGCAATCATTGGATTCTGATGCCAATCTGTCCAATGGCATATCGATTTCGAGTGACACAGCCGCAGCAGTCAAGAATTCCATCAATCTCGACAGCGATCCAGCAGGATTTGCGGATGCTGCAGGATTAAAAGGCATCATGGAAGCCAGCGGAATTACAGGAGGAGTAAGAACGCCTGAAGAAGCACGCACTCATTTCTTGTCACAAGGCGTCGCACTGCTCAGCGCCCAAATCTGGGTGAGCTATACTGACAAAACAGCCAGCGTATTGCGAGTAGCTTCAGACATCAGTGGTGAATATTTGCAAGGCGATGCCCGTCCTGATGACTCGTGTGATGAAAACCGGGTCTGCGGCGGAAAGACCGTGTTCCAATCCGGTGTTGAATATGGCATTGCCAAAGCTGAAGAATTCGATAGCCGTGGCTTTAAATTAATAGGGACACCGAGCATCGATACCAACATCAAGGCCGGGCTGTCCAATCCGAATCCAACCCGGCGAGTGCGCACCGATGGGTTTGAGCTGATCAACTCCGATATCGTGACCGTTCAACGAGCACGCGCAGAAACCAGTGTATTCGGTGAGTTGTTCCATATCGCCAAGCCGATTCAGTTAAGCGATGAAAACGAAGTGGCCGAGAAAGAAGTCAAAGAAACCCGTTACGCGAAAATCGATAACGATGCGAATGGCATTGTCGGCGCATGGGCATACGACAGTACAGCGATTCAAACCCCGACGCTGGTTTTCTTTCCCAATGGGAAATTCTTCATGATCGATCCGACCGGAACCACTCAACGTGCAGATCAAGCGAAATGCGCCAAACCCGGTGTTGAATTTTCATCCTACAGTTATGACAAGGGCAGCAGCAAGCTCAATTTTTCGAGCTTTACCTACAACACCAATGGCTGTGCCGGTTTTTCCGACTTGGATAACAATACCGCCATCGGTTTCTCGATCAATGCCGATGGAAACTCAGCCAAGCTGGACAAGCAAGGCGAAGAATCCGTCACCGTATATCGAGTTTCGAAATAATTTCAATACGCATGCTGAACCGAGCCACTCATCGGCATCATCGATCGCGATGAGTGGCTTACTTTCCGAACCAACTCAACCGCAATCGCGAAACTCACCTGATCTTCGCTAGGTAAGTATGCCGATCATTCAGGTCGCACTGAACGTTCCTGTCGACACAGTGTTTGATTACTACGCAGACGACGCCAGCACCGCCGATATTGGTCTACGCGCCTGTGTTCCGTTTGGTAAAAAACTTCTGACCGGCATCATCATTGCCGTCATTGCCGAAACCCAGGTGCCTTCAGCCAAACTTCGATCAGCCCAATTCATTTTCCGAGAAATCAAACCGTTATCGCAAGAATTACTGCAATTGTTCAATTTTTGCAGCCGTTACTATCATTATCCCCTCGGGATGGTGATCATGAATGGATTGCCGATCAAATTACGCAACAACCAGCCAATACAACTCAAGAAAAATCTGACAGAGCAACGCTATGGCCTGACGCCAGCGGGCGCCTTAATAAAAATATCGGACATCCCAGCAAAGCAACGAATAGCTCGGCGTTTATTCAAGGAATTCCATGACTCGACGGAATTGAGCCATCACCAAATCCAACAGATCTCTCCCCGGGCCATCCATGTGCTCAAGGATTGGCTGGCGCAAGATTGGGTAGCATCAATCACCACTGCCGATAAACCCATTGAAGCCAATTCAGGTCCACCGCTGACTACCGAACAAGCGCGCGCAGTTGCTTTAATGACCGCCACACCAAATCAGTTCAAGGCTTGGTTGCTCCATGGCGTGACGGGCAGTGGAAAAACAGAGGTTTACTTGCGGATTATTGCCACAGTGTTGGCGCAGAACAAACAATCGCTCGTTCTGATCCCTGAAATCAATTTGACGCCGCAATTGGAAACCGTATTTCGTGCCAGATTTCCGGCTACGTGCCTGGTGAGTTTGCACAGTGGTTTGAACGACACCGAGCGATTGATGAATTGGCTACAAGCACAAAATGGTGAAGCGAAAATCATCTTGGGTACGCGCCTGGCGGTCTTCACGCCTCTTCCAGATCTTGGACTGATCATCGTCGATGAAGAACACGATGCATCGTTCAAACAGCATGAAGGGCTGCGATATTCCGCACGCGATCTGGCCATTTTTCGCGCCAAGCAGGCCAATATTCCCATTCTGCTCGGTTCTGCAACTCCTTCGCTGGAAAGCTACCATAACGCCCTCATCCATCGATATCACACTGTTCGATTGACATCTCGCGCCATTGAGAACGCAGCGCTACCTTCGATCGAATGCATCGATACTCGAGCCGACAAACCCCGGGAAGGATTATCGAAGGCGCTGCTTGCAGCAATTGACCGATGCCTGGCGAACAAACATCAAAGTCTCATCTTCATCAATCGGCGCGGCTACGCGCCGGTATTACTCTGCCGGTCTTGCGGTTGGACAGCGGCTTGCCATCGATGCTCCAGCCGGTTGGTTGTGCATTTGCGGGATAAAAAATTATGTTGCCATCATTGCGGCCACGATGAACATTTCCCTCGCGCCTGTCCGGATTGCGGCAATCAGGATATCGCTCCGTTTGGACAAGGCACGCAACGCATAGAAGAAACACTGGCAACACACTTTCCTGCGGCGCGGATTGCGCGCATCGATCGCGACTCCACCCGGCGCAAAAATGCCTGGAAAGATATTCTGCAAGCGATTCATACACAACAAATCGATATCCTCGTCGGCACTCAGATTCTTGCGAAAGGACATGATTTTCCGAACCTTTCATTGGTTGGCATACTGAATGCGGACACTTCGCTGTACAGTACCGATTTCCGCGCCAGCGAACGATTATTTGCGCAATTGATGCAAGTCGCAGGGCGCGCCGGGCGCGCTGAAGTTCCAGGTCATGTCCTGATCCAAACTGAATTTCCTGCCCATCCCCTCTACCACGCATTGCAACGCCAAGATTATGATTCATTGGCACAGGCTTTGCTGGCGGAAAGAAAAACGGCTAAATTTCCTCCTTTTGTTCACCAAGCATTACTGCGCGCTGAATCACACGTCATGCAGGATGTGATGAATTTTCTGACTCAGGCATCTCATCTGATTGCTCACTCAGACTCAATCGAAATGTTCGATCCAGTTCCAGCCCAAATAGTGCGTTTGAAAGGACTGGAGCGCGCCCAATTGTTGGTACAATCCGCTTCACGCAGTCAGTTGCAAGAATTTCTGGGCAAGTGGTATATCGAAATCAATCGATTAGCCACTCATAAAATTCGCTGGATGCTGGATATCGATCCTGTTGAATTCTAATGAAATGGTTGTGAGTGAAAATGGATCAGAAGAACCAGCAAACAATAAAAACAGCGTGTGTTCAACGCCATGCAATTGACACCACAGCAGCCGTTCAATGCTGTCTTTCATTCCCGATTCCAACTTCTGGAGTAAAAGTTTCAAGCAGAGCTTGCCAGCAGTGATCAGTGATTTCCTTATTCCGAAAAGAACTCCCGTGCCTTGTCCATCCACGATTTAGCTCGGGGACTATGACGCGATCCATCCTTCAGGCTGATCGCTTCGAGTTCTTCCAATAATTCTTTCTGGCGCCCTGTTAATTTAACAGGAGTCTCCACCACGACGTGACACAACAAATCGCCTTTATCATGACTGCGTACGCCCTTGATGCCTTTACTCCGCAAGCGGAAAATTTTGCCAGTCTGAGTTTCAGCAGGAACCTTGATCTTTGCGTGTCCTTCCAATGTAGGCACTTCGATTTCTCCCCCCAGAGCAGCCACGCTGAAGCTGATCGGTATTTCACAATGCAAATGATCGCCTTCACGGCGGAAAACCGGATGTGCAGACAAATGAACCACGACATAGAGGTCGCCGGACGGTCCGCCATTGATGCCCGCTTCACCTTCCGCAGAAATACGGATGCGGTCGCCGTCATCCACACCGGCCGGAATTTTCACATTCAACGTCTTATGTTGCTTGACCAACCCGACACCATGACAGGCATTGCAAGGCTGCGCAATGATCTTGCCGCTGCCCTGGCATTTGGGACAGGTTTGCTGAATCGAAAAGAATCCCTGCTGCATCCTGACTTGCCCATGACCATTACAGGTCGGACAGGTTTTCGGCGAAGTCCCGGGTTTTGCGCCACTGCCGCTACAAGGTTCACATTTGACCATCGTCGGAATGCGGATTTTTGTCTCAGTTCCGTGCGCCGCCTGCTCCAACGAAATCTCCAGGTTATAGCGTAAATCGGCACCCCGATGCATATTCGAACGCCCACTTCTGCCGCCACCGAAAATATCTCCAAAAATATCGCTGAACGCGTCGCTGAATCCTTGGGCTCCCGAACCGCCTGCTGAACCCCCATTCACGCCGGCATGGCCAAATTGATCATAAGCAGCACGTTTGTTGCTATCTGTCAGAATTTCGTAAGCTTCCTTGGCTTCCTTGAACATCTCTTCCGATTTTGCATCGCCGGCATTCCGATCAGGATGATATTTCATTGCCAATTTGCGATAGGCTTTTTTGATGGTGTCCTCATCGGCATCACGGCTAACACCGAGAATGTCATAGTAATCGCGCTTACTCATATTCAATTCCTGCTGCTAAGATAAATGTAAAGTACGTCATAGAATGAATGTCCAGTTTCTCTTAAACACTAAAACGCAGAGTGCCCGGAAAAGACTGTTAAATCCCTTCCGACACCTCTGCGCTTTGTCAGCTTTCGCTGTTGCAACAAATTATTTTTTGTTTTTAACTTCCTCGAACTCAGCATCAACGACTTCACCTTCAACTGGTTTCTCACCTTGATTTGATGAAGGACCGGCTCCAGCTCCGGTTTGCCCCTGTTGATCCGGCTGATCTTTTTGCTGATACATTTTTTCAGCTAATTTATGCGCAGCTTCCGTCAATGCCTGTGTTTTGGCGTCGATCTCATCCTTTTTATCGGTTTTGAGCACATCCTCAGCATCCTTCAATGCCGCTTCGATTTTGGCTTTTTCCTCGCCATCGAGTTGATCGCCGTACTCTTTCAAGGATTTCTTGACTGAATGAATCATCGCATCGCATTGATTGCGGCTGGAAACGAGTTCCAGCGTTTTATGATCCTCTTCGGCATGCGCTTCCGCATCTTTCACCATGCGTTCGATCTCATCATCGGACAACCCTGAACTGGCCTGAATTTTGATCTTATTTTCCTTGCCGGTGGCTTTGTCTTTCGCTGATACATGCAAGATGCCATTCGCATCGATATCAAAGGTCACTTCAATCTGAGGCATTCCGCGAGGTGCAGGTGGAATATCGCTCAAATTGAACTGACCCAGGCTCTTATTTCCGGATGCCATTTCGCGCTCGCCTTGCAGTACGTGAATAGTGACAGCCGTTTGACTATCCTCTGCAGTTGAAAATACCTGCTGAGCTTTGGTTGGAATGGTGGTGTTTTTCTGAATCAATTTCGTCATCACGCCGCCCAATGTCTCGATACCGAGCGACAATGGAGTCACATCCAATAGCAACACATCTTTGACATCGCCCTGCAACACGCCTCCCTGGATTGCCGCGCCCACTGCAACAGCTTCATCCGGATTCACATCCTTGCGTGGTTCTTTGCCAAAAATCTCCTTCACTTTTTCCTGCACTTTGGGCATGCGGGTTTGGCCGCCGACCAAAATAACGTCATCGATATCCGACGCAGTCAGTCCGGCATCTTTGATCGCAGTGCGGCATGGTCCAGCGGTGCGTTCGATGAGTTCCTCGACCAGACTCTCCAATTTGGCACGCGTTATCTTGACTGCCAAGTGTTTTGGTCCTGACGCATCAGCAGTGATGTACGGTAAATTTACTTCGGTTTGCTGGCTGGAAGATAATTCGATCTTGGTTTTTTCTGCGGCATCTTTCAAGCGTTGTAAAGCCAGCATGTCTTTTTTCAGATCAATACCGGATTCTTTTTTGAACTCATCAACCAGATATTCGATGACGCGCGAATCGAAATCCTCGCCGCCGAGGAAAGTATCGCCATTCGTTGCCAACACTTCGAATTGGTGTTCACCTTCAATTTCGGCGATCTCAATGATCGAAATGTCAAATGTACCGCCCCCCAAGTCATACACGGCAATTTTCCGGTCGCCTTCTTTTTTGTCCAAACCAAATGCCAAAGCGGCTGCAGTAGGTTCATTGATGATGCGCTTTACTTCCAAACCGGCAATACGCCCGGCATCCTTGGTTGCTTGACGCTGAGAGTCATTAAAATAGGCAGGCACCGTGATGACCGCTTCGGTGACGGTTTCTCCGAGATAATCCTCGGCGGTTTTTTTCATTTTCATCAGGACTTGCGCAGAAACCTCCGGCGGTGCAATTTTCTTACCGCGCACTTCCACCCAGGCATCATTATTGTCGGCTTTAACGATGCTGTAAGGCACCATTTTGATATCGCGTTGCACCATATCTTCGTCGAAGCGGCGCCCGATCAGTCGCTTAACTGCAAATAAGGTATTTTTAGGATTGGTGATCGCCTGACGCTTGGCCGATGCGCCGACTAAAATTTCATTATCTTCCGTGTAAGCCACGATCGAAGGGGTCGTACGCGCGCCTTCAGCGTTTTCGATAACCTTGGGTGTCCCACTTTCCATCACTGCTACACAGGAATTCGTGGTACCCAAGTCGATACCAATAATTTTTGCCATATTTAGATCCTTTTAAAGATAATCAATTGGTTTGAAGGTAGTGATAGAGAGAAAAAATTCAAGTGCCGGTAGCTTTGGAAACCGATACGAGCGCAGGGCGAATGATGCGATCATGCAATTTATATCCTTTCTGCATCACTTGAATCACCGTGTTGGGAGCAAGCTCCGAGTCTACGGTACACATCGCCTGGTGTTGGTGCGGATCAAATTTTTCTCCCGCAGGATCAATTGCAGTAATACCAAATTTTTCAAAGGCGCTTATCAATTGTTTCTGGGTGAGTTCCATTCCGTTTTTATAGTTTTCCAGGTTCGCATTCTCAACCCCTAGCGCTGCATCCAAACTATCCATCACAGCAAGCAGTGCTGTAGAAAAATTCTCAATGGCGTATTTGTGTGCATTGGCAACATCGGCTTGCGCCCGCTTCCGAATATTCTCGGTTTCTGCTTTTGCGCGTATCCACGCATCGTGGTGCTCCGCCGCTTTTATTTCAGCTTCTTTCAGTAAATGTTCGAGATTGGGTGACGGATCTTTTTTCGCTCCGGTTTGAATAGTGGCATCGTTGCTTATGCCAGTTATTTTATCGTTATCAGCAGCAACCGAAGCCTCTGTGGGATTCAATTCTGATTGATCAGGATGTTCTGAGCTCTGCATTATTTCTCCTCGTAAACTTTTGAAAACTTATATGGTGCTGTATTCCGCAATTTCAAGCTTTTCATCATGAATAAATTACATTAGTAAATTTAATGAGTAGAATCACTGGAATATCAAAATAATTACAGAAAAAATTCAAATTCTCCGAGCCAATACGCTTGCCTTACCAATGTAATTGCGCGGCGTCATCAGCAGCAGACGTTGTTTATCTTCATCAGGAATATGTAATTCAGCAATGAATTGGTGCAGAACTTCTTTCGTGATACCTGCCTTACCGCGCGTCAATGCTTTCAATTGCTCGTAGGGATTGTCTATGCCATGACGCCGCATGACTGTCTGAATCGGCTCGGCAAGCACTTCCCAGGCACTATCCAGGTCATTATGAATTCGCTCCAAATTGACTTCAAGTTTGTTGAGACCTTTGATACAGGAATCATACGCCAGCAATGCATGCCCCAAAGCTACTCCCATATTGCGCAGCACGGTTGAATCGGTCAAATCTCGTTGCCAGCGGGATACCGGTAATTTTTCGCTCAAATGATGGAGTAACGCATTGGCAATTCCCAAATTACCTTCTGAATTTTCAAAATCGATGGGGTTGACTTTATGCGGCATCGTAGAAGACCCCACTTCATTGGCTTTAGTTTTCTGCTTGAAATATCCCAGTGAAATGTATCCCCAGACGTCGCGATTCAAGTCCAGCAAAATGGTATTGATTCGAGCATAGGCATTGAATAACTCGGCAATCGTATCGTGAGGTTCAATCTGAGTAGTATAAGGATTGAAGGTCAGGCCCAGTTGCTCGACAAAATTCTGTGCAAATTTTTCCCAGTCGACATGCGGGTAGGTCGCTAAGTGAGCATTGTAATTTCCAACTGCACCATTTATTTTTCCTAGAATCTCAATCTCAACCAATTGTTTTCGCGCTCGTTCCAGGCGATAAACCACATTGGCTATTTCCTTCCCCAACGTAGTCGGCGTCGCGGGTTGCCCATGGGTGCGCGCCAGCATCGGAATATCAGCCAACGAGTGCGCTAACTCGATTAGTATCTGAATAATTCTATCGAGTGCCGGCACCATGATGTCATGCAAGCTCGATTTAAGCATCAAGCCATGGGCTAAGTTGTTAATGTCTTCCGAAGTACAGGCAAAATGAATGAACTCGCTCGCTGAAACGACCTCGGCATTATCACGCAAGGTTTCTTTCAACCAATATTCCACGGCTTTAACATCATGATTGGTTGTGGCTTCGATGGCTTTAACGGCTTCACCGTCCGCAACTGAAAAACCAGCTACCACATCCGTCAATTGAGACTCGGTTACTGCAGAAAAAGGGGCAATCTCAGTAACGTCCGGTTCATGGGCTAAAGCTCTTAGCCAGGCCACTTCGACCTGAACCCGATAGCGGATTAACGCAAATTCGCTGAAATAAAGCCGCAATGGCTCGACTTTTGTATGATAACGCCCATCCAGCGGAGATAATGCCGTGATTGCAGAGAAATTCATTTGACTGATGAGTATTTTGGGGAGGGCATTTTAACATGCCAACGAAAGATTGCACGGATCGTGCCCTTTCATCCATCAGCCAAATTCTGCAAAAGATACGCTCGATGATGAGGTAAGGAAAAACGAGGGAATTAATGCTGATTAGGAATCAATGAGCAGGATGAAGCCGCATGCGAGCTATGTGATGAAGCGCAATCATAATTAAAATTTCCCTCGGCTGGAAGGTAAATGTTGGCCCGCATGAAATGAGTGGTTTATCACCGGACAGCAATCAATACGCATACATCCCTGGTTTTCAGGCTTTCCTGCAATTCAAATCTTCGTGAGAAAATTCAGCTTATAGCCAGTTAGGACCTTTTTGCTTGCTTTTAGCTGGGTGACCGCTGACATTATTAATCGAGTCCCCTTTTGTTCCAGGAAATAATTTTTCATGAATCTGCTGCAACACATGAATTTCCTGTAATACTTCTAGCGGGAATCCATGTCTATTTCTTTCCTTCTCGACCAATAATAATTTATTCAGATAGGAATAAATTTCAGAATATCCCCATTGCAATTGAATACTTTGGGCAATTCTTTGATAGTTTGTATCGAGAACCGAGTCTTTATCCCCCAGATAGGCTTTAAATTCTTTGATCGAGTTTTTGAGTGACATGCTACATCCTTTGCTATGTATAGTTACGTTAGAAGCACGGAATAATTGGCTTTCGCAGCCATTAATGATTGAATTACGGTTTAAATGCTATAAAATTCAGTTATTCTGAAATAATATTTCACTGCTTCTAAGCGCTGTAATTAGTCACCCCGAAAATACCAAGCGCATAAATAACTTAACAACCTAATTCTCTGTATATCACTCCACCAAATGACTATGGATAAAATCAAAAAAATAAAAGTTCTATTTGTCTGCATGGGCAATATTTGTCGCTCCCCCACGGCAGATGCCGTATTTAGGCACTTCGTCAAAGAAGCCCGGGTTGATCACCTGATCGAAGTGGACTCTGCTGGAACGCACGCCTACCACATCGGTAATCCGCCTGATCATCGTACCCAGCACACTGCATCGAAACGCGGATATGCTATGCATGAATTACGCGCGCGCGCCGTTCAAACGAGCGATTTCGAAGAATTTGACTATATTCTCGCGATGGACAAGGAAAATCTTTCGCTGTTACATCAACGCAGCCCGCGGCAACACCTCGACAAAATACAGCTATTCATGCAGTACAGTCAAAATGCCGGCCTGGATACTGAAGTACCTGATCCCTATTTTGGCGGAGATCAAGGATTCGAGTTGGTTCTGGATATGGTTGAAGATGCCAGCCGAGGCTTACTCGCTCATTTATGCACTCACAATTCTTGACAAGGGAAACGAATGAAAACAAGCGCTGCAGTTGCATGGCAAGCCGGTCAGCCTCTGACGATCGAGCAGGTCGATCTGGAAGGGCCTAAATCCGGTGAGGTATTGGTTGAAATCAAGGCCACGGGCATTTGCCACACCGATTACTACACCTTGTCCGGTGCCGATCCTGAAGGCCTATTCCCGGCTATTCTGGGTCATGAAGGCGCAGGCATCGTCGTCGATATCGGCCCCAACGTCAAATCCCTGCGCAAAGGCGATCATGTGATCCCGCTATATACGCCGGAGTGCCGCGAATGCAAGTTCTGCTTGTCTAAAAAGACCAATCTTTGCCAGGCTATCCGATCCACTCAAGGCAGAGGTCTCATGCCAGACAGCACGTCACGGTTTTCGCTCGATGGTAAACCGCTATTTCATTACATGGGGACTTCGACATTCGCGAATTTCACAGTAGTACCGGAAATCGCATTGGCCAAAATCCGTGAAGATGCGCCTTTTGACAAAGTGTGCTACATCGGCTGCGGCGTCACCACCGGCCTGGGTGCGGTCATCTACACCGCCAAAGTCGAGGCCGGGGCGAATGTGGCTGTGTTCGGTCTCGGCGGTATCGGCTTGAATGTCATTCAGGGCGCACGCATGGTTGGCGCCGACAAGATCATCGGCATCGATCTCAATCCGGAACGAGAAGCGATGGCACGCAAATTCGGCATGACCCACTTCATCAATCCCAACGATGTGCCGAATATCGTCGATGCCGTGGTGCAACTGACCGATGGCGGCGCGGATTATAGCTTTGAATGCATCGGCAATACCAAGGTCATGCGACAAGCATTGGAATGCACTCACAAAGGCTGGGGACGAAGCATCATCATCGGTGTGGCCGAGGCTGGCGCAGAAATCAGCACGCGGCCGTTCCAATTGGTGACCGGCCGAAAATGGGAAGGATCTGCTTTTGGCGGAGCCCGCGGCCGAACCGACGTACCCAAGATCGTGGATTGGTACATGGAAGGAAAAATCGACATCGACTCATTGATCACGCACACGTTGACACTGGATAACATCAATGAAGGCTTTCATTTAATGAAAACCGGCGAATCGATTCGTTCAGTAGTGGTTTATTGATCGCGATGACGATGGAAACCCGCAGCCTGCATCATTGCTTTGGCGGCATCCAAGGCTTTTACCAGCATCAATCACAAGTCATCGGATTGCCGATGCGATTTTCGGTCTATCAACCGCCACAGACCCATCATCAGCGTGTGCCTGTGCTGTTTTTTCTGGCTGGCCTGACCTGCACGGAAGAAACTTTCATGATCAAGGCCGGCGCACAGCGCTACGCCGCCGAGTATGGCTTGATGCTGGTGTCGATGGATACCAGTCCGCGTCAAACCGGTATTGCAGGCGAAAGCGATACCTGGGATTTCGGCGCGGGCGCCGGATTTTATCTGGATGCCACGGCCTCTCCCTGGTCGCAATATTTTCGTATGGAAAGCTATATCACACAGGAATTGCGCTCCATCATTCTTGATCATTTCCCTGCCCAGGCTGATCAGGTCGGCATTTCTGGCCACTCCATGGGTGGGCATGGCGCATTGGCACTGGCATTGCGACATTCTGAATTGTTCCGTTCAGTATCCGCATTCGCGCCTATTTGTTCACCGATGCAATGCCCGTGGGGACAAAAGGCATTGGGTAATTACTTGGACGAGAATCGGCAAGACTGGCGTCAGCACGATGCCACCGCATTGATCGAAGATGGCCGCCGCGTACCGGATATATTGATTGACCAGGGCTTGGAAGATCAATTCCTGACGGAACAACTGCACCCTCACCTATTGGAAAATGCCTGCGCAATGAGTAATCAAAAATTGACGTTGCGATACCATCAACACTACGATCACAGTTATTATTTTATCAGTTCATTTATCGGTGAGCATTTGAAGTATCATCGCAATGCGTTGATGTAATCGTAAATGTTCTGCAGATCACATTTTTATTTTTTGATCTGTGTCTGCTTCTATTGAGTTTGAATCCAAACAAACCGGGGTTGTAAAATAAGAAACCCAACTACCACTGATGCGGTGATTGTTGGGTTTGATTAAGTCATAAGTTTCGATGCAAGAAAGTCTGTGTTAAATAAACTCGTACAGTTTCCCATCGCAAAACATTCAATTTTATCCGCACCGGATTAATCAATACAGCTAGAAACCGGCACTGCTTTTGAATTGATTTCCCATTGTGCCCGTAATTTTTAAACTTGACTCATCAAAAAATGCTGAAATGAGCTGGACATTACCCGTAGAAAAATTCATCCAACTATAATTAACTAGGCCGCCAGTTCTGACCGCACTACCGGGATCAAATTTGCAACCAATGACTTGGTTTACCTGGTCGATGGACATACCTACTTGGATCGCATTAAATTTATCAATCGTAAAATTTTCCGTTCCGCAAGTTTCACTGACTCCACCAATGGGTACAGAACTTCCAACACCTAACACAGCGAATTGATCAATACGAACCACTACATTGAAATATTTTTGATCACCGACAATCACGGAATCCATCGTCAGCGTGTTTGTGGCAGGATCAAAGGTATCCGCTTTGGCAATCGCCGTAGAAAACGACAATAGCAATAACAAAAATAGCTGTTTCATTTGTGTTCCTTTGAAAATGTTATAAAGAAATAAAAATTGAAAGCCTGTTTTAAGTTATTTTACATCCTAAGGATGATTTCTAATCAATAATTATCACTAAGAATCTGAAATATAGATAAAAATAACCAAATATACCAAATTCTTACGAAGTATAGTAAGGATCTCTCTTACGGAATGTTCAATTGACCGTTATGGTGTTAAAACCACTAACGCTATTTGCGAAGTCAGGTTATAACTAAGAATTTTTTGAATAATCCCTGATGCAGCAAGTTCTTCGGAAACAGCTTTCAAAACTTCTTTGCACGCAAAATTTCCATCAATTTCAACAGCGCTTGGCCGCGATGACTAATTCGATTTTTCTGCTCAGCGGAAAGCTCGGCCGATGTTTTGCCAAACTCGGGTAGAAAAAAATAGGGATCGTAACCGAAACCGCCCTCACCTCTTGGGTGATCAATAATTTCTCCGTGCCATGAGCCATCCACGATGATCGGCTGTGGATCGTCGGCATGGCGCAGCAACACGATGATGCAATAATAGTAAGCCCGCCGGTCGGTTTCATTTTTCAATGCATTGATCAGTTTCAGATTGTTGCGCTCATCGGATTTCGGTTCCCCAGCGTAGCGCGCTGACAAGACACCGGGAGCACCCTGCAACGCACGAACACAAATTCCTGAATCATCCGAAAGTGCCGGTAATCCTGAGCAGCGGCTGGCATGACGCGCTTTCACCAACGCATTTTCGACAAACGTCCCATGCGGCTCATCAACTTCACCAGTATCAAACTCAGCTTGCGGCACGACCTCAATCGACAAGGATGCCAACAGAGCATTAATTTCACGTAATTTGCCTGCATTATTGCTGGCGATGACCAGCCTGTTTGGCTTATCCATGCCGGGATTCTTGCGATAGAGCATTTTTTTGGAGAGCGATCAATTCCTGAATGCCGTGTTGCGCCATATTCAGCATGTCCTCCAATTCCTTGCGGTCGAACGGACTTCCTTCGGCAGTGCCTTGGACTTCGATGATACCCGAATTACCTGTCATCACGACATTCATGTCGGTATCGCAGGAAGAATCCTCGATGTAATCAAGATCCAATAAAGGCACACCTTGATGAATTCCTACCGAAATAGCAGCCACATGATCGATAATCGGAGAAGTTTCGATGAGCTGTTGATAAATCAGTTTGTCGATAGCGTCGTGTAGCGCGACAAATGCGCCGGTAATGCTGGCAGTACGTGTGCCGCCGTCGGCCTGGATTACATCACAGTCAATCTGAATGGTGCGTTCCCCCAGTTGTTTTAAATTTACTACCGCACGCAATGCCCTACCGATCAAGCGCTGGATTTCCATGGTTCGACCTGATTGCTTTCCTTTGGCCGCTTCGCGTTGCATGCGCGTATGCGTCGAACCCGGAAGCATGCCGTATTCGGCAGTCAACCAGCCCTGCGCCTGCCCTCTCAGAAACGGCGGAACTTGTTCGCTGATACTGGCGGTGCAAATGACCTTGGTATCGCCGCATTCGATCAATACCGATCCATCAGCATGTTTAGTGAAATGACGGATGATTTTTACCGGACGAATCTGCGTGGGAGTACGATGATAACTTCGTGTCATGATGAATAAATGGTTATGTCAGAATGAAAAAATGCTGAAAACCGCATTCTGCCGTGTCGGAGGAAATTAAACCAGCATGCTCGGTTGTCATTGATCAACTGCGCTGATTCGCTTGCTTTGGTCCCTTGATCACCCTTCGTTACACTTGAAGAATTCAGCTAATCAGTGAATCGATAAACCGGCTTCGCAGGAGATCCCGAAGAAACGGTCAGCACTTCATAGCCTGTTTCGGTAACCAGAACGGTATGCTCCCATTGCGCCGACAGACTGCCGTCTTTAGTGGTAATGGTCCAGCCATCCGGCAAATGACGGATGGCTGCTTTCCCGGCATTGATCATGGGTTCGATCGTAAAAATCATGCCCGGTTTGAGTTGCAACCCCGTTCCGCGACGGCCATAATGCAGTACTTGAGGGCTTTCATGGAATCTGGCGCCGATTCCATGGCCGCAAAATTCCCGAACGACGCTATAACCGACACCTTCAGCAAGCCTTTGAATCGCGAACCCGATGTCTCCCAGATGTTTGTCCGGCCTGACTTCATCTATTCCTCGCCACATGGCTTCATAGGTTACTTCGCATAAGCGCTTCGCCTGAATCGATGGCTCTCCGACATAAAACATCCGGCTGGTATCACCATGATATCCTTCATAGATCACAGTAACATCGATATTGACGATATCGCCATTTTTTAATTTCTTGTTTCCGGGTACGCCATGGCAAATTTGATTATTAATGGAAGTGCAGATTGACTTAGGATATGGCGTATGCCCTGAGGGCGCATAATTCAAT
This sequence comes from Nitrosomonas sp. JL21, assembly GCF_009833095.1. GTDB lineage: Bacteria > Pseudomonadota > Gammaproteobacteria > Burkholderiales > Nitrosomonadaceae > Nitrosomonas. The sequence goes on from NZ_QRCB01000024.1 coordinate 67,914, forward strand.
GGGGCAGGAATGGTATGCTGCACGTCAACCATATAATTATGACATAGCATATCCAATTCTTCGGTCGTGATCCCAGCCACTACGTGGGGAGTAATGAAATCCAGCACTTCTGAAGCTAATTGTCCCGCAATACGCATCGTCTCGATTTCTTGCGGTGTTTTTATCGTTACGGTCATTATTTCCTTATTGAATATCAATGGATGAACCCGCTTCTGGTTCCATTTGGCACAAAGCTGCCATTATAAACGTTCACACTTATTTTGAATGAGCCGTGTATCTTCAAATTGCTCCGCCACTTTCTGGATTTGCTCTTTAATTTCTTCAGTTGTCCCATGAATGACGATTTTCTGAACCGCAACGTTGCGCTCTTCAATCATCAGATTAGTAATCCCTTTCTTTTCGATGTCCTTCAATTGCGCTAATGCGCCATTCTTATCCGTGAACATTCCCAAGGAAATCGCATTCTTTCGATGGCTATCATCTTCCTTGATGCGGAAGCTGATGATGCCGAAATTGCGTAATTTATTAATCATCCGGTTCGCCATGTCCCGGTTCGGCAAAGGAGGAATATGGAGCCAATACTTGAGCGTATTCCCCGCCTCTTCCAAAGTGTACGATTGATCGGGCACTATTTCGGATAGCAAGGATTCGGCTTCATACACTTGCTGTTCATCGAAATTCCCCCATTCCAAACAATTTTCTTCGGTAGGTATCAGTACAATCTTTTCCGAGTGGATCGGTGCCATACCCGGCAGCAGCGCGCTTTCTTTCTCGCTATACCATATCCAGCCTATTGCATATACAACATTAACAATCAATAGCACGACAAAAATTAATCTCATCGAAAAAATAAGGTTCTAATTTTGATATTCATTTAATTTTGTTGTTAACGCTCGTATGCCTTGTTAAAATGCCTCGTTTGAATGTCAACAACTACACACTGATTAACTGGAATGCCCTTACAAATATATGGAATACGAAATATGAAAATGATTAAGACCACGATTGTACTCATCGCGTTGGCATTATCGGCTCCACTTTTAGCTGAAACAGATGATAATAACACCTCTGACACACCTGACACGCCGGTTTCAGCGCCAGCATCTGCTCCGACTCCGCCCCCCGCTCCTGCTACAGTTGAAGAAATCGCTACCGGCGTATGTGCTGGTTGTCACAGTGCAGATGGCAACAGCGTCATTCCGATGAATCCAATCCTGGCGGGACAACATGCAGAGTATATCACTAAGCAATTAATGGATTTTAAAGCAACCGACAACGAAACGCCCAAACGTAACAGTCCGGTCATGTCGTCGATGGTCGCTGCGCTTACACCGGATGAAATGAAAAAATTGGGCGAGTATTACGCTAAGCAAAAAACCACACCGAGCCAAGCCCCGACAGATGAAAAATTGCTGGAATTGGGCAAGATACTTTACCACGGCGGTAATATTGAAGATGGAGTACCTGCTTGTGCAAGTTGCCACGGCCCTAAGGGGTCAGGTATTCCCCCACGCTATCCCGCACTTGCTGGACAACATGCGGAGTACACCATGACTCAGCTCAATTCGTTTAACATGGGTGATCGCAAGAACGATAATTCAGTCATGCAGCAAGTCTTGAGCCGCATGAGCGGCCAGGAAAAGAAAGCCGTTTCAGCGTATATCGCCACCATGCATTAAGACAAACTGGTTGTGCCCATAAAAAAGGCGGAGAAACCGCCTTTTTTATTATTTGAAGATGCTACATAGAAAATTTAATCGCCGCAGCAAATCATTGCCAATTTTTGAAAATTTTCTCCGCGGCTGCAAAAGTTTTATTCAACTCATCATTCCCGTGTCGTGAAGATACAAAGCCTGCTTCGAAAGCCGATGGTGCAAAATAAATACCTTCTTCCAGCATGGCATGAAAGAAACGATTGAAAGCATTTTTGTCGCATTGCATGACTTCTGCGAAGCTGGTCGGTATGTCTTTTCTAAAATAAATCCCAAACATTCCACCAACCGATTGAGCACAAAAATCAATGGCGTGTTTTTTTGCCTCGGCCACGAGCCCATTGACCAATTGTTGCGTCCTATTGGCCAGTTGTTCATAAAAGCCTTGTTCTTGCACGAGCTTCAATGTCGCAAGGCCTGCAGCAACCGCAACCGGATTGCCCGATAGTGTACCCGCTTGATAGACGGGTCCCAAAGGAGCCAAGCATTGCATGATATCCCGACGTCCACCGAATGCAGCCATGGGCATGCCTCCTCCAATCACTTTACCGAGTATGGTCAGATCGGGTTTTATCTGATACAAACCTTGGGCACAGGTCAAACCCACGCGAAATCCTGTCATGACTTCGTCAAATATCAAAACGCTACCTGCCTGAGTGCACAACATACGCAGCTTATTCAGAAAATCGGCTGTAGGTGCGACCAAATTCATATTGCCTGCGACGGGTTCGACGATGACGGCTGCAATGTCTTTTCCCCATTGGTTGAACGCCTCTTCGATTCCGCGGGAATCATTATAATCGAGCACAATCGTATGCCCGGCCGTTTCGGCAGGAACTCCCGCGGAACTGGGGTTTCCGAACGTTAAAGCACCAGACCCAGCCTTAACTAGCAAAGAATCGTCGTGACCGTGATAGCAGCCTTCGAATTTGATGATCTTGCTTCTGCCTGTGAACCCTCGCGCCAGACGAATCGCGCTCATCCCCGCTTCGGTACCTGAACTGACGAGCCGAACCTGCTCTATCGATGGAAGCAACCGGCAAATGAGTTGAGCGATATTCAATTCCGCTTCAGTCGGCGCACCGAACGTCAAACCTTTTTGCGCCGCCGCCTGAACCGCCTGAACCACTTCAGGATGCGCATGCCCCAGAATCAAAGGCCCCCAGGAACCGACATAGTCGATATATGATTTGCCGTCAGCATCCCAGAAATAAGCGCCCTCGCCCCGTTGAAAAAAGACGGGTTCGCCCCCTACTGATCTGAAAGCACGAACAGGTGAATTGACCCCTCCTGGAATAAATTGCTGGGATTGCTCAAATAATTGATGATTGCGTGAAGTCATTGGATTACTCAAAAAAATTAAAAAGTATTAATACGTTCGGAATAGGTTTCGTCAAACATTTGTGCAAATTGGGCTGCGGTGCATGCTATCTCTTTCGCAAAAAAAAGTTCATTGCAAACCGCAATTGCTGCGCATCCGTTCTCAATCAACGGCTTGGCGTTTGTCAATCGAATGCCGCCAATCGCAACCATTGGAATCGAGATGGACTGGCTTGCCTGATCCATTATATCGAGCGTGACAGGCACAGCATCAGGCTTGGTCAACGACGGAAAGCATGCGCCGAATGCGACATAACTTGCTCCCTCTCGCTCAGCCCTGATGGCCAAATCCAAACGGTTATAGCACGAAACACCGATTATCTTATTTTGGCCAAGCAGTTTTTTGGCATCATTGATTTTTGTATCATCCTGACCCAAATGAACGCCGTCCGCATCAATATCCGCAGCCATATCGACGTAATCGTTAATAATCAAGGGGACCTGATAATCTCTGCACAACTGCAATAATAATCGTGCTTGCTCGATCAATACAGACCGATGCGCCAGCTTATTCCGATATTGAACGATTCTTGCTCCACCGACTATCGCTTGTTGCGTTCTGCTCAGCAACGCATCAGTATCCATCAGATCTGGAGTAATGGCATACAATCCTCCGATCTCAGGAGTTTTCAACGGCTATCTCTTCATTTTCGATATCGTCGGTACTTTTGGCCCAGAAAAATCGATCCGGGAGGTATTGCCCCATGCCCGGGCGGAAACCTGCTTGCAATGCATGCCAAGTAAAATCCTGCGCTTCGATGACACTATCGTTCATCGATGATCCATGCGCCAATGACGCAGCAATTGCAGAAGCCAATGTACAACCGGATCCATGATAGGTATGTTCAAGTCTTTCCCATTCATCCGCGCGCACGATGCCTTGAGCTCCGTACAATGTGTTAGTGACTTGCGCGGTATTTTCATGGGTACCGGTGATCAATACATATTCGCAGCCCATTTTCAATAAGCGTTTCGCGCAGAGATCCAGATCCAACTTGATATCGCTAAGGTCACTCTCGCGTTGAGCCAGATGCCGCGCTTCCAGGCTATTCGGCGTTAATAACGTAACTTGCGGTAATAACAGTTCCCGCATGGCATCGATCATTTCTTCATTGGCCAGTTCATCGCCCCGTCCGGACGTCAGTACAGGATCCATGATCAGAGGGATATGAGGATAGTCCGACACGATTTCTGCAACTGCCGCAATGATTTCAATACTGCCCAATAGTCCGATCTTGAAAACCTGTACGGGCATGTCTTCCAGTACGATTCGCGCCTGATCAGTGATCAATTCAGAATCCAGCGGCACGACATCGTTGACTCCGGTCGTATCTTGGATGGTAATGGCAGTGACGATGGATAATGGATGACACCCCATACTGGCGATGGTCAGCATGTCAGCCTGCAGACCCGCTCCACCACTGGGGTCATTAGCTGCAAAAGAAAGTACGATTGGGGGTGGCTGTAACATGCATTAATACCGTAAAATAGTATTTTAACCTAAAAAGGAACTTACTATCTATCATGCCTAACGAAGAGAATCGGGAATACAATCGCTACATGTGTTTAATTTGCGGCTATATCTATGATGAAGCCTTAGGCTCTCCAGATGAAGGCATTGCACCGGGTACGCGCTGGGAAGATGTTCCGATCAACTGGACCTGTCCTGAATGTGGTGCTCGTAAAGAAGATTTCGAAATGGTAAAAATATAATGCGTATTTTGCATACCATGCTTCGGGTGGGTAATCTCGAAAAATCGCTGGCATTCTATACGCAGGTACTTGGTATGAAGCTACTGCGCCGCAAAGATTATCCTGAAGGCAAATTCACCCTTGCTTTTGTAGGCTATCAAGATGAGGCACAAGGCACCGTTTTGGAATTGACTCATAATTGGGATACGCCGTCCTATCATCTCGGCGAAGGATTTGGCCATATCGCTATCGAAGTTGAAGATGCCTACCAGGCATGCGAAAACACCAGACAATCAGGCGGAAAAGTCACACGCGAAGCGGGCCCCATGAAGCATGGCAGCACCATCATTGCTTTTATCGAAGATCCTGACGGATACAAAATCGAATTCATTCAGAAAAAATTACCCGAGTCTCAAAACCCACTGTAGCTCATGAATGTTTCTTTATTGAGCAATAACTCAGCAACAGAAAAATTGTCGGTATTTTGTTGATGTCGGGCAAGCAGTTGCGCCATTCTTTGATCGATTTGGTCGCGATCATCTCTGTCGAGGCCGTTAAATGACTGGCAATACACAAGTCAGTGTCATCGCTGCATGAGCTGACGATCTGTTCAAGCAATTTTTGATTGCGATACGGCGCCTCGATAAAAATTTGTGTCTGCTTAGAAAGGCTGGAAAGCTTTTCCAGCTCAATGATCTTTTTCACTCGTGCTGATGCTTCGATCGGCAGGTAACCATGGAAAGCAAAACATTGTCCGTTGAGACCTGAGGCCATCAATGCCAACAAGATGGATGATGGCCCAACCAGCGGCACGACACGGATATTCTTCCGGTGCGCCAATCTGATCAATTCTGCGCCGGGATCCGCTACCGCCGGGCAACCTGCTTCCGATAGAATGCCAACGTCGTGGCCGGTCAATAATGGGTCCAGTAATTGTTCAAAACCATTCGCCGGTGTGTGCTCATCGAGCGTCAACAATTGCAATTCTTGCAAGGAATATCGCGAGGGGATGTGCTTCAGGAATTGCCGCGCGGTTTTGGGACGCTCAACGATGAAGCAAGCGATCTCGGCGATTTTCTGCTGAACTGTACTGGGAAGCACTGCTGAGATATTTTCCTCGCTGAGCGGCGCAGGTATCAAATATAGCGTACCTGTCACTCAATCACCGCTCGCGGTTAAATACTTCATCACAACCTCAATGCAATGTCCGGGGAACACTGAGAATAAACTCAGGTATGGGTACATCAAAATGCATGCCATCCTCGGCTGCCATCTGATAGCTTCCCTTCATGGATCCTACCGGGGTTGAAATCACGGTACCGCTGGTATATTCAAAACTATCACCTGGCCTAAGCAACGGCTGTTCTCCCACGACGCCCAAGCCGCGCACTTCTTGTACCGTGCCATCACCATTGTCAATAATCCAGTGCCTGCTGATCAACTGAGTCGCCACAGTGCCGGTGTTGGCTATGGTAATTGTGTAAGCGAATACGTGGCGCTCGGCATCCTCATCCGATTGATCAGGTAGATAAGCTGTTCGGATACTGATATTGATTTCGTATTTCTTATTTTCAGACATTTTGATTTCGTATCGTTTTTATTACTGTATCAAGACAATGAAAAACCCTATCCCTTCAAATAATTTACTCATAAATCGCTATCCAGTTACGCGCACTCGGGTATTTACGGTTAAAATACCTGATCTTTGTTATTATTTATTGAGAGGTTTTCATGTATCGCATTGCACCCAGCATTCTTTCCGCCAACTTTGCCAAACTCGGCGATGAAATAACTGCTGTTATCGACTCGGGCGCGGATATTGTTCATTTTGACGTAATGGATAATCATTATGTACCCAATCTGACCATTGGCCCACTCGTATGCGAAGCAATACGACCAGTTACTGATGCTATGATCGACGTTCATCTGATGGTCGAGCCTGTAGATCGTATTATTCCAGATTTTGCCAAAGCAGGCGCTAATATCATTTCCTTCCATCCTGAAGCCTCCAATCACATTGATCGCACCATTGGACTCATCAAGGAACAAGGATGCAAAGCCGGGTTGGTGTTCAATCCGGCAACGCCGCTATCCTATCTGGATCATGTGCTCGACAAGCTCGATTTGATTCTGATCATGTCTGTCAATCCCGGTTTCGGTGGACAAAAATTCATTCCCGAAGCGCTGAATAAATTACGCGCCGTCAGAAAACGCATCGATGCCAGCGGTAAAGATATCATGCTGGAAATCGATGGTGGTGTAAAAGTCGACAATATTGCCGAAATCGCTCGCGCAGGCGCAGATACTTTTGTTGCCGGATCTGCGATTTATCAAGCCGGCAAGGATACCGATCCGCATCGCTATGACACTATCCTGGCAGCCTTCCGCGCCGAACTGGCTACAGTGTAGTCAACCTTTTCCCAGCTTTCTCTATTTTCATATATTCACATGAACCATAGCCTTACTCATATGGCCGAGAACACGGTGAAAAAAATTGAGCCTCCTCTGGCCGTCAAGGTCATCATGATCGATCTGGATGGAACGTTACTCGACACAGCCGATGATCTCGCATTAGCCGCAAACCTGATGTTGAAAGACCTGGGAATGCCTGAACAATCCGCTGCAACCATCTGCTCGTATATCGGCAAGGGCATACAAAAGCTGGTCAAGCGCACCTTAACCGGTCAACTCGATGGCGAGCCTGATCCAGCACTATTCAATAAGGCCTTGCCGATTTATGAGAAACACTATGCCGCTAATCTAAGTATCAACACGCGTCCTTTCCCGGGCGTGGTAGACGGTATCAAAGCAATGCAACAAGCAGGTTTCAAATTGGCCTGCATTACCAATAAAGCCGAAACGTTTACCCTGCCGCTGCTGCGTTCTACCGGACTATATGATCAGTTTGAGATCGTGCTGTCCGGCGATAGTCTGCCGAAGAAAAAACCGGACCCGATGCCGTTGCTGCATATCTGCAAGCATTTCGGCGCACATCCTCATGAGGCATTACTGATCGGCGATTCGCTGAACGATGCAATCGCCGCAAGGGCGGCGGGATGTCATGTATTTTGCGTGCCCTATGGTTATAACGAAGGCCGCAATGTATATGAGCTCGATTGCGATGCGATTGTAAACACACTGGTAGATGCCTCTCGATTGATCAAGTACCTGCCCTAGTAAACGATATGACCGAAACGGAATTCAACGAGCTTGCACAGCAAGGCTATAACCGTATTCCCATCATTCTGGACACCTACGCAGATCTTGACACGCCGTTATCGATTTATTTGAAACTGGCAAATCAACCTTATTCGTATCTATTGGAATCGGTTCAGGGCGGTGAGCGTTTTGGTCGCTATTCATTCATCGGATTGCCAGCGTCAACTCGTCTGGAGGCAAGCGGTGATTGCATCACGATAGTTACCGGAAACCAGATTGAAACTGTTCAGACAGACGATCCACTGGCTTTTATCGAAACCTATCAGCGTCAATTCAAGGCTGCACCCTGTCCCTCAGGAATGTCGCGATTTTGTGGCGGACTCGTCGGTTATTTCGGCTATGATACGGTTCGGTTGATCGAACGCAAGCTGGATGGTGATGCCAAGCCGGATACACTCGGCACGCCGGACATTATGTTGTTATTATCGGAGGAACTGGCAGTCGTTGATAATCTTTCCGGCAAATTGTACTTGATTGTCTACGTCAATCCGGAAAATGAACAGGCTTACCAAACGGGATGCAATCGCCTGCGTGCACTATTGGCAAAACTTCGTCAACCAGTAATTATTCCCACTGAACACGCGGTCATATCCGAAGCTGCAATCTCTGAATTTCCAGAAGAAAGCTTCAAAGCCGCCGTCGAACGCGCCAAACGCTATATCTACGATGGCGATATCATGCAAGTCGTTTTGTCACAGCGCACCAGCAAACCTTTCGGTGCGTCGCCATTAGCACTCTATCGGGCGTTACGAAGCCTCAATCCGTCGCCATACATGTTCTTTTATCATTTTAATGATTTTTACGTCGTCGGCGCCTCTCCGGAGATTCTGGTCCGGCTTGAAGATGATGCTGTCACAGTGCGCCCGATCGCCGGTACTCGACCGCGCGGAAAAACCCCTCAGGAAGACATTACTCTGGCAACCGATCTTTTAGCTGATCCAAAAGAACGAGCCGAGCATGTCATGCTGATGGATTTAGGCCGCAATGATATTGGCCGGGTGGCGCAAACCGGCACAGTCAAGGTAACCGAAAACATGCAAATCGAGCATTATTCGCATGTTATGCACATCGTGTCGAATGTCGAGGGGCAATTAAAACCAGGGCTTACGGCCATTGATGTACTGCGAGCGACTTTTCCCGCCGGCACCGTCAGTGGTGCTCCAAAAGTGCGGGCGATGGAAATCATCGATGAACTGGAAGTCTCCAAGCGCGGCATTTACGCTGGCGCTGTCGGTTATCTGGGTTTCAATGGCGACATGGATCTGGCGATCGCCATCCGCACCGGTGTCATCAAGAATGGCCAGTTACATGTGCAGGCAGGTGCAGGCATTGTGGCCGATTCAGTGGCACAAAATGAATGGATCGAAACTCAGAATAAAGCTAAAGCGCTGTTACGTGCGGCTGAGATTGCCGAACAGGGCCTCGACAGCAAACTGTAGGTCAGTCTCTAACATTCCCGGTACTCACAAAATTCAACAAGCCAGCAGGATCTGATCGAAACAAGCTGGCTTGCGCTTCACTTTCTCTGGTTAAGGTTGCTTTTACTAATGCGCAATCAATGTCGATTCAATTTCAGCAAAACTTTTGGCTACATTCTTGGGGATGATCACCGTATCCAATTGTTTCTCAATTTGCGTCCACGAGAAGATACCGCAAATTCTGGGAGGCCCGATGACATTGTCATCAATAACCAGTGCATGCAACCGACCGCTTTCGCGCAAACTGGCAACGATATTTCCGACCCGGGCATGCCTTACTTCATCGAGTGAAATAGCTTCCAATTTCTCAAGGGGCGTCATCACATCCATAACCAGAATTTCACTATGCTTGATGCCTCTCTCCTGTATGAAGCGCATCGGTTTTTCCCCGAGAATATCGGTCGCAGTGATGATACCGGCTAACGATTCGTTATCATTGATCACCAGCAGAGTTCGTATACCGCGTTGCATCATATAAGTATTTGCAATTTCCATTGGAACATCAGGCGCAATGACAGCAGCACGGATTCTGCGCAGATCCGTCATGACTTCTGATGCAGGAGAGTCGAGAGCTACTTGACCAGGCGGCGCCGGTTGGGAAATTTTTATCGTGCCTGCGAGATATTGCACAGCAAGAGATTTATATTCATTCATCATATTGCGCACTCCTCTTCGATTAATGGGTACCAACTGACTTCAAAATAGATGATCTACCTTGAGAAGGAACTCTACGCCGAAAAGAATTTTGAATCAATAGTCCTATTCTTGATAGGGGAATTCAAGGCCGCTCATAGACCCAATTCACCAGCGCATCCATTGCAGAGCGCATTTGCGCAGCTTTGGCATGATTGACGAAGAAAATGACGACGGTGCGCCGCCCTTTTCGATCGCGCACATAGCCTGCCAAGGCGCGGACATCGGTCAATGCGCCGGTTTTCATATGCGCTTGACCTTTAGTTGGGGTATCGGTAAATCGATTTTTCAATGTGCCATCGACAGCCGCAATAGGTAAGGATGACAAAAACTCCGGCATCACCGCGCTATCAAATGCCATCAGCAAAAGCTTCCCTAGATGACGCGCGCTTATCTGTTCTTTGCGCGATAACCCGGAGCCATTTTCAATGATCAATTCCGGAAAAATCAGTTGCTTGGAATCGAGCCAGCGCCGTATCGCCGAATCGGATTTGGTAAGCGTGGCTGGCGTATTTTGGATGACATTTCCACCCGTGCCCAGCGTCAGATAAAGCTGGCGCGCAGCAATATTATTGCTGAATTTATTGATGCCGCGAATGACCTCAGAGAGAGGTGGTGATTGATAAATTTTCAGAGGCGTCAGACTGGGGGATGCAGTTCCTTCGATGACATTGCCTTGAAACAATCCGCCCTGCTGCGACCATAAATGACTGAACAAATCGCGAGTATACGTAGCGCTATCATGCACACTCAGCATCTGAGACTGGGTGCCGCAGTGTTCAGAAAAACTGCCGTTTAAAGCAACCGTAAGTGGCTTATCCGGAGTATTTTCCGCAATTACCTCGATCGACAGCAGATTCTGCCAATCTCCGCAGGCATTCTGAGTAAGTCGCAAATTATTTTCGATGTTCAATGAGTTCGGCAATGGATCCACAACAGCACGAACCGCATTTTTTTCCGGTAGGGGAATCAAATGAATGGTGGAGGTTCGGTAATTGATCAGCACGGCTTCCGGAAGAGTATTGTAGGTGCGATAAGGTTGGCCGTCGAATTCCCCCGGATCGCCACGCGGAATGTCGTAGTGCAGATGATCCAAAATCAGATTGCCCTTGATTTCCCGCAATCCGGTTTGCCGCAGGCGATGCAGTAATAGCCAGAAATTTTCCAGATCGAGCTTGGGATCGCCATAGCCTTTAATGATCAGATCACCGTGCAGAATGCCATCAATCAGCTTGCCATTCGCATATAGCACGGTTGGCCACGTGAATGCCGGTCCCAATATCTCCAGTCCGGCGTACGTCGTCAGCAATTTCATCACCGACGCGGGATTCATCGCTGCATCGGCATTGACTTCGATCAATGGCCGGCGTGCGCCGATTTCATGGACATATATCCCCAGCGCACTATCAGGAATGGCCAAGTGCTGTGCTTGCCGTTTAACAGGCGCAGGTAAATTCTGTGCACATAACGGAACGGCTAGGGTGATGGATTGCAACACTAGAGAAAAAAACAGGCAGCTCCTGAGCATTAATGGCAGAGTTCAATAACAATCATTTTTTCATCTTGCAAAGCGCAAACCCGTCGTCCCATCCCATTCGATACTGCCCGTCCTTTTCATAGCGATTGAGATCTTTGAACGCCCAACTGGATCTCTTTGCCGTTTCACACCCATCGATATAGCCTTGTTGAGTATTCAGGGGATAGCCCGTCAGATTATATTTAGGCTTGGCGCTTTCCGGCAATGCACCGGTCGGGCGCTCAGGTTTTTGAGATGGAATTTGCTGTTTGCTGGGCACGCTGCTGCATGCCGATACCCACAGAATGATCACGATCACAACAAGTGATAAACGATAATGCATCGATACACCTCGAATTAAGATTGGTTCGTAGCGAAACTTTAAAAATACTGCGCTGGCGCTCGAGAAGCGGCGTTCAAATCAGGTGCAATTGCATTTTTTACTTTGCCTGACCGGCAGCTGCTGTTTTTTTAGGATTTCTCCAGGATCAGATTACAACACTGATTTCAATAATTTTCCCATATCGGCCGGATTCCGGGTCACTTGGATGCCGCAGGATTCCATCACCTCAAGTTTTTCTTGCGCCGTGCCTTTGCCTCCGGAAATAATCGCACCGGCATGACCCATGCGTTTCCCTGGCGGTGCAGTCACGCCGGCAATGAATCCGACCACGGGTTTGCGCATGTGATCCTTCACCCAGCGAGCACATTCTTCTTCATCGGTGCCACCGATTTCCCCTACCATCAATACCGCATCGGTCTCATCGTCATCATTGAATAACTGCAGGACATCCAAGTGCTTCAATCCATTCACCGGATCGCCGCCGATTCCGATACAGGTCGACTGTCCCAATCCAAGCGCCATCAATTGCGCTACCGCTTCATAAGTCAGCGTGCCCGAGCGTGACACCACGCCGATGCGGCCTTTTTTATGGATATAACCAGGCATGATGCCGATCTTGATTTCATCCGGAGTAATGATGCCTGGGCAGTTAGGACCGATCAGGCGCGTTTTCTTACCCTGCATCCTATACCGTGTTCGAATCATATCCCGCACTGGAATTCCTTCTGTGATGCAAATGACCAGATCCAGTTCCGCTTCGACAGCTTCATCGATGGCGGCAGCGGCAAATGGCGGTGGCACATAAATCACCGAAACATTTGCACCTGTCTGCTGCTTGGCTTCCTGCACCGTCGCAAATACCGGAATCCCCTCAAAATCTTCGCCCGGTTTGCGAGGATTCACACCCGCCACAAAACATTCCTTGCCATAAGCATAATCACGGCACATGCGCGTATGAAATTGGCCGGTCTTTCCGGTAATGCCCTGCGTCATGACTCGACTGTCACGATTGATCAAAATCGACATCGCTGATTACTCCTCCAATGAATGTGATTAAGCGTTTGCAGCAATGACGGCTTTTTGAGCCGCGTCGGCCATATTGTCCGCCGAAATGATCGGCAACCCAGATTCTGCAAGTATTCTTTTCCCCAGATCCACGTTCGTGCCTTCCAGGCGCACCACCAGCGGCACGGTCAACTGCACATCCCGCGCTGCTACCACGACCCCTTGGGCGATGACATCGCATTTCATGATACCACCGAAAATATTGACCAGAATCGCTTGCAATTTAGGGTTGCAGAGCATCAATTTAAACGCTTCGGTCACTTTCTCCGCTGTAGCGCCACCGCCCACATCGAGAAAATTGGCAGGGTTGCCGCCATACAGCTTAATGATATCCATCGTTGCCATCGCCAAACCAGCGCCGTTCACCAAACACCCAATGTTGCCATCGAGAGGTATATAGGAAAGCTCATGTTTCGAAGCTTCGACTTCTACCGGATCTTCCTCATCCAGATCGCGCAAGGCGGCAATCTCGGAATGGCGAAACAATGCGTTATCATCAAAATTCATTTTGGCATCGAGAGCAATCACGCGCTGATCCGTCGTCAAGGTCAACGGGTTGATTTCCAGCAGCGACGCGTCGGTATCATCGAATGCACGGTATAAATCTTGCAGCAGCGCAGTAGCCTGAGGCCACGCCGGCGCCGGAATATCGATTTTCTGGAGTATATCTTCGGCTTGTTGCTGGCTGAGACCAGCAATCGGGTCGATGAATACTTTATGAATTTTTTCCGGGGTTTCAGCCGCGACTTTTTCGATATCCATGCCACCCGCAGAACTTGCCATCAAGCAGACGCGCTGACGGCTGCGATCCACTACCAGGCCGACATAGTATTCCTTGACGATCTGCACGCCTTGCTCGATGAACAGCCGATGGACGATTTGTCCTTCCGGACCGGTTTGATGCGTAATCAAGCGCATATTCAAAATTTCATTCGCACGTAGCCGTACCTCATCGAGGGATCGGGCTATTTTTACGCCCCCTCCTTTGCCGCGCCCGCCTGCGTAAATCTGCGCTTTGACTACCCAAATCTTCCCGCCTAACTGCTTAGCCGCGCTCACTGCATCATCCACAGTAAAACAGGCGATGCCTTTAGGAGTAAGCACACCATATTTCTGCAAGATTTCCTTTGCTTGATACTCGTGAATTTTCATCTGTGGGTCTCCAGATAGATATGTCGACATTCAGTATCGCAGTATAACGTAATCGATCCATTTCATTTCATTCGATATTCATTCGCAATTTATCAAACTTCTCAATGGTTCCTTTTAATGCGCAGCTCCATTATATTGTGCACATTTTCCTTCACTCGCCATTATTGAGCATGAATTTAGCGGCAAATTTAACAAAATCTCATTGCACCAACTGCCGATATTACAGGTCTTATAAGGAAATTCTGGATACTGAATACATTTGCTTTATTCAGTATTCATTCAGATTTTTGCCGATATCATGAGTAATACTGTGACACAGATTGAGCCGGAGATGAGATGAACAGATTCCAATTGACATGCATGGCATTAGCGATGTGTGGAGTATTTGCAACTAGTCCAATCAGCGCTGAGGGAGGCGATGGCGGTGGCGATGGTGGGGGATTTGACGGTGGCGGATTCGACGGTGGGGGCTTCGATGGAGGATTTGATGGCGGAGGGTTCGACGGCGGCGGCTTCGATGGAAGCTTCGACGGTGGTGGCTATGAAGGTGGCGGTTTTGACGGAGGTTATGACGCGTCTGACCAATTCGAACAAAGCAACGATTTCAATGGAGGTTTTGAACAAGGCGATTTTGATCAAGGAGATTTCAATCAAAATGACGCATTCGGTGCCGACAGCCCTAATCAACAGGAGTCAATCGATTTTTCGGATGATGTCAATCCAGCAACGGATACCAGTCAAGCCCATGATCCGCAGACAGATCAGGCTATTGATCCCGGAGCTGAGTCTGCACAGCATAAAGAAGTAAGCCCGGAACCAAGTCAAGCAGATGGTTCGGCTGCAAGCGAAACATCTGCCGAAACCAATCCGGCCATTCAAGATAATGTTGCTGATCAACAAGACAATGCTACGGAGCAAAATACAAACGCTTCCGCTGATTCTGCCACTGCAAATGACACAACTGCTCCAACAGACCAAGCCGTCCAGGCCGGTGGAGTGGCGCAGGACGGCACATCAAACCAGAATGTCAATATTCAAAATAATGTGCAGACCGATTCGTTGACCGGCAATCACATTCATGACGGACATCACCACCACGGGCATCATCACCACTTCGATGGATTCGGCTTGGGACTGGGCGTCGGATTGGGATTAGGCTGGGGTTTCGGCCCAAGTTGGGGTTGGGGCTGGGGACCTGGTTGGGGTTGGGGCCCAGGTTGGGGCTGGAGCACCGGTTGGGGTACCGGATGGGGCTGGGGTTCAGGTTGGGGAGGCGCCGGTTTCTACAATAATTACACCTTTGGTCCTTATCGCCGTTTTGGTAGCAATTATTTTTACGGCGGATATCCTGTTGGCGTTGTCAGTGCTCCGGTAATGTCCTCGCCCACACTGCTGGCACCTGCTTCACCGACGTACATTCAGCAAAATGCGGCGCCCCGTCCAGCCCCGGCACCCAAAAACACCTATTGGTATTATTGCCGCAACCCAGAAGGCTATTATCCGCAAGTCAAACAATGCTCGGGTGGATGGATAAAAGTGCCGCCACGGACTTAATTAATCGGAAACTATCGGTCTGCATCAGTTGCAATCCCGGATAAAAAGCATGCTTGCCGGTTCGTCAAGCGTACTTTTTTATTGATTTGATTCTGAATGGATTCTTTAGAACACATACAGCGTCATCAGGAATACTTGCGCCAAGATAAAGAATTTAGAAATCTTCTCTCATCGTGCATTCCAGCGAAAAACGACAATGATGATTCCCGCAATGCCAGAAATCACACACGATCCATGCAATGCATCGAGTGATACGATACCCAGTAAAGGATTGGTTTCGCTGAACGGTGCAAATGGCTGAATGTCGCCATGCATCAGACTATCAAGCGCGATATGCGAATAAGCACCCAACGTAGCGCCGACAAATATTTGCATTACCTCAAGTTGCTTCCAGCCCAGTATGTTCGGAAGGTATGTAATTCGAGATAACTTCCGCACACTAATAAATAATCCAAGAATTAACAACACCACGAGCGATGCGCCAATATAGGTATGGAAAAAGCGATGCAAGGGATATTGCTCCGTCAGCATGAAATATAAAGGCTCCACGTCGATAAGCACATTCGCGGCACAAAAAGCCAACAAGCTCATCCGCTTGGGTGCCATTGCATACATTGCAATTCCGGGCCCAAAATGAAAAGGAGTGAAAGGCATGTAACGAAGACGGTATTGATTATTTACTGTGCAGGGCTAAGAGGCAATCCCATGTACCTCTGTGTAAACCGATCTAAAACCATGGTGACTCAAACCAGTTCATTCTCATACCTCACGAGATCTCACCTTGCTTTTCCAGATGCGCTTCCACATCCTGCTGACTGAATCCGATTGCGCTGGCGACACGATCGGCATGGCTCACTGTCGAGATTCCGGGAATCAAACGATGCGTTGGCGCCTGGGACAGAAATTCGACTTGCAAATAACGGCCAATCCCATCGCTTTGCAAGCGCTCGCAGAGTTCATGGTTGTGAGTGACGAGCAAAGTGCTTGCGCCCAGTTTATGGAATCCCTTGAGTATGTATTCCGAAATAGTCATTTTTTCCTCAAATGTCGTGCCTTCGGATAATTCATCGAGCACGACCAAACTGCGCGGCGTCGAATTGAAGAATATCTCCCTCGTGCGTTGCAGTTCATGGCCGAAACGCCCCATCGCGGCGCTGAGCTGCCCGGGATCGGGCACTTGATAATAAATATGTTCCGCCGGCGCCAATTGGCCATGTTTGGCAGGGATATAACAGCCAATTTGGCCTAATAATTGAATCTGTGCAATCGTTTTGCAATACGCGGTTTTACCGCCGCTATTCGGCCCCGTGATGATCAATACCCGACCGGATTGATCAAGCTCGATGTCATTGGGCACATAATCGGGAATATGCTTGATCAGAAGCGGATTTCTCGCCTGATGAATGAGGAGACGATGCTGTTTCTCATCAAGGACCGCAGGCAGCGTTTTATCGCCATGTATCGATTCTCCATAACGGTGAAACGACAGCAGTTCATCGATCAATCCCAGCGCTTCGATCGCTTTCGCCAATTCAGGGCTTTCCCGGAATAGCCTGCGTAACGGATAAATGATCGAATCCCGGTCGGATACTCCCATCGCCAGCAATATGATCGGAAACACCGGCACGGTCAGCGCCAGAATACCGTAACCGATATAGGACGCATTGAATTGCGGCATGAAGTTCTCAAAGAAGAACAGCATTCCATAGCCGGCCGCAAAGAATATCGCGGCAGGCATGATCTTGAACAACGATGGATGAAAACGTGAATATAGGTGCAGCCGAGGTTTCTCCCGCTTGGTTTTAAATTTGCCGCCCGAGGAATACACTGGGCCTTTCATCAATTCATAGATGCGCGATTGACCCAACCCGCGAATCGCATCCAGCAGGGTTTGCAAATAACCCGATTGCGGTTGAGTCACATCATCCGCCTTTTCAACCAAATCGACGACAAACTGCGTACCGTCCTGAAATTGCCGGTAGCCATAACCGCCAAATTCCAGCTTATCGGTACGGCTGCTCGGTTCATCGGTTGCCAGTCCGCCGCTGAATTCACCATACAGCAGATATTTCAATGACTTCTCGCCCGGCGCAATTTTTCTGATATAAGTGTCGAGCGCTTCATACAGGTGCGGATTAGATTCAATCTCGCGTAACGCTTGCTGTTTTTGCTGCAATTTCTCCGCATCCCATTCAGGGCGCGCCAATGACCGGTACAGTGCCAAACGCCCAATATCGGTCGTAGCGAAATCAACCGCATGAAACAGCGCCTCAGTCTCTATCGCTGTAAATGTCTTGGGATCGAGTGCTGCATGATCCGTTTCAGTAGGTCGAAAATCCTCCATGGTGGTCGGTTGATCGGAGTCAGATAAGAGGTATTTATCGCGCCAAATAGTCGTCATGCGGAGTGTCTCATCAAAGTTATCGTGGTTCAGCAAGGCCATTAAAGTATGAAATGAACGTGTAAAATACGCACATTTACCATGAAACACAACACAATGCCGTTCTACCACACACCGGCACCGTATTGTTAATGATGATACCGAACAAAAAATTTCTGCGATGGATTACTATCGTCCTATTGATAAGCCTGATAGCCTTATTCAGTTGGTATTTCACCCGCCCTCAGCCGGTACCCGTCGATGTTGCGACGATCGAAATCGGCGATGTCGAAGCGACAGTCGTCAATACCCGTGCGGGCACCGTCAAATCGTGCCAGCGCTCCAATCTCGCGCCGGCTTCGGGCGGACAAATCGCTAAAATCTGGATCAAGGAAGGCGACCGTGTGCAGAAAGGACAGACTTTGCTGGAACTCTGGAACGAGGATTTGAGAGCCCAACGTGAGCTGGCGCAACGCCAGTTGCTGACTGCGCAGGAGCGTCGCCGGGAAACCTGCATACTGGCCGAGAATGCACGACGTGAAGCAATTCGCACGCAACAATTGGTCGAAAAAGGGTTCGTCAGTTCGCAGCGGGCGGATGACGCCAACGCCAATGCGCGTTCACGGCACGCGAGTTGCGATGCAGCCATCACGGATATACAACGGGCCGAAGCGCAAGTCCGCGTGGCACAGGCAGGACTTGACCGAACCATCATCGTTGCGCCTTTCTCAGGCGTGGTGGCTCATATCAGCGGCGAGTTAGGCGAATTCACCACCCCTTCCCCCCCGGGCATTCCGACACCGCCAACCATTGATTTGATCGATGATGCCTGCCTCTACGTTACCGCACCGATGGATGAAGTCGACGCGCCAAAAATCAAGGTCGGTCAGAACGCGCGTATCACCTTGGATGCCATGCCAGACAGGATTTTCCCTGGAAAAATCCGCCGCATTGCGCCGTATGTCACTGAAATTGAAAAACAGGCCCGTACCGTCGACATCGAAGTGGATTTTTCAACCATTCCGGCTGATGCTTTATTGGTCGGTTATAGCGCCGACGTTGAAGTGATTCTTGAACGTAAGGAAAATGTCCTACGGATTCCAACGCAGGCTGTCCGGCAAAACAAAATGGTATGGATGGTTGATGATAAGAACCGTTTATCCGAACAATCGATCGAGACCGGCCTCAGCAACTGGAGCTTCACAGAAATCCGCACGGGCTTGGGAAAAAGTGATCGCGTATTGATTTCATTTGACCAGGACATTCTCAAACCCGGCACAGTCGTGCAGCCCAAAGCGAACTAATCATGATTCGCCTGACATCGATAACCCGCACATTTCACATGGGTGATCAGGCAGTGTATGCGCTCAACGACGTCGATCTGTACATACCATCCGGCGAATATGTATCCATCATGGGTCCATCCGGTTCAGGAAAATCGACATTGCTCAATATTATCGGTCTGCTCGACAAACCCGATAGTGGTACCTACGAGCTCGACGGCCGATTGATCACCGATTGGTCTGACATTGAACAGGCACAGATTCGCAGAGAAAAAATCGGCTTTGTTTTTCAATCATTCCATTTGATTCCACGCCTGACCGCTGCGGAAAATATCGAGCTGCCACTGATACTGAGCGGTGTTCCTGTTGCACAGCGACAGAGTCGCGTCAACAATGCGTTACAAGCATTCGAATTGTCGGCGCGCGCGCATCACCGGCCGGCTGAACTTTCCGGCGGCCAGCGCCAACGCGTGGCCATAGCTCGCGCCACGATCATGCAACCCAGCGTCATTCTGGCCGATGAACCGACCGGTAATCTGGATCATCAAATTGGAGCTGAAGTCATGGCGCTGCTGGAAAATTTGCATCATGGCGGCACCACACTCATCGTCGTCACCCATGATCGCGAACTGGGCGCCCGCGCACATCGCCAGATTGGCATGCGCGACGGAAGGATTTTAACGGATCACAGCAATGACGCTCACTGACACGCTGCAAACTTCGCTCAAGACGGTCATCAGCTACCGGATGCGCTCACTGCTGATCATTCTTGCAATGGCGCTCGGCGTCGCTGCTGTCGTGATGCTGACGGCACTGGGAAATGGCGCAAGAAATTACGTGATCAATCAATTTTCATCGATAGGTACCAATCTACTGGTCGTTCTGCCCGGCCGAGCCGAAACCTCAGGGTCTTTTTTGGGTGCGGTATTGGGTCAAACACCACGCGATCTGACACTGAAGGATGCGCAACTCATCGGCCGGTTGCCGCAAGTTCGGCGCTATGCGCCCTTGAATGTCGGCGCTGCCGAGTTGTCAGCCGCCAACCGGTTGCGCGAAGTGACGGTATTGGGGAGCACGGCCCACCTGATCCCGATCCGCCACATGAAGCTGGCGCAGGGAAGCTTTCTCGCTCATGGCACAGAACGCGCTGCACATATTGTGCTGGGCGCGAAAATCGCTCGTGAGTTTTTTCCGCATAGCCAAGCGATCGGTCAGCGGGTTCGATTGGGTGGCAATCGATTTCTAGTATCGGGAGTTCTCGCATCACAAGGCGAATCAATGGGCTTCAACACCGATGAGATTGTCATCATTCCGATCGATTATGCTCAGGCGTTGTTCAATACCACTTCGCTCTTTCGCATTCTGATCGAAGCCAATAGCCATAGCGATATCGAACCGACCAAACAGGCGATTCTCGAAACCTTGCGGCAAAGTCATGAGGGCGAAAACGACACCACCGTGATCACGCAAGACGCGGTGCTTTCCACCTTTGACCGGATTCTACATGCGCTGACCTTGGCGGTTGCGGGCATTGCTGCAATCAGCCTGATTGTCGCGGGTATTCTGGTCATGAATGTGATGCTGGTCGCAGTTACTCAACGCACGGCCGAAATCGGCCTACTCAAGGCTATCGGCGCTACCTCCATGGATATTCGCAAACTTTTCTTTGCCGAAGCATTGTGGTTATCGTTGGTTGGCGCCCTGCTGGGATTCTTGTTGGGACAATTCGGCAGCTTGCTATTGCGCCTGGCCTATCCGCAATTACCGGCCTGGGCGCCAGGCTGGGCTTCATTTGCCGGTGTCGGCGTAGCGCTGATCACCGGAATCCTGGCAAGCCTATTTCCTGCG
This sequence comes from Nitrosomonas sp. JL21, assembly GCF_009833095.1. Taxonomy (GTDB): domain Bacteria; phylum Pseudomonadota; class Gammaproteobacteria; order Burkholderiales; family Nitrosomonadaceae; genus Nitrosomonas. The sequence goes on from NZ_QRCB01000024.1 coordinate 89,229, forward strand.
GCCAAGGCGGCGCGATTAAATGCCGTCCAAGCATTGAGTAAGAAATGAATCTGGCGGATACCCTACGATTTGCATTTCGATCGTTGACTGCACATCGATTGCGCACGATTTTATCGATATCGGCGATCGCAGTAGGCATCGCAGCGGTGATTCTGCTCACCGCGATCGGAGATGGGGTACAACGTTTTGTGCTATCGGAATTCACGCAATTCGGCACGAACATTATTACCATTTCACCCGGGAAAATTAATACGCATGGTGGTTCTCTCGGTGCCATCGGCAGTGCGCGATTGTTGACCATTGAAGATGCCATGGCGCTCAAGCAGAGCCGTTATGCACAATATACCAATGCCAGCGTCGTCGGAAATGCCGAGATTCGTGCGAACGGACGTAGCAGGCGGGTAACAGCCTATGGTCAGGGAGCGGATTTTTCTCGCACCTTCAACATGCAAGTGGCCATCGGTCAGTTTCTTCCGCATGACGATCCCCGTAATCCGCGCGCCTATGTCGTTCTTGGCGCAAAGGTACGCACTGAACTGTTCGGCGATGCCAATCCTCTCGGTGCTCTGCTGCAGGTCGGCGGATCGCGCTTTCGCGTCATCGGCGTCATGGCGTCGAAAGGTCAGGTGCTCGGTTTTGATCTGGATGATACGGTATTCATGCCTACGACACGCGCTCTGGAAGTTTTCAATCGTCAGGGCGTCATGGAAATCAATGTATCTTATTTTCCGGAGGCACCCATTGATGCCGTGGTCGACGATATTCACCGCATTTTAGTGGCCCGGCACGGTCGTGAGGATTTTACCATCACACCCCAGAAACAAATGCTCAGCACCTTATCCACAGTACTGAATGTACTGAAATTTGCTGTCGCTGCGCTGGGAGGCATCTCGTTATTGGTTGGTGCGATCGGCATGATCACATTGATGCATATCGCCGTTTCAGAACGAGTTTCCGAGATCGGTTTGCTGACTGCATTAGGTGCAACGCGGACACGGATTCGGGTGCTCTTCTTGGTGGAATCCATCGCGCTCTCTACTGCTGGCGGATTGGTCGGTCTGGCCGCAGGTTCCGGCATAGCAGGATTACTGAAGCTGCTGATTTCCGGATTGCCCGTGAATGTGCCATGGGACTATGTAGTAGGTGCGTTATGTTTATCGATGCTGATTGGGCTTGCCGCCGGCGTCATTCCGGCAATGCGCGCCGCACAGTTGAATCCGGTGGACGCATTGCGAACGGAATAATCAAGCTTCTGTTTTCTCCGACTCCAACAAAAAATCACTGATGGGTCCGGGCTTGCCAATGTAATACCCCTGCGCATAATCGATATCCATCTTTTCGATCAACGACAAAATTTCCGCGCTTTCGACGAATTCTGCCGTGATTTTTTTGCCGAAGCCGCGGGCCACGCTACAAAGCGCATTGACCAGAATCACGTCGTCGCTCCCCGCTGATAGGGTTCGTATGAAGGAACCATCGATTTTAACGACGTCCACGGGCAGTTCTCTCAGGTAATAGAAGGATGAGAAACCGACACCAAAATCGTCCAGTACAAATCCGCACCCTAGTTCCTTGATTTCCTTCATTAAAGCTCGTGCACCGGGTAAATCTTCCAATGCCGCCGTTTCCGTGATTTCGAACATTAGATTTTCCGGATCGATTTGATACGTCATCAATTGTTCCTTGAGAATGGGGAGTAATTGCGGGTCATTGAACGCATGCGCGGATAAATTGATAGAGAAATTGACCGGATTGCCGCTCTCAATAATCTTGGCGGCATGGGCAATCGATTTCCGCAGCACCATATGATCAATGGCATGAATCAAGCCCGTATGTTCGGCGGCAAGAATGAAATCTGCGGGTGAACGTATCGCGCCATCCGTGTCCCTCATGCGAAGCAGCACTTCGTAATGAGTGATTTCCTTGCTTTTCACGTTCATGATGGGTTGGAGATACAGCATGAAATTATCATGCAAATGAGCATATTCAATCTTCTCTTTCCAATACACCAAAGTATGGATACGCTCACGATTCCGATCATTATCGGAAAATAAATACCAGGTATTGCGTCCTATGGCTTTCGCCTGGTACATGGCAAGATCAGCCGCCGCCAGCAAATCCTGAATATTTGAACCGTGTTCGGGGAATAACGCGATACCGATACTGGCAGAAATTTTATGGGTGCGGTTATTGATCGTGAGATGCGCAGCCTGATCCAATTGATTCAGGACTTTCTTAGCCACTTCGATGGCGCCATCGGCATTGATTTCCGGCAAAATGATCGCAAACTCATCGCCACCGAGACGGCCGGTGATATCATCGGCACGAATGGTTTCATCGAGCATCGTTGCAACAATTTTAAGTAATGCATCGCCTGCTTGATGCCCGCTGGTATCGTTGATGTACTTGAAGCGATCCAAATCGAAGAACAACAGCGCTCCAGGATGCCGGTAGCGCTCCGCGCGACTCAGTACTTGCTCTAGTTCTTCACTGAAACGGCGCCGATTGAACATATTAGTTAATGGGTCATGATCCGCCAGCCACGCCAAATGACCTTCTACCCGTTTATATTCCGTGACATCCAATCCCACGGATAGTATGGAGGGATCTTCCTCCGAATTCCAGCTCAAGTGCGAGTGCAACCAAGCGACATGACGCGTTGATCCATCCTTGCAATGCGTAATCGCCTCATGACGTAATTGCATTTTATGACCGGTATGAATTTCCTTGAAGCGCTCTTTTGAATCCTGTGAATCATATTCCGGAATGAGAATGCTCAGAAAGGATTTACCCTGCAGATCCTTTTCGGAATATCGTGTCAACATCTCTCCATAGGCATTCACTGAAATAATCTTACCTTCATGATTTTGTGTCAGCACAATCGCTTGTGCGGTATCCAATAAGTTTTTGACAAAATCCCTCTCCCGGCTCAATTCGTCCCGTTGCTCAATCAACATTTTGGTTCGGGTGGATACTTTGAGCTCCAGCTTTTCCAATTGCAGCGATAGCGCCACCGCAGCCTCAGCGAGCGTATCGATTTCATCGCTATCTCGATGTGCACGGCCTGATGAAGCCAACGACAGACGGAAATTTTCAAACTGGCCATTGGCCAGTAACGGCAGTGCAATCGCGACATCCCGCAAGCGCGACAATAAGCGTGTAAAGATCAGCAGCAGCAATACTTCGGAAATAATCAAACCGAATATGCCTATTAATGCAATTTTCCAAATAGAATCATGGATATTTTTCACGGCAGCGGTCACATCGGTAATGACGATCAAGTGCGCGTTATCCGGCTCCACCGAATTTAAAGGCAATAGCTTGACTTGCTGATAGTGATGATTCCAGAAAAACTGAATCCCATCATTCAGAACCGCAAGATCTGAATAAAACTGAGAGACATTGCTGAGCATCGCAAAATTCTTTTCTCGTGTAGTCAATGCAGAAATTTGCACTTCCCACGGCGGAATATCTGCATCTTCGAGTTGCGTTGCATTTTTTCTTTTTTTGACGAGCAAACCAATGTCAGCCCCAAATATTCGCTTGAATGCCAGCAAAACATCCGCAAGAGAAATTCCCAGCACGACGGCGCCTACTTTACGTCCTTCCACTAAAAGCGGCGCTACGATGAGCTGCAAACAGCTTTCTCTGCACAATAACGGACTGATTGGCCGTTCGGATCGATTAACCTGGCTTACCCAATCGAGCAACATATTCTGCTCGTAGAACGTCGAGCCGAGATTATCCCAGCTTGCATTCAAATCGTTGGATTGGTTATAAAAATAAATGAATTCAATGCCATTATGCAATTGCAACAACGCCCAGTGCTGATCAAAAGCTTTATCGATGCTTTCTCCATCGTTGACCAGAAGCGCCTTTTTCATACCATCGAGAAATGGAATAATTTCTGCAAGCTGGTACAGATTCTGTGAAGTATTGTTGATTAAATTATCAATTTCTCTGGAATAGCGCCGGTAATCGGTATCACGTTGGCTATCGAAATTGGCCATCAAGCTTAAATAGCTGATGAAACAAAATATTACTACCAGGGCAAGCAACAACAAGCTGCTGCTGAGTGAAATTTTCCAACGCAAACTCCGGAATCGCTTCCTGGGAAAGGGAGCAATGGGGATTTTTTCTAATTGATACTCAGAACTTTTATCCATAAGACATTCCGATCAGAACCGGTAAGAAGCCTGAATGGCGTACAAATCCCAGTGTTGGCTTGTGGGTCCTTCAGCAGGTGTGTTATCAAGTCTCGATAGCCATCCAGTGCCATTAACTCGATGATACTCAGCGCGCAGCATGAATTCCGGTGTGACATTCCAGCGCAAGCCTACCGTGATATCCTTGGCAAAACGCGAGTGCGGGGCTATCTCGAGCTTATGCTGAGCAAGCATTTCTGCTGCAAACTCTTTACCACTTCGATCGGATCTATCCGTATAGAGCACATCATATCGAATAAATGCCTCCCACTTTGGAGTAAAACGATATTCCCCTTGAACATAATAGCTTTCTCCGAAAAAATCTGCTTTATTCAACAGCATGGTATCACCAAATGTATGACCGTATTTAAAATGACGCAAAGCATACTCCGACGTTATGCTCCATCGCTCTGCATTGTATTGAGCAGAAAAATAAATGGGCGTAAATTGTAGCGAACCAGCACGAATTGGATCGATTGCACCTTGAGGATCATAGCTAGTATTCAACCATATTCCACTGATCCCTAGGCGCAATCGCTTATCATTGGTCTCAAAAATCCCACGACCAATATAGGATGCTTCTCTTTTTAAATGACCTGAAGGGCCAGGCGCAATAAGTGAAACTTCTGTATCTCTATCGCTGACAATGGGCCACCACACCCCAAATTGCGTAGAAAAGGTACCCAAGTTTCCAATCGCCGTTTCCCCATATAACTGTACGGAATCCCCTGAAAGCCCCAGGTTGCGGGTACGATCGAAATAAATCGACTGCGGCAATAAGATACTGGGCCGGGTATGCGCCACATCCCGGGTTTCATTATAAAACCCGAAGGGATTCTTCAATCGACCGATCCGAATGCCATATTGATTGGCATCATAGGAATACAATTGATAATCCAGAATGGCGTAATCGAGCCGTGGCATTCCGCTATTTCCCTTACCGGCACGCCGTGATAATACCTGTGCAGATAATTGCAGCTTAGGCAATGGCCGAACAGAAACATTCAGGCCCGCTTCGGTTAACCCGAAACTGCCGCCGTTGTCGCTGTTGCCAAACACATCATTATCCGAGGTTGTAATATAACCTTGACTCGCAAAACCATGAATTTGCAAATCTCCTGGTAATTCCTTGGTGCGGAACCAATTGACTGTCTTATTGAAGAAATTAGGTTTCTGCTTAGCCGTGCTCATACTTGATTCCACGGCTTGCGCTGGCAATTCCGAAGTTGGTAGCAGCGGCATCGATTGTTGCGCTGATTCGATTTTTTTATGAGTCTGATCAATGCCTTGTGCCTGAACAGATAAGCCACCCGTCAGCAATAAAAGTAGCAGCGCCCTGCCCCATGGGCAGGTAACTGTAACTATACGATAGCTACTTAATCTGGAGCACGTTAACTGTATCATTAATTTTTGCTCTCCATAAATAACCTATTGCGCCAGGCGTGCTTGCTACTTTCACAAGCATCTCGTCGATTGAATTTACTTTGATGGGTGCTTGGCCAGTACCTGAGAATACCAACCGGTCCCACATGGATCTCAATTGATAAGGAAATACATTCAGTATTTCCTTGGATACGCTTTGATGCAGTTCATCATCATCCGCTAGTACAAAAACTCTGATCTTGGCTCCATCGGGCCAGGTTTTTTGACGCATACTGAAGATTGAGCGCAGCGAATTGAGAGAAATTTCCTTTTCGCCCACCCCGGGATAAATCACGATATCATATTGATCGCTTGCCCATGTATCCGTATTGATAAATGAAAGCGATGCCGACAATAAACAGCAAATCAATACTTTTATCGAAAATGAGAAGTAACGCAGAAATGTTGGTATCAAGAATTGGAATCCATTCAAAGAATATTTTCTAATTCAATACCTTTTCATCGGAAGAAATAAAGGGATCGTATTTGCCGCAATCTGTCACGACTTCCCAAGCATCATGATGTTGGGTGTACATTCTGGTTAAGACTTCTTCAACCTTGACGAAATAAGGGCGACGCATGCCATGATAATTTACTGGGGGGCCGATCGGATTAAATTCTAATCCGTCATAACTGAGTAATCTGTTCAACGCGGGATCCATGACTGAGAGCCAGTTTCTGATCCCATATTTTTTTGACATACGAACCACACCCGCCATGAGCACCAAGGCAATGTTGAGGGCTGAGCGGCGATCCGTACCTCGCCTTTCGTGCGATACAATTTTATTGATGCTAGCGCTGGAAAGAGCTTTGCGACGTTCTCCCTTGCGCCGCTCTTCTCCTTTACGTCGATCAAATTGACTAACCACTACAAAACGTGAAATCTCTGCAGTTTGTTTTCGTGGCAGAGATTTGATATCACAGAGCTCTGGATCTGAGTGTCCATATAATTCAACAGGGAGCAATTTATCAGGCTCAGATGAGTCTTCTAAGATGAGACGAACAGTGCCTATATAGGCGCCCGTCGGCCGGTATTTTAAGAGCGCATGAGAAGAATGGTGATCATAATCATCAGTCTCAAGCATATCGGGACACTGATCGGCATCAAATCCCGGCAGACGCTTTTCCACACACAACACCTGATAGCGAATTCCATAAACTTTTTCAAGTAACTCTGTCGTATCAGCTATTACGATTTCAAAAAATTTCTGAAAGCTATTGTACAAATCATTCATAGAATCACCCAGTTTAATTATCTCCGGCAATACTTATATTCTGACAATTATGCACACCCATTTCTTGATTCAGAAACTGCCAAATAGTCAATTTATATCTATAAATATAAGCCTGGTTTTCTTTATATCATTTATAAATTAGAGTAAAAACAGCAGCCCTATTTCATGATTTTGAACTGCTCGCGTATTAATCATGGGATTAAGGATTCACTAAGAACTAAACTCCGACTTTTTTAATGGCTCTATTTTCTGTTCACTGTATATTGGTCAATAACTTTCTCGTCTTACACCTGGGATCGTTTACTCCTTCCTAATTAGCACAATAAATTTTGCTTATTTAAGTATATTTAACATTAATATTCAACTGATCCTTATCATTTCCCAAATTAATCCTAACAAAGGTCTCAATTTGTGCATTATACGCAACATACACACTTAAAAAATCTATTTGGTCAATGTCTTATAGGTCAATTAATCTATGAGCTTTGTAGTATTAATCTTATACTAACACTTCAATGGGCAAGGGATGATTCAGAAATGCCTGGGGACTTGCAGTCAAGCCATAAGCTCCAGATTGCAAAATAACCACCAAATCTCCTACAGAAGCTTTGGCCATGGGTAATTGATCGGCCAGGATATCCAGCGGAGTACACAAAGGCCCAACCACTGAAACCACTTCCCGCTCACTGCCGCGAACTTTATTGCCGATGATGACCGGATAATTTTTTCGAATAACCTGGCCAAAATTACCCGAAGCTGCCAAGTTGTGATGCAAGCCACCGTCTGTTATCAAAAATGTTTTCCCTCTTGAGAATTTACGCTCCAGTACCCGGCATACATAGACTCCAGCTTCTCCCACGAAATACCTTCCAAGTTCCAGAGCTATTCTCGTAGAAGGAATATGCCGCTTCAAACGAACGATCAACCTCTGCAGGGTTTCTCCAACGGCTAGTAAATCCAATGGACGCTCACCCGGAAAATACGGAATACCGAACCCTCCACCGATATTGATCAGCTTGATCGGAAAAGATGCATACGCCGCCAGCCGAATCGCCAATTGCATCGTGTTTTCATGAGCCTCTTGTATTGCCGCAGTATTCAGATTTTGTGAACCGCTGAAAATGTGAAATCCAATACATTCCAAACCCATATAGTCGATTTGCTTTAATAAGCCAGGCATACACTCAGCATCAACGCCGAAGGGCGTGGCGCCGCCACCCATTTTCATGCCAGAAGATTTAAGCTCAAAATTCGGATTAATACGTATCGCCACTTGAGGGCGGATGCCTAACGAATCCCCCAATTGGGCAATTAATGCCAGTTCCTGCGAAGACTCGACATTCAAAAGCACTCCAGCGGCAATGGCGCAACGCAGTTCATGTTCCTTTTTTCCTGGCCCGGCAAAACTGACAGAAGCCGGGGGCATGGGAGTATCCAGTGCCACTTTCATTTCCCCTACCGATGCCACATCGATACCGTCAACCAGACTCGCAAGATGTTGTACCACAGCAGGCATCGGATTGGCTTTCATCGCATAATGTAATTGAATCTCAGGTGGTAGAGACTGGCGCAGCAAAACAACTCGATCGGTCATTTGCTGGCGATCATAGGCATAAAAGGGGGTTGTGCCGATGCGTTGCGCCAGCTGCGTCAATGCCATGCCGCCAATGTGCAAGCAGTCATTCTGAACGGGGAATTGGTGCAGTGGTGCATGTTCAGGTAATACGCTACTCACTTTCCGCCTCAGTAAAGAAAAATTGCACTTCCTGGAAAATCGAGGCTCGGTCAATCTTGCCGTTCGGATTACGCGGCAAGGGGCCTACGCGTATTTCGATATGGTGTGGAAGCATATACGCCGGTAATCGCTGCTTGCAGTACTGCAATAATCGCCGGGAATCCAATATCACATTCCTCATGCCACATACCACGGCAATAATGGCCTGTCCTAACAACGGGTGCGGAATCCCCAATATTACAGCTTCCGCAACCTCTCCCGTGGAATACAGAATTTCCTCTATTTCAGTCGGACTGACTCGATAACCGGAGGTCTTGATCATCGCATCGCGCCGCTCGATGAAATACAAAAATCCTTCATCATCCATCCGCACGGTATCACCGGACCATGCTGCTATTTCAGCGATGGACAGACCTTCCCGATGAGTTGTAATCGGCCTGAAGCACTGTGCGGTTTTTTCAGCGTCACCCCAATAGCCCAGAGCGACAAAGGCACCCCGATGCACTAATTCTCCGGCTTCTCCAACTGCGCAACACGATCCATCTTCACGCAAAACAAGTATCTCAGCATTGGGTACAGCTTTACCGATCGAATCCGGTTTCCGATCCAATTCTTCAGGGGCCAGAAACGTCGAACGAAAAGCCTCTGTAAATCCATACATCAAGAAAATTCGCGTTGCGGGCAATGCCCGTCGTAATCGATCGAGTGTTTTGCGCGGCATGACGCCCCCGGAATTGGTAATGTAACGCAATGACGTTATTCTTTCCCAGTTCAAGTCAGCCAATTGAATCCACAGCGGCGGCACGGCAGCGAGGCCGGTAATGCCATAGTGTTTGACAGCATGGATAATGTCATGTGGCAATAAGTAATTCATCAATACAGCAGCAGCGCCAACATGGAAAGCACTCATCAGTTGGTTCAATCCGTAATCGAAACTCAGCGGAAGCACTGTCAAAATCCGATCGTCAGATCGGTTTGCCAAGTATTGGCTGACGGATTTTGCGCCGGCCACGATATTCCGATGCGAAAGCACGACACCTTTCGGCTTGCCAGTACTGCCTGACGTATAAATGATCGCCACCATATCCTGATCAATCGTCGGTGAGGCAACCCGTTTTCTTTGCTCATTGCCCAGGTCTTCCCACGGAATGATCGCACAACCATTCAGCGACGCCGGTTCACCCTCGATATCGATTGCAATGATCAAACACAGATCATGGCAATTCGCTAGAGCTGCCTGCAGTACCCTGAGTCGGGTGTGTGAGGTTACCAAGATTCTCGCAGCACAGTCGTTTAAAATATAACTCACCTGTTCAGGTTTCAAAAGAGGATTAATGGGTACAAATACCCCTCCGGCCGCTGAAACCGCACCTATCGCAATGACGGTTTCCAAACGTTTTTCCAAATAGATCGCGACCCGTTCAGCCCGTAGCAAGCCAAGCGAATGCAAGCCATGGGCTCGCACTTCGATCTCGGTGGCCAAAGCAGCATAGCTCATTGATCGCTCCTGATACAGGATGGCTTCAGCTTGCGGTGAGCGTTGGGCGGATTTAACGATCAGGTCGTGAATCAGATCAGTCATGTATTTCAATAATCTTGTGGATGCACATAAACAATCAGTCAAAGAGCGAATGCTATTATAATCATCTTGTTTTATCAGTGCTTAAATGAAAGAAGCACCACCAGTGCCATTCATAAAATGGCGTAACTATATAATTTTTTTCCACTCGTTCATACAACATGGTACGTACCCGATTTGCTCCCAGCCCTACCGGCTACCTTCACATTGGTGGCGCCCGCACTGCTCTTTTTTCCTGGGCCTACGCTCGCCGTCATGGCGGCAAGTTTATTTTGCGCATCGAAGACACCGATCAAGAACGTTCGACCCAACAATCCACACAAGCCATACTCGATGGCATGGCATGGTTGGCCATCGACTATGATGAAGGCCCTTTTTATCAAATGCAACGATTGCAACGCTATCATGAGGTTGCTGAGCAACTGTTACGAAATAACCAGGCCTACTATTGCTATGCTTCCAAGGAAGAATTGGACGAGATGCGTGAACGGCAGCTCGCTGCAGGACAAAAGCCGCGATATGATGGGCGCTGGCGCGACTCAGAACAAACCCCGCCGGCAGGAATAAAACCGGTCGTCCGGTTTAAAAATCCGTGGCAAGGCCATGTGACTTTTAATGATCATATCAAAGGCCGAATTTCCGTTGCCAATGACGAGCTCGACGATCTTGTGCTATTACGAAGCGATGGCATTCCAACCTATAACTTCAGCGTAGTCATCGATGATCTCGATATGGCCATCAGCCATGTCATTCGCGGCGATGATCATGTCAATAATACGCCCCGCCAGATCAATATCCTCAAAGCTCTGGGCGCACCTTTACCCGAATACGCTCATGTCCCGATGATACTTGGCGCAAATGGCGAACGCTTATCAAAGCGACATGGCGCTGTTTCCGTTATGCAGTATCAAGAAGATGGCTATTTACCGGATGCTCTGCTGAATTATTTGGCGCGGTTGGGATGGTCACATGGCGATGAGGAAATCTTTAGTCGCGAAGAACTCATTGAATGGTTCGATTTATCAGCCATCAGCCGTTCTCCGGCTAAATTCAATCCTGAAAAGCTTCACTGGCTGAATCAGCAATATCTTAAAAAAACCGATAATCAGCATTTGGCTGAATTGGTCAAGCCCTTTCTTGATAAGGACAATTGCCCAGTTTCCGATGGTCCGAATTTAATCCAAATTGTCGATTTATTGAAAGAACGAGTGAACACCATTGAGGAACTGGCGGATGCCGCAGTGTATTTTTATCGTCCGCTTGAGCCAACGGATGAACTGAAATCTCAATTCTTCAATGCTGAGACAAAAGCGTTATTAGCCAATTTGATTGAGAAATTTGAATTTATTGAATGGACGCGGGAGTCCATTCATCATGAAATTAAGACCGCAGCCAAAGATCAGGATGTTAAATTACCCAAGATCGCTATGCCCCTAAGAGTGATGGTCACCGGCGAAACACATACCCCTTCGATTGATGCGGTGCTTGAGCTGTTGGGGCGGAAAGAAACGCTCAATCGCGTCAAGGCTAGTCTCGCTCGATTCCCGAGCTGATCTTTTCTTTACAATGAAACTAGGCGTCAGTATAATCGCTGTTCCTTTGATCAGGGGGTATAGCTCAGCTGGGAGAGCGCTTGCATGGCATGCAAGAGGTCAGCGGTTCGATCCCGCTTATCTCCACCAGTAATTTTAATAGTATAAAGCTATAGAGATATCAAACCTGTCCCCATCGTCTAGAGGCCTAGGACATCGCCCTTTCACGGCGGTAACAGGGGTTCGAATCCCCTTGGGGACGCCATGGACTACATCAACGCCGGTAATGGAAAGTATGTCAAACTGGCAAAATTTGTTTCCTACTTTTCAACATTCTCTGCAGCAACTTCGAAACATCTTCAAATTGATGAGCCTTTACTCATCTTCATTAGAGTCTTAAAGTCACACTGACTCACTGTTTCGTGACAGTCTCGTTCACTTTTAGATCAAGAAGACATCCGCAAAAATTTTCCCTGCCAGTTACTAAAACCAATTGTATTGTTCATTCAACAGTGACAGTATACTCATAGCCAGTAAGTGATTGCGTTCGCTACAGCTGGATGCGATAAGGCTCGCACTCTGATTAGAAACGGATCATGGCGACAGAAAAAACTAACGATGAGGTAGTAATAACAACCACTGATATTCACCTTGCGCGTGGAATCGGTGAAGCCATTCACGATGCGTATAAAGGCGATCTGGAATTTCACTATAATCCGGTGGAGAATTTTCGCCGTGTTCATTGGTTGCGTTAACTGAATGAGAAAATTCGGGTAACCGGTTAATTTTTTATCAGCATAAAGGAAATAATTATGACAGTCGGAGAAATCTGTAATCGCGAAGTAATCGTTATTCAACGAGACGAAACAACATTGGAAGCTGCCAAACTGATGCGGCAATATCATGTCGGCGCAGTAATCGTAGTTGAAGCGCAGAATGGTCGCCAGATTCCCATCGGCATCGTCACCGATCGAGACCTCGTCGTCGAAGTGCTCGCGCCGGAACTGGACAATACCGTCATCACGGTTGGAGACATCATGGCGCCGGAAATCTTCACCATCAAGGAAAATATGACTACGTATGAAGCCATTGAATATATGCGTCGAAAGACCATTCGCAGACTACCCGTCGTGGACGACTCGGGCGAATTGGTAGGCATGTTGACTTTGGATGATGTACTGGAATTACTATCCAGTGAACTTCAAGATTTGGCCAAGCTGGTAAGGTACGAACAAAGAAAGGAAATTCGTCACCGGCCGTAAGCTCACCAGAAATGAATGGCAACCGAAAACTGCACATCAGCCATTCGGTTGTCAAAAACTTCCAAACCAAGACTTGAATTCTGCATTTAAGACGCACATATTGCCAGGAGATATTCAAATCAGCCCTTAAATCCCAGAAGGATATCGCCATGGAGCAACCTACTGCACCCACCTTTGAATTACCCGCCGATATTATTGCGTTGGCGCCCATGCGTAATGTCGTATTATTTCCTCATGTACTGATGCCGATCACCGTCGGCCGGGCTCGCTCCATCGCGACTATACAACATGCATTGCACTCCAAAGCGTCGATAGGCATTGTTTTGCAGAGAGATGCCAGTGTCGACGACCCAAATATGGATGCGCTATGCCGTATGGGCACTATAGCCAATATCGTGCGTCACGTAGTCTCCGACGATGGGACGCACCATGTGATTTGTCAAGGTATCGAGCGGTTCCAAATCGAAGAACTGATCGATGGCTATCCTTTTATTGCAGCTCGGATTAAACGTGTCCAGGAATCAGCGCATATCACTACCCAAACGGAAGCTTTGGCATTGCAACTCCGCGAACGCGCCATTGAAATCCTTTCGTTGTTGCCAGGAGTACCGGCTGAACTCGCGTATGCACTCCAGGCGACCCGCGCCCCTTCTCATCTGGCCGACATAACTGCCAGTTTGCTGGATACTGAAGTCAGTGAGAAGCAGATGCTGCTCGAGAGCATCGATACTGAAGAACGATTACAAAAAGTGCTGCACATTCTGTCTCGCCGCATCGAAGTGCTACGGCTATCGCAGGAAATTGGCGAGCGCACCAAGGAACATATGGAAGATCGTGAACGCAAGTTTCTTCTGCGAGAGCAATTAAAAACAATTCAGAAAGAATTGGGAGAAGATAGCGATAACGATCAAGAAATCATTGAATTGGAAGAAGCGATTTCACGCGCTCATATGCCAGAAGATATCGAAACGCAAACCCGTAAAGAACTCCAGCGCCTGCAGCGCATGCCAAGCGCATCCAGCGAATATTCGATGCTGCACACTTATTTGGATTGGATGACCGAGTTGCCTTGGCAATTGCCTGAAGAAACGTCGATTGATTTGGATGCTGCGCGTCGAATTCTGGAAGCCGATCATTTTGGATTGGAACGAATCAAGCAGCGGATCATCGAATTTCTTGCCGTTCAGAAATTGAAACCGCAAGGTCGCGCGCCTATTCTCTGCTTCGTCGGCCCGCCCGGAGTGGGTAAGACTTCACTGGGTCAGAGTATTGCGCGCGCGCTGCAGCGTCCCTTTGTTCGAGTATCACTTGGAGGTATTCACGATGAAGCGGAAATGCGCGGCCATCGTCGCACCTATGTGGGCGCCATGCCCGGAAACATCATTCAAAGTGTGCGAAAAGCGGAAGCGCGCAATTGCGTCATGATGCTGGACGAAATCGATAAAATGTCCGCCAGCTTGCATGGAGATCCGGCAGCTGCGTTATTGGAAATACTCGATCCAGAACAAAATGCGACTTTCCGCGATAATTATCTCGGCGTTCCTTTTGACTTGAGTCGCATCATTTTCATCGCCACAGCCAATGTCATCGATAATGTTTCCCCTCCCGTGCGCGATCGAATGGAAGTCATTGAGTTGCCTGGGTATACCCAGGAAGAAAAACTCCAGATCGCATTGCGCTATTTGGTTCAACGGCAAAGTGAAGCTAATGGATTGCATGAAGATCAGTGCCAGCTCACCGTTGCGGCGTTGGAAAATATTGTGGCCAACTACACCCGTGAAGCCGGTGTGCGTCAGTTTGAGCGGGAAATCGGTCGGGTGATGCGCCATGCCGCGTTGCATATCGCCGAAGGAAAAGAGCACCAGGTCTCGATTGATGTCAAGGATATAGATACGATTCTCGGGCCGAAAAAATTTGAACATGAACTTGCACTTCATACCGATCTACCCGGCGTCGCTACTGGTTTGGCATGGACGCCCGTGGGCGGTGATATTTTATTTATTGAGGCTACCCGGGTGAATGGTAGCGGACGGTTGATTTTAACCGGCCAACTGGGTGATGTGATGAAAGAGAGCGCACAGGCAGCGCTTACATTAGTTAAAGCGCATGCAAGTGATTTACGGATTCCTGGTTCAATGTTCGAAGGCATCGATGTGCATTTGCATGTACCAGCCGGCGCTATTCCTAAGGATGGCCCAAGCGCGGGAGTGGCGATGTTCATTGCATTAGCATCATTGTTCACCAACCGGCCGGTTCGACATGAAGTAGCCATGACCGGAGAAATCAGTTTGAGAGGATTGGTATTGCCGGTCGGTGGCATCAAGGAAAAGGTGCTTGCAGCGCAACGAGCCGGAATCCGAACCGTATTATTGCCCGCACGCAATGAAAAAGACTTGCGTGAAGTACCTGAGGCAACGCACAAGGCAATGCAGTTCACTTATTTAGAAACCGCCAATGATGCCATTCAAGCCGCTTTGAGTAAGGTTCATGCTCAATCTCCAGAATTTATGCTGAGCTGAGTACCAGTGTCTGAAGGAAAATTCTGAATGAGATGATAAATTTTTATTTTTTTGATGACTGCCCTAGTTCACTGATGAACATTTAGCCATCACATTGATTGGGGTAACGGTTAAATTTTTGCTGCAAAAATACTGTCAGAATTTGCCGCGTGCGGCCATATGCCACATTGACGATGGACTTACTTTGACTCAAAATACGTTTAAACATCAGTCAGTAAGTTGCGGGTGAATTGTCATATTCATGTCATATCAGTTGGCTACTCTAATACGTTATGAACACTGCCATGTTGAGGAGCGCACTCAAATGAAACAATCTGAAACCAAATCAACTCATGACGCGTCCCATCATCTGATTTCTCAGCAAAGTGATACTCATGCATTTCATAACACAGGGCAGTTAAGGCGCGCAAAGCTTCATGCTGCTCATCTGATTGAATCCATTGATGGTAATAAGCTCTTACCTCCTTACTTGCATCAATTGCTGGAAGCCAGCCTTATTCTGGAAACGACCAACTCCAAGATTTTGGCTCTTTACTTGAAAAAATCACCATCAACGATACGTAATGAATTTCTAAAAATCCGTTCGATATTGGGACGTTATGGTGAAATTCAAAAGGTTTCCAATATCAACGCCAAATCAATCGTGAACGAGTTCGCTCTATCAGAGTAAATCTTTTTCGGTAAGATGATATGGTTTTAGCATTGGAAGATTCTAACGAAGAAAATGCATGGCAGAAGTATGCTGAAAGTCCTGGATAATGTTGGGAAATAATAGTTTTGAAAGATTTAAATTGTTTAAAATAACAGCTTGAGTATCCAGAAAGATCATGTTGTTCTGGTCAATGAAGTAACTGATGCATCACAGATAAGTTAAAAACCAATCGACTGCGAGCTTCGCAGCTTTTTCCAACGTACCAGGCTCATCAAATAAATGGGTCGCTCCTGGAATAATTACGAATTCTTTCTTGCATTCCAGCAGAGCATAAGCTTGCTCGTTCAACTCGACTACGCCATGATCATCACCCCCGACAATCAGCAATGTTGGCGCTATCACACGACTCAATGCGTCTGCCCCCGCCAAATCAGGACGGCCACCACGCGAAACCACGGCAGCGATATTCGCCCCTTTCCTAGCCGCCGCTTGTAAAGCTGAAGCTGCCCCAGTACTGGCACCAAAATAACCTATCTTCAGGTTTTCAGTTGATGAATTAATCTGCAACCACGCTGTTGCGGCAAGCAAACGGTCTGTCAACAAAGCAATATCAAATCGTGCTGAGCGATCCTGATCTTCCAGCCGCGACAACAAATCGAACAGCAATGTAGCCACCCCACGCTGCTGCAATATCTGAGCGACAAATCCATTTCGTGGACTGAAGCGGCTGCTACCACTGCCATGCGCAAACACGACAATGCCTGAAGCCATGGGTGGAATGACCATATCCCCCTCTAATTCAATGGAACCGGCTGGAATTTTTACTGTAATTGCATTCATATCGTGGCGGCGATTCTTACAGGAACCCGTTGTCTTCCAAAACAACCTTGAAATTGCTCAAAACGCCCGGCTATCGGCCTATCACAATGCATGCATCGACCACCCCGAGTCAGATGATAGCGGTTGATTTCATACCAATCGCGCAGAATGACCGCACTTTCACAAGCTGGGCAAATCGTCGTGTCGCCCTCGGGATTATGGACATTTCCGGTGTAAACATAGTGCAAACCCGCGTCCTGTGCAATTTTGCGGGCCTGAATCAGCGTTTCTACCGGTGTGGAAGTTCGGTCAGTCAGCTTATAATCCGGATGGAAGGCACTGAAATGCAACGGTACATCAGAACCTAGTTCCCTCATGATCCAATCGCTCATCGCTCGAATTTCCGTAACCGAATCATTCAATCCCGGTATCAGCAATGTCGTCAATTCCAACCACACATCGGTTTCATGCCTGAGATACTGCAATGTTTCCAAGACCGGCTGTAAATGCGACCCTGTTTGCTTGACATAAAATTCATCAGTGAATGCCTTGAGATCGACGTTAGCAGCATCCATTTTGGCAAAAAAATCCCTTCTAGGCCGAGCATGAATATAACCCGCGGTCACAGCAACAGTACGAATGCCTCTCGCATGACATGCATCAGCCACATCCATCGCGTACTCGGCAAAAATCACCGGATCATTGTAGGTAAAGGCCACGCTCCTGCAACCATATGTTTCGGCGCAATGCGCAATATCTTCCGGATGAGCCTGATCGAGCAGCTTATCAAACCGGCGTGATTTTGATATATCCCAGTTTTGACAAAATTTGCACGCAAGATTACACCCTGCCGTGCCGAACGATAAAATACTGCTGCCGGGGTAAAAGTGATACAACGGTTTTTTTTCGATAGGATCGATACAAAATCCGGATGAGCGTCCATAGGTTGTCAAAACCATTTTGCTGTCGATGCGTCCTCTTACAAAGCATGCGCCACGCTGCCCTTCATGCAATTTACAATCTCTGGGACATAGATCGCATTGGATCCGTCCATCTTCCAGCATATGCCAATAATGAGCGGGGAAGCGTTCTGAACTACTGATCGGTTCATCCATGCATAAGCTCCTCGGGACAAGCGGTTTCACTCCATTTGCTGACGGTATAGCGAGACAATTTGATTCCCTTGGTCCAGAAATGCTCAGACAATCGCGCTTTGGATTTCAATTTGGCGAGAAACTGCTGGGGCTGTGGAAAATTTTCCCAAACCTGAGGCAGAAAGGTACTGCGATGAGGGCCATATTCGAGCACCAAGCCATCAATACCAGGATGCAATTGGTTGAAAACATCCTTTTCATTTTTGAAATCTATGGGTTGTAATCTGGAAAGCAAGGATACTTCAATACTGACAGAATTCAGTTCATTTGCTGTCAATGGTGTAAATCGAGGATCGTGCAGGGCTGCTGACACTGCATTGTTGCTGACATCCTTGATTAAAGGATTGTAAGCATATAAAGAGCCGATACAACCACGCAATTCTTGGTTTTCCGTCAACGTGACAAAAGTCGCCGCTGGTTCAGAAAGCCAAAACGTCGTTCCATTCATGACAACCGAACAGCATGGAATGCTTAACGCTCGAGAAATCGCAGTTCGCGCAATGGATAGCAGTATTTTTCCCTGCTCATTCTTTTCGATTGGCGTTATCATTGTTTTCCTCCTTTCAATCAAAGGCAACTGCGGCATAACCCACCACTCGCTCACGCGAACCCGCGGTATCTCCAGAATTGCGTAAATCCAATACCTGCGGAGTCAAATGGCGCTGCTGCGCCGCAACAATCAGACCATTGATGGCAGTGCTTCCGCATGCCCGCTCATGCTCAACCAGTTGTTCCAATTGCATGATGGATTGCATCGTCTCATGATCTGTCCGTTGTGCATCGGAGTAAGGTAAATAATGGGAAAGATCGGAACTGACTATGATCAAAGTTTCTTCTCCACCCCACACATGCGCCAAAACATCGGCCACAGCTTCTGCCGAAGTGAGTCCCACCGCCAGAGGCAATAAGGTAAAGTGACCCAGAACACTTTGCAAAAAAGGTAATTGCACTTCCAATGAATGTTCTAGGACATGCGCTTCCTTACTGATACATATTTGCGGCAACTGTGCAATTTTATTAACCAAATTCTGATCGAGCTCAATATTTCCCAATGGGGTATCAAAAACATCCACACCTGGCAACGCCAGCCCATGAACAGCCACTCGATGCGCTGGACCAAGCAGCACGACACGTTGAATGAGTGCACTGAAATTCCTGAGGCAAGCATAAGCCGAAGCAGCAATCTGGCCCGAGTATTGATAGCCTGCATGAGGCACAATCAAAGCCTTGGGTTTGCGATCGGAAGCTATTGCATTGGCCAATAAGCGAAGCACTTCATGTTTTAACTGTTGCGTATCCGCTGGGTAAAACAAACCTGCAACCGCAGGAGAGCGTACGTTGAATGCCATGCCATTTCCCCCTGTTTCCTCAATTTAGAGAAAAACAAAAAAGATTTAACCAGTCTTACTGTATTTGACTGCAGTTACATGGCTGAGTTTTTACTTGGGCAATTTTTTTGCTGAATCAATTCTTCTCCGATGCAAATATTGATCAATCAGTATTGATTCGGAATCAACTTGATGCAGGGATAAGTTGATTTTGTAATAAAATCATTGGGGTAAGCAATTACAACGGCAATGAAGTTATCGAGACCAAACAGCAATTGCGGCGTGATTGTCCACCAAGCGGCTCACTTTCAGCATCTGTAGAAGATACCGAAAGAAACAGCGGAAATAATAGAATTTAGTTGTGCTTAGGAGTGCAGATAGCACCCATTTGGAGATAAATCGGGAATATATCAGGGAAGGCCGCGATCGACCTTCCCTGATGATTGAACTACTGCGTAGTTAACTACAGAATAATATCCGCTGCAACGACCGGCGGATTACCTGAGAGTTGTATTTGCAGTTCAGGTGCTAATGATCCACCAGTATTAGCTTGCAATAATCCGGTAGCGGCATCATAGCGAACTTGGCCGGGCCCTGTGATCGTCGCAACGAACAAGAAGGCCTGATCGCCCGCAATGGTCGAATTCGCATCAATTCCGCTAAGACTGATCTTATCAGTTCCACTGACAAAATCAGTGATCGTATCCCGATTGACACCAATAGACTGAGCAGCGGCAGTGTACACGAATGTATCGGTTCCAGCACCACCGGTTAAGGTATCCGCACCTGCAGCACCCGTTAATGAATCATTACCATTTCCGCCATTCAGCGTGTCGTTGCCCGCATCACCACTTAAGGTATTATTACCGGTATTGCCGATCATGACATTATTGAACGCATTACCCACCGAAGTAATAGGATTGGCACCTGTCAAAGTAATATTTTCAAGCTGCGTGTTACTCAGATTTCTCGTTACCGAGCTATTCACTGTATCGATACCTTCACCGGCAAGCTCATTAATGATATCCGTGGCTGTGTTTACAACATAGATATCGTCGCCTAAACCACCGGTCATCGTATCAACGCCCGTACCACCATCGAGCGTATCATTGCCGTCACCACCCGTTAAGGTATCGTTGCCCGCCAAACCGGTAAGCACATTATTATTGCTGTTGCCGATGAGCACATTGTTAACCGTGTTGCCGGTACCATTAATTGGGTTCGTACCGGTGAGCGTCAGATTCTCGAATGTAGCGCCAATCGTAAAAGTCACCGAACTCTGAACCGTATCTGTACCGCCTCCGGCCAGTTCAGTCAGTGTGTCGGTTGCGGTATCGACGATATAGGTGTCGTTGCCAGTGCCTCCCACCAATACATCGACTCCACCGGTGCCGTCCAACGTATCATTTCCGGCCAGGCCATAGATCACATCATTGGCCGCAGTACCGACTAAATTGTCATCACCGACAGTCCCGAACATGGCTGTTCTGTCGGTAAATTGCAGGCGTTCGATATTGCGAAGTGTATCGACACCCTCATCAATGACACCTGGAGCTACATTGGCATGATCGACGAAAATTGTACCGGTGGAAGAGCTGACAGTCACTACAAAATTAGCGAATACGTCGTTATATACCGCGGTATCGATACCCGTATTATTGGTTAGAATCTCACGAACGATGGTGAGCTGATCGGGGGTATACGTCCCATTCTGCATGGCTGTACGAAGGGCACTGGTCATATGATCAAACGAGGTGGTACCGTTCGCAACGATGCGCGTATTCAAATAAGCATCCCCATCGATGATGTCATCACCGCCGCGTCCCTGGAGTATATCGCTTCCTCCCCCCCCAAGCAGAATATTGCCTGAATCAAAAACAGTCGCTCCGCCGAGCAATCCACTCAGTCCATTGATCTGCGCAATTCTGTTGGCTGCGCTATGACCGCCACTGGCTGGATTATTGACGTTATCCAACGCATTGTTCTGCCCCGAATTAGGATCGAGCAATGTCAATTCGACACTTGTCCTGTCATCTCCCACGATAAGATCATTCGAATTCCATCCCGAAGCTGCTTCGACAAATTTGAACCGGTCAACCGTCAGTGGTTCACCGGGAAGACCTGCATTAATGATCAGTCTGCCCAGATCGATATTTGAGGACGCATTGAGGCCATCACTGACTACCCAATCGAAACCGACATCGCCATCCATCCTATCGATCCCAGCCATACCATTCATGATGTCATCGCCACCTTCCCCCAGGAAAAGATCAGCACCGCCACCGCCCACGAACACATCATTACCACGAATAGTTGCTGCATTGAGTGGATCGTCATTATCGCCAATAGCGCCACCGGCGGTTCCATTTTGAATCCAATCGTGACCATCATTACCCATCATGGCAAGATTTGCGGTATTACCAAAAACAAAGTCATTCCCAGGCCCGGCAAATACTTCCGACACGTCATTCCCCGTAACCACAAAGTCGTGTCCTTCTCCCGCTAAAATTAGATTCAGGCCGGCACCGGCGTTGATAAAATCATGACCATCACCGCCTTTGATGTTGTCATCTCCAGCCGAATCGGTAATTCGATCGTTACCATCACCCCCATTCAGTGAATCGTTACCAGCGCTACCTTCCAGACGATCATCGCCGCCGTCACCCCATATCGTGTCATCGCCATTGCCTGCGCGAAGTCTGTCCACACCTTCCGTGCCACCCATCACGATGTGTTCGGCACCGTTATAACGAATGGTGTTGGCGCCCAAAGACGTATCTCTTCTCAGTAATGCAGTTTCGTTATAGGGAGTGCCCGGATCATTTAGAATCGGACCCGTAGTGCCTAAATTCCCAGCTTCGAAGGTATAGGTTGGCGTCGAGAACACATCGAATGGCAAGTGCTTGACATCCGGAAGATTGCGCATGATCATCTCGGCGAATGAGTTTTCTTCCAGTTGGGTCAGAAAATCAAGCCCGGCAGTACGTGCAAGGTAATAGAAACGATCACCATTTTGCAGATTTTCCATTTGGGTTTCGAACACGAAATTGAATGTCGAACCCAGCAATCCACCAAACGGCGCTGGTGCTTCGGCCAATCCGCCGATCCAGAAATCAACCGAATCCAAGCCGGTATTTTGAGTACTAGAACCTCCCGTACTATTCATGAAATTCTCAGAATCCGGATGCGAACCATCAATAAGGGATTCAGCTACTGCGCGCTTACCTTCCATCGTCGTTTCAGCGAGAATGTCAGGATGCAAACCATAGGCAGCAATAAAGTTCGTCAGTGATTCTGGATGGCGAAGCGCCGCACCAAAATCCGCCCAGCTTTCATACGGCAGCAAGGCACTTAAACCACTATCGTCATGAAACATGCGACGCGCATCGTTGAGCGATGGAATACCGGTATCACGGCCGCGGGCCAGGTTAAGCGTTGCCAAATCGAGGGGCAGGCCAACCAGATTATTACGCAATGCTTCGGTGGTAAATTCGTCAATTTCGTTACCCACCTGCTTGGTCATGCCTCTTACCACGGCAGCCGCAGCATCGAGATTATTGTCGTAACCATCGGCAAACTCCACCGGATTCAAAAATGCCTGAATCAAGCCAATATCGTTGGAGCTACCATTCGCATTGGTTCGCGCCACTGTTTCGGTCAGCATCGAATGGCCAAATCGGTATACGACGTGCGCAAACTCCGCCATGATCGCCGGATCGATCGTGCTATCGTAATCGACGAAAACATCCACATTCGGTTGCACTTTACGCGCAAATTCTTCGAACACCAGATGCTGATACTGCATCTCAGTGGCGAATTTTGCAGCCTGGAACAAACGCTCGCCATTCCATTCGCCATTCAGCAATTTCCATTGATTGATGAAAGCGGTGTCACCACTGTTGGTAATCAATGTCTTGATTTCTTCAACTTTAGTGTTGTGTTCGGCATGGAATACCGTATGAACGGTAGTCAGGCCTATGTTCTCATTGCCCCGGCCATCGCCGGTAATGAAATGTGCATCGAGCAATTCATCATCATATTCACCCGCAGCAACTGGACCCTGATTGATGATCGCATCAGCATCGGCTTGTTTCATCGCGCCATTTGAATCGCGTGGTGCGGCATTGTGCGCGATGTCATCAAGGAAGGCGTGTCCGGTGCGGACAACATTGCCTGGAATATTCACCGGCGCATTCGGATTGCCCGCCAGTAAGGTATTGTTGGCCAGAACCAGTTGCGCAAAACCGTTGTTGCTGAGTATCAATTGCCCATAGGAATCGGTCGCGAGCAATGGCAAATTGGTGATGTCTGCATCGGATAGATTAAACCCTAGCTTGGTTTGAGCCTGTAATTTGATGTCCTTCCAAGTAGCTAATCCACCTAAGTTTCCTGTGCCATCGAGCAATTTACCTGTTGAAACCGGATCTCCTTGACCGTTGAGCGCATATTCGCGCAAGAACGCCTGATGTGAAGGATGCGATGTATACGTCTGATTTTGGTCGATAAACGGCGTAGTTTGATTGATATGATCATGAATATCGTCCGCTGTACCTATGACGCCGTCATTACCAGGTCGATTCGTTGCCCGGGTCAACACCATGAAGCGCTCTTCGGCAGGTAAATCATCCAGACTTTCGTCTTCTTCCGGCGTATTGGGATCATCACCGATTACGCCGTCGGGACCCGCGATGAGCGGATCATCGCTCGGCAACGGCACAAAAACTGTGCCGCTTTGGCCTTTGTTGACCAAATCCAGTCCATGATCGAAAAACTGACCAAACAGCGTGAACCAGGAATTGAACGGGGCTGACAAGCCTGCGTCCGGCGTCACGTTGGGTATGAACCAGGTATTGAAGGATGAGCCATCCATCCGCTCGCCGGAAACCAAATCTGAACCGGCCGTATTTCCAGCTGCTGCATCAGCTGCAGGATTGCCGGGTGTCTGGTCGGCAATCAAATTGCTGATCAGACGTGGCTGCGTATCAAAGACCAGGCCATTTTTCTGGTTATAGGAGGTTGGGCTGCCTTCAGGCTGGCCGGGTGTGCCAAAACCTGCCGGCACATTCTCTGCATCGATGAATTCCGGAGTCAATAAACGTGGAAATACGCGATCCGCCGATCCGAATGCGCTTTGACCAGGCTCCAGATTATTATAAGTACCATTGACATTCCGCAAACCGAACCATAGAGCCGGATCTCCGACCAGTCCCGGTAATGCGTTGAAATTACCATTGCGTTGCGCTGTGGAATCATTTTCGGCAATGACGATTTGCTGAATTAAAAAATCAAGGTCTGTTCTGCTTAAATTTGCCATTTATTGCCCCTCATTATTAGTTATTAGCATGATGAGTGAGGCGAATGACAAATTCATGATTAACCATAGAGAACCTGGCAGTTACAGCTTTTGCAAGCCAAAAGCGCGTAATAAGTCCTCTACCCCTTGCGGTGTCATCAAAATTCAAACCACATTCGCTCGCTCCGGTTCGATGTTATGAAAATTTGAAGTAAAAATATATTGGCAAATTTCATATTTTTTTCTAAATAATTACTTAGAAAAAAATATGTGGATAGCGCACCGATAACGTTTTGAGATACGAATATTCATTTTAATCATTGAATTAAACGAATTACGATAAGCCTGCTCGCAGTCTGCAAACTGATCGGAATCTGAGTAACTCGCAAGAATTCCACATTGCAGGAGTTTCAATGATATGAAGTGACTTGTAGGAGATAGATGATGCTTCATGAAAGATGATAAGTACTCAGCAGAGAGCTCATCATCCCGTATTTTCCAGCTTGAGAACATCGTTAAAAATGAACCGCAATCCGAAACGCCATATGCGGGTGAAAAAACGCAGTTCAAGTATGATTTCAAGCAAGTTGAGTCTGATTTCAATTACGGCAAGATCAAGCGCAGTAGTTTTTCGGAACTTCTTTATCAAAAGGAAATTGATTGGTTTCTCAACTTTGAATAATATCGTCCTTATGCTCCTCATCATCCATGCGAGATAACTTCTGGATTCAAGTTTCCGATGCATTTGAAACTATGGCTAGTTTGAGTTTGAGAATCTCCGGTTGATTGAGCGTCTCATCCTTCAGCAGCTTTTCTGCAGTTTGATCCAACAATACGCGGTTTTTCTGCAAAATACCGACTGCACAGGCTAACGCCTGATCCACGAGCGAGCGAACGGCAATATCGATCTTATGGGCTGTTTCTTCGCTGTAATTGCGATTTGGCGGTAACGCGATGTTAGGTTGCAAAAAAGTGGATTGTTCGCGATCGTATGCCACATTGCCCAATGCTTCACTCATGCCATACTTCAGAACCATGGCACGGGCAATATCGGTGGCACGCACAAGGTCGTCGGCCGCGCCGGTGGAAGTTTCGCCGAACACCACCTGCTCGGCTGCACGGCCACCCAACAGAATCGCCATTTTGTTGGTGAGCTCGGCGCGAGTCATCAGGTAACGATCCTCAGTCGGGCGTTGAATGGTATAGCCTAGCGCTCCGATGCCGCGAGGAATGATCGAGATTTTATGCACTTCATCAGTGCGCGGCAACGCCAGCGCTACCATGGCGTGCCCCAGTTCGTGGAATGCAACCACGCGCCGCTCTTCGGGATTCAGCAGCCGGTTACGTTTCTCCAGTCCCGCGACAATGCGTTCGATGGCATTATTGAAATCCTCCATCGCGACCGAAGGCGCGCTGCGTCGCGTAGCCAGCAAGGTGGCTTCATTGATCAGGTTCGCCAAATCCGCGCCGGTAAATCCTGGGGTCAATGCGGCAATTTCCTTTATTTTGACATCGGAATGCAACTTCACTTTCTTGGCATGCACCAAAAGAATTTGTTCACGTCCGATTTTATCGGGCCGATCAACCAATACCTGGCGGTCGAATCGTCCGGCGCGCAATAGCGCCGGATCGAGAATTTCCGGCCGGTTAGTCGCAGCCAGCAACACAATGCCGCTACTCGGATCGAAACCATCCAGTTCGGCCAGCAGTTGATTCAGCGTTTGTTCTTTCTCGTCATGCCCTCCCCCAAAACCGCCGTAGGCACCCCGGGCACGACCCAACGCATCCAATTCATCGATAAAAATAATGGCCGGCGCCATTTGCCGCGCTTGCTCAAACAGATCACGCACCCGGGCCGCTCCGACCCCGACAAACATTTCAACGAACTCCGAACCGGAAATCGAGAAAAAAGGCACACCCGCTTCGCCCGCGACAGCCCGCGCCAGTAGAGTCTTACCCGTACCCGGCGGCCCCACCAGCAGAATGCCTTTCGGCGCCCGCCCGCCCAAACGGCCATAATCCGCAGGATTTTTCAAGAAACTCACGATTTCGATCAGCTCTTCTTTGGCCTCATCCACGCCAGCAACATCCTGGAACGTAACTTTGGTTTCTTTCTCAACAAATACTTTGGCGCGGCTTTTGCCGATCGACATCAATCCGCTGCCCATATTGCTGCCCATGCGTCGGATCAGGAATAACCAGATACCGATGAAGATGACCGTCGGCACGACCCAGGACAGCAAATCCCGTAACCATGTGCTTTGCACGACACCGGTATAGACCACATGATGCTTATCCAGCATCTCGGCCAAATCAGGCGCTACCCGGGTAGTGACAAATTCCTTGAAGCCATCGGCATGCTTTTCCTTGAGCGTACCGAAAATCTGATTTTCGGTAATAGCGATCTCAGCCACTCGTTCCTGCTCCAGAAGCTGCTGAAAACGGCTGTAGGGAATGTGCTCCACCTGCGTATATTGCGTATATAAATTCTGTATCAGCAGCAAACCCAGCATGGCCACGATGACAAACCAGAAGTTGATTTTCGTTTTATCCATTGATTACCTCAGAATGTTGGATGCATGACCTCACCAGATTGTTATCAGACAAATCGCGATTAAGATATCCTACCCGAATGATAAGTTCAGCAAAATGGCAGAGACGGATTGGTGTTCTGTTTTAGAATCGCCAGTCCATTTGCAAGCCGCCGATATTGATCTGCTCGGTGTAGTGCCCAACCAGGCGATCGCCTGTCGCACCGCGATGATCGATTCCGGTATCGGGCATGAACAAATGCGCATAAGCCGCATGAAGATGAACATTCTTGAATACCGCATAGGTCAGGCCCACTGTCAGCCAATAACGGCTGGCATCCGGAAT
Source organism: Nitrosomonas sp. JL21 (assembly GCF_009833095.1). Lineage (GTDB taxonomy): Bacteria > Pseudomonadota > Gammaproteobacteria > Burkholderiales > Nitrosomonadaceae > Nitrosomonas. Next base: position 116,841 of record NZ_QRCB01000024.1, read on the forward strand.
TCGCGGCGATCGATGCTGCGCACTTGAAACAGGTGTTTGATCATAGGCAAATCCCGTTCTGACTATCCATTTGTTCGATTCAGAAGAATAGTTGATACCGACAGCATAACGCCACGTATCCCGCCATTTTAAATCCAGAATGTCATCCCGTTGCGCCGATGAAAAATCGGTGCGCAATTCACGGATCAGGCTCCAATGCGTCCACAGCGCGTCCGCTGACACCATCCAACGCGGGCTAACGCGATGAGATAAGCCAAATAGCACAGTATCCGGTAACGTCGCCGAGGTGCGCGCATCGGTATCAACGAATTGTCCACCGCGTGTCATTAACACCGCATTTCCCGGCACTGAAAAATTACTGTGGCCGTGAATATCATGGCTGACTCTGGAGCGATAACTGGCTCCGAGCCGGGTATTATTATCGTTGAAGCTATACAGAGCACCGATATTGTAGCCGAATCCTACGCTGTCTCCTTTCAGCGCGTTATGCCCATCGGCAGCCTGGGGCAACAAACCCTGGCTTGCGCACGCTGCCGCTCCCACTTGTAGCGAACAAATGCTACCGAAATCGATGGCATTCGTCAGGCGGGTATGCAGGTACTGAACATTAAAACCGGCACCTACAGAAAATTTTTCAGTGATCTTGAACGATACGGAAGGATTGAAATTCAACGTCATAATTTCCGAATCAAGGGCTTGATAGCGTCCTTGCCAATCGGAAGGATAGCTATTTTTCATCCCAAAAGGCGTATTGAATCCGATGCCGATCGCAATCCGATCAGTGAGTTCATGAACATAATACACATTCGGAATGAAAGCGATCTTGGAAGAATCGCCGCCATGATGACCCGTTAACGGCGCACCACTCACCAGCGGGGTTAGCTGAGACGCCTGATTGTGAAACGTGATTGAGGGAGCAATGACATAGCCTGCCATAGATAGCAGCCGACCACGAACCTGACTCATTGCCGCTGGATTGAAAAACACCATGCTGCCGTCTTCAGTATTGGTCGGAGCGCCCGAGAATGCTTGGCCCAATTCCTTGACGCTTTGTTCCATCACGGCAATGCCTGCGCTCAGCACCGAAACAGGGTAAAACGCCAACCAAGACCCTAGTAAAAGAGCACGTGCGCAACCATGATTGCGCCCTACGATGATCCGTATCTTTTTTAGCATTTCATCCAAGCAGTTCTGCCGTTGCGCCATTTTGATCAGCCCTAATATGCTATTTACCTGAATTTTTGAATGAAATATTTAAACTGTCAATCGAATTAATCAAAATAAATCATTCTAAGCAACCTCAAATAAATACCTCTTCATTTATTTTGATTGTTTTGGAATTACCTGCATGAATTCAGTTTATTTCGCTGTTTAAGTAATATATATTGGATCTATCATCGAATGAAGGATGCGCTATCCACACTATATCGAATGACGGGTAAAAAGGATCTCGATTGGACAATTACGCAAAAGATCCCCGGCCTCAGCAATTTGATCATGCTACCGGGCTTCTAGCTGAGCAAATCAAACTGCTCTATCAGCAAGCCAGCAAAGCACATCTTGCCACACTGATTATTTCTCCGGCATTTGCTTTCATTTCATGGAAATACTTTCCCTCCAGTTGGCTGCTGAGCTGGGTAATGGCTATTTATGCGCTTGCGCTGGGCAGACAATTATTAATTCATTTTTATTTCCATAAAAAACCCTCAGCCATTGAATCTGTCCTATGGGGACGGCTTTTTGTAGGCGCTGTATTGCTGTCCGGCGTCTTATGGGGCATTGCTGGTGGTGTTTTTTTCGTTGAAGACAGTCCTCTTCATCAATTATTTCTGGCGTACATTCTGGGAGGGATGATCGCTGGCGCAATGGCGACATTATCTTCTTACCGGGGCGCCTTTTTCGCTTTCTCAGTGCCAGCAACCGTCCCTTTTATTTATCAGGTGATTTCGCACGAAAAAAGCGGTTATTTGCTCATCGCCTTTACTTACTTATTTTTTCTGCTGATGATGGTCAGTATTTCTCATCAACTCTATCAAACCATCACTGATTCACTCAATTTGCGGTTCGATAACGTCGATTTATTGAATCGCTTGCTCCAGGCCCAAAATCGCCAGCATGCAATCAATATGGAACTCCAAAATCAAATTGCCGAGAAGGATCTTTCACAACAGGCCTTACAGCATGCCAAGCAGCAGTTGGAACACCGAGTAGCGGAACGCACAGCGGAACTTGCACTATCGAATGAAATCTTGCAACACGAGAAAGAGCTTTTTCAAGTGACCTTGGCGAGCATTGGAGATGCGGTCATCACCACCAACTCATCGGGAAAAATTACATTTCTCAATCCGATAGCCGAGCTGTTTACCGGGTGGCGCAACATCGAAGCCCAAGGCCTGGATTTACAGCAGGTCTTTTCCATCCTGGATGCCTCGACACAAGCGCTCATTGACAATCCTCTGGGCTATTGCTCTGCTACCTCGACACGGTTGGAGCGTAATGCTGAATGTCTGCTCATCAGCAAGGATCGCTCCGAACGTATCATCGATTATTCGATCGCCCCGATCCTGAACAACAGTAAAGACATTATCGGGACGGTATTGACTTTTCGGGACGTCACCGAGCAGCGCAAATTGACGCAAAAACTGGCGTATCAGGCTGCCCATGATTCTTTGACCGGCTTATTGAATCGCGAGGAATTCGAAAACCGCCTGAACAAGATTCTGGCTTCGACGCGTCCACACGACACGCACGCCCTGCTTTATCTCGATTTGGATCAATTCAAAGTCATCAATGATACCTGCGGTCACAGCGCCGGCGACGAATTGCTCCGTCAAGTAACGGCACTGCTGCATTCCAAGCTTCGCACCCGGGATACGCTCGCGCGGCTCGGCGGTGATGAGTTTGGAATTATTCTGGAGCATTGTCCGGAAAATGAGGCATTGCAAGTGGCCAACCTCTTGCGCGAATTGGTAGAAAACTTTCGTTATCAATGGCAGGACAAGACATTCACCATCGGCGTCAGTATCGGATTGTTTCCTATCAACCAGGATAACAATGGTCTGGAAAGCGCATTAAGCGCCGCCGATAGTGCGTGCTTTGCCGCCAAGGAACAGGGGCGCAATCGGGTTCATGTGTATCAGACCAACGATGATCTATTGCAAAAAAGATCGGGAGAAATGCAGTGGCTGCCGCGTCTGCAAAAAGCCATTGCCGATCACCGCCTGCAGCTCCTGTTTCAGCCGATCACGGCCATCTCCCATGAGGACGGATTTGCCGAACATGGTGAATTTTTGCTGCGCCTGCAAGACGAACAGGGTCAATTAATTCTGCCTGGTTCGTTTTTACCCTCAGCCGAGCGCTATCATCAGATGCTCATGATCGACCGTTGGGTTATCGAACAATCAATGCATTTACTCAAAACGCGCCAGAATGATCAATTCAATGTACTGTACGCGATCAATTTATCTGCGCACGCATTGGGAAATGAAGATTTTCTCGACTTCGTCATTGATCACTTGAAAGCTTATCACAACAATCCCGCTACGATTTGCTTTGAAATTACCGAAAATGTAGCGCTCGCTGATCTTCAGCACGTCATCAAATTCATCGTGACGCTGAAGAAATTGGGGTGCCGTTTCTCGATGGATGATTTCGGAAGCGGCTTATCATCCTTTGGTTATCTGAAGAATATTCCGTTGGATTACCTGAAAATCGACGGTCGTCTGGTGAAAGGCATTCTGACTGATCCTATCGATCGCGCGATGGTTGAGTCGATCAACCACATCGGCCATGTGATGGGGTTGGAAACCATTGCCGAATGGGTGGAAGATGATCAAACGTCACAATTATTAAAGGAAATCGGCGTCGACTACGTCCAGGGTTATGGCATCGCCAGACCGTTTGTCTTCCATCCACAACCTGAGGAACCGCGCCGCGCAACGGTATGCTGAGACATCGTACAGAAGGTGGAATGCATCGCCGAGGATTAAAGGTTTCCATATGCCTCAGAAATACTGAAAGACTGTATTCACGCTGCATGGAATCAGACTCAGAAAGGATATTCATCATTTCCGCCAGTATCCTGCTTATTTTGCGGCGCCCGACCAGCACAGGATTCCTTAGGTAAACAGCAGATGATCAGAAAATTCACCTTCCGCAATTTTTTCAAGGTATTTCTTTGCCTTTTCACTCACACCAGCGCCGTGCTGCAGATAGGATTGCGCCGCAACTCTCGGTGAATAATCGCTCGTCTGATAGCCCTGACGTTTGATTTCGTCCAATGATAACGCAGTGACTGTGAGCTTACCTTTACCCAGCTTGATGATGAGCAGATCCTTTCCGCGCGTGGCAACGGTCAACGCGGTATGACGATTCCGATTGATAAGCACAGTGGGTTGCATCTTCGCGGTATTCCTCGGTGATTGAAAGCCATTCGTTCTGGAAACGAATTACACCATATCCGCTCTCACAGGTTCAAATTTTTGAAACTTCCTTCAAAGCAACGCGTAATTTTTCTCATCGCTCTGCATTTTCTGAGAAATTGTCGAACAGATTTGAATTGCAACGAATAGTTGACAATCCATACACCCTTCGATAGTCTCCACGCACGCACCAGATGTTGTGTTTTACGCACTCGCCATGCTCTGATCAAGTTGAGGCAATGTTGGCCAGATGCAAGTCATTGATTCTTGTCTTCGTTTCTCATATTTCATCACGATAGGTTTTGTGCGAAAAATTATAAATATACTCAAATCGAGAAGTTAAAAAGGAGAAGACAATGGAACTCAAAGGATCAAGGACTGAAGGGAATTTGAAAGCTGCATTCGCCGGTGAATCTCAGGCCAATCGGCGCTACCTGTATTTCGCCGCTAAAGCGGATGTCGAAGGGCAAAACGACGTCGCTGCGGTGTTCCGTTCCACTGCCGAAGGTGAAACCGGTCATGCGCACGGTCATCTGGAATACCTCGAAAATTGCGGCGATCCAGCCACTGGCATGCCGTTCGGCTCCTCCCGCGACAATCTCAAAACGGCCATTGCCGGTGAAACTCACGAATACACCGATATGTACCCCGGTATGGCAAAAACAGCGCGCGACGAGGGTTTTGACGAGGTCGCCGATTGGTTCGAAACCCTGGCCAAAGCTGAACGCTCACATGCCAATCGCTTCCAACGCGCATTGGACAGCTTGGCTGATTAATCAGCAAACCATGTATACAATTTAACCAGAAATTCTTTCTGGTTAAATTCGCTGTCATCAAATCCAAAATTTTTTGATCCACTCTATATTCCGCACATTCACTTATGGCAACTCGTGAAGGCAGTCTCGAAGCACCGAAACGTCATCCGATCGATTGGAAGAATCCGGATTTCTACGATGAGTCCGGCCTGATGCAGGAAATGGAACGGGTGTTTGATATCTGCCATGGCTGCCGCCGCTGCGTAAACTTATGCACGGCGTTTCCCCGCCTGTTTGATTTGATCGATGAAAGCATCAGCGGCGAACTGGACGGTGTCGACAAACGACATTACTGGGATGTGGTCGACCGCTGTTACCTGTGCGATATGTGTTTCATGACCAAATGCCCGTATGTGCCCCCGCATGAATGGAACATCGATTTTCCGCATCTTATGTTGCGTGCGAAAGCGGTCAGTTATAAGAACAAAGGCGCCGGATTCCGCGACAAGCTCTTGTCCGATACCGATCTGATGGGCAAGCTCGCCACGCTTCCTGGCGCGTCTCCCACAGTCAACGCCATCAATAAAAATCCTCTGGCGCGCAAATGGATGGACAGCGCTTTGGGAATTCATGCTGACCGGATATTACCGGAATACACTGACCAGAAATTCCGCAAAACTGCCAAGCCCAATGCGACCTTTACCGTAAAGAATGGCGCCCGCACACCGGGTAAAGTTGCGATTTATGCAACCTGCTACATTAACTTCAATGAACCCGGTATTGGCCACGATTTATTGAATATACTGGCGCACAATGAAATACCGGCATGCCTGGTCGAAAAAGAAGCGTGTTGCGGCATGCCGAAATTAGAGCTAGGCGATTTGGAAGCGGTTGAAAAACTCAAACAGCACAATATCCCTTACCTGTATCAATTGGCTCGGGAAGGTTACGCGATTCTCACGGCCGTGCCTTCGTGCACACTGATGTATAAACAGGAATTGCCATTGTTGTTCCCGGACGATGAGGCGGTTTTGGCGGTAGCGGCCGCGATGTTTGATCCGTTCGAGTATTTATCGCTGAGAAATCAGGATAATCTTCTCAAAACAGACTTCAAGAAACCGCTGGGTAACGTGGCATATCATATTCCCTGTCATCAGCGCGTACAGAATATCGGAAAAAAAACCCGCGATGTATTGCAACTTGTTCCCGGGACCCGTCTCAATACCGTTGAGCGCTGCTCCGGTCATGATGGGACGTGGGGCGTGAAGAGCGAGCATTTTGATGAATCGATGAAAATAGGCCGGCCGGTATTCAAGCAAATGGCAAGCTCGGATCCGGATTACATCAGCTCAGATTGCGCGATTGCTGCCCGGCATATCGAACAGGGCATCGGCCTCAGTAATGGAAACGGTAACGGCAAAGCTCAGAAATTACACCCGCTGACACTATTATGGATGGCCTATGGCACCGAGAACGCGCCTGAGCATTCTTCAGTGTTGGTTTCCGATTCAATCCTCTCTACTGGAATAAATTCCCCTGATAATTCGATGACATCAATCACACGAGACAGCTTATTGACGCTCGAAGCGTACGCCAAGATCCGCAAAGAATTTCGTGCTCAAGTGATGACGCATAAGAAGGCGCGCAAAATTCACTTGGGAGAAAACATCACGCTGATTTTTGAGGATACGTTGACAATTCGCTATCAAATCCAGGAAATGCTGCATGTCGAGCGCATTTTTCAGGAAGATGAGATCATGCATGAACTTCGCACGTACACGCCATTGATTCCGGATGGTCACAACTGGAAGGCCACCATGATGATCGAATATCCCGATCCGGCCGTGCGCGCCACTCGATTGGCAGATCTAATTGGCATTGAAGATCGCGTCTGGATCAGAATTGGCGATCATGCGCCCGTGTATGCCATCGCAGATGAGGATTTGGAGCGGGAAAACAGTGAAAAAACCTCATCGGTTCATTTTCTGCGATTCGAGCTGACTCCCATTCTGATCAAAGCACTCCAGCAAGGCGCATCATTGCGGATGGGCGTTGACCATCCTGCCTATCACACGACGATTGAGATCACCGATACCGCTAAACGCGCATCGCTGATAAATGACTTATCGGCATCATGAAATCTGTGCTGCTTTTGACATTGCTCGTGCTGTTGGGGGGGTGCATCAATAAGCCGCCCTTCAAGGACGAGTTTGAAAGCGATAAAACCTGGACTGAGCAAATGACTCAACTTCCTGCTTATCCCGACGCCCGGCATTTGATGAAGTTCGATGCCGGCGCCGTCACGAGCAACCAGTATCTCGTCGATACATCCTCGATCAACATCGGCGAGGATGGCGTCATTCGCTTTACGCTGGCCATCAAATCGTCGTCGGGCGTCATGAACATCACTTACGAAGGCATTCGCTGCGAAACCAACGAGCGGAAATTGTATGCGCTTGGCCGCGACGATAAAACATGGGCGCAACCGCGGCTATCGGAATGGCAGAGATTGGATTATGTCAGACAATTTTATGCCCAGCGTGAGCTCGCAAAGAATTTTTTCTGCCCGCACCGGCAAATCGTCAGCAATGCCGATGAAGCTGTTCACGCTCTAAAAGCAGGTAAACACCCCAGCATTTTCCCCTGAAAACGCCGAATTCGATCGCGCCACAGCGTCATTTTCGAGACCAATGTTTCAGCGTGCCATGGCGATCGAAATACAGATAAATCCCGCTTCGTAAACCGAAAACATCCGAGCCCGTGACCGGAGAATCCTTTTCCTTACCAAAGGCGCTGTATTCCCAAGTATCGCCGCTCGGGCTTTTGCGCGTGCCAAAGCACCATTTGCACGGAATTCCCCATGCAGCAATGACTTGCTCTTTCGTCATTCCGACCAGCAAATTTCTTTGATCGATGGCCTGGCGTACCTCTTCGGACATTTGAGAATCGGCAAGGACTTCTTCTCTGATTTTATGTTCTCTGGTTCCTCCGCAGCCGGTCAGCATTAGCGTGAGAGAGATCAAGGCAACGGTCAATGTATTAGTCATAACATACGTCTCATCTATAAACTCGAATATTCATATTGCGGCAAAAACGCTTTTTTCTGACGGTCATCGTTTCATTATCAGGGATGATGCCATCTATCAGGATGATTTGATGATGTCCTTCATGATCAATGCCAGTTTAATACGATCGGAAATATGCAGTTTTCGAAAAATTTCGGTCAAATGCGCCTTGACGGTCCGCTCGGTAATGGCAAGCTGTTGGGCAATCTTCTTATTGCTGTCGCCCCGGCTTACCAGCATTGCGATTTCATACTCCCGCCGGGTCAAGTTTTCCAGCAGATCGCGCACGGCTTGCTCGATTCGATTCTTTTCAAAGGTGACTTTGACCAATTCACTCAAGATGCGATTGGTCAATGACCGGCGAATCCACAGCTCTCCACGGGAAATAACGTCAATGACTCGTTTGATCTGGATAGGCTGAAAATCATGCAGGCAACATCCTTTGATCCCTATCTTGAAGAGCTTCCATTCAATGTCGTCAGGGAATCCGGGGCTGAAGATGACGATTTTGGTATCGTTTGCCAAATGAATCAATTCATCGATGGATTGCTGGTTCTTCAAGCCCGGTAATGCATAATCCAAAAATAAAATGCCGGGCCTCAACTTGACTAATTTTTCAGTCAGTGACTGAAAACTATGCGACGACGTCGTGGAAGCCAAGCCAAATAAGCCGTGTTCCCATCGCGAAAGCATGTCTTTATTGCTGCTAGCCAGCAGAATCAACATTCGCCTCTGCGAAATCCCGTGCCCCTGCAACGATCTGGTGCATAAGCTTGGCGGTCATGCTGCGCGACACCCAGGCTTCGCCCCGATCGATCGCGGTCACCACCTTGGAAAAATCAAGCGACTCAAGGTTTTCAGTAACGAACCCTCGGGCCCCGCAGGCAAGTGCCTTGATCAGATCATTTTCTTCGATGTCTTCATCGATAACCAGAAGCGCTTGGGTATCAGGGCATTGATCCTGCAGCGCCAATAACAAATCACAACACTCCTGGATTGTCTGGCCAGTATTCATCAATACAATCTGCGGATTCAACCGGCGGATCCGAGCAATGGCATTTTCAACAAAGGAAAGATCATCTCGTACCGTGCACCGACGTTCCGTTGATTGAGCGCCATCCGACGATAGATCGACCAATAACTCAATCTGATCGCCGTTGTGGCGCAAAAGATCATTGATAGGCATTTGCCGCTGCTGATCCTGCCCGATATCAACGATTGCCACAGTAATAGAATGCATTTTTTCTCCGCAAAGCAGTGCAGACGGCAGAATAGCATTTTTTACACTGCCGTTGATACAGAAATGATCGTTCATCTAATGAAATCAACCAATTGTTCAAGTCTCGCCGCACATCACTTGACCTGATACTTTTTTTGAAGCACTTTAGATGATGGCTTCACTCATACGGGCTATTTGGCTTCACGCTGGGCAAAAAACTGCTCGACCTCGGCCAATTCACGGGTGCGTTTCATTGGCGGCAAGCTTTGCCAGATTTGCTTGCCATAGGCCTTAGTAGTCAACCGGGGATCGCAAATCATCAATACGCCCCGATCGGTTTCATCCCGAATCAACCGGCCGGCGCCCTGTTTCAAATTGATGACGGCGCGCGGCAATTGGTATTCCATGAAGGCATTGCGTCCCTCATTGTTCATTTTTTCGATACGTGCTGATAATACCGGATCATCCGGTGATGCAAAGGGCAGCTTATCGATGATGACCAGTGACAATGCATCCCCCCGGACATCCACGCCTTCCCAGAACGATTGACTGCCGATCAGCACAGCATGGTTCAGCGCACGGAACCGATCCAGCAAAAAAGAACGGGAGCCCTGACCCTGCAATAATAAAGGGAAATCAAATTCATCGGCTTGCAAGAGCAGTTCATGCACGCGTTGCATCGCTCGCAGACTGGTGCACAAAAAGAAAGCGCGACCGCGGCTGGCCCGTAATACCGGCAATGCAGCCTGCACGACCTGGTCGGTATACTGCTGCTGATGAGGTTCTGGCAGGTTCATGGGCACATATAGTAATGCCTGCTCTGCAAAGTTGAACGGACTATCCCAACAAGCCGTTTGTGCCGCCGCCAATCCCATTTCATGGTTGTAATGGGAAAAATCCTTTTTTACTGATAAGGTTGCTGAAGTAAAAATCCACGCACGGGGAGATGCATTCATTTGCTTCTGAAAAATCTCGGCAATGGTCAACGGTGTGGCATGCAATTGCAGAGCCTGATGATACACTTCAATCCAACGCACGTGATCGCGCATTTTAGTTTCATCACGCCAACGTTGAATCACATATAAATGATTCGACGCACGCTGCCGGCAGTTTTCCAGCCCTTCGGAGCGTTCTGCCTGGCTTTCGAGCAATTTCACAAGCGCCGTCAGCTTATCCAGCAAATTATCCAGCGCCCGGCAGAAATCTGTATTGTGCTTCAGTATCGCAAGCGACAAACGAATATTGTCTTCCTTGATCGTCAAGCGCAGATCACGTATGGATTTATCCACCACGGCAATCGCATTGGTCAGCGCAGTTACCTCTGCAGCGCCTTGGATGGCCTCTATTTTTGCATCGCGAACGAGATCCAGTAATTGACCGGTGCTGATCGACTCCCCAAAAAACAGGCTGGCCGTTTCCGGTAATTGGTGCGCTTCATCAAAAATAACGGTATTACAAGCCGGCAGCAATTCTGACAATCCCTCATCGCGCAACATCACATCAGCAAAGAACAAATGGTGATTCACCACCACGACATCCGCCGTTAAAGCTTGCTTGCGCGCTTCCATAACGAAGCATTGCTTGAAGTGAGGACACTCGGAACCGAGGCAATTCTCGCGCGTTGACGTGGCCATCTGCCATACCCCCGAATTTTCCGGGACATCCCTGAGGCCGCTTTTATCCCCTGTTTTGCTGTTTTTAGCGTAACGCGCTATATGGTGCAGGTATTGAATTTCATCACGGCTAGCAAAGGTTGCCTGAGTATCTTGCAAACTTTTCTCCAGATGATAGTGACAAATATAGTTGGCACGCCCTTTCAACAGCGCAATCGTAACCGGTATCTGGAGGGCGGATCGCACCATCGGAATATCCCGGCTGAAAAGTTGATCTTGCAAGGTCTTGGTTCCGGTGGAGATGATCACCTTGCCCCCCAGCAGTAAGGCCGGAACCAAATAAGCAACCGTTTTCCCCGTTCCCGTGCCTGCTTCGGCAACCAGAACACGATGCCTCTCAATTGCATCCGCAATGGCTTGGGCCATTTCCAATTGCTGAGAACGCACATGGAATCCCGGAATATGCTCGGAAAGCATGCCATTGCTGGAAAAGATGGAGTGTAAGTCAAACATGAATTTTGAAAATGATCGATTCAAATACGAGTCTGCTCAGGCTTACTGAACTGCACATGTGTGAGGAGCTCATCGAAAATTATGCAGGGAAACTCTGAAAATATCTTGTGCTCGGATTCAGCTTGGTTGCGTCGAAACTTGATTCACACACTTATTAAGACACCGTAAACTGTGCTATCTCACCTAATTTTATCTTGCATTGCCACTGCTCACGGTCAATCAATTTTCTGAGTTTCCTTCGCATATATAAAGACAATTGCCCTGACCTTTATTATACTGTCGCCGATCGCTTGGTTGTCCTCAAATCAGAAAATCATCGTATTAGCCGCGTTCTGCGAGAGTTGGCCGATTCGACTTGATCCTGATTCATCCGTCGATACAAATTACATGCTGTAGATTTTTCTGATGGATAACAGGCGCTCAGAAATAGTACAATATTCAATCAATTTGAATAATATTATGCGTGTCATTGCTGATATGAAGATGGAAAAAAGCAATTTCCCATCATTGAAACTACTCAATCCGACTCGAGTTACTTCAATATTCACATGATCAATCGTATAGGTCTGCTGCCTACTATCCAGGTCGACCCAGGATTTCAGAAATAGGAAAAAGGATATTTTGTCTGGACTTTGCCGTGTTCTTGCTCCATTCATCGTTACACCATGAATAGAAATATTTTTCGAAATATTTTCATTGGATCATTGTTAGCTGCCATGCCTTCCGTCGGATTGAGCAATGAAGAATCATCCATTCGACAGGAAAATGAACAAAAACCCGTCGTCAAGCCTCAAAGAAAACCCGTTCACATCGAAGCGGACCGCATTACCGGCTACTACAAACAGGAAGTGGAAGCGCAGGGTAATGCGGAATTGCACTACGACGATAAAGTACTGACTGCTGACCGGATGAAATATTATCAAACCACTGAAGATACTGAAGTGGAAGGTAATGTACGCTTGGAGCGCCCCAAAGATACGTTGAAAGGAAGTGACCTGCAATTGAATTTGCAAACTCAAGAAGGTCAGATGTCGGAACCGCGGTATTACATCAAAGAGGGCAAGGGACGCGGCGCGGGCAGCGTGTTATTGTTCGAAGGCAATGACAATTACCGGCTCAAGGATGCCAATTACACGACCTGTCCTGAAGGTAATCATGATTGGTACATCCGTGCCAAGGAACTGGAAATTGACAATAAAACAGAAGTAGGCACTGCCCGTCACGTCAGTATCATGTTTAAGGACAATCCCATACTGTATTCCCCATGGCTATACTTTTCCTACAGCGGAAAACGCAAAACGGGTTTATTGGCGCCTCTCTTCGGCTATAACGTCAAAACCGGCTTCGATGTCGCGCTGCCGATTTATCTGAATATTGCGCCCAACATTGATGCCACGGTAGCGCCACGCATCATGACCCTGCGCGGTTTCTTGCTGAGCAACGAACTGCGATACATGACCCAGTCGATGAATGGGAATTTGTTGTTTGACATTCTTCCGCAGGATATCAATACCAACCAGACCCGGTGGGGAATTTTGTATACCCATGGGCAAAATTTTGGCAAGGGTTGGCAAGGTTTTCTAAATTATAACCGCGTTTCCGACGACCTTTATTTTCGCGAATTGACACCCAATCTTGCTCAAACCAGTCTGACCAACTTGTCCCAACAAGCCGGAGTATCTTATGGAGGTAAATTCGGTACCGGCGGTTCGATCAGTCTGACGGGTTTCGTGCAGCGTTTTCAGACGATCCAGGATCCATTCGCCCTATTTGTTTCTCCGTATGAACGACTCCCGCACTTTGCCTTGAATGCAATTAAGCACAACGTCGCAGGAATGGACTTTGAACTCAAGAGCAGTTGGACGAACTTTTACCATCCTCAAAAGATTGACGGAGAACGTTTTGTATTTCATCCCAGTGTCAGCCTGCCATTGCGAAATGAATATGGCTATATCACGCCCAAATTTGGACTTCATTACACCAATTACAACCTATCAGGAGCGCCCGACACCGCTCCTGATAAAGGCAGTAACATAGACCGCACAATCCCGATCGTCAGCCTGGACAGTGGCATCGCATTCGACCGTCAACTGGAGCTAAGCGACAGGAAATTCATTCAAACGCTGGAGCCGCGTCTTTTCTATACCTACATCCCTTACCGGAATCAGGACTACCTGCCCAATTTTGACTCGGCGATCAATGACTTCAGCTTTGCCCAAATCCTTACCGAAAATCGCTTCAGCGGCGGAGACCGGATCAATGACGCGAATCGCGCGACCATTGCACTCACCTCTCGTCTCGTTGATCAAGAAACGGGCATCGAACATTTGCGACTGGCCGTCGGTCAGCAATTCAATTTCCACGATCCGCGGGTACTGATACTTGGCACCCCGCAGGTCACCAGCGGAAAATCGGATTTTATTGCTGCCATTTCCGGGCGTCTGACTCCGCATATCAGCACCGATGCAAATATACAAATGGATGAATCACATCTCTTGGTTGAAAAGGTTCGCTCCGGCATCAGTTATCAGCCGGAACCCGGCAAGGTGGTCAATTTTGGTTATCGATTCACGCGTAATATTCTGGATCCGACCATACCCGTGCCCAGAGTCAACCCATTGGAACAAGTCGATACCTCGATTCAATGGCCCATCACCAACAATTGGCATGGCGTCGCACGGGTCAATTATTCTTTACAGGATGACAAAATTCTCGCCGGGTTGGCGGGTTTCGAATACAACTCGTGCTGCTGGGCATTGCGGTTCGTGGTTCAGCGGCTGACAACGGCGACTCAAACCACCACCACGGCGGTGTTTGTGCAATTAGAATTGAAAGGATTAATGGGTATTGGCAATAATCCGCTACAGGTACTCCAAGGTAGCATTCCTGGCTATACCAGCGTTTATTAAACTTTCAGAATTCATACCCATACTGTCACCATTCTATGCATACAAGAAATTGCCTTTGCAGCCTTTTTCTTATCGCGACCTTAGCGCCATTGCCTGTCATGGCCGACGATATGGAGCCGCTTCCGCTACCGGTGGCCAAAAAATCCATTGATCACATCATCGCGATCGTCAATGAGGATGTCGTTACACGTCAGGAACTCGATGACGCCATCAAAATTGCTACCGAACGGCTTCAGTTGCAAGGCGTTCAGATTCCAGATCAGTCGACATTGCAGAACCAGGTGCTCGAATCCATCATCACCAAGCGGATTCAACTTCAGCACGCCCAGGACGTTGGATTGTCGGTCAGTGAAAGTGAAATCGATGAAACCATTCGCCGCATTGCGGATGACAATAAATTATCCTTGCCTGAATTCTATGCCGCTCTGGACAAAGACGGCATCAGCTATAAAAAATTCCGCAATGAGATCACTGATGAAATGATCATGGCGCGGCTCAAGGAACGAGAAGTCAAACATCAAGTCAACGTGACAGAAGGAGAAGTCGACAATTTTCTCAGAACGCAAGAAACATCTGCAGTCGGTAACGACGAATATCGTCTCGCGCACATCCTCGTTCTGATCACCGAAAGCATGAATTCGAGTCAAATTCAGCAACGGAGCGAACGTGCCACGCAGGCACTGGAAAAACTCAAGGCCGGCGTTGATTTTTCCAAAGTTGCTGCCGAATTCTCTGATGCAGCGGATGCTTCCAAAGGCGGTATCATCGAATGGCGCCCGATTTCACAAATGGGGCCGAAGTTTGCTGAAATGCTTGCTCCGCTTCAACCTGGCGAATTGACGCCGATCGTACAGAGCCCATCAGGTTTTCATATTTTCAAACTGCTGGGCAGACGTGTTCAGGAAACGCAAACCGTAATCATCGATCAAACTCATGCACGGCATATATTGATCAAGATCAACGAACTCACTTCTGAGCATGAAGCCAAGCTCAAAATTACTCAAATCAAGGAACGTCTTGAACGAGGGGAACAGTTTGAGGAATTGGCCCGACTCTATTCTGAAGACACCAGCGCATCATCGGGTGGCGATCTCGGCTGGCTCTCACCCGGCGATACTGTGGCTGCCTTTGAGCAAACCATGAATAAGTTATTGCCAGGTCAGATCAGTGAACCTGTTCAAACTCAATTCGGCTGGCATCTTATTCAGGTCATCGAGCGCCGCACCCAGGATGTCAGCTTGGATCGTCGCAGACAGGCTGCGCGCCAGGCAATTCGAACACGTAAAGCGGATGTGGTGATTCAGGAGTGGCTACGCCAATTGCGTGATCAAGCCTATGTCGAAATTCGGCTGGATGATGACGATCAATGACGGTTAAATCTTTTCCGACCATAGCGCTGACTGCTGGAGAGCCGGCAGGAATCGGCCCTGACTTGTGCATACAAATCGCACAGCGACCTTGGCCTTGTAAGCTCGTGGTCATCGCCGACCATGAATTATTGCAGATCCGTGCCCAGCAACTTCGATTGCCGCTAAGACTCATCGATGCTGCTGACACTATAATGAATCCACATCAACCGGGAAACCTTCATATCACGCCGATTCCGCTGGCAGAACCGGTTCAGGCTGGACGATTGAATCCGCGCAACGCCGACTATGTGCTGACTACCCTGCGCGAAGCTGTAAAAGGATGTCAATCCGGACAGTTCAATGCGATGGTTACCGCGCCCGTACATAAAGGAATCATCAACGAGGCTCATATTCCATTTACCGGACATACCGAATTCTTGGCTGAATTGACCCATAGTGCGGTGGTCATGATGCTGGTAGGCGGAAACATGCGTGTTACATTGGCAACGACGCATTTACCGCTCAAAGATGTCGCTGCCGCCATCACAGCTGATACGATCGCAAAAAAACTGTCCATCATCCATCGGGATCTAGTGACGCGATTCAAGATACCTAGCCCATGCATCGCCGTGGCAGGTTTGAATCCGCATGCCGGAGAATCGGGTCATTTAGGGCGTGAGGAAATCGACATCATCATTCCTGTGCTCAATCAGCTTAGAGCCGAAGGCATGAACCTTATCGGCCCTCTTCCCGCAGATACCCTGTTCACGCCAGCTCAGCTCCAGCATTACGACTGTGTTTTTGCCATGTATCACGACCAGGGATTACCGGTACTGAAACATGCGAGCTTTGGAGAAGGCGTCAACGTCACACTGGGATTGCCGATCATTCGCACGTCCGTCGATCATGGCACTGCGCTGGAGCTTGCAGGCAGCGGACGAGCGCATGCGAGCAGTTTACGCGCAGCCATCGAACTTGCCCTGCAGTTGGCCGAGAATAGCCGCTCAACCCATCATGCGGCATAATCCACGTAAACGCTTCGGGCAGAACTTCCTGATCGATCAGGGGATCATCGCCGAAATCATTGCTGCGATCCATCCACAGCAAACGGATCAGATCGTCGAAATCGGCCCCGGCCTGGGCGCACTGACACTGCCTCTGCTACAGCACGTGAGGCATCTTGATGTCGTTGAGATCGATCGGGATATCGTCAAGAAATTGCGGGCTGAATACTCACCTGACCACTTGACCATTCATGCGATCGATGCCCTGAAATTTGATTTCTCTTCGCTCGGCAATCGGTTACGCATCGTCGGCAATCTCCCGTACAACATTTCCACGCCATTATTATTTCACCTCAGTCTTTTTGCAGCTCACATTCACGACATGCATTGCATGTTGCAAAAAGAAGTCGTTGATCGCATGGTCGCAGTGCCGGCAACCTCGCAATATGGCCGCCTTTCGGTGATGCTGCAATATCGTTTCGATATGGAGTATGTATTGAGCGTGCCAGCCGAATCGTTTCATCCCATTCCGAAAGTGGAATCAGCCATTGTGCATCTGGTGCCTCGCTCTTCAGCGTTGATGAATGCTGACGATATCGGCTTATTATCCCAGGTGGTCGCAGCGGCATTCTCACAACGCCGAAAAACCATCCGTAATACGTTGCAACGTTATTTAACAGCCGATGATTTTGATACGCTCGGTCTCAATCCAGGGTTGCGGGCCGAGAATTTAGCGGTGAATGATTTTGTCGCCATTTCAAACTTTCTTCATCAACGAATCGGTAATCTCTACTGAACGATGGTAGTAATCCGCATCCCGGTGAATCGCTGCAAATGAAAGATGATGCACCGTTCGGCTCTGTTCGAACTAAATGATGTAATCACGATCTGTTCAATCGCAATTTTTGCCGAATCGTGTAAAATAAGGCACTTTTTTTCGTAGTCCAACACAGGCGAGCAAATTTTTCGTGGCATTTTACGTACAAAAATATGGCGGTACATCAGTAGGAAGTACTGAACGAATAAAAAATGTAGCTCGGCGCGTAGCTAAATTTCATTCGCAAGGCCATCAAATTGTCGTCGTGGTATCGGCAATGAGCGGTGAGACAAACCGGTTAATTGCACTCGCAAAAGAAATCCAGGAATTGCCCGATGCACGTGAGTTGGATGTCATGGTATCCACAGGCGAACAGGTATCGATTGCGCTTTTATCCATGGCACTCAAGGAATTGGGTGTTCCCGCCAAAAGCTACACCGGCTCTCAGGTCAGAATTCTGACCGATAGCACATACACCAAGGCTCGTATTTTGAGCATCGATGAATCAAGAATCCGCACAGATCTGGACGCAGGTTATGTCATCGTAGTAGCTGGTTTTCAAGGCGTCGATGAGAAAGGCAATATCACTACGCTGGGACGGGGCGGTTCTGATACCACTGGCGTTGCCTTGGCAGCGGCTTTAAAAGCCGATGAATGTCAAATTTATACCGATGTTGATGGTATTTACACCACAGATCCTCGTGTAGTTGCCGAAGCCAGACGACTGAATACCATCACCTTTGAAGAAATGCTTGAAATGGCAAGCCTGGGTTCAAAGGTCCTGCAGCTGCGATCTGTTGAATTTGCCGGAAAATATAAAGTAAAGCTGAGAGTTTTATCCAGCTTTGAGGAAGAAGGGCAAGGCACCCTGATTACTTTTGAGGAAGATGAGAATATGGAGCAAGCAGTCATTTCAGGTATCGCATTCAATCGTGATGAAGCGAAAATTACTGTGTTGGGTGTTCCTGATCATCCTGGCATTGCTTATCAAATCCTAGGGCCTGTGGCAGATGCCAATATCGATGTTGACATGATCATTCAGAATGTGGGTCATGATGGATTGACCGATTTTTCGTTCACGGTTCATCGCAACGAATTCAAAAACACAATGAATATTCTGAGAGAAAAAATTCAACCGCACATAGGTGCACGCGATGTGCTCGGAGGTGATAGAATCGCCAAAGTTTCGGTAGTGGGTGTAGGCATGCGCTCACATGCCGGTATCGCGAGCAAAATGTTCCGGGTACTCGCAGAAGAAGGCATCAATATCCAGATGATCGCCACATCAGAAATTAAAATATCCGTTGTCGTTGATGAGAAATATATGGAATTAGCGGTCAGAGTACTTCATAAGGCATTTGATCTGGAACAAACGCTCTGATTGGATTTACTGTACACACCAATCACTTTTTCGAATAGAATCTCACTGCTTCTGTGAATCAACACCGGAGAGATGGCCGAGTGGTCGAAGGCGCTCCCCTGCTAAGGGAGTATAGGCTCAAAAAGCTTATCGAGGGTTCGAATCCCTCTCTCTCCGCCATAACTTCAATAAAATCAATGACTTACAAGTTATTTTGAAATCTGGCCAACATAAAAACCCATAACAAATAATCGCTCTGTTTAGGGCTATTCCCGCCGGTTCGGCATCAGCCCGAACAATCTAAAACCCGCCTGCAAGACAAACAATCCTCGTCGTAGTGACCTGTCTGGAAATTTCCT